>NZ_JBXUGK010000002.1:0-625251 GCF_057180485.1 Chryseobacterium sp. HNCC26DJ240
GTTTTATGTTATTACCGGTTTGCAGTTATTTTTTGGCGAATCTCAGCTTTTACCAATGTAAAATACTCCTTCTTATCTCACTTGTGACTAGCCCGGATAGCAGCGGATACCCCACAGCAGGCGTTGGAAAGCTGACGGGTTATGCGGGTGGGAGCTTTGGTGCGAGGAGTATGAGCGGATAGCCGGAATAAGCTCCTGAAAAGAGAATTCAATTTTTTATTCTTTGAATGTTAGATAAAGGAATTTTTGAATGTAAATCTTAATTTGCAGCAATTGTAAATACAATATTTGCTTGATATGCTGCTGCCGGTACTTTAACTGATATGCCTGAAATACGTACCTGGACTGGAATGTTTGAATAAGTGCCACTTGCCAATAAACCGTTTATCCGCAAAACCATAAAACTTGTGGATCCAGCCTGATTAATTGCTGTATAAGCATTGAGTGTATTTTCTTCTATTGTACAGTTATTGCAAGGTATGCCAGGACCAGTTCTGCGAACTGCAAGATTCAGGGCGCTGTTCCAGTTGACATTGGTTTGACTTACTGAAACTCTTGATGAACTGGTCAAAAGACCGATAGGTATTGTTCCGGTGATGGTAATCTGGCTGGTGTTGATACTTTCTGTTGTTCCTGAGTAATCTGTCCCAGCTTCGGTTAGTGTAGTGCCAGGTACAGTCCAGTCACTGCCACCTACAGTAATAGTTTGGGCATAAGTATAGAGACAAATCAAATTCAATAAAAGAAAGGCTGTTTTTGTGAGTGTAAAAGTTTTGTTTTCTTTCATGTTTTCCTTTTTAATCACTGATTGTATAAGTTACTACTAAAGAAGGACTGCTTGAGGTAATATTGGCATAGGTTCCTGTAACTGCAGAAATCGTTAACCTGTGCCCGTTATTTATTCCGTTTCCTGTAAAAGCACCTCTAATTCCTGAAATAATTATTGTGGGATTGCTAGTAAGTGTAACTGCTGACAATGCAGTTGAAGTTCCTAAAACTCCAGAGCCAGTTCCGGAAGCATTTGCAACAGATAACTTGATATCAATTCCGGGAACCGTTTGGCTTATAAATGCTGTTACTGTTCTGCTTGTACCTGTGGGAGTGACTGCGGATGTATAGTTGAGCCATTTGGTAGTGTTTGCCGCTGGTGGAGTAATAGCATTTCCTGCTTCGGTAGGAGCTGCGAAAATTAGATTTATATTGACTCCTGCTGGCTCAATATCCAGTAATGCAACTGTGGGTAATGTAATACTCACGGCTCTACTCTGGGAAAATAAGCTATAACTTAAATTCAGTAAAATGAAGATTATTATTTTTAAACTAAATTTCATTTTCTCGTTTTATTATCGTTGTAACTTACTTTGATAGGCTCTTGTTGGTATTTGATTTCTCTTTGCTTTTTTGTGATATTTACAGATATGTTTTTTGTTTCTTCAGGCTTTAGGGTAAATTCAAAAGTATCCTGAGTAATTTTGTACCTTTTGTCCATTCCGTCGTGGTAGATCTTTACTTTCCAGTCTCCGGGACGGAGATAGGTGAAATCAAATTTTTCGTTTATTGAAACAATTTTTCTAAATACCTGCTCTCCTTGTGAAGCTTCAACGATTACACTTTCCTGTTTTTTTCTTCCTTTTTTTGCAGTAACCTGTACAAAACTTAAATTGCTTTGCTTTTCCTCATCATGAAGAATTACTTCGCCTTGAATTAAAGCCGCATTTGTTATTCCGAAATTGAGAATATTCTCTTTGTTAACAAGATCTACTTCGGCTGGCATGCGTACATCAGTAATATTATTTAAACCAAGTGTAGATCTGTCAATTTCGAGGGTGTAATATTTAGGTGCAACATTTTTGAAGATGTAATTACCATCTTTATCACTTATTGAGATATAATTTCCCAGAAATAATCGTATCCCATCAACTTTCTCTACTCCCAAATTGGAGATATTTCCCGATAAAGTTACGTATTCTGCTGTCTTTTTTAGCGGCGCATTAATATTGACAGAATATTTTAATGAAACTATAAAATCTTTATTACCAGTTTGACCACGCTGTAATGTATAACGACCAGAGAAATCTATAGAATTGCTTTTGAATATTTGCTGATGATACACGATTTCAAAAAGATTCGGGTCTGTATAGTAATCTTCTGGGATATAATTGTTTTGATAAAAAATACTTAAACTGTTGGTTGATGAAAATCTGCTGATAATTCTCGCACCATAATAGAATTGATTTTGATTTTGCTCAAGATAACGTGTGTTTTCTGCGTAGCTTCCATAAAAATTGAATGAAGTTTTAAATTTTTCGAAACCTAAGTTGATGGAATATAATCTTGATTGACCTGAAATTCCATTTAAATAATTCTCGGTTTGCCCAAACTGAACTTCTGTACCCATATTAAATATTCCTAATTGCTGATTGATATTAGCTCTTATAAAAGATTCTTTATAATCAAATCTTTTCATTTCCATGCGATCCTGATACCTTTGAAAACCGCCTAACAGCTGTAATTTTCCTTTCTTAGAATATTTAAATTCCACTCCTGCCTGAAGGTATTTCTGATAAGGAGCAACACCAAATAAAGTATCTCTTTTGAAATTAGTAGCATCCTGTCTGTAATTTCCCATGATGGTAAGCCTTTCCAAAACCCGGTACTGAAGGTTTGCCGTGAGAGAATTGGTATTGGTAAAATATCCTGAAAAATCTGATGAAGCTTTCAAATAAATTAGTCCTGCCGTAATTTTATTGAAATTTCCCTGTGCCTGAGCCATGTATGCAAAACCGCTGGTGATATTATTTTTGCTATAGGCTATCTCCCCTTGAGCATCTATTAATTTTAAAATTTTAGTTTTACCTGTAATGTAAGGTAGATGGGTATTAAAACCTTCTCTTTGTGTGCGGGGAATTTTGTATAAATATCCGGCCTTGACTTCGCTTTCATTATTGATGTGATAAGTAGAATACACGTTGTATTCATCTTTAATATCCCGAAAAAATCTTGGATGATTGTAAAATCCGCCTAATGTAATCTTTTTTAATCGATAATTAAGTTCTGCACCTCTTCCATATCTTGCAAACTCGGTAAGTAAAGATGAAGAATAGGCTTTGTCTCCCAAATGAGCTGAAATTTTTTTGTTTTTGTAACTGATAAAGTACTCTTCGTAAGGTGTAAAAGCGTTAAAGTCTATCGGATTTTTTGTGATGGCATGAAATTGTATAACGTCTGAATTATCTTTGCTCAAGCTTCCGGTTCCAGACAGCTCGCCCTGAAAACCATTTCTGTAATCTCCTCTGGTGCTCTGCCCTATGTAGTTTACAGATGCGATAATTGGCAGGCGATGATACACATCCTCATCAGTAGGCTTTACAGGTATTATTTTCACATTATTGTACACCATTAATTTTTCAATGGGATAATTTTCTGTAGTGGCGTTTAGGTAAATATTCTGATAGGCAGTGGCACCCAAATCAGGATTAGTGTTGTTGATTAAAGGAATAATTTTAGTCTCTCCCGGCAATAGTACAATTACAGAATCTCCTTCTATTATGCTGCTTCTTTCTGTAGAGAGAAAGAGTTTTTCAGACATATTCCCATTGTTTTTGGCAATGATAGTCGATCTGATGGTTTCTCCCGCTTTTACATATTCTGGAGAATCTCCTTTGGTTAATAACAGTTTTCTTTTTCCGGATATTACTAATGGAAGATTTTTAGTTAGGAGGTTACCGGTGGAGCTATCTTTTATATGAAGATATATTGAATAGGAGCCTTTTGGCGTATCAAAAGAAATTTTGATGGGAATAATGTGAATATAGCTTTGCCCTGGGGAAATGGTAATCTCGTTTTGATTGAGAATGGGTTTAATATTCTCATTTGTGGTTTCTACGGTAAGCTGATAGTTTTTTTGCTCTAAAGTATTGTTTTCTATTTTAAATGATACAGAAGTTGTGGTTCCCGGTTGCAAAATTTCATCTTTATAGACAGACTCTTTCTCAGTGTTCTGAGAAAAGAAAATTACAGGGAATAAAAGTAAAATATATAGAAAGCAATTTTTATTCATTTTTTACTTCGAGCTCAACATTGAGGGCGAATGCGTTTTCGTCTTCATCAGTTGCCAGAATTACAGCGGAATATTTTCCGGGAGTTATTTTGCTGATATTAATATGAAACATTTTGGAAGTTCCTGGTAAAAGTCCCATGGTCATGCTTGTGAAGTTGCCTATCTTTTCACCATTTTTGGCATAGAATTCTACCATTGCATTGGGCCTACAGTATTGATTACCATTATTGGAAATAGCAATTTTAAGGATTTTGAGTCCATCTTCATTGTCTACTTTTACACTTTCAAATTTCAGTTCAGGTTTTGCATTTTCAGAATCATAATCGGTAATGATTTGTATAGCATATCTAATAATAGAATTGATGTTTACACCTGGTTTATTGTCTTGAGGATTGATCTTATCTATGGGCTCTACCATAATTGCACTCCAATAGCTTCCAGATTCTGCCACATCTTTAGGAACAGTGATTTCGTATCTGATAGTGGTTTTTTCTTTGCCTTTAAGGGTAAGAAGATTAGTGTTAATTTTTATCCACGATGAGTTTGACCGCTTTACAGTTGCCGGGCTGGTATAAAATATATCCCCGTCTGCATTATAGCTGAGATCCTGAAAAAATATTTTCACATCCTGAGGAGTGCTGCTGGTATTTTCAATCTCAATATTACCTTTGTATACTTGTCCTTTTTCTACTTTGTAGGTGTGGGTAAGCCCGTTGATTACTACAATGCCTGCTTTTACATAATGTAAATGCATAGCAAAAAAGATAAACAGAAGAATTTGTTTTATCATTTGTAAAAGGTTTTAGGAATTAAAAAAAGGAGAAGCCAACTAGCGGTTTCTCCCTTGTGTGTAATTCTCTAGTTGTCAGAAATTGTGTAAGTTACAGTGGCAGATGTTGTGCTTGCTACCAAATCTGCATAGTTGGCTGTAGAACCTACCGCACTTCCGTAATTAACGTTGTAGGTAAGATTGTGACCATTGTTTGCGCCAGTGCCTGTATATGCACTTCCAATACCCGTAATGATGTTTTGATCTGAAGCGCTAAGTGTCAACTGAGATGTAGGAAGACCAAATGCACCTGCTCCAACACCTGTATTTCCAGCAGCAGTTACTTTAATGTCCACACCTGGTATTACTGCGTTCAGCTTTACAGAAACTGCTCTAACGTTGTCAGGAGCTGCAGCTGCTTTGATAGAAGAGTAGTTTAGCCAAAGACTTGTATTGTCTGCAGGTGGTGTTATTGGTAAACCCGCTTCTGTAGGTGCTACAAAAGTCATTGTAATGTTTTTGGTCGCAGATGGTTCGATGTCTAATAGTGCAACTTCAGGAATGCCGACTCCGATAGTGTGGCTGTCTGTCTTTGTGTCAACCTGAGCATTGATAGTTATAGATAATGCAGTGAAAGCAAAAGATAGAATAGGTAGTGTAATCTTATTCATGTTTTTAGGTTTATATTATTTTTTTCTGCAAAATTATAAAAAATTCAACATTGAATGAATTTTTAAAGTTGATTTTTATCATTGCTACCGCTTAATAATCAGTATGTTACTGTTTTTTACAATTGGCTTAAAAAATATTTTCAACCACAAATATATTTTGGTATTAAATTTATTTTGATAAGGTTTTGATTGGGTTTAAATTCAGTGGCTTTTTATAGAAATTGACGAATAGCTAAACATAAATAATTATGTTTGAAAAAATTGAATTTATAATAATTCTAAATAGTGGAAAATTTTAGAATCTGCTCAGAATTCCCCAATGAATTTTGATGTCATTAAATTTGAATGGATTACCAAATTCATTTCCGTTAGAAAGCTGGAAACTCATCAATCCGATAGGAATAAAAAAGTTGAAACCAAGCCCAACGCTGTATAGCTTAGGTTTTACTCCCAAAGATTTGTTATTGAGCTGACCATACTGTCCAAAAACATCAAAAAATGCCTGATTTCCGATGAGATAACGGTATTCTAAGCTTCCATAATAGAAAAAATCAGCGGTCAGAGAGTTTTCGTTAAAGCCACGCAAAGAATTCCATCCGCCAAAACGATACAATTCATTGGCGGTAAAATCTATTTTAGAATCGAGCATTGCGCCTTCTGCTTTGATGTTTAGAAAGTGATTGCCGTTGATGTGATAATTGTGCTCACCAAAAAAGTAAAACTGATTTTGTGGAGACTTTATGTTTTCTTTGGTGTATGTTGTTGTAAGATAATCGTACCCGAAATTTATTTTTGTTTTATACAGAAAAAGATCAATATCGCTTGGCTCGGTCATATCAAAATAAACCCCGATTCCTTTCTTATTATAATCTTTTCCCTGCACATAAAGGCTGTCGATAATAGTTGAATTTTCAAAAGTTCCTCTTAAACCGATTTTTTGCCGGTTGTTGATGTGATAATAAAATGCAGGTAACGCTTTCACATTGGCAAAAGTAGAATCCTGCCGGAAAATATTCACTTTCATATTCATCCCTACATTAGAATTAAACAGATAAGGAATATCAGTCTGAAGATCAAAATTCTGGCCTTTATCAGGGTTTCGCTGCCAATAAAGATTGATGGTTTCAAACCCGTTAAACATGTTTTTGAAATTCACATTCAAAGTTCCGTTCAGCGTAAACTTTTCTGTTTTATCGTTTCCGAAACCGATGACTCCATCAAAAGTATTCGTTTTTTTCTTTTCAATAAAAAGGTAAATCTGAGTAGAATCTTTGGTGAAAAGTGTCTGAGGCTGCCTTTCAAGCGATAAAAATGGATGCCCCTGAAACTGTTTATTGACGGCAATCAAATTTTTGTCGTCGTACGTTTTACCTTTAAATTCTTTGTTTAAATTTTTCACAAAACGCTTCGGAACTCTCGTGTAGCCTTTCATTACAAAGCCATCAATTGTACGTTTATCGTTTTTATTAATGTCTAATTCAACTACCGGATAACCATTTTTCTTGGTCTTTACAGTTGATTTTAACCGGCTGAATGCAAAACCATCATCAATGTAAACTTTGTTGATTCTCGCTTTGGTGGAATCTAAATTTTTGGTAAAAAACTCTTTTTCAGTCTTCAGTTTTTTGACAATAGAATCTGAAAGAGAAACGTATGTTATATTATAATTTTTTCCTTTATCATAGAAAATTTCAGTGCTGTCACCTTTTATTTTAACTTCTTTCAATTCAGTGAAAAAATAGTTGCTTTGAGCCAGAGAATCAAGAAATTTTACTGCTGTTGCAGAATCTTTAACTTTTTTCTTGACCTTGGTTTCTGTATCAATCAGAAAATACTGTTTCTTCTGCGCTTGTACAAAAACGCAAAACAACACAAAAAATATTTTTAAAAACAGTTTCAATCTCAAATCTCAAACTTCAAATCTCACATTTTATTGTATTTCTTCATCAAATTCTCATAAGTTTCCTGTGGAAGAATCCATTTCAAAGGTACACCGATTTTCTGCCCGAATTTACCAAAATAATAATGAGCTTTCCACTTCTTTTTAGATAAAAGTTGGTCAATATATTCTGCAACTTCAAGAGGTTCTGTTCCATCGCCAACGTGGGAATTCATCAGATCGTATACTTTATCGAATACATTTTTGTAAGGTTCCGTTACTTTCGTTTTTACACGATTTTCGGCGATATTGGTTTTTATATCACCTAAATGAAGCGAACAGACATTCACGTTCCATTGAAAAACTTCATATCTCATGGCCTCTGTTACTTTATCTAAAGCCGATTTCGAAGCCGAATAAAACCCTCGGAAAGGCAATCCCATTTCACTACCAATACTCGAAACGTTAATAATTTGCCCGAATTTATGTTCACGCATTTTTGGCATTACTGCAGTCATCATCTGTACGGCTCCAACAAGATTCAGATTGAATAATTTTAAAATATCTTCTTTCGAAGAATCTTCTATAGCACCCACCATTCCCATTCCGGCGTTGTTGATGAGAACGTCGATTTTAGTTTCTGTTTTTAAAACTTCAGCAATTGCATTTTGAACAGCTTCGTTATCTGTAATGTCTGTTGGAATTGATTTAAAATACTGACTTTCAGTAAATTTCCGGCTCAGTCCATAAACGCGATGGCCTTTTTTTCCGAAATATTCAGCGAGCACGAAACCTATTCCTGAGGATGTTCCGGTGATGATGATTGTTTTATTCATTTATAATTTTAAAATGATGTGTTTTCAAAACAAGACTTTGTCAGTAAAATTGACAAAGTCTTTGAGGTTATTTTTTATTAAAATGTTTTTAACTAAAATTCATACAAATCTTGAGTCGAAAATTTTAAATCTTTAAAATTTATAGATTGTAGTATTTCTCCATCTGCGACTGGTTTTCTGCTGATGTATTCACCATTTTCTAAACTGAAAATCAAAATAAATTTCTCACTCGGATCTACAACCCAGTATTCTGAAACTCCCGCTTCCTCATACAAGCTGAATTTTAAATTCATTTCCTTTTTGGAATTTCCTGGAGATAAAATTTCAACTACCAAGTCAGGAGCTCCAAGACAACCTTTATCATCGATTTTATTTCTGTCACAAATCACACACAAATCAGGTTGTACAACAGTGATAATTTCTCCGTTTTTACTTGGTAAACGAACATCGAAAGGAGCGTAAAACATTTCGCACTGATTTGCATTGAAAAAAGGACTTAATACATCACTTATTTTTCTTGATATTTTCTGATGAATCGGCGATGGAGCAGGGCTCATTTTCAAAATTTTACCCTTGAAAAGTTCTACTCTTTCCTTGAGTCTCCACATAAGATAGTCTGCGTACGTATACGTTGCATTCATATCGAGTTGGCTGAGACTTGTAATTTCCATAGGTTTCATTTTAAATATTTTCAAAAATTTCAGATGCCGGAAAAACCAAATCTTGAAATAGGTAAGACTTCATTACTTCATCTTCTGTAATGGGTTTTTTTCCAATGAAAATTCCGTTTTCCAAAACGAATATCTGTATCGTTTTCTCAATTGGATGCACAACCCAATATTCTAAAACACCGAATTCTTCATAGATACTGTATTTCAGGCTTAATTCTTTCTTTGAATTTCCCGGGGAAATGATTTCTATAATTAAATCTGGCGCACCAACACATCCTTTATCGTCAATTTTACTTGGGTCGCAGATGACACATAAATCCGGCTGGAAAACATTTTTTGAATCCCCGTTTTTAGATGGAAATCTCACATCAAATGGAGCTGAAAAGACTTCGCAGGTATTGTTTTTAAAAAAGTTGTAAAAAATTCCACTAAATCTAAATGAGATTTTTTGATGAACCGGAGACGGAGCAGGGCTCATTTTTAAAATTTTTCCCTTGAAAAGTTCTACTCTTTCCTTGAGTCTCCACATAAGATAGTCTGCATACGTGTACGTTGCATTCATATCGAGTTGGCTGAGACTTGTGATTTCCATTGGTTTGAATTTTAATTAAACTCCTTACTAAACAAAATTAATCATTTTGAAATTAGCAATTCGGATAAATCCTCCCAAAACATCGGATATGATTTCTCTACCACATTTTCATCTTCAATATTCAATTCCTTAATCAGGCAAAACGGCGCAAAACTCATTGCCATCCTGTGATCCTGATAAGTTTTGATGGTAATATTCTCTTCAGGTTCAGAAAAACCGGTAGATTTTATCGTTAAATCTGTAATTTCAGTTTCGCAACCTAATTTTTTCAATTCTTGATGTAAAGCCAGCAGACGGTCTGTTTCTTTCACTTTTAAAGTTCCCAAACCGGAAATTTCAAACGGAATCTTCATAGCTGCAGCTGTGACACACAGAGTTTGTGCTATGTCCGGACAGTTATTCATGTTCAAAACAATCTTTTCCGGAAACTTAAAATCCTTAATAGGTTGGAGTGTCAATTGATGTTCTTCTTCAGTGAAGATGGTTTTAATTCCGAAAAAATCTTCATAAATTTTTGAAATCGCAGCATCTCCCTGAGTAGAATTTTTGTAAAAACTTTTCAGATGAATGGTTTCTCTTCCAATCGCAGCAAATGAATAAAAATAAGATGCAGAACTCCAGTCACTTTCAACTTCGTAACTGATGATTGATGGTTGATGATTGATGAATGATTCAACTTTAATGGTATTACCAATGAAGCTGTTTCTAATTCCAAATTTAGTTAAAATACTCAAAGTCATTTCGATATAAGACCTTGATGTAACTTCGCCAATCAAATTAATCTCCAGACCGTTTTCGAGTTTTCCGGCAATTAAAAGAAGGGAAGTGATGAACTGACTTGAAATATTAGCCGGAACATCAACACTTCTCTGTGTAATTTTTCTGCCTTTAATTTTCAAAGGCGGAAACCCTTCATTTTCTAAATATTCGATTTCTACACCAAGATTCTGCAAAGCCGTAACCAGATTTTTTATAGGTCTTTCCTTCATCCTTCCTGAACCCGTGAGTACGGTTGTCCTTCCTTCCTGAATCGAATAAAAGGATGTTAAAAAACGCATTGCTGTTCCTGCATGATGAATGTCTACAGTGTCGGAGTTTTCCGATAAAGCTTTTTGAAGTAACTGTGTGTCCTGAGAATTAGATAAATTCCCGATTTTTATGTTTGAAAATAAACTTTCCAAAATCAATAAACGATTCGAAATACTTTTCGAACCGCTGATTTGTATGGTTTTGTTTTCCTGTAATTTTGATTTTTCTAACTTCTTCATTTTTGTAATCTTCATTGTTTGTAGTATATTTTGCCATCCTGATTGGCGTAAGCAAAAAGATTTCCGTTTTTATCAAACAGTTTTATGAGGTGGAATCCGTCTTTTCCATAGTTCATTTTGTATAAATATGGCTTAAGTTCAAATTTACCTTTAAAGATATTCTGCTTTTCCTTTTCATTAATCAAAATTCTGTAATCGTTATTTTGCTTCAGAACATATACTCCACAATCTGAACAAGGTGAATCTGACAGCACAATATCATTATATTCTGCAGGAATGATCCATTCATCTTTTTTGATACTGAAATATCCTTTTTTACCCTCAACTTCTTTTATCATAGCCTGATAAAGTTCCTGTTCCCTCGATGTTAAAACTTCTGTAGAAAATGGTTCTGTGTATCTTTTAGAGGTATAAATCTGTGTGATTTTTGGTTTGGGTTCACTTTCTCCGGAATAAGGTTTCCCCATGCCTGGTGGTGGCGGTGCATATGATGGTCTGGGGTAAGAATCATTGTATTCTTCGGTGGGGATTTTTTCTGTTGAGCTATTTTTCATCTTTCCGTTTTCAAAATTAATTGTGAGTTTCTTTGCTGGATGATAAGCTCCCGAATAAGTAATGCTGTAAACAGATGGTTTATTTCTGAAGTCCACATCAACATCTTCTGCATTTTCAAAAAAAGTTTGGGTTACTTTCAGCGTTTTTTTATCAAGTAAAACCAAAGAGTATTTTTGTGAAGTGTCCTGAAGTAAAATTAAAGACTGATCTTTCAATTGTGGGTTTCGGATATTGTCTTCCAGACTAATATTACGATAAGATTGATGAAAAACATTTTTGCCGGATAAAGTATACAAATCAGTGGTCATCTGTCTCGTTTCTCCATTATAACCGTAAAAACGTTCTAAATCTAAAATATTTACGGCTTTTACAAAAATATCATCTACATTAAAATAGTTATAATGAGAATCTTTGATAATAATTTTGTTTTTATAGATAAAGTCTGTAGTGAAATTCTTTTCGGAGTTACCCTTTGTAGCAATGAAATTTCCGGGATTTGAATTGATGTCTATATGATCGTAGATTGCAGGAAAAATCATTTTACCGTTTTCGTCTGAAATTCCAAACTTGTCTCCAACACGGTAAGGAACAGTGATTTGAGAATATGAAAAATTAAATACTGAAAATAGAAATACTGAAAATATCTTGAAAAAGTTACGCATGAAGATTAAATTTTATTTGAATTACTTCAGTTTTTCATTATTCTGATGTCTGTCTTTATCGCGATCAGTTTTTATCTTCATTTTTTCATCAAAAGCTTCCTGCAGATTAACTCCGGTTTGATTGGCTAAACATATAGTTACAAACAAAACATCGGCTAATTCCTCGCCTAAATCTTTACTTTTATCGCTTTCTTTTTCGCTTTGTTCACCGTATCTTCTTGCGATAATTCTGGCAACTTCGCCCACTTCTTCCGTTAGCATTGCCATGTTAGTCAGTTCATTAAAATACCGGACACCAATGGTTTTAATCCATTCGTCCACCTGTGTTTGAAGCGTAGTAATTTCCATGTTTAAAGAGTCAAGGCAAAAGTAAAAAGAGCCAAGTGAGAGAGTTTAGTTAAAAAATTAGTTTAATATCAAATATCAAATATCAAATATCAAATATCAAATATCAAATTTACTGATATGCTCCCAAAGTTATATTTGATGTTCTTGAAACGCCGACAATATCTGTAGGAACTGATGCTGCGATGGTTGCGTTGCCTTTATTTCTTGCCGGAGAATCTGCTTTTACCCGAAGGTTCATTTGTGCAGCAAAGAAATTTATAAATTTAGGATCTTCGTTTTTTAAACTTTGAATTACGACTGTCGGGTTGTTGTCAAAAGGAAAACCTGCTTCGGAAGTTCCGGAATATTTCAATAATGAATTTCTGATCAGAAAATTAAACTGCTGTCCCGGTGTCTGCTCAAAATTTACAGCATTGTCTCTGTCAGAATAAACAATCGAATTCCAGATGTTTAATTGTTGTAAAGCGCCCTGTTCTGTTTGTCCGCTTTCGTTTTTCCATTCGTTGGTGGCGAAAATTCCGATTCTGTTTCTTGATGACAGAAGATCAGAATAGTTAGCAATCGTAGAGTGTACATAAGAATGACTTCCACCTTTAAATATTGAAATGGCGGCATCTCCACAATTATTCATTACCAAATTGGTTGCATTTACAGTTGAAGCCACTGCATAAATTCCGTTATCCAAAAAATTATGAATGAATGAATTGTTGATATTGGCTGTTGCCTGTTTCATATCAAGACCATTGATTCCTCCGAAAAGCCTTGTATGATTCATATTGATGATCGATCCGGCTTCCATTTTTACAGAATTCCAGTTGTTTGGAATCGTATCATAATAGGTGTCGTTTCTGTCGCCACGCATAATGATCTGTTCGGTTTGAGTACCGTTTAAATTTAAAGATGCACCGTTGGAAATTTTCATTCCGCTGTTTTTGTGGAAATAAATTTTCGTTCCTGCTTGTACATTAAGGGCAATTCCGTCATCTAGAGTAAGATTCCCATAAATGATTTTGGCTTTAGAGTTCGTCCAGTTGGTATTGGCATCAATCACATTAGGATTGGTAGGGGTTTGAATAAAAAATTCTGCGTCCTGAACTACAGAAAATAAATTCACATGTTGCTGTCCTGCGGGGCTGGTAAACAATATTCTGTCTTCAGCAATCGCTTCCGGTCCCGTAGCTGTAGGAGCGATTTCTACAAAGATATAAAGACTGTCTTTCTTTCTTAGAGGAACATCCTTAAAATCGTAACCAGGCTTCCCATCAACATTGATTTTGTATAAAGAAGCTGCGCCTTTTTCAAGATGAATTCTTGGAATCAGAACATCTTTATCTTCATTGTTGTACACTTTCACGGCATACGTTTCAGATCTTACCTGATGATAAACTGTATCACAAAATATTGTATCACGGTTGAAACTGAGTTCCTGAGAAGGAGCATCGAAAGAAATTTCGTCTCTGTTGCAGGAAACTGTAAGTAAAAGTATCCAGAAAGCGCTTAGAAGGATGATTTTAAATTTCATTGAAATTCATGTTTAAGAATTCCAAATTTAACGAAAAATACTTCAATTTTCTTATTTCAGAAAAATAATGTTCAAGGTGTTTGTATATTTTAAAAATTATTGTATTTTTGCAACCTAAAATTTAGCAGAAGAAATACCATTACTATTTCGAAAGCAAACTTTAATTTTTTAAAAATTTATTATGAAAAACGGAATTCACCCAGAAAATTATAGACTTGTTGTTTTCAAAGATATGAGTAACGACGAGGTATTTTTATGTAAGTCTACAGCAGACACAAAAGACACTATCGAGTTTGAAGGTACTGAGTACCCATTGATCAAAATGGAAATCTCTTCAACTTCTCACCCTTTCTACACAGGAAAAACTAAATTGGTTGATACTGCAGGTAGAGTAGACAAGTTTATGAACAAATACAAAAAATTCGCTAAGTAATTTTTTGGTTTTACAATATTTTAAAGTCTTCCGATTTTCGGGAGACTTTTTTTATGCACATTAATCACAATTAAAATCTAAATAGTAAGAATTAATTGAGTATTTGTATTTTTGTAAAAAAGCAGAGTGATGGTAAACTTCCAGCTTCCATCATCCAGCTTCCAACCTAATAAACTTTTATAGAAATGCAACTCGTATTCTCCGATGCACAATATTGGGAAGATTTTCTTCCGCTTACTTTTACCCGTCCTGTCGCAGAAATGCGTTGTGGAATTCTTACTTTTTCCGAAAGATGGCAGAAAATTTTAGACTCGACTGAAATTTCCTGGTTTACGGAAATGTATCTTCAGCAGAAATTCAGAGAGCCTGAGAAAAAAGAAAGTCTGTTTTTGGTTCCCAATTTTTTACCGACAGAAAATGTAATTCAGCAAATTAAAGATTTAAAGCAAGGTGAAGCTTTGGTTTATGAAGATGAACTGGTTGCCGCAAAAATCAATATGGATGGTTTTTCTTTAAATCAAATCGAGAAAATGACTGATATTAAAGAAGAACTCGTTTTCTTTAAAAAACCAACCGATCTTTTTACTTATAATAAAGAAGCCATCGATTTTGATTTTGAATTATTGACTAAAGGAAAAACTTCACAGGAATTATCTTCCACCAACGGTTTTTTGGGAAAAAGAGAAGATTTGTTTATTGAAGAAGGTGCGGAAGTTGAATTTTCAACCGTCAATACCAAGACCGGAAAAATTTACATCGGAAAAAATGCCGAAGTGATGGAAGGCTGTAATCTCCGAGGTCCGATTGCACTTTGTGAAAGTTCGAAATTTAATCTCGGAGCAAAAATCTATGGTGCTACAACGGTTGGTCCTCATTCTAAAGTTGGCGGTGAAGTGAGTAATATTATCATTTTTGGATATTCAAATAAAGGTCATGACGGATTTGTTGGGAATTCTGTGATTGGAGAATGGTGTAATCTTGGTGCAGATACTAATTCTTCCAACTTAAAAAACAATTACGGTAATGTAAAATTGTGGAATTACAGAACCAAAGATTTTCAGGATACAGGATTGCAGTTTGCCGGCGTAATTATGGGAGATCATTCCAAAACAGCGATCAATACTCAGTTAAATACAGGAACGGTAATTGGAGTTGCTTCAAATATTTTCAAAGAAGGCTTCCCTCCGAATCTGATTGAGAACTTTTCTTGGGGAGGTTTTAAAGATGATGAAAGATTTAAACTGGATAAAGCCTACGAAGTTGCTGAAAAGGTATTGGCGCGAAGAAAAATATCTTTGTCGGATGATGATAAAGCGATTTTGAAGCATATTTTTGAAACTTATTAAATCTGTCAGCACAGCTCGAAACTATTTTTGTTTTTTAAAGAACGGCTATATAAAATCAGCGTGTACGAATAGTCGTACACGCTGATTTTGAATTATTTAAACTCTCGTTGTTAGAGCTATTTATCGTTTGATTATTTTTACAGTTTTTACTGTGCTGTTAGCAATATTTACTTTGACCAAATAAGCTCCTGATATTAAAGTAGAAACATCAATTACTCCTTTATTATCATTGATAACTTTAGTAAGCGCTTGTTGTCCTGCCATATTGTAAATTGCTACTGAAAGAATCTTTTGGTCGAACGAAACCGTTAGATGATCATGTCCCTGATTTAGGAAGACTTTTAGATTATCAGATACTGGTGAAGTTTCATCAATTGCTAGTGTACTTGTTGTCGGGCAGGCTGTAGGAATTAGCGTAATTCTGTTAATGCTTGTTCCATCTCCGATTTGCCCATTCCCATTATGTCCACATAGCCAGGTTTGCCCATTTGTTTTCATAGTAAAAGTATGGGCTGAGCCTGCTGATATACTTTGCCAGTCTGTTTCGGTTCCGGTTTGTGCTGGTGTTAGTACGCTCGTGTACAAGATTCCGTTACCTAGTTGGCCAAAGCCATTGGAACCCCATGCCCATAGTGTTTTATCTGTTTTAGTTGCAAGAGTAAAATTATTGCCAGCGGATACTTTTTCCCAGTTATTAGCTGTCCCGACTTGTACAGGTGCACGTCTTTCGGTTATCGTTCCGTCTCCGATTTGCCCATTCAGATTATTTCCCCATGCCCAAAGAGTTCCATCTGTTTTTATTCCTGTAGAGTGTGTGTTGCCAGCATCAATACTTTGCCAATTAGTATCTGTTCCTATTTGTCTTGGAGTAGATTTAGTACTGCTTGTTCCATTATCTCCCAATTGTCCATAAAAATTGGTTCCCCAAGCCCAAAGTGTACCATCTGTTTTTATTGCTAACGAAAAAGCACCTCCTATACTAATACTTTGCCAATTGGCAGCTGTTCCAATTTGTGTTGGAGTATTTCTACTAATTGTTGTGCCATCTCCTAATCTTCCTTCACCATTATACCCCCAAGCCCATAGTGTGCCGTCTGTTTTTAGAGCAAAAGTATTATCCGCACCGGCTGATACACTTTGCCAATTCGTTGATGTTCCTACCTGTGTAGGGGTGTTTCTAACGAGGATATTCGTTCCATCACCTAATTGCCCAAAAGAATTAAATCCCCACGTCCAAAGAGTTCCATTTGTTTTTATTGCTGAAGAAAAATCACCACTGGCATGAACACTTTGCCAATCAGAATCTGTTCCTATTTGAATTGGAATAGGACTATTTGTCATGGTTCCGGTACCTAATTCTCCACTCGAATTGGTTCCCCATCCCCAAAGTGTTCCATCGCTTTTTATGGCTAATGAATGATAGCCTCCGGCACTGATTTGCTGAAAGCACTGTCCAAAATAGAAACTATTCATTATCATTAAAATAAATAGAAAGCATAATTTTTTTTTCATATTCTATATTTTTATAATATTTTCCCTACTCGTTTAGCTTTTCGGTTTCGCTTCGTTTGGATGGTTTCTGAACTCCATTAGAAAATGAAAAAAAAATTCAAGATCAAGATTAATTTTTTATATAAACAAAAACTGTTTCTATCTGATTTTAGGAGATGAACAATGTTGTTTAAATATAGTTTGTGTCTTTAAAAAAAAAATTGACGAATTAATTTTAGACTTTAATTTCAATACATAAACATTATAATAATTCACCAAGTTTATATTTATAAGCAAAAATATATCTTTCTTACCGATTATGAAATAGTTGATAAAAATTTAATAACGCAAAATCAGAGTTAAAAAAAGTTAATATATATGTTGTTGAAAATAATTAATCAATAAATTAAAAAGAGTATAAGAGACTGTGGAAAATTTCATTTTTTTAATTTTGATGTAATAAAACTTTAATTTTAATTGTCTTACTAATAGAAACAAATTTATGACCCATGAAACTTTTAGGAATACGGTATTTATTCTCAGAGATGAGATGTATCGTTTTGCGAAAAGGTTTGTGATGAGCAGCGATGAAGCCGAAGATGTAGTGCAGGATTTAATGATCAAATTCTGGCAGAAAAAAGACGAGTTGGCACAGTTTGGAAATTTTAAATCCTATGCTTTAAAATCTGTAAAAAATGAATGTCTGAACCGATTGAAGCATCATGATGTAAAATTGGGTTTTGCAGATTTGCAACTCCACCGTTCAGAATTGTACAATATGGACGTGAATAATATGAAGGAGCAAATAATCGGTTTTATAAATCAGCTTCCGGAGAAACAAAAGATGGTCATTCATTTGAAAGACGTGGAAGAGTATGATGTGTCTGAAATTTCCGAAATGCTGGAAATGGAAGAAAACGCAGTAAGAGTAAATCTGATGCGAGCTAGACAAAAAGTAAAAGAACAAATCTCACAATTGATGAGCTATGAGCAACGACAAATTTCAAGATAAATATAACGAAGTCTTCCAAAGTTTAAAGGAAGAAAAAATGAACTGGGATTTTGAGGATTTCCTTAAAAAAGCTGAAGGAAATGACGATTCTTCTTCGGATGAAACTCCCATCATTTCAATCAACAAAAAACAGAAACCGACTTTTCCAAAATGGTTTTGGATGGCTGCGAGTGTTGTAGTTCTGTTTGGTTTGGTTTTCGGCTTTAATTTTAGTAAAAATGAAATTTCAGACAAAGGGAATTTAGTGAAAAACGAAATTTTAAAACAGAAAAACGATTTTATAGCAGAAAATCACGAGCATCAGACGCAAATGGCTGTTCATACTGTAGATTCAGTGGTCGGAGCGAAGCAGGATTCTATTTTTGTAGAAAATTCTATTGCCGAAAGAGATGTTTTGGATGAAATTCTCTCTAAAAAAAGCAGAATTAAAAAAGATATTAAACCGAGATATGTTCAGAATTCTTTGGCCAAAGATTCAACAGAATATCAGGATTCTTATGTGATTGTAAACGGTAAAAAAATTACCAACAAGCAGGAAGCTTTAGATGTTACCACTTTTTCCTTTATGAAAATGGGGCGTGAATTTAATAAAACTGTGGCGAGTTCTCATAAGAATGAAGATTACACAACCGAATATTAAGACTTTAAAACCATGAAATCGCCACGATTTGGTGACGAAACAAAATTTATAACAGGCAATGGCGATTCCATGACCTTTAAAAGACAATAATATAAACATATGAAAAATATATTTATACTCATCATGATTTTTGCGGGAAGTTTTATGACTTGCACTGCGCAGACCGAGAAGTTGGATCAGTTTTTCCAATCATTTGAAAATAAAAGTGGAGTAACATCTATTGACATCAAAAAACCGATGTTTGATCTTCTGGACCGAATTGAAATAAGCGACGAATACATTGGCAAAATCAAACCCATTATGCGTGATGTAAACGGTTTGAAGCTTTTGGTTTTTTCTAAAGCTACATTTCCGGATCATTTAAAATCGGAAAATCTAGGGCAAATTAAAATGAATGAAGAAAAAAGCGAGCGTGTAAGTAAACTACTTTCTACATTGAATTTTAATGAGTTGATGTCGATGAAAAGCAATGATGTTTCTATGAAATTTTTAGCGGAAAATGCCAAAGACGGAATTCTCGAAAATCTTATTTTTAATGTAGATTCTAAGGATGAGATCGCTATTTTCATGCTCAATGGGAAAATGAAAATGGAAGATGTCAACAGAATTATCAATTCCGATGAACTCGTGGTGCCATCTGCAAGAAAACCTGAAAAAAATACAAAAGAAAATACTTATAAAGATTCTTACGAAACCAATGAGGTAAGACATGTAGGGAATTTTTCTAAACTGGATGTAAGTAAGGGTGTAAAGGTAAATTTCACACAGGAAAATACAAGTTTGGTAAAGGTTTTTGCGGATGCTGATAAGCTTCAGAATGTTATCACAAAAGTGGAAAACGGAGTTTTGAAAATCTATGTTGAGAACAGGTCTAAAAAGAATCTCAACTTCAAATCTCTTACGGTAAATGTCTCTTCGCCTAAAATCGAAATGATCAAAACCTCTTCCGGAGCAATTTTTAATGCAGCAAGTGACGTGAACGAAGATATAATGACTGTTGATGCTTCATCGGGTTCTGTGGTCAATGCAAGTTTTAATGTGTCAGTATGTAAAGTAGAGACGAGTTCAGGTTCTGTGATTAATTCGAAAATCAACTCAAGAGATCTTTCGGTTAAAGGATCAAGCGGTTCAGCCATTAACATCAGCGGAAATACCGAAACAGGTCTTATTGATATGAGTAGTGGAGCGGTTTGTAATGGAGAAGGTTTAAAGGTAAATGGCTTACAGGCGGAAGCGAGTTCAGGTTCTGTGCTTTCGGCTCATGTTGTTACGTTGCTTAATGCTACAGCTTCTTCAGGAGGAATCATCAGATACAGAGGGAATCCGGAGATTCAGTCTAAAATAAGTAAAATGTCTGGCGGAAGTCTTCAGCAAATCAAATAAAATCCAAGTCATGAGAATCTTAAAAAATACCTTACTGATTTTTTGCACTCTGTTTTTCCTGCAATCATGTATTGTTTCAGATAAACCGAATATTGCTTTCTTCTCAGATAAAAATTATGATTTTGAAGATGCGCAGTTTGCAAGTTTTAATGTTCCTCTTTTTCTGGCAAAACCAGCGATAAAAAAAGCTCTGAGGGAAGAAGGTGAAAATTTAGAAACTATTAAAATGATCAAAAAAGTTTCTAAGATTAAGTTGATGACTGTAGCTAACGCTAATGAAAAAATGCTGAAAGATTACGCACAATATCTTAAAAATGAAAATTACGAAGATTGGGCAACCATAAAACACGATGGCGACAACGTAAATATCAGAGTGAAACAGAGTGGAGAAACGATTAAAAACATGTTGATTACTATAAATTCTAAGACAGAAATGGTTTTCGTAGACGTAAAAGGGAGCTTTACAGCAGAGGATATTTCGAAAATAATCAATGCGGCAACAGACAAATAATTTCACATATATTTCATATTTAACATTAATAACCGTCTTCTTGGGCGGTTATTTTCGATTTAATTCATGTATTATTAAGTTTTATTTAAACTATTTAAAAGCATTTTCATATTCCGCTAAAAAGTCTTAATTTTGCAAGAAAGTAAAGATGTCTATTCATAACAAAATTGTAGAGACAGCCATCACTTTCGATGACGTGCTTCTAGTCCCTGCTTATTCTGAAGTTTTACCTAATCAGGTTTCATTAAAATCAAGACTTACCGATAAAATTACGCTCAATGTTCCTATCGTTTCCGCTGCGATGGATACGGTGACAGAGGCTGATTTGGCGATTGCACTGGCAAGAGTTGGTGGTTTGGGTTTCATTCATAAAAACATGACCATCGAAGAGCAGGCTGCTCAGGTCAACAGAGTAAAGCGTTCTGAAAACGGAATGATCTCTGATCCTGTAACACTTTCAAAAGATCATACTTTGGCTGAGGCTAAAGAAACGATGGCGAAATATAAAATTTCCGGTCTTCCGGTAGTTGATGCTGAAAATACTTTAATTGGAATTATAACCAACAGAGATGTAAAGTATCAGGAAAACCTTGATCTGAAGGTGGAAGAGATTATGACCAAAAAAAATCTGATCACTTCTGATAAAAATACAAATCTCGAAAAAGCAAAAGAAATTCTTTTGAAAAGTCGTGTTGAAAAGCTTCCGATTGTAGATGATAACAATAAATTGGTTGGTTTAATTACGATTAAAGATATCGATAATCAACTTGAGTATCCCAATTCAAATAAAGACCAGAAAGGCCGTTTGATTGTTGGTGCCGGAGTTGGAGTTGGCGAAGATACTTTAGACAGAATTGAAGCTTTGGTAAAAGCCGGAGTTGATATTATTGGTATCGATTCTGCACACGGTCATTCAAAAGGTGTTTTAGATAAAATTTCTGAAATCAGAAGCAAATATCCTGACCTTGATATCGTTGGTGGGAATATCGTTACTGCTGAAGCTGCTGAAGATTTGATCAAAGCTGGTGCAAACGTATTGAAAGTAGGTGTTGGCCCAGGTTCTATCTGTACAACAAGAGTTGTCGCTGGAGTTGGAGTTCCACAGTTATCTGCGATTTATAACGTTTACGAATATGCTCAGTCTAAAAATGTTGCTGTAATTGCCGATGGTGGAATTAAACTTTCCGGTGATATCGTAAAAGCAATTGCAAGTGGGGCAGGAGCGGTAATGCTGGGGTCACTTCTTGCTGGAACAGATGAAGCACCAGGTGAAGAAATTCTTTTCCAGGGAAGAAAATTTAAAACGTATCAGGGAATGGGAAGTCTTTCTGCGATGAAGAGAGGCGGAAAAGAAAGATATTTCCAGAGTGAAGCTAAAAAATTCGTTCCGGAAGGAATTGAAGGAAGAGTTCCAAGTAAAGGTAAATTAGAAGACGTAATTTTCCAGTTAACAGGAGGTCTTAGAGCCGGAATGGGATATTGTGGAGCAAAAGATATCACAGCTTTACAAACTGAAACCAAAATGGTAATGATTACTGGAAGCGGCTTGAAAGAATCTCATCCACACGATGTGATTATCACTTCAGAAGCTCCGAATTATTCTTTGTAACTGCTTTTGGCTTATTGCCGATTGCTTTAAGATTAAAATAAACAGAAACGGTGGTCGCAAAATGTGACCACCGTTTTTTTTATAAACAGCAATGTATTATTTCTTGATAAATTTAAATTCATAATTTTTACCATCAGCATCTTTTATTCTGAGCATAAAAGTTCCTGCGCTTAAATCAGAGACATTCAATCTATCTTTAAAATTTTCTTTTCTTACAAGCTGTCCAGACATGTTATAGATTTCTACAAATTCAGCATTCGTAATACCTGAAATTTTTATAAAATCTGAAACAGGATTTGGGAATAACTGAATTTGGGCATTTTTCACACTTTCAGCGGTCGCAAGAAATGAAGTATGCACATCGCCACTCATGGTAGAGTTGGCGGCAGATAGGCTTCCGCCACATGCTCCCGAAGTTACAGCGGTGTTTTCAACCCACGTTCCAAAGTTATTGGCTGGTGGATTGGCTACATTATTATTACCTGTAGAATTGTAATAAATTAAATAAGGGTTGGTAAAAGTTCCGTTTCCTTCATCGGCTAAAAATTCCCATCTGCTGAGCGTATTGTTCCATTGTAGTTTAAATTCACAAGTTCCAAGTCCTCCACAATCCTGATCTCCGTTGACAGGGATGGTGATGTAAATATTTTTACCGAAAGAATCTACTCCTGTTTTTGTGAAAGTAAAAGTATTGCTGCTGTCAAAAAGATTATAGCATCCTTTGAAAGTTATCGTCTGGGCGAAAGCTGAGCTTCCGATTGCCAGAGCTAATACATATAAAACCTTCATTTTATTAATTAAATGATGGGAATACACCTTGCAATGCGATAAAACATTTCACCGCAAGATACGGAGGTCTGTTTTCGTGTGGCTGACTTCCTCCCGTTGGAGCAATCATTGTAGTTTTCATTTGAGTATTGCTGTTTGCATCAGAATATTCTTTATCAAGTGCCTTTGTGTCTGCAGGAAGATTGTTGGTGGGTGAGTTTTGATTTCCTTCCGTAGAAACAGCAGCCACGGTATGGCTGTGTGAAGGCATTTGTGCTGTGGTAAGTGTTACAGATTCTACACCTCCCGTTTGTCCTAGTACAACCGGGCTAAGACCTGTTCCCGTTCCCGGATGTACCAATGATCTGCCTCTCATGTCTGGCAAAGCAAAGGTGGTCTGCCCATTACCGCCAAAAGTAGTTCCGAGAAGTGAAAACAATGCAGTGTTTTGTGCTATAGAAAGAATCTGACCGTTGCATTCTGCCCAACCATTTGGAGTGTTGGTGTAAGGAGCAAACATAATTTGTCCTAAATATGGTTGATACTGAGCTTTTACAAGCGGTGATGATAGGGCGCCCAAAAGTAGGGCACCTGCAAATGCTAATTTTTTCATGATGAATTAGTTTTAAATTTTGTCTTACTAAGTTAAGATTTCTTTTGTAATATTTTTCAAATAAAACAAAAAAACCTTTCAGGATTAACTGAAAGGCAGTGTTTTGAGATGTTTAAATTTAAACTTTCCTTTTTAAATCTTCCTTGAAATCATCAATTCTGAAATCGGTTTGTGCATTTCCTTTCTCGATTTTTTCCTTTGAATAAAGCCTGAAGTCATTTTCGGTTTTCTCCAAAAGATAATCATACGGTCCCACCGAGGAAATTAGTTTAACCAAAACAGGAGAAATTTCAAGACAGATAAAAAGGCACATAATGAAAGCTGCTGCAGTGGCAATAATAGCTGAGTTTTTTCCTAATTCATCCAAAGCCTGCAGTCTTGCTGCGAATCCGTTGAATTTATCTTCAAAGGTTTCAGTAGATTTTCTTTCCGTTTCAAGATTGGTGTAGACTTTGGATATTTCCTTATCTAAATATTCCAATATTGGTGCGACTTGCTTCTGGTAGTTTTCCAAATCCTGTCTTCGTTGCTCTTTCAGTTCTTGTTTTCTCTTGGCATTCGTTCCAAAACCAACTTTTCCGCTGGTGAGATTTGATTGTTTACCCAGAATTTCCTTTTCCAATTCCACTGCTGCAGAATCATATGATTTTTGATATTGAGCAGTTTTTTCGGCTATTTGCTCTTTTTCTTTTTCAAAAGGTCCGCTTTGCTGAAGGATTCTTCCGTTCAGTTGTTTTTGAAGTTCGGTTTTGTTCCTTTGAATAATTGTGTTGAGTTGCTTGTTGACTTCTTTCTCAAAAATTTTAAGCTCTAAAGGTTTAGAAATAATAATTCCTAAAAATGTTGCCAAAATTAATCTTGGAATCGACATCAAAATCTGATTCCACCAGGTTCCTGTTTTTTTAATGGATGAAACGATGTACCTGTCAAGATTAAAAATCATCAGTCCCCAAAGAATCCCGAAACCTACGGAAGCCCAAATGTCATCAAAAATAGTGTACATAGCGTAAGCCGCAGATAATGTTGCGAAAACTGCGGTAAACAAAACGATTCCACCGATTCCTGCAAATTTATTCCATTCGCTGGGCGTTTTTCTTAAGATGTGAATGTTTCCTCCCGAACAAATCAAAAGGAATTTCTGAAACCAGTTGATTCTGTGATTCGTCTGATATATAGTTGTTTGTGTGTTTTTCATTACAAAATTTTATACAAAATTAGTATTAAAATTCATACCATTGTTACAAATAGTAATATGTTTTACCAAGTAATTTTAAATTAATGTTTTTAAATTGCATAATAATTGCATTTTGTATCCCAACAATAAAAAATATTTTATGAAAAACGCTATTAAAATCTCACTCCTTTCGTTGGTTTTTCTAACTGCTTCTTGTAAAAACGAAGATCCTGTAGATATAGAGTTGAAAGATGCTGCACTGAGCATGAATAAAATGACGCCTCAGGTTTTAAGCGATGGAATAAGGCTAGACAGTGTTTCTGCAGGACATTTAAGCTTAAAATATAATTATACGCTGACAGAAGATGTGAAAGAAAATGTAACGGCAGAAGAAATAAAATCTTTTAAAGATGAAGCTAAAGAAGCGGCAAAGAAAAGTCTGAAATCATCAGCAGATATGGCTGATTTGAAGAATAATAAAATAAAATTTGATTATATTTATTATGACAAAAACGGAAAAGTAACCGCAGATTTTTCGGTGTCACCCGAAGATTATAAATAAATTTAAAAACTCCGGGTCTATTTTAAACGATCCGGATTTTGCTTTAGAAAACTTTCCCAACCAGAGTAAGATTTGGTGTCAGAAAGAGTTCCGGAATTAAAATGATGACAAACCGCTACCGCCAAACCATCTGAGGCATCCAAATATTTTGTTGGAAATTCTTTTAGATTTAAAAGATTTTTCAGCATTCCTGCAACCTGTTCCTTGCTTGCATTACCGTTTCCGGTGATTGCCATTTTTATTTTTTTTGGAGAATATTCCGTGATTGGAATGTTTCTGTGAAGGCTCGCCGCCATCGCTACTCCTTGAGCTCTGCCCAATTTAAGCATTGACTGTACGTTTTTTCCGAAGAAAGGCGCTTCCAAAGCCACTTCGTCCGGATGAAATTCATCGATTAAGGCTAAAGTTTTGTCGAAAATATATTTGAGCTTTGTTTCGTGGTTCGGGTATTTTTTCAAAATTAATTCGTGAATAGAAATCATTTCCATCTTCCCTTTTTTTACCGAGATTAAACCAAATCCCATCACGGCTGTTCCGGGGTCAATTCCTAATATTATTTTCTCTGCTGAAATCATTGTTGCAAAGATAAGTTAAGTTTTTTAGTTAAAAATAATCGTTTATATAGAGGTATTAACTGAAGTCGAGATACACAGACGTTGTTTCAATTGTGTAAATTTTTCAATAAATAATTTATTTTGGTGTATTTTATATGTTTTATATTGTTTAATTATAAAACGTTTTAATTAAATAATTACTTTGGCATTATTAATTTTATTGTTAATTCATTAACATAAAATAATTATTGTTTTCAAAAATGAATTTTTATTTTTGCAAGATAATTAATACTGATTTATGCAGAGTTTTCAGATCAAAGCAGTCATTTTCGGAACGCTTTTGATGTCATCCATCTTTTTTGGACAAGTGGGCATCAATACAGCAACACCACAATCAACTTTGGATGTTAATGGTGATATGGCTATGCGAAATGCCTTGAACCTGGAAGTCACCAATGTTGCCAATGGAAATGAAGGTGTTGCCAATCAACTTTTGGTCTCCCAAGGCGTAGGTAACACAGCGCTTTGGAAAACGGCTAAAGTATCTTTCCTGGAAAATGAACAGTACAAGCTGATTAATACCTATCTTCAGAGAGATGATTTAGGTATCCAGAATCCTACAGTTTCTGCGCCCAATGTAAGTGTAATTGGCGAAGCTTTCGATTC
Organism: Chryseobacterium sp. HNCC26DJ240; assembly: GCF_057180485.1. NCBI lineage: Bacteria > Pseudomonadati > Bacteroidota > Flavobacteriia > Flavobacteriales > Weeksellaceae > Chryseobacterium > Chryseobacterium sp. HNCC26DJ240. Next base: position 26,596 of record NZ_JBXUGK010000002.1, read on the forward strand.
AAGATGGCTGAAAATTGACGGTCTTACTACCGAAATTGAAATTAAAGCTGCGAAGAATAAAGTTACATATCAGCTTCAGTCTGGTGTGGAATTAGTAAATAAGTCCGTAGGAGCAGGATCTTCTGTAAATTATATCTGTGGTATATTCAAAGCGCCTAAGCTGGTAACACCTCCACAACCTGTTCCTGTGCTTGTAGCATTGCGTCCGGATGTAATTACCACTGTGGATGCGAGCCCTGTTCAGGGTATGTTTACTTTAAATTACACAGAAGTAAATGCTGCTGTAGGTACTTATGTGTATAGCGTGGCATGTCGCAAGACCGGCTCTACGGATAATACGAATAATTATTTCAGAGTGGGAATCAACAACGCATCATACGGACCAAATCCTCTCACACTGAATACTTCTTCTACTCCTTTTGCGCTGAGGTCATTATTCAAAATCGATGTTGCCGAACTTGTAATCTATACCAATTAATATGAAAAAGACTTTTATAATATTCAATTTCTTGCTTGCAGTTTTAGTTCAGGCGCAGGGAAATATTGGTATCGCTACTGCCAGTCCGAAGAAGAATCTTGATATAAATGGTGATTTGAATATACGAAATAAAGTATTTTTGGATAATGGGTCAGGAGGTTTGCTTGCAGGACAGGCAGGGCAGTTTCTTGTTTCGCAGGGTCCGGGGAAGCCACCGGCCTGGAAAACCCTCAGAATTCCAGAGTATCTCACAGATAAATATTATGTAATCTTTAATGATTCTTACAGTGACCTTAATACAGACCCGGACGCCACTGTGCCGCCGCTTGTAGGGCCGTCCGGAAAGACAGGGCAAGGCGTAACATTTGCAGATAACGAAACGGCCACCACGGTGATTCCTGCAACTGATTTTATTGTAAATGCACCTCTTGCTAGCTTACTTACAAAAGGTTTTAAATCAATTAACAGACTTACGCAAAATTTTACAGTGAGCAGTACAATCAGCAGTTCCTATTTTACATTTGAAACCGTAGTACAGCAAAATAATACAACTACAGTTACTTCAGATATTAAATTTGCATGCGGAATATTTGTAGATGGTTCGCTCAAAAGTATCAGGCTTAATGTTCTGCCAAGAAGTACAACCGCCAATTTTACTTTCATTACCCATACGCAGATAGGGGGAGTAGAGAATCTCACTTTGGGAACTCATACGGTGGGTGTTGCCTGTGCAAGACTTTCAACTACAAATGCCGGGATTTCTCTGGGGATAGGTGTTCCCGCCGCAACAGCAGTAACAAATCTCAATAATTTTATGACACAATCTTCTTTGAAAGTTGATATTTATGAAATTCCACAATTTTTTTCACCTGTAATTATACCTTAAAAAATGAAATGTATATTTTCATCAGTAATGATTTGTCTTTCTTTTACCTTCCATGCTCAGGTAGGAATTAATAGTTCTGCTCCTGCGAAAATGCTGGATGTAAATGGTACATTAAGTGTACGAAAAGAAATAAGAACCGCTGGTTCTGCTGGTACTTCGGGTCAGCTTTTCGGGGTGGTAGAAAGTGGAAATACATTAGGTGATTCCTGGAAGACGGTTCAGATTGCCAATGGCCAGGGGAGTTTAGCACTGTATTTTCTCAATACAGTGAAAGACGATATTGGTTTGGGTTTTACAGCAGGAGGATACACGGGTATTTATACATTGGATTCAGATCAGACCACATCTACAGGTACCACGACACCTAACTGGGTGTATGTGGAAAATGCTCAGGATAAATTTACAGTAACAAAATCAGATAATAAGTCTAAGGCAATTCTCTCTTTTCAAACTACTGTTCAGATTGCAAAACCCGCTTCATCTACGTGGACAAACGGTATCGGGTCAGCAAGTTATGCCTGTGGAATTTTTCTTCAGAAACAATCTACAGACGGAAGTCCGAATCCTCCATTCAAGCTAAAAGCTGTGAGAAATGATGTATTAAGAGGAGTATCCGGATCGTACAAGATTTATAATCTCAACATCACACTGGATGCTCTTGCACAGGGAAGTTACATTGTAAGAGCGGCATGTAGTAACAGGAATCTTGGTAGCAATACTTCAACTCCGCCAACGGTTGCGAACTTAGGAATCGGAAGAGCTGTAGATACCAATACACTTAATGCTGCGATGTCTCAAACGACGTTAACGACTTCTTTGCTGGAGTCTTTCTAGTTAGAAATAAAAGCTAAAATAAAAACAGCACAGCATTTCTGTGTTGTTTTTTTATGCAATGATGAGATCATTTATTTTAGATTTTAATTTACTCTTTAGATAATTTCTTTTCATTTAACGGAACCCATTTACCATCGTGTCTGAGGAGAAGAATTTTATCAACGGTAAATTTAGTTTTATAGATTTTGTCTTTGTAAATTTCCCAGACTTTGAGATAATTTTCAAAAGTTAAATTTCTGTAACCAACCGTCATGTGTGGATGAAAAGAATATTTGCCAAAACTAAATTTTTCTTTTACATTCAAATAAAGCTGTTTCAGTTTTTCATTTTCTTCTGGTTGTACAAATAAAACCGGATTTTTCGGATTGGGAAAACTTCCAAATCCATTCAGTGTAATTTCAAAAGGAGAAATGTCGGTGTTGATTTTCTGAAAAGCAATGTGAATGTCTTCTTCCAGTTCAAATTCCCTTTCAAAAGGCGGTAGTAAAGTGATGTGAGCATCATTGGTTAAAGCTTTAGAATTGCCAAAATTTAAAGCCAAATCTTCTTTAAAAATTCTAATCTCATCTATAGTTTCCTGATTAGGATAAATGGCAATGAAGTACATTTTTTTCATAAGATGAAATTAAGTTTTTAAAATTTATTTTAATACATAAAAAATTATGGATGAGTTTGTGAGGTATTCATGTTTAAAAGAAATTTTAATGTTTCTACTTAATTGATTCGATTAAATCTAAAAATTTTTTAATTTCCTGATGAGGTTTAAAAGCTGCATTCTTACCTTTTTCCTCATCTGCAAAATTGGATAGAATAATCACAGAGGTTTTAGTTTCGGGATAATAAATATTGAGCGATGGCGCACCTTTCACATATCCGGAATGAAAGTAGGTGAGAGGTTTTTCGGTATTCATCATGATGCCGTAGCCGTAATCCATTTTTCCGAAAACGGGATGCTGTCTTTCTGAACTTTTGGTTAAAAACTTTTTGAGTGTTTCTGTTTTAATGATTTTTCCGTTGTATAAAGCGTTATTCCAGGTATGCAAATCATCGATGGTTGATAAAATTCCGCCGGCGGGAATTCCTATTTCTTTGTTGCTCAACCGTTTTGGCATGTGGTTTATTTTCTGAGGCTTTTTCAGTGTTCCCACATAAGTTTGGGCGAAATTTTGTCCTTCAAACGCCGTTCCTGTTGAGGAATTTTTCATGCCTGCTTTTTCAAACAAAGCTGAAATATTTTCATCAAAAGATTTCCCTGAAATATTTTCTACGATTTTACCTAAAGCATTAAAGCCGTCATTTGAATAATTGAAACCAATACCGTTTTTAAATACCAGTTTTTCGCCAAAATTGTTTAAACCGGATGAATGATTTAACAATTGATGTACTGTAATGTTTTCGTACTCTTTTTTCTGAAGTTCTTTTACGTATTTTGAAGCTTTATCATCAAGGCTAAGTTTTCCATTTTCTACCCATTTCAAAATTAAAACTGCCGTAAACTGTTTGCTGATGGAAGCAATAGAAAAGATGGTTTGGTTATTTATTTCAGTGGAATCATCAAAATTCGCAAAACCTTGATTTTTTCTGTACAGTTCAATACTGTCTTTAAAAATTCCTACAGAAGCGTTGAATTCGGTTTCAGAAAAAATGGAATCGAGCTGTGCTGAAATCAGTTTTTTTTGATAATCCAAAACCGCTGAATCTGCGATGGTTTTTGGGTTAGTTTTTTGAACAGTATTGGGTTTATTACACGAGTGTAATAAAAATAAGAAGCTGAAAATGGCAAAGACTTTTTTCATTATTTGGTTTAAAATACCATTAAATATAATGAAAAATATAAAACTGAATTAAAAGAATTTTTAGATTTTTTTAAAGTTCCACAATAGAAAATCTGGTATTTCCGGTGGTGGAAATTGTTTTGGCGGAGCCTGTAGTCTGCCAGATTTTTGGTGAAAGCTGTTGTCCTGCATTTAAAGATACGATTCCGGAAATATAGGCTGTTGACGTTGAGGTGATGGCTGTGGGGAAAGCTTTTAAATATTTAATAAACAGTGAGTTGTATTCTATTTGAGCTTCAATCTGTGTATTGGCATTAATGGCGCCTGAATTAAAAGAGTAAATGAAAGAAACGGCATATCTTCCTGTTCTGGGAGCAGTAAAAATACCGGTAGTGGAGTTGTATGCTCCTTCTGTATTGTCTTTTATGGTTGCCCAATTGCTTACGGTAGTAAGTGTGCTTACAGAAATACTCTGAGCCACATTTTTCTGAGCTAAAACCTGTAGTTTTCTTGCTACAGATGGCATACAAGACCAAACGCTACCGTCTGAATATTCCAAGCATTTTGTGGAGGTGTTGTATCGCACGGCTCCAGCACCGGCTTGAGCTGCCGTTTGAGTGGTGTTTCCAATGCCTATAGCTGAATTTCCAGAGTTTGCTCTGATATCCAGATTGGCGATAGCTGTAGTTTTGCCCGCGGCCGTTTTTCCTTCGTTGGTAAAAATTACATCATCGGAAGATAACACAGGATCTAAAACAGTGTTTGTTCCATTATTTGCTGCTACGTCGATGTGCATAAGAGAAAGTGGTTTCTCTGTATTGATGCCCAATTGCGCTGCTACATTGCAACCGATTGAAGATATTAAATATATTATTATCGTAAGTGAAAGAAGGTTTTTTTTCATTGTATATGTTTATAATTTTAGTTTTCTTTAACCGAAAAATTTTGAAAACCTTGAGAACTGACGGTTCCTACGTGAAGGGTTTTATTTGAACCTAAATTGTGGAAAACAGCCATTCTCACTTTTTGACCCGTCTGCAGATAGTAGTTTATTGTACAGTTATCACCTGCAAAAACAGAAGATCCTGCTGTTGGGAAGCTTGTTGTGCATTTGTTTTCATTAATCACGTTATTCGAAGCGTCTAGGATTTGAAAATTAATATGTACGTAAGAGCCTGCGACTACAGAGCTGCTTGCAAACAAAAAAGATCCGTTAATCATATAGACAGAATCTTTCGGAGAGGTAAAGACGCCATTAGAGAAACTTCCGCTGCCCAAGGTATTGCTTACTACGGTAGGCCAGTTGGTGAGCACTGTTGAGGTGTTGTTATTCAGTGTGGTAGCTGTGCTGTTGTTGGTGACTGCCAATGTCATTTTTTCAGGCTGGCTTGTAGAGTTTAGGTTTACCCATTCCAGTCCGTTTGAGTATTGCATTAAACCGGCTTCGTAACGTATCGCTCCTTCTTCCGCAGCACTTGCAGTAAGTGTGTTGGTGCCAATTCCGATGGCGTTTTGGGTCGAACCTGGAGATCTGAGGTCAAATTTTACTTTAGGATTTACCATACCTATACCCACGTTTCCTGATGGAAGTACAATAAAATCATTAGACTGCTGGGTATTTGTAATGGATGTCGAAGTAGCTGTACCATTATCTTTCGCTCCATCTACATGGAAAGTTCCGAGAGGATAGTTGGTGTTGATACCTACTTGAGAATGCAAAGTCTGACTGAATACAAGAACAAATAATAAAAATCTTATTTTAAGTTTCATATCTTTTAAAAATTTTAAAGTTCAACAATCGACATGATGTTTGCAGAGCCATCATTAAGTAGATTTTTGACAGAGCCAGTATTGTTTGTAATTGCGGGTCTTAAAGTGTCGCCTCTCTCCATGGTAATCTGAACATTACAAGATATTCCGAATAAGCTGCCAGAGCTGCTTCCCCCGGTTTCTCTCAGACATTGATGAAGCTGTTCGCCAGATATAGGATTCACATGTCTGAAAACCGCTGTGGCACTTCCTAAAGAAAGTGTACTGCTGGAAAACACGATAAAAATATTTACTGAGTAACTTCCTGCCTTGGGTGCTGTGAAAACACCTGTACTGGCATTGAAAAATCCTGGATTTGCATAAATACCTGCTTTTGTGTAATAAGCCTGAAAGTCTGAGGAGAGATTCCAGGTAGCTATGTTTGTAGTTGCGTTATTATTAAAATTACCGGTGAATGTACTGGAAGCTCGGATGTATATTTTTTTTGGAATTGAAGATATTTCAAACCAACTGTTGTCTTTAGAAAAAAGAATTTTTCCACCTGCTTCTGGGGTATATTGTATCGCACCTTCACCAGCATCTGTAGCTGTTTGGTTTGTACTGCCCACGGCGATAAATCCCTGATTGCTTGAGTTTCTTGTGTCTACCTTAGTACGTGGCGTGTCGCTGCCGAGAGCTAACTGGCCTGTAGGCAAAATAAAAATATCATTGCTTTTCTGCTGTGCATTGGGAGCAGTCGTCGGAGGATTGTCACCAGCACCATCTACATGGAAAATCGTTTGTGGATTAGTTGTATTAATGCCCACCTGAGCATTTGATACAATAAAATTCGTTAGTAGAAAAATGAAAAGGCTCTTCTTTGTATTTTGAGCATTGTTTATTTTCATCAGTATTCTGTTTTGCATTTAAATATTATTAATATAATATGTTATACATGTATAAAATATCTATTTTTAATAAATATGGTTGCAAATATACATAATTAAATTTTAAAGTCTTGATTGTGTGATTTGTAATATCAGTGAAGAATATTGATAAAATTGAAAAGAGAAAACGGTTAATTAACGTTTTTAATCGATTGATTAATACGCTCATTTAAAAGGAATGTAAATTTCAGAGTTTTTTACGTAGGATTATGGTTTTATGAAAACAGGATAAACATCCTCGTAATCATTTTTGTTTGTGAAAAATCTTACAAATTCTTTAGGAATATATTGGACAATATATTTGTGAGGAAATAGTGAGTAGCTCCTGGTGAACGTTTTGCTATCTAAAATTTTGCCATCAGTCAATACAAGCGAATTTTTTCCCGCCAAAGGAGATTCGATCACACCGTAATAATTGCCCCATCCATTATTTTCCAGTTTGACTGTTTTTTTCTTTCCAAGATTTTCAATGGTAACAATTTCGAGTTTCGTACTGTGGTAGATATCCTGTGGAGAAAATTCCAGTAGACTTTCACACTTTAGAATTTCTTTTGGAATTTCAAGATGATAATAGCTATTTTCATCTTCGTATAAAATTATTCATTGGCTTTCTCAGTTTAAAATTTTAACTGAAAAATTGGCAATTTTTATTTCAAAATCAAATCACAAAACCAAAAAACATACTCTCCGCCGTCGCTTTCGTCAGTTTTTGGTTTGGGATAGGTTTTCATCACGATTTCTCCGATTTCAAATTCAATTTTATTTTTAAAAATTGGTCCATCAAAAGTGAATGTATGAAACTCGCCGTTTTCTCCGCAGGGGTCAACGTTTTCAGGTAAATCTTTAATGAAATCTCTATCAATAATTCTTCCTGCAAAACTTTTATCTAAATAAGTTTCGTTGACACAGGTGACAATGGTTTTAAAGCCTAAACTAAGAAATTCGTTGATAATTTGTGTAGTGTCAATTTTCCATAGTGGAAATACGCCTTTCATTCCAATTTTTTCGAGTTGCTCCTCTCGGTAGTTCCGTAGATCTTCCAGAAAAATATCTCCGAAAACTGAATGTGTAACGCCTTGCGACTTTATTTCATTCATGGTTTTAGACATGATTTCCTGATATTCTTCCATCGAAGGCTCTTTAGGAATTTCCATTTTCATTAATGGAAATCCTACATTTTCAGCCTGTTTTTCGAGCAAAGAAACGTGAACGCCATGCATGGAAATTCTCTGAAACTCTTTATTGATGCTTGTCAGTAGAGTAGTAACTTCAAATTGGTCTTCTTTTAAAATTTTATATAAAGCTAAAGCAGAATCTTTTCCGCTGCTCCAGTTGAAGATGGCTTTTGGTTTCATAGGTCAGTCCAGAAAAACATTAATCTTTTTTAGTCTTTCGTGCATTCTGTATGTTGTCTCTTTGCCGGATGCATCAAAAATTCTTATGTTTCCATTGTACGCAGACGGATTTGCAAGATAGTTTTTTCTGGCATCAAGGTACTGCTGCTTATTTTTGGTTTTGACAGGATTTGTGTAAGCTAAAGGTTCGATTATTTCATCAGACTTTTTTATTTCTGAAGCCAAAAATTCTATCGTTCTGTTTTTATTGTAAACTTCAAGCACTAGGCCCGACAGGCCTTTAAATCTAAACGGTCCGTCAGGTATAGAAATATCCTCAGCAAACCACACAAAAAAGGTGTCGTTTGTATCAGTCATTGCTGACGCCAGTCTGCAGGTATAGCCTAAAATATCTTTCTTCTGACTGAGGATTTCCCATTTTAAATCTGGTTCTTCGTAAGCAAAAATGTATTTGCCGACATCACTGTATATTATAGTTTTCCCTTCATTTCTGTGAACACTTTCACGATGTTTTGGAAATCTAGGAATACCACCTACACTGGAATTAATTAAATTCAATGCAGAATTACTTTTTTTTCCTGATTCATTATTATAATAATCTTTCGCTTCCTGTGTATAAAATATAGATTCTATTGTATTAGAAAGTAAGATAAACTCTGCAGTTTTAACTTTCTCTCTGTGTAGCGAATCAGAAATTAGATTCATCTGATAGGTTATCTGCATTGACGCTTTCATATTTTGAGCCAGTGGAAAGATGCTGATTAAAATTATAGACAGTAGAGAAGTTTTTTGTAGCATTTGGTATTGTTGGAATAGTAAAAATACAAAAAAACCTCAAAGAAAATTCTTGAGGTTTGCTTTGTATTTAAAAGTTGGTAGTCAAAACTGTCTGCCCGATAACGCTTTTATAATTCTTCTTTTGTGATATTTTATTTATTATCCGGCTTTCCAAAATTATTTAGAGCGCTGGGTTCAATCTTGCTTCTTTCAGCTTCTTGTCTTTTTTGTAATTCTTCAGTATTTCTGTTCATATCACTTGTGTTTTTATTGTCCATCGGATATGAGTTGCAGCTTTTTAAAAATAGTAAAGCAAAAATGGTAAGAGTTGTCAGAAAAGATTTTTTCATAGTTTCTTTAAGGAGAATTAAATTTAAAATAAAGATAATTCAAAAGTACAAAAAACCTCAAAGAAAATCCTTGAGGTTTGATTTATAATTTTTAAAACAGTTAGCCGTAAAAATTGCAAGTCCGGCTACGGACTACATATTTCTTCGGTATTTACCACCCACTTCAAACAAAGCATTGGTAATCTGCCCAAGCGAACAGTATTTCACAGCATCTATCATCACGTTGAATAAATTCTGCTGATTAATTGCTGCGTGTTGCAAAGTTTTCAATGCGGCTTCGGATTTATCCTCATTCGATTTTTGGAAATTATGAAGCGTTTCTATCTGAACCTGCTTCTCCTCCTCAGTCGAACGGATCACTTCTCCCGGACGAACCGTCGGCGAACCATCTTTTCCTAAGAAAGTATTTACCCCGATGATTGGATATTCTCCTGTGTGCTTCAACCATTCATAATGCATCGATTCTTCCTGAATTTTCGAACGTTGGTACATGGTTTCCATTGCACCCAAAACGCCACCTCTTTCTGTAATTCTGTCGAATTCTGCATACACAGCTTCTTCCACCAAATCGGTCAGTTCTTCAATGATAAATGAACCCTGAAGCGGATTTTCGTTTTTAGCCAATCCTAATTCTTTATTAATAATCAACTGAATTGCCATCGCTCTTCTTACAGATTGCTCAGTCGGAGTTGTAATCGCCTCGTCATAAGCATTCGTGTGAAGTGAATTACAGTTGTCATAGATTGCGTAAAGCGCCTGAAGCGTCGTTCTGATATCGTTAAAATCAATTTCCTGAGCGTGAAGCGAACGACCTGAAGTTTGAATGTGGTATTTCAACATCTGGCTTCTCTCGTCTGCGCCGTATTTCAGTTTCATTGCCTTTGCCCAGATTCTTCTCGCCACACGTCCGATTACCGAATATTCAGGGTCGATACCGTTGGAGAAGAAGAATGATAAATTTGGTGCAAAATCATTAATATCCATTCCTCTTGACAGATAATATTCCACATAAGTGAAACCGTTTGCCAAGGTAAATGCCAACTGAGAAACCGGATTTGCACCCGCTTCTGCAATGTGATAACCGGAAATTGAAACAGAGTAGAAATTTCTCACTTTTTCTGTGATAAAATATTCCTGAACGTCACCCATTAATCTCAAAGCAAATTCAGTAGAGAAAATACAAGTGTTTTGAGCCTGATCTTCTTTTAAAATATCAGCCTGAACGGTACCACGAACTGTCGCGATAGTTTTGGCCTTAATTTCAGCATAAACTTCTGCAGGAATTACTTCGTCTCCGGTAAGTCCTAATAATTTTAATCCTAAACCATTGTTTGATGGAGGTAATTCTCCGTTATATTTTGGTCTTTCCAAACCTTTGTCGTCGAATTTTGCTTTTAAAGCTTTCTCAACATTCGCTTCAAGATTGTGTTCAGCGATATATTTTTCAACATTTTGGTCAATCGCAGCATTCATAAAGAAAGCCAGCAACATCGGCGCAGGTCCGTTGATCGTCATTGAAACGGAAGTCATTGCATTCACCAAATCAAAACCTGAATACAGTTTTTTCGCATCATCCAATGTTGCAATAGAAACTCCCGCATTTCCGATTTTACCATAAATGTCCGGTGGTAATGCAGGGTCCTGTCCATACAAAGTCACAGAGTCAAACGCTGTTGACAAACGTTTTGCATCCATTTCCGCAGAAACATAGTGGAATCTTCTGTTGGTTCTCTCCGGTCCGCCTTCTCCGGCAAACATCCTTGTAGGATCTTCTCCTGTTCTTTTGAAAGGATAAATTCCGGCGGTGTAAGGAAATCCGCCCGGAAGATTTTCCTGACCTTTCCATTTAATCAAATCACCCCAATCTGTATATTTTGGAAGAGAAATTTTTGGAATTTTTAAATGAGATAAAGATTCTGTTGAGGTTTCTACTTTAATTTCTTTTCCACGAACAAAATAAGAATAAAATTCAGCTTTGAAAGCCTCTTTCGTATCGTCCCAATTTTTCAGGAAATCGATATTTTCCTGTTGAAGATCTTTTTCGGCTTTTTGATATTCAGTATCTAAAGTTTCATTGGAAAGGAATTTTTTCACGCCTTCAATATGATACATTTTTCTTGCTAATTCTGCCTGTTTTTCAACATTAGCATCATATTGTCTATTGTTTTCAACAATTTCTGATAGATAACGAACTCTTTTTGGAGGAATAATTGTGATGTCTTCTGAAACTTCCTGTTCAACAAAACCTTGAAATTTTGGAGCATTGTCACCCTGAGCTTGTCGAAGGGTTTCATTAACTTTTTCAATTAATCTATTATATAAATCAGTCGTTCCGTGGTCGTTGAACTGAGATGCTTTTGTCGCATAAACCGGCATATCATCCAACGGACTTTCCCACAACAAATGGTTTCTTTGGAACTGCTTTCTTACGGCTTGAAGTGCATCTAACGCACCACGTTTGTCAGATTTATTTAAAGCAACTAAATCTGCGTAATCCAACATGTCAATTTTTTCCAACTGCGTTGAAGCTCCGTATTCAGGCGTCATTACGTACATTGAAACATCAGCAAAATCCGAAACTTCTGAACCCGATTGTCCGATGCCCGAAGTTTCCAGAATGATAACATCAGGATGAGCCAATTTCAGAACATTTAATGCTGAATGGATGAACGGAGAAACAGAAACGTTGTTCTCTCTCGTTGCCATCGAACGCATATAAACTCGCGGATCATTGATCGCATTCATACGAATTCTGTCTCCTAATAATGCACCGCCAGTTTTCTTTTTCGAAGGGTCGATTGAGATGATCGCAATTTTTTTATCAGTGTTCGAACGTAAGAAACGTCTTACCAATTCGTCTGTCAAAGAAGATTTTCCTGCTCCACCTGTACCTGTGATACCGATGATTGGAATGTTTAAATCTTTTGATTTTTCGTCAATGGCTTTTACCAAATCAGGTTTTTCTTCTGAAAAGTTTTCAACCGCAGAGATGATTTTTGCAATGCTGGTCGAGTTTTCAAAACTGATATTATTTAAATCTTCAGCAGTTACTTCTTTTCCTGTTGCAAAGTCTGATCTTTTCACCAAATCATCGATCATTCCCTGTAAACCAAGTTCACGGCCGTCGTCCGGAGAATAAATTCTGTCGATTCCGTAAGACATAATATCTTCGATTTCTTCCGGCAGAATTACACCACCGCCGCCGCCAAAAATTTTGATTTGCGGTGAGTTTTTCTCTCTTAAAAGGTCGTAGATGTATTTGAAATATTCGTTGTGACCGCCTTGATAAGAAGTTAATGCAATGGCATTGGCATCTTCCTGAATGGCTGTATTCACCACTTCTTCAGCAGATTTGTCGTGGCCAAGGTGGATAACTTCGCATCCTGTTCCCTGGATCACACGACGCATAATATTGATGGCTGCATCGTGCCCGTCGAATAGGGAAGCTGCGGTTACAATTCTTACTTTGTTTGTTGGAGTATATTTTTGGGTTTCCATATTGTTTGTAGAAAATTTCTAAGTTTTCAAATATAACAATTTAATAAAAATTGAATTTAATAATATATTTAATTGATTTTGAGTCATTTAATTTAATTTGTCAAATTGAGATTTCACTTAAAGCCTAATATTTGATAGTTCGGGGCACAGATTATTTAGTTTAAAATTTATTCTTTGAAAAAAACTTTATTTTTGCACCATTATATAAGGTATGAAAAAATCATTATTGTATTTCGCTCTTGGAACGGTTGTCAGTTTCCTGATTAATTATTTTTTCACAGAGACCAAAGATCTGGGGTTGGAAGTTTATTATGCATTATCATTCGGGGTCGCCTGGGGATTGGCCTATTATCTTGATATGGGTGATTTTAAACTGGTTCAGAAAATGAGTTTCTCGTTTTTAGCGATGATTATTTTGGTTGTTGTGGGTGTTTTGATCTTTAATGTTGAACTTGCCATTCCGTCTATTCTGAAATTTTCTACGGTCTTTGTTGCTTATTATTTTATTGCAAGTTTCAGATCAAACAGAGCTTCCTGAAAGTAAAGAGGTGAAAATGAAGATGAAAGATATTCTCAAGACATTTTAAATAATATTTTTCTGTTCAAAAAATAAAGTGTACCTTTGCACACCCTTTTAAGGGAAAATTATGTTTAATCTTTAACTAAAACGTGTGAATACATTAAGTTACAAAACTGTTTCAGCGAACAAAGCTACTGCAAATAAAGAATGGGTTGTGGTAGACGCTGAAGGACAGCCGTTAGGAAGACTAGCTTCTACGGTTGCAAAGATTTTGAGAGGTAAGCACAAAACGAATTACACACCTCACGTAGATTGTGGTGATAATGTAATCGTTTTGAATGCTGGGAAAGTTACTCTTTCCGGAAACAAGTGGAACGATAAGACTTACATCTGGCATACAGGTTACCCTGGTGGACAGAAGTCTATGACAGCTCTTGAACTTCAGAAAAAAGATTCTTTAAAAGTATTGGAAAAATCTGTAAAAGGTATGCTTCCAAAAAACAGATTAGGATCTGCATTGCTTAAAAACCTTTATTTATATGAGGGAACTGAGCACAAGCACGAAGCTCAACAGCCGAAAACAATTAATGTTAACGAATTTAAATAATTAAATTATGTCTATAGTTCACAAAATCGGAAGAAGAAAAACTTCTGTAGCAAGAGTTTACGTAAAGCCAGGAACTGGTGTGATTACAGTAAACGGTAAAGAGGCTGCAACTTATTTCTCTACAGACGTGATGGTTTACAAATTAAACCAGCCGTTCATCCTTTCTGAAACTGTTGGTCAGTACGACGTTACCGTAAATGTTTTCGGTGGTGGTAATACAGGTCAGGCAGAAGCTATCAGATTGGGTATTTCCAGAGCTCTATGCGAAATCAATGCTGAATTCAGATTAGCTTTAAAGCCAGCTGGTTTACTTACAAGAGACGCAAGAATGGTGGAAAGAAAGAAACCAGGTCAGAAAAAAGCAAGAAAGAGATTCCAGTTCTCAAAACGTTAAGATTTGCTGCTGGCGAATGGCTTCTGGCTATTGGCTACAGGAATTTATTAAATTTTATTTAAACTTAATCCCGGCGAAAAGCCAATTGCCAAAAGCAAAAAGCCAAACGCCAATTGCCCGTTATGTTTAGCATCCAAACGCTTCTCCCATCTAAAGAATGCGTTGATTGTTTAAAAAGCGGAAAGTAAACTAACAAAAAACAAAAACATGGCAAAAGCAAATGTAAAAGACCTTCTAGAGGCTGGCGTACACTTCGGTCACATGACTAGAAAGTGGAACCCAAATATGGCTCCATACATTTTTATGGAGAAAAACGGTATTCACATCGTAGACTTACATAAAACAGCTGTTAAATTGGATGAAGCTTGTAGCGCTTTAGAGAAATTAACTTCTGCAGGTAAAAAAGTTCTTTTCGTAGCTACTAAGAAGCAAGCGAAAGAAGTAGTTGCTAAGCATGCTGCTGAACTTAATATGCCTTATATTACTGAAAGATGGCCAGGAGGTATGTTGACGAACTTCGTTACTATCAGAAAGGCGGTAAAGAAAATGAACCATATCGACAAAATGAAAAAAGACGGTACGTTCGAAACTTTATCTAAAAAAGAAAGATTACAGGTTGACAGACAAAGAGCTAACTTAGAGAAAAACTTAGGTTCTATCTCAGACATGGTGCGTCTTCCTTCTGCAATCTTCGTTGTAGATATCATGAGAGAACACATCGCTGTAACTGAAGCTAAGAAATTAGGTATTCCAGTTTTCGGTATTGTTGATACAAACTCTGACCCAAGAAAAGTTGACTTCGTTATCCCAGGAAACGATGATGCTTCTAAGTCTATCGATATGATTTTGAGCGTAGTTTCAGAATCTATCAAAGAAGGTCAGACTCAGAGAAAAGCTGATAAAGAAAAATCTAAAGAAGAAGGTGATGTAGTTTCTGCTGATAAAGATGCAGACTTCGACGCTGAATAATTGAAGATTATCTTTAAAATATTAGAACCGCAGATTTTGTCTGCGGTTTTTTTTGATCAGTAATTTTTTATGCAGGAAGTCTTATTTTCTAAACTTTGCCAATTTTCTCTTCGCCACTGTGAGCGTGAAGTATAGCAAGAATTACAATTTGATTTTATTCCAGAATATAGTAAATGTGATAGTCAAATTGCTTTAATAAGACTGTCCTGACATTTTCTGGATGCTTTATCTGAAAGCCTTTGGGCGCGACTTTAATATTCTTTATTTTGCCTCTTCAATCCTGTCAAGAAACTGCGATGCCAGTTTAGGGCTGATGTTGAGATAATATTCTACAGCTTCTGTTATATCATCATAAACGCGGGGTCTGTTTTTAAAAACAAGATTCATAAACCGTATTTCGATCTGATCTCATTAAGTGTAGCTTCAAAATCGGCATTATTGGCTGGATCTTTTTTGTAATCTTCTAATCTTTCATCCAAGATCTTCTTATGCCAGTCCGGAATGTCTATCATATCAGGCTCCAGCTGCTCTAAATCATTATATTTCTCTTTGAGCAATTGCCACTCCTCAATCGGAATATAAATGCCAGTTGTTTTGCCTTTTGCATCTTGTATATACTGTAAGTTCATTTGGGCTTAATTTAAATCAAAATTAATGAAATATATTTAAACTTAAAGCTGCATTGCTAAGGCTCCATCGGAGCAAAATCTGTGTAGAAAAAAGCGTTCGTGCAAAAGGTGCGTTCCGAATGAACGTTATCTTTGATCCGAATCTAATGTGATAAAAATTAATTCGAGATCGTTATAGAATACGACGTGCTCACAAACTTCGTATTCTGATACACCGCCTTGCAAACCATTCCAGATAAATTGTATTTCTGATTTTTCGGAACCATTGTACTTCCTATTTTACCTGCCGGAATTGGGATTTTTTTGAAAAAATTGGGGCCGCTCACTGTTAAAACCATATTGCAGGCCGATTTATTTTCGACACTGATGGATGTGTTTTGGTTTCCATCCGAGCCATTCAATAAGTCTTCCAACACTTTTGCAGTTTCAGGTTTATGGGTTTTCATGAGCTGCTCAAATTCTGTTTCAGTCTGCCTGATAACCACAGGCGCAGATGTTTTTGTAGAATTTGTCCGGACTGTTTTCTGAACAGAATGCCTTTTTTCACATCCTATGATTGAAAGTAAAATTAATACAGCAAAAAGATTCTTCATTGAATTAAATAAAGATTTAAAGCTAAATAATTTAATTCGTTTTACCTTATATTTAATGTGAAATTATAATCTTTTTGGTCAATTCGTCAGAACTGCTTTTTACTCTCAACATGTACGTTCCTTCAGAAATTGACGATACATTAATCTCCAAACGGTTTGAAACTACGTGCTCAGATTTTTGAATGACAATTCTTCCGCTCATATCTAAAATCTGATAGTTTACATCGGTTTGTCTTCTGTTTTCAAACTCAACATAAACATATTGGTTTGCCGGCACGGGATAAACTTTAATTCCATTTTGAGCTTTTATATCCGTAGTTCCGAGCGTTGCACAGACCACATCTGCTTTTTGGGTATCTTTAATAATGTTTACTTTTTGTGCTCCCGTTACATAATAATCGAGTTCTGAAGTTACCATTAAACTTGTACTTGCACCCAACCAATCCTGCAGAAGTGAAGCGAAAATCTGTCGGTAATCATATCTTCTTTGGTTTTGATTGTAATAATAGCTGGTTGCATTGGTAAATACAGGGTGATCACCTAAAATTCCTGCTGCAGCGCCGTTTCCGACAACGAAAAATGGGGCGAGATCACCGTGATCTGTTCCTACACTTCCATTTTCACGAACCTGTCTTCCAAACTCGCTGAAGGTAACGGTCATGATTTTATTGGCAATTCCAAGCTGCTGAATGTCCGCCTGAAATGCCGCAATTGAATTGGAAATATCACCCAAAAGATTGGCATGAGTTCCCAAATGTGTGCTTCCGGTCTGTACCTGACTCACGTGGGTATCAAAGCCACTGATATTCACCTGAAAAATCTTCGTTTTGCTTCCTCCCTGAATCATTCTTGCAACGGTTTTCAGTTGTTTTCCCAAAGAAGAGTTCGGGTAGGTTGTGGTAGAATTTACACCTGTATTGAAAACTGACATCACACGGTTGTAATAAGCATCCATACTTGTTGCAACGCCTCTGATGTAAGTTAGCAGATCCTGATATTCAGAATTGATAAGATTTAAATTCGTAAACATCTGATTCTGAAAACCCGATAGATTGTATTCAATATTTTTCTCTGTCGTATGCTCGTAAAACAGACATGGATTTAGGTTTCCCATCTGAATGGCCAACGGATCCGGACTCAAAGTGGTAGGATTCCCAGCCAGACCCGGATAAAGTGCGCCTAAATATCTTCCAAACATACCATCCAGAAGATCAGCACTTGTAGAACCGTCTTTTCCTGAAAACATCAAATTTTCTGATCTGAAATGCGAATAATTCGGATTCGGATAGCCTACGCCGTTCATCAACAAAAGTTTACCTGAATCATAAAGGTCTTTAAAACCTGTCATAGAAGGATTTAAGCCCACTAATTTTCCTGAGGGAACAGTACTGTCCAAAGGAATATAACTTCCTGTTCCCGTATTATTAATTTTAATATTAGGTCTTAAAGCAGCATAAGTACTGTATTGGCTTACGGGAATTACGGTATTTAATCCATCATTGGCTCCGGCAAGTCTCAGAATGACCAAAACTCTGTCGTTTACAGTATCGCAATTCATCTGCAGATCCATAAACTGATTCATAAACCTTGAAGGCATTCCATTTAGATAAAACGGAGTTCCTATACCTGCCAAAGAAACTAATTTTAGAAAGTCTTTTCTGTTCATGATTTTAAATTATTTGGAATTCCGGAGATTTGATAATAGCTTTTACGAGTCTGTCAATAGGGATTTTTACATTGGTTGCAACGCCGGTATTGACATAATTTGTCCATTCATTAAGCCAGTTGGTTGTGCTTAAATTATTCAGAAAAACCGTTTTAAAATAAACGTAACGGTCGCCGTCCGGAACTTCTACCATCATCATCTGAAGAAACTCGGTAACCAAGATATCTGCATTTCCGGGGTTTGAAAAATAACCACTGTCTTTTACGAAAGCTGCATTATTCAGTTTAAAACTAAAACCGTTATATGTTAGACCATTGATAATATAATCAATTGTATTGTTATATCTGATTCTTAAAGATGAAGTTGTGATCCAGTTTTTATCGTAATGCGGACTGCTGGAGTATCCCGAATATCCATTCACAGACTGTGGCCTGAAAATCGGCATTCCCGCATTATTGGAATAGGTGTAAACCACATTCATTAAACTGTGGATTGCCGAAGGATTTACAGTGTAAAGCGGCAATGATAAATTTAACAGTGAAAACATGTGCAGATAGAGCTCCAAAGGACTTCTTACCAAACTTCCTATTATTTTATCGCCGATGATAGCATCTTCTTCGTCATAAAAATGTTTACTTTTCAGAAGAGTAGTAAGCGTGGGGAGAATATTGTAGTTATCCGCCTTTAAACCTACGGCGAGCGGAACGATAATATCATTTTCGATTTCAGTAGTAATTTCTCTTCCTACAAAATAGCGGTACATTCTTCTGCAATATGCTTTTGCTGTCTCATCCTTATCAAAAATCATATTCACGAAATTCTGCAATTCTGCTCTGATGGTTGCCTCGGTAGTTCCTCCGGTGATAGTCTGGCCTCCAAATGCGGATGAAAAAATTTTGGTTCCTGTATCGTGCTTATTCAATTTTATTTCACCTCTCGTAAGGTTAGTTGCAGGATCCAGCGAAGTTAGCCTTGCCGTTTTATCTAAATGAATAGCTGATGTAACTGAAAAACCTGTAAGTACTTTTGCAGCTTGTTGTACATCGGTTTCTGTATAATTTGTATAGTTTCCAGTTGCTATCTGTGGCCCTTTTAAAATAGTGAAAAGCTCCAGGAATTCACGGGCATAGTTTTGATTTGGGCTTGTATTCTGATTAACATTATTATTCAGGTAAATCAGCATCCTCGGATTTTGAGTCACCCTCACAGCTAAATCTTTCAGGCTTCCGTTCACGTGATATCTCAAAAGTTCTTTATAATCATAATTCGTCCAAAATGATGTATCATCATCAGTTACAAAAAGAAGATGCAGAAAAAAAGCAATTTTATGCTGAGCCGACTGGTCTTTCAACGCGCTGTGCAACCACCAGTACAGATCGTTCCTCACACTGTTTGCCGTTGCCTGAGTATCTGTGATCGTAGGATTTGCAACTGTAGGAACAATAGTTTCTCCAATATTGTTTAACGGAGAAGGTGGACTCGGAGCCGTAAAAGTCAAGAGTGCCGTGATGGCTTCTTGCGGTGTCTTCGTAGAAAATTCAATAATTTTTGCTTTGGTTAAATTATACGTAGTACGTCTCAAAAGATGATACGCATTCGAAAATCCCAAGGCGGTCGTTTTGGGTAAAAGGCTTGGCATGGCTGTATGAAATTTTCATCAAATTTAATATTTTATTAAGATAAATTGACATTAATTTAAATTACAATATCAATTTGATAAAATGAAAAACAAAAAAACCTTTCGCAATAAGCATTACGAAAGGGTAGAGGTAGTAATTTTTTCTAAACCTAAATTAGTCTGGAGAGGTTTATTTTTTCTTTTTTGCCTTGGGAGAAATTTTCTTTTTCTTAGAAACAGTTGTTTTCTGTATTTCTTTCTCTAAAGATTCTTTTTTAACTGTTTCTGGATTGCTCAAAATAATAACCGCTCCTTTACTGAATTCCTTCACGCTTTTGTAAGGTATATCGCAAACGCTTCCGGATAAAGTGTAGGTGTCTTTGTCTAAAACCAAAGAGTTTTCACTTTTGGCAGGAACGGGAAGATTATAAAATTTCTTACCCGAAATTTCCAGTACAAGATTGCAGTCTGAATTATTTTTCAGAAGTAAAATCACCTCATTGCTTGAAATATCCTGATTGAAAATAGCATTCAGAAGTTTCGTTGTTTTCTGTTTGTGTTCTTCCGGAGTTTCGGCTAAAAGCTGTTTGAAAACGGCTTCAGATTCCGGAGAGTTTTTTCTGAAAGCATTTTTTGATGGTAAGTCTAAAAATACGGGTCTGGCAGCCATTGGTTTAGCATCTTTTCTGCCCTTTACCCAATCTGCATTTTTAAGAGCTACAACGCGTTGCTTTAAAACCCGTCTTTTGGGGTCTTCGGGGTGTGCTTTAGAAATGTAATCTTCAATCTCAGCAATGTTTGTACTGTTTAAAATGTTGTCTTTGTGCTCGTTAGAAGCGCAAGACTGAATGATGAGACTAAAGAAAACAAGAGGAAACAATGTTTTCTTCATCGAATTGTGTTTTTTGGAAATTATTCTTTAATTCTAAATTTTATATAAGTAATCGTCTTACCTTTCGCGGAAAATAGTTCCTCGTAATAGGTTTTGATGTCCCGTAAATGAGGGGTATTCGGGTCAAATTCTGTGGCTCCGTAGATATCATGATGAGCAGAAATAATCTCGTGCCCTGCACCTTGCAGATACCCTAAAGTATAGCCATGCAAAAACTCAGAATCTGTTTTCAGATGGATAATTCCACCAGGTTTGAGAAATTTTTTATAACGTTCCAGAAAATCCGGGTGGGTAAGTCTGTGTTTGGTTCTGCGGTATTTTATCTGTGGATCCGGGAAAGTAATCCAGATTTCATCTACTTCGTTTTCGGCAAAATAATGTTCTACCAATTCAATTTGACTTCTCAGAAAACCAACATTATGCATGTTGTTTTCTACCGCCTCCTTGGCTCCGAACCAGAATCTTGCACCTTTAATGTCAATTCCTATAAAATTCTTATCGGTAAAAGTTTTTGCCAGACCTACAGAGTATTCGCCTTTTCCACAACCTAATTCAAGTACAATCGGATTATCATTTTTAAAGAAATCTTTATTCCAGTTTCCTTTCAGCGGAAAACCGTTTAAAGCTTCCTCTCTCGTGGGTTGAACGACGTTTGGAAGTGTTTTGTTTTCTGCAAATCTTGCTAATTTATTTTTACCCATATTTCAATTTTCAAAGGTGCAAAAATACAAAAAAAGAGACAGCAAGCGTCTCTTTTAGTTGATATTAAGATGGTAAAATAATTATTTTGAACTTCCCAATGCCACCATAATTGGCTTTTGAATGGTTTTCTGTGATGCGTATTGTGCTCCACAAACGATGCTGGTAAACAGATAATTTCCTTTTGCGATTACTACAGAGTTGTCGTCATGAGCGGGTACTGCAAGTCTGTATTTTGTGTTGCCGATGCCTTCCATTCTTACGATAATGTTGCAGTCTGATTTATTTTCAATCATCACAATCGCCTCTTTAGAATTCGGGTCGTTATCGAAAAGAGAGTTCAGGATTTTTACTGTTTTATCTTTATGCTCAGCTGAGCTCATTCCCATCAGCATGTTGAATTCATCTGCTTCAGTATCTGCAATTACTGGTGCTTTTGCGTTGGCGGGAGTAGCAGTTACATAAACATTCTGACGGTTACTTTTAGTGTAATTTACCGGAACTTTATTGGTAGCCAAAATTGCACGGTACTTTGCAATTTGCTTGTCTTTAATTTTCTGATTAAACTCTTCAAAACTGATTTTTGTAGAAGGTTTTCTCTTCAGCATTGCCAAATCTTCCTGCATCTCTTTTACCCGTTTGTCATTAGGATCGGCAGCACTGCTGATGTATTCTCTCATCATTTCCATCACTCTGGGTTTGAGGATTACTCTTTTAGGATCATCGGGGTGAGCGTCTCTCAAAAAAGCATTGATTTCGTAAATATTTTTACTCTTCAGAATATTGCTGTAGTCTTTTCCTTTTTTTTGTGCCGATAATCCTGCGAAAGATAAGGTCAAAAGAAAAATTAAAAGGTTTTTCATGTTTTGAATGATTTATTGCTTAAAATTTTGTCAAAAATAAGGATTTTAAAAGTTATAGACTTGTGGTAACAGGGTTAAGTAATATTTAAATTTAACCTTAAGGTTTGTTAATCAATATTTTGTGATCTAAAATTTTATTTTCAGATAATTTTTTTTCGGTTTTTACTGTTTTTGATTTTTAAAAGAGAGAAATGTTAAAATTAAGACTAATTTTAATTCTTGATAATATCCTGTAAATGAGAGTTTTTTAATCTTCTCTGGTATATTGGCAGATACTTTTCAATTGGCATTTTTACAGCATCAAAATTTCCGGTCTGTACATAAACTTCTACGTTTTCTGAAGTATAAACGAAATGTAGAAAATTATCTATTAAATTTTCAGGGATTTTTAGTTTTGTGAAATAGTCTACACCCAGTACATCTTTTATTTGAGTGACCGAAGAACTCATTCTCTCGTAAGCTACGTAACGTTGTTTTTTCTTCCTTTCTCCGGAAAGTACATCAAAAATACTTTCGATACTGAATGTAAGTCCGCCATCACGGAAGCCAGCGATAGGAAGTTGCGGTGATGTTCCGTCTCCTTTAGGCTCGGGAAGTCCGATTACTTTTTTCAGTGCATATTTTTTGTCTTCTTTTCGGATAGAATTTACGTCAAACCGAAGATTTCCGGTTGGTCTGAACCTGCTGATGACAACTTCCTGAATGTCGTAATAGGCAATCATCAATTCTACAAGATTATTTCCCGAAAGCATATTGGGAGTAATTTTTACATCTTTTCTTTCAGTAACAATACTTGTGAATCTGATAACGTCTCCTGCGCTGGCATTTAACTGAAAATTACCATTATAATTGGCCAATACAGTCTGCATGGTCTTGAGATTGGTCACATAAACCTGATTAAGATACATCTGCGAATTGTCTCTTAAAAAAACTTCACCGGAATAGAGTTGCGCATTGATTTGAGCGATAAAACCCAAAAACAAAAGAGTAATAAACTTCTTCATATAATGATGCAAAATTACATAACATTATATTTATTTTTTGCTTTCTAAAGCTTGAAAACGGGTTAAAGTTATATTAAACTTAAAGACAAACTGTTAATTATTGTTATTAAACTGTATTTTACTTGTCCCAAAGACTGTCGTTACGGTTTTTCACCAGCAGCCAACTCGTGTATTTTACGTTGATAATTTTATTTTCTGTCCATGAAATAAAATACCAGTATGTGGCTGTAGAGACATGTCTCCCTTTCACCATTCCGTCCCAGATAAATCTGTTTTGTGGTGTTCCACGGAACTGCTCTGCTCCATATCTGTCGAATATTCTGAAAACAAGATTATCTTTATTCATTAATGCAGAATAATCAATCACGTCGTTCAAAGTATCACCGTTAGGGGTAATTGTGTTGATAAGATTGATCATGACGAACGTCTGTTGCACCACTTCACACTGCTCAGAATCTCTTACATAAACGGTGTGATTTCCAGTTGCAACATCAGTGAAGACGTTTGAAGCCTGCCAGTTGAATCCATCCAATGAGAATTCATAAGGAGGTTTTCCACCACTTACACCAATGGTTACTTTAGTTCCGTTGATGTCAATAGAAGTTATTACGAGCGGCGAAGAATCTGATACAGTTACAAATTGTCTGTATGTACATCCATCAAAAGTAAGATCTACCCAGTAATTTCCTGCAGAAACATTTGAAATGCTTGGTGTAGTTGCTCCTGTGCTCCAGTTGTATGACGTGAAACCTGAACCTGCGTCTAATGTAGTTGTCGCTTTCGGACAAATTACTTTGTCGGTAAGGATATCAGATTTTTTTGGAATTTTTAAAGTAAGCGTAATAGACGCAACATTTGAACAGAATCCACTCTTTTTAAATCTTAAAAAATAGGTTTGCGTTCCTGTAAGATTCACGGTGCTACTGATAGGAGCCACATCATTTTGAGCATCAGCCAACGTTGCGTGATAACTTACAGCAACCAAAGGGTCGGCAGTAAACTGATTTACAAATTGTGATAGATTCAATTGTTTTGTGCCATCCAAATCATCATCACAATAGTTTTGGGCAGCGGATGTTTTTAGTAAAGAAAGTTTAGTTCCCACACTGAAGGATACCCATTGTACCACAGAACCACAACCATCAGGAGATGTCACCCTTACATATATTGTTGTGTTGGTAGTATAGCTCCAGTTGTTTGGTAAAATATTGTTGTTACCGTTCATCGCATCTGCAAGATTTGCATAATAACTAACGTTGGTAAAATATGCAGAATTGGTAAGGATGATCGGAGTGATGTCGGATAAAACAACATTTACTGTTCCGTCTAAATTTTCGTCACAGAGTGCATTGTTGTGATTGGGTAAAATATTGATAGTAGGAAAATGATTAAGCGTAATTTGTGCAATATTGCTGCATCCGGTGTTGTTTTTTACAAGTACATAAACAATTGTTCCCGCAGCTGCAGGATAGCTTGTAGGAACAGTAATTAATCCTGCCGCATTTTCTGTTTGGGCTGCTGTAAAGCTTGTGTAATAAGTTTTTACAATCGGGTTGTTGTTTGTAACGTTAGCTGTTGTAAGATTAAAAGTACCGATTCCGTTTACACTGCAAGCTGTGAGCGTAGTGTTGTTCACCGTCACGGGTGCAATATTTAAAGTTACTGTCACTGTTTCGCAATCAGGGAAATTGGAATCATTTCCGCAGAAAGTGTACGAGAAAGTATCGGTTCCTGAAGCATTAGGATTAGTAACGGTATAATTGATTGCTCCGGTAGTAGTGTTAAGTACAGCCGTTCCAAGCGAAGGATTGGTTACAATTGAAACCGTTGATGGAACAGGTGTTTGAGCTGAACTTGAAAATGCCGGCGTGAATGTTTTTGTAGTACAGATATTATAGCTTTCGCTGGTCAGTTTCGTACAGTTTTGTACAGGAACTGCTACTGAAACTAAAGGAGCACAACTTCCCATCGTCACCGAAACGGTATAATTTCCAGACTGAACTGGGGTGTAAGAAGTTCCGTTAGCTCCAGGAATTATGTTACCGTTTCTATACCATTGATAAGTATCGTAAATTATTGGATCTACTGTAAGCGCAACTCCGGGAATGCATGTTCCAGCTTTTAAAATAACAGGTTGCGTAGGGAATCCTGCAAAGAATCCACCATAACCTACTGCGTCACTTCCGGCATTAATTCCCGCTGTGATTGCTTTGGTAGAAAGAATGGTAAGTGTTCCAGTGACGTTTGGAATTCCATAGGTTACCCAATTTGTAGTTCCGGTCATGGTGAAAGGGCCTGTTCCTGCTGGCGGTGGGGCTCCGTTGATGGTTACAACGGCATCTCTTTCTGTTATTAAATTTAATTTGGTTGGAATATTTAAAATTCCTGAAGGATTGACTCCGGTATGAACAAAATTTTCATTGATAAATCCAAGCTCATTGATCTGTTTCGGAAGATAACAGTTGAGTGCCGGTATAAAATTGAAACCTCCGGTAGCCACTTCATCTGCAGCCGAAGAATTTCCGGCTAGCATTTGATAGACATAAGCGTTTTTGCTTGTTTTTAAATATAAATTATAGTGTCCCGAGCCTTGCAAAATATATTTAGAGCTTGGCACAATATAGTATTGTCCGATGTTCAGTGTCGCAACAGGTGGGATTTCATTATTTACATAAACCAAAGTATTGTTTTCCGTGGCAATTACCAGCGCACCTTCCATATTAGAGGTAATGCTTCCATTTCCTTTTACAAGGGCGAACTCACTTCCCAGACGGTTGACCGGAACAGACTGATCCATCAGAATATCCGAGCTCAGCGGAATGTTTCCTGCATACTGACCGTTGAAGTTTCCGTTGGTGACGTTAACGGGTTTGTTCGATTGT
This sequence comes from Chryseobacterium sp. HNCC26DJ240, assembly GCF_057180485.1. Lineage (NCBI taxonomy): Bacteria > Pseudomonadati > Bacteroidota > Flavobacteriia > Flavobacteriales > Weeksellaceae > Chryseobacterium > Chryseobacterium sp. HNCC26DJ240. The sequence continues at coordinate 52,581 of NZ_JBXUGK010000002.1, forward strand.
ATTTTGGCTCCGATAAAGCCATCCCAGTTTCCTGCAATGCTTCCGTTTCCGTCGAGGATGTAAGACTGACCTTTATTTAAAGTGAAACTTAAAGTTGGGTTGGTAAGTCCGGTTGTTCCATTAGAGAACTGAACGGTACTTTTATACCCCGAAATTGTAACCTGTGTATTGTCTTCTGTAGCCAAAACACTCGTCATAAAGTTGAGAATGCCGTTGCTTACGGTAATAGGAGCTGAAGCCACATGAAACGTGTTTCCGGTAGAGGGAATTCCTTTTGAGGTAATAATTTCTCCGTGATTAAATACAGAAAACCTTAAATTGGCATAAAACGGAAATTCTGCTTTTAAATATAAACCTTTTGTAGAAGTTGTGAATAATTCAGATTGAACTGTTGTGATGATGTAATTCCTTAAAACATCAAATTTTTGAGGATTATTTTTACTGATGATTACTGTACCAATTACTGTATTGTTATTGTAAATGGTAACGGGAAACGGTGTTGTTCTGCTTGTAGAAAGATATAATGTCTGATAAGGATTTGGATTTCCGGTACGGTCTACCATTGGCGCAAACCAGTGTTCACGGTCAAGCTGTGCAAGCGAAACGGAATATATGAAGATTAAAAGAAAAAAGGATAGAATTTTCTTCATCGGTGATACGGTTTCTACAAATTTAATAATTAATTTATATTAAATGTTTAAAATAACATAAAAAACCACAGCCAAAAGACTGTGGTTTTGAATTATTGATGAAAATTAAGTATTATTCTCTGTTTTTGACAAGAACCCATCCTGAGAATTTCACAGGAGTTTGAGTTCTGTTGTTTTCGTTCCATGAGATGCTGAACCAGTAATTTCCGGTAGAGATTCTCTTGCCGACTACAGTTCCGTCCCATTTGTACCCTTTGTCTTTGTTCCCTTCAAAGATTTTCACGCCGTAACGGTCGAAGATAGAGAAGGTAAGATTAGGCTTGTTTGCCAGTGAAGAGTAATCCAAAACATCATTTACACCGTCATTGTTTGGAGTAATTACGTTGATGATATTTGGTATCGTAACATTCACCTGTTGAGGTACACAGTTGAAACTGTCTCTCACATATACAGTTATATCACCTCTTGTTAAATCAGGGAAGATATTAGAATCCTGCCAGTTGATATTATCCGTCGAATATTGATAAGGAGCTGTTCCTCCAACAACGTTTACAGTAATTGTTGTATTAGACACCTCAATATTAGAAATTACCGGCTGTTGTGTAGGGTAAACAGTTACGTTTTGTCTTGTAGTACAGTTCCCAGTTGTCAAATCAACCCAATAATTGCCAACGGTTACATTATTTATTGTTTGCGTAGTATCTCCGTTGCTCCATGTGTATGCATCGAATCCTGCTCCAGCATCCAAAGTAGTTCTGTCTTCAATACAAATTTCTTTATCAACCAAAACTGTAGAATGAACAGGAGGTAGTACAATTAATGTAATTACTGCGACTCTGTAACATCCGTTTGCGTTGCTTACCCTCACATAAACAACTCCATTTGGAGCAATGTAAGTATCGGGAACTGTAATTTCGTTAGTCTGATTCTGAGCATCCGTCAAAGAAGGGTAGTACTTCTTAGTAGTACCTGTCTGAAGAGTTACGTTTGCTGATGTAAGATCAAATAATCCTGTAGAAACATTGCTTGTCAGGAAGCAAGATCTCAAAGTAGCATTAGTAACCGTTGGGCTTTCTGAAATCGTGAAAGTAAGCGTAATTTGCTCACAGTCTACAAATTCTGGATCGTTTCCACAGAATTTATACGTGATTGTATCTGTACCTACATATCCGAAATTTGGAGTATATCCTATTACACCAGTAGTCGGGTTAATGATTGCTGTTCCGTTCGCTGGAGGTGTTATAATTGTAACAGTAGAAGGAACATAGGTTTGTGCAGAATTTGTAAATAGAGGTACAACGTTGTAGTAACCCTCGCAAACTGTTTTTGCATCTGTGGAAACTTTTAGACAAGTGAAAACTTTATACGCCGGAGTAGTAGCAGGTACACATGATCCTACTGTAATTCTTACCGTATAATTTCCTGCAATTGTTGGTGTGTAAGAATACGAATTCGCACCAGGAATCGCAACGTCGTTTCTAAACCACTGATAAGTATCATAACCATCATCCACTTCCAAAACAAGTCCCGGAATACAGTCACCCGTCTGTTTAGCGATTAATGGAATTGATGAGAAACCTGCAAAATATCCTCCATAACCTGAAGTACTGTGACCTCCGTTAATCCCTGCAGTTACAGCTTTGTTAGACTGTATTGCGATGTTTCCGTTGATTGGCTGAATAGCGTACGTTACCCAGTTGCTGTTTCCTGTTAAAGGAAAAGGTCCCTGTGCGGCTGTAGGAGTTAAAGGTGCACCTCCATTTACGGTATAAGTTACGGTAGCTCCTACTTCTGTAAGGATATTCAGTTTTACAATTGTACCACTTGGTACAGTACTTGCGCCATTTGTGCCCGTCGGCATCTCACCTACTTTACCAATCTCATCAATTTTTCTTGGTAAAAAGCAGTTCAATGGTGGAATGTAATTAAAACCACAAGTGGCATTGTCATTATTTACCGATACAAGTTGGTACAAATAAATATTTTTAGTTGCGCTGATGTACATGTTCGGGTGCCCTCCAGGTTGCGTTATATAACTGCTTCCTGAAATTCTGTGCCATTGACCGGCATTTAAAGTCGCTGCAGGAGTAGCAGATCCGTTCAGGTATACTTCAGTATTATTTTCTGTAGCAATCACGATTCCTCCTTCAAGTTCCTGCGCAGTAGTTGATCTTGTCTTTACCATAGCAAATTCATTCCCTAATCTGCTAAGTGGAACAGACTGGTCTAAGATAATATCAGTACCAGAAGAAGTTGTGGCACCAAAATTTCCTGTCACGTTTCCGTTTGTAAGAGTGATAGGCTTGCTGGCAACGATTTTTGCTCCCATAAATGGTGCTGCTGGACCAATAGTTCCTGCAAAAACAAAAGACTGTCCCTTGTTCAAAGTAAAAGTATGTGTATTGGTCGTAGGTGTTGCTCCCAGAAAAGTAATCGGAGTAATTGCACTCCAGGTGGCGGTAACTGTTGTGTTATCTTCTGTGGCTAAAACTCCTGCTGTAAAATTGTCAGCGGGACGGCTTGTAACAGATGGAGTGTTCGCAACAAAAAACTCTGTTCCGATACCTGCTTTACCTTTGCTTGTCAAAACTTCAGCATGCTGTGTGCTGTTGACCATTCTCAAGGTACAATAGAAAGGCTTTGTGCCATTCAGATATAAGCCTTTGTTGATAACAGTAAAGGCTTCTCCAGCAACTGTAGCTGCAATATTTCCTCCAGGTACTATATAGGTCTGAGGATTGTTTTTGCTGATTGTCACTGTTCCCAAAACAGCATTGTTGCTGTTTACCGTTACTACAACGGGCGTTACAGAATCTGTAGAAAGATAAAGTGACTGTGCTGTAACGGATGTGGATGCATAATAAGGTGCAATCCAGTGCTCTGTATCCCGCTGGGCAAATAGATTGGCCGACGAGATCATTAGTAGTAGAATTAGTAGAAATTTTTTCATAAGCAGAATTAGGATTTTCGCAAAAATAATGAATTTTTCGTAATGATAAGGTTTTAATTTTAAATATGTTAAGATTAAAATATAAATTATTTCATATAATTATAAAAAACATCATCGAAGAAATAAAAATTAAACTAAAAATGATATTTCCAAACGAACTCAGCTGTAACTGTTTTTAGTTAATTTAGTTTTAAAATTAATTCATATAATCAGTTTAAGTTCAATATTAAATCTTTAATAATTAAAAATGCCGTGATTCACAATCACGGCATTTAATATTTCTGAGATTTTTTATTCTCTGTTTTTAACTAAAATCCAACCTGTGTATTTGATTGGTGTCTTCTGGGCGTTTGGCTCAGTCCAATTGATGTGATACCAGTACGTTCCCGTTACGATACTTTTGTCAAAGAATTTACCATCCCATTTATAGTTGTTGAATTTATCTCCTGTAAAAATTTTGTTACCGTATCTGTCGTAGATCACGAAGCTAAGGTCACCTTTGTATTTCAGTTCGCTGTAATCAATATAATCATTCACATTATCACCATTTGGAGTGATTGCGTTGATCAGATTCGGAACTGTGATTTCAACTGCTACAGGAGTACAATTGTAGGCATCCTTTACATAGAAAATATGTTGCCCTCTGGAAAGACCTGTGAATACATTAGAATCCTGCCATGTCGTTGTACCATCTACTGCATATTTGTAAGGTGCTTTACCTCCACTTACGATGACAGTTGCTGTAGTATTTGAAATTTCAATTGAAGTAATGATAGGAGTTACCGATTTTTTGATGCTCACAAACTGCTTTACAGAACATCCGTTGTCTTTCAGAATCACCCAATAATCTCCTACAGGTAAGCCTGTGACAGCTTGCGTTGTTGCACCCGTACTCCAAGTATAAGCCTGATAACCAGGACCTGCATCAAGACCAGTTCTGTCATCAATACAAATATACTTGTCTACCAATAGAGGTGATCTTTTTGGAGGTGTAACTTTTAAAGTAATTTTAGCAATAGCATAACATCCTAAATCACTGTAAACTCTCACATATAAAATGCTGTTTGATGAAACGTATTGATCTACTGCTGTCACAATCTCGTTGGTTCCGTTGCTTGCATCTACGAAAGTAGGGTAAAACTTCTTCGTGATAGGTGTCTGATTGCTGACTACAGCACTTGTAAGATCAAATTCACCTTTAGTCTCATTATTTTCTAAGAAACATTCTGTTAAAGTAGCATCAATTACTATTGGAACAGGGTAGAAATCTAAAGTAATTTTGGCTGTACCAATACATCCTTCACTTGTAGTTACACGTACATAAACAAACCCGGCACCTGAGAAATAGTTCGTAGGATTTGTAATTTCATTAGTTCCTGCAATAAGATCTGCTTGAGTAGGGTAGAACTTTTTCACTACCGGGCTGTAATCAGTTACAGGTGCCGTAGTAAGGTCAAAGAATCCGTTTCCGAAGTATTGACACGCTTTAATGGTGACATCTTTTAAAATGAAAGGAACTACAGTTAGGTTTAATGTAATTTTCTCACAATCTACAAATTCAGGCGCGTTACCGCAGAATTGATAAGTGAAAGAATCGGCGCCTAAGTATCCCGCAACTGGAATATAAGTAATGTGTCCTGTAGAAGGATTTACAGTTACGGTTCCGTGAGATGGGTATGTAATGATAGTTACTGTGCTGGCTACCGGCGTTTGTGTAGAACCTGTAAATGCTGGGATAATTACTTTTGTTGCACAGACATTAATTGACTGAGTAGTATTCGCTAAACATGTAAATACTTTATAAATAGGAGTTGTTAAAGCCTGACATGTTCCCATTGTTACGGTAACGGTATAATTTCCTGCTACTGTCGGCGTGTATGTGTTAGAAGTTGCTCCCGGAATCGCTACACCGTTAAGAAACCACTGATACGTGTCATATCCGCTTTCTACTTCAAGAATAATTCCTGGAATACAATCTCCTGTTTTCTTTGAAATTACCGGAACAGAGTTGAATCCTGCAAAGTATCCGCCATAACCGGCTGTACTATATCCGCCATTAATACCTGCGGTTACAGCTTTATTAGAGATAATTGTTAAGTTTCCACTTATTCCCTCCACTGCATATGAAACCCAATTTGTATTTCCTGTAAGAGTGTAAGGTCCCTGTGCTGCTGTGGGTGTTATAGGTGTGCCTCCATTGGTGCTATACGTAACAGTTGCGCCAGCTTCTGTTATAATATTTAATTTTAACGATATAGATGTACTGATATTTGGCATTTCATTAACGAGTCCAATTTCGTCAATTCTTCTTGGGAGGAAGCAGTTGAGAGGTGGTATATAGTTAAATCCGCATGTTGCATTATTATTATCTACAGATACAAGTTGATACAGGTAAACATTTTTCGAAGTCGATACCAGCATATTGTAATGACCATTGGTTCCTTGTGCCTGATATGCATCGCCAGAAATTCTATACCATTGTCCCTGATTAATAGTTGCTACGGCAATTGAGGATCCATTTAGAAAAATTTGGGTATTGTTTTCGGTTGCAATTACAATTCCACCTTCAAGATCTGAAGTAGTGGATCTCGTTCTCACCATTGCAAAGGTGTTTCCTAATCTTTCTACGGGTACAGACTGGTCTAAAATTCCATCTGATGAAGATCCTGTAGCATTGTCTCCAAAATTTCCATTAGCATTTCCATTGGTAAGGGTAATAGGTTTGTCTGATACAATCTTTGCTCCCATAAACGGTGCAGTGGTACCTACCGCACCTGCAAACAGAAAGGATTGACCCTTATTGAGCGTAAATGTGTGTGTGTTTTGTGTTCCGGCTGGCCCACCGATAAAAGTTATTGATCCATTCCATGTTACTGTAACTGAAGTGTTGTTTTCGGTAGCCATAACTCCAGCAGTGAAGTTATTTGATGTGAAATTTGCTGGAGAGGGTGTGTTGGCAACATAGAATTCTTTACCAATACCTGCTTTCCCTTTACTTGTAATGACTTCTCCATGTGCAGATTGTGCCAATCTCAAAGTACAGTAAAAAGGTTTTGAGCCCTTTAGATAGAGTCCTTTATTTATCACTGTAAATGCCTGTGTTGACGTTGTTGCTGTAATTATACTATTATCTACAGTATATGTTGCAGGATTTCCTTTGCTGATTGTTACGGTCTCTATAACAACATTGTTACTGTATATGTCTACAGTAAAAGGCGTCACAGAATCTGTGGAAAGATAAAGCCTGTTAACATATGTACTACTGGAGTTGTAATAGGGTGCTATCCAGTGATCTGTGTCCCTTTGTGCAAATAGACTTGTGAACGTCAGAAACACTAAAGCAAAACTTAGTAGAAATCTTTTCATAGTAGTTGGAATTAGGATTTCTACAAAAGTAATACAAAATATTAAGATATTATTAAAAAATATTAACAAAAATTTAAAGATTATTCTCTATTCTTTATTAATAACCAACCAGAATAGGAAACCGGAAGTTTGGTGTCAGGTTCCGTCCATTTAATAACATACCAATAAGTTCCGGTTGGTAGGTTTCTGTTTCCAACTTTTCCATCCCATTTGTAATCTTTGGCTGTAGACCTGTAAAGCGGTGCTCCGTATCTGTCTACCACTTCAATGCTTACATTCTGTTTTATCTGAAGATCGGTATAATCCAGATACTCATTATGACCGTCACCATTTGGAGTGACAGTGTTGATGAGGTTAATGATCAGGAAGTCTTTCACTACAGGCTCACATCCGTCGGCACTTTTTACGTACACTTTGTATGGACTTTTGGAAAGACCTGTAAAAATATTGCTATTCTGATAATTAAAACCATTGATTTAATAAAAAATCCCGATGAATTTCACCGGGATTGATATTTTTAAAACTCAGAATTTATTCTCTATTCTTGATTAATAACCAACCAGAATACGAAACAGGAAGTTTAGTATCAGGCTCTATCCATTTAATAACATACCAATAAGTTCCGGTTGGCAGGTTTCTGTTTCCAACTTTTCCATCCCATTTGTAATCTTTGGCTGTAGACCTGTAAAGCGGTGCTCCGTATCTGTCTACCACTTCAATGCTTACGTTCTGTTTGATATTGAGATCTGTGTAATCCAGATAATCATTATGACCGTCACCGTTTGGTGTAATTGCATTGATCAGATTAATAATCAGGAAGTCTTTCACAATAGGCTCGCATCCGTCGGCACTTTTTACGTATGCTTTGTATGGACCTCTGGAAAGTCCTGTGAAAATATTGCTTGTCTGATAGTCAAATCCATTGATGGAGTACTGATAAGGAGGCGTTCCACCGCTTACATTGATAGTGGCAGTTCCTGCTGTTACGATAATGCTTGTAATGGTTGGTAAAACAGCATTTGTTACCGTTACATTTTGTCTGTAAACGCATCCGTTGAATGTAAGATCAACATAATAATTGCCTTCACCAGCCAAAATACTCTGTGTGGTTGCTCCGGTATTCCACAAGTAAGAAGTGAAGCCTGACCCTGCGTCTAAAACCACTCTTTGTCCAGGACAGACAATTTGATTTTTCAACACATCAGATTTTTTTCCTGCTTTCAGAGTAATGCTTATTTGCGCAACTACAGGACATGCATTTGTGCTGGTAAATCTTACGAAAAATACATGAGCGCCAGTAATATTCTGAACAGCATTAATTGGAAGAGTGCCATTTTGAGCATTAGCTAAAGTGGAATAAAATGTCAGTGAAACTGAAGGGTCTGTAGTGAAAAGATTTTTATAATCATTTAAATTAACAGATTCTGCACCACTTAAGTCGAGATCACAGACCTGTGCGATGACATTAGTGGTGATTAAAGGAATTTTTGCTCCAATCGTAAAATTAATCTGCCCGAATGCAGGTGGACATCCATTTGCAGATTCTACCCTTATATAAATTATAGTATTTGCGGTGTAGGTCCAGTTATTCGGAAGGTTATTTGTTCCTCCGGCTGTAGCCGCAGCCGCCGTAAGATAATATTTAACTATAAAATTTGCAGAATTCGTTACAATCTGCGGTGTTATCGTAGAAAAAGTAACATTTACAATTCCGTCTAAATTATCATCACAGAGTGCTCCGTTAAAATTGGCCGTATTGATATTTGGTAAAGGGTTAACGACTAAAGTAATCTGTGCAGTTTTAGTACATCCGAATGTCGAAGTAACCTTTACGTAAACCGTACCTCCGGCAGATGGATAAGCGGTAGGAATCGGGATAGGTATGGTTAATGCCGCATCAGAGAAATACGTTAGAGAAGCCCCGGGTGTCGTTGTTATGGTTGTAGAGGTTAAATCAAAAACAGCGGTTCCGTTAGTTCCTGCACACAATGTAAGCATTGCATTGGTTGTGAAAATTTGATCAAGAGTGAGTGTCAGTTTAGCAACATTCGGGCAACCGTTTGTATTTTGGAATCTTACATAAAAGACCTGAGTAGGAGCAATAGTCTGGTTTGCACTAATAGCACCTGTTGCATTTTGTGCATCAGCCAAGGTGTTATAAAATGTCAGCGAAACTGCAGGATCCGTTGTAAAATTGTTTTTGTAAGTGTTTAAATCTACCGATTCAGTTGCATCCCAATTGGTATCGCAGACCAAAGTGCTGTAATCTTGCGTTAGTAACGAGATTTTTGTTCCAATAGTAAAATTGATTTGTCCGAAAGCTGGTGGGCAGCCATTTGTGGATTCTACTCTTACGTAAACAGTAGTGTTTGCTGTGTACGTCCAGTTATTTGGGAGGTTTGTATTGTTTCCTGCAGTAGCATCAGCTTGATTTAAGTAATATTTTACTGTAAAACTAGCTGAGTTGGTTACGATTTGTGGTGTAATTGTAGAAAAATTAATGTTAATAATTCCATCTAAATTATCATCACATAAATTAGCATTATAGCTAGCTGTATTAATATTCGGTGACGGGTTTACAACTAATGTAATTTGAGCAGTTTTGGAACATCCGTACTGTGAGGTTACTTTGGCATAAACCGTTGTTGCGTTGCTGTTATATGCATTAGAGATTCCGATTAAATTACTTAGAGCAGCGTCTGTATAATAAGTTACCGTTGTTCCTGTATCTGAAGTTACTACAGCTGAAGTCAGGTCAAAAGTTCCTGTTCCGTTAGCATTTGAGCAGACAGAAAGTGTAGCATTATTTATCTGCAAAACATCGATATTAATGATTACTTTAAAATATTCAATATCAGCAGGATTTCCATTTCCCTGAACTGAATAGATAAAACTATCTGTCACATCCGCTGTCAAAGTCGAGTTTGGTGTATAAGTAATTTGCCCTGTGGAAGAATTTACAGATGTTGTTCCAGAGGTGGGAGTCTGGACTACAGTTACACTTGAAGGAACCATAGTTTGAGTGGAAACCAAAAGTGCTGGATTGATTTGTTTGGTCTGGCAACTTCCAATTGTATAAGTTGCTGTAGGGATTGGCGGACAGGTTACGTAAGTATAAATTGCAGTAAGCTTAGTTTCGCAATTGTTTTTTGTAATCTGACAAGTGTAATTTCCGGAACCATAAGTTTCTGGATTTAATGAATAAGATGTCGCCCCCGGAATTGCAACACCGTTTAAAAACCACTGGTAAGCATCATAACTGCTGTCTACCTGAAGTACTACGCCCAGATAACAGTCACCTGTTTTTGTAATTGCCGGAACAGAAGAAAATCCCGCAAAATAGCCACCGTAGCCAACTGCGCCACTTCCTGCAGCAATTCCTGCGGTGACAGATTTGGTAGAATTTACAGTGATATTACCTGTAACGTTAGGGACAGAATAAGTAACCCAGTTCGCATTTCCTGGTACAGGATATGGTCCGGTTGTGGCGGCTACATTGGCACCATTAATAGTGACTGTTGCTCCTGTTTGGGTAAGAATATTAAGCTTGGTAGCATAAGTAGTATTGCCAATCCTGTTGATTTGAGCAATCTCATCAATTTTGTTGGGCATAAAACAGCTCAACGGTGGAATAAAATTAAAACCACCAGTTGCATATTCCGTTCCTGTGCTTGCACCTGCTAAAAGCTGATATACATATACATTTTTTGTGGCAGTGATACCTAAATTATAAACATTGTTTCCCTGATTAACATAATAGTTTACAGGAAGCAGAAAATACTGTCCAGCATTTAAAGTGATACCAGAAGCTGTCCCGTTTATCGTAAAGGTAGTATTGTTTTCTGTGGCTACAATTAAAGCTGTTTCCATTCCTGTGTTCAAAGAACCATTGCCTTTTACCAAAGCGAAATCTTTTCCAAGTTTATCCACTGGCACAGCCTGATCCATCAGGATATCATTGTTGGTGAAATTATTATTGGTATAAATACCATTAAAATTACCATTGGTAACAGAAATGGGTTTTGTAGATTCTATTTTTGCGCCTACGAGCCCATTCATATTTTCTGCAGCATCAGAACTTACAGCATCTAAAATATAGGATTGACCTTTATTGAGTGTAAATGTTCTTGTGGGAGCTGTAACTCCGTCACTGAAGATAATATTGGGATTATAGCCTGAAATAACAACATTGGTGTTGTCTTCTGTTGCTGAAATTCCAATCATGGAATTGATATAAAAATTACTTCCCGTAAGAGGAGCCATAGCTGCATAAAATTGAGTGCCAAGACTTGCAAGGCCTTTTGAGGTAATGATTTCTGCGTGATTGGTTACCGAAAATCTGAAGTTGGCAAAGAATCTTTTAGCTCCTTTTACGTAAATTCCCATGTTGTTGGGAACGAAAAGATTTGTCTGATTGGTTGCAAACATGAATCCTTCAGGAATATTCACCTGAGCGGGATTGTTTTTGCTCACCTGTACTGTTGTAAAAACAGTATTATTGTTATAAATCTGTACGCTGAAAGGTGTGGTTTCATTAGTGGAAAGATACAGTACACTCTGTAAATTAGCTGTTCCTGCTTTTGCTGCCATGGGAGCAAACCAGTGATCGGTATCAAGCTGAGCGTTAAGGGATAAGCATAAAAATGCGAAAACACTTAGTAAAAATCTTTTCATACAGAAATTATAGGGATGCAAATTTACAGATTAATAATCAAATTTTTACATCTTTTTATTTCTTTTCATTGATGATGGAAATTATTAATTTTATTTTAATATTTCTTTGATAAAATAAAGAAATCATCAAATAAAAAATCCCGATGAAATTTTCACCGGGACTGATATTTTAAAACTTGAAAAAGTTATTATAAGCTAACTCTGATAAATCCGGTTACTTTAAGGTCTCCGTTTACAGACTTCACGTAATCAGCTACAGAAATAGAGCTGTCTTTGATGAAATCCTGGTGAACCAAAGTGTTGTCTTTGTAGAATCTCTGCATTTTACCTTTCAAGATATTGTCGATAATGTTTGCAGGCTTACCTTCTTCAGTAAGTTTGTGTCTTTCGATTTCCAATTCTTTGTCGATTGTTTCCTGAGAAACTTTAGTTTCGTCAAGAGCAATTGGGTTCATTGCAGCAGCTTGCATAGAAACAGATTTTGCAGCTTCGTCAGCTCCGTCTACTTTTGCAGAAAGTGCAGTGATTGCAGCAATTTTGTTTCCAGCGTGGATGTAAGCTCCCAAGAAAGGTCCTTCAATTCTTTCGAATGCACCGATTTCGATTTTCTCACCTATAACACCTGTTTGCTCGATTAATTTATCAGCAACAGTTAATCCGTGGAAATCTGTAGCCAATAATTCTTCTTTAGTAGCAGCGAAAATAGCCATTTCAGCCAATTCGTATGCTAGCTCAATGAAAGCTTCGTTTTTCGCAACGAAGTCAGTCTCACAGTTAAGAGAGATTACAACACCTAAAGTGTTATCTTCGTTTACTCTAGCGATTACAGCACCTTCAGAAGAATCTCTGTCTGCTCTGTTAGCTGCAACTTTCTGTCCTTTTTTTCTAAGGATGTCAACTGCTTTTTCGAAGTCTCCTTCTGCTTCAACTAAAGCTTTCTTGCAGTCCATCATACCTGCACCTGTTTGATTTCTTAATTTTGCTACGTCTGCAGCAGCTGGTGAATAAGACATAATATTTATAATTTTTTATTTAAATTTATAATTGTTTATATTCGTTTAAATTTTGTGGCGCAAAGATAATGTTTTAATGATAAACTAAAAAATGACTTTTTGCGTTATAGTATTTATTTGACAAATTTTTAATAATAATTTTAATGAACAAAATATTTCTTATCCTTTTTGTCTGCATTTTCAGCTTAGGTTTTGCTCAGAAGAAAAAATCTAAATCAAAAGCGAAAGCTGTTGCAGAAAAAGAGACATTGATTATATATACAGAGCAGGACGCAGAAATTTCAAACGAAGCAAGAATTATTGCAGGTTTTCTGAAACAGAATCCGGGGCACGCAAAAACAGATTATTTTAAAAGAAAACTTATCGGTATCATTATGGCAGACAACAGCCCGGAAGCGAAACCTACTATTACCCCGATGAGTAAAGAGAAAGTGGAGAAAATCACAAAAAATACTGACTTGGCAAGTAAATCTGTAGCTTCTAATACTGCACCGAAAAAAACCGTGAATTATGCAAGTACCAGCAGTAAAAAATCCGGGCCGAATGCAGAGCATAAAAAAACGGCAGATTATTTATCACATATTTTCAATCAGGATGATTCTGATCCTAATGCTTATATCAATATTAAAAACAGATCAAAATGTAATCTTATCGTAAAAATTACCGGAAAGAAATATTATAATCTGAATGTTCCCGCCAACGGACAAAACTATGTGCAGGTAGAAAAAGGCGAATATGTTTTAACGACGATGGTTTGTGATGCGAAATATTCTTCTCTGAAAAGAATTGCAAAAGATATCGAGCTTGAGTTGAGTGTAAACGATTAAGGCATGATTTAGAAAAGAAAAACGCAGCGAAAAATAACTTCACTGCGTTTTTTTATGTTTTGATATTTAATTTTATCCTTTAAATTGCCCCATCGCAATAAACTTATCCTGTCTGTGAGTTTCTAATTCTTTACCTGTAAATTTAGAGAAAGCTTTAATATTCTGTAAAATTGAAGCTTTTAAATTTAAATAAGTTGTCTCAGGGTCGTAATGTGCGCCACCGAGTGGTTCTTCAATGATTCCGTCGATGAATTTTTCTCTCAAAGCGTCATTTGGAGTAAGATTTAATGCATTTGCAGCATCTTCTTTGTGATCCCAGTTTCTCCATAGGATTGAAGAGCAACTTTCCGGTGCAATTACTGTGTACCAGGTGTTTTCAAGCATATACACTTTGTTTCCAACACCAATTCCCAATGCACCGCCACTTGCTCCTTCACCGATAATGTAAGTGAAAATTGGAGTTTTAAGCATGGTCATTTCGAAAATGTTTCTTGCAATTGCTTCACCTTGTCCTCTTTCTTCGGCTTCCAATCCAGGATAAGCTCCCGGTGTATCCACCAAAGTAACTACAGGAATTTTGAATTTTTCTGCAAGCTTCATCAGTCTCAAAGCTTTTCTGTATCCTTCAGGATTAGGCATTCCGAATCTTCTGTGTTGTCTTTCTTTGGTAGTTCTTCCTTTTTGAGTTCCAAGAATCATGATTCTCTGACCGTCAAGTGTTGCTAAACCCCCAATCAATGCAGGATCATCAGCGAAATTTCTGTCGCCGTGAAGTTCAAGGAAACTTCCTTTATCTACCATACCATTGATGTAATCTAAGGTATATGGACGATCCGGATGACGGGAAAGCTGTACTCTCTGCCAAGGCGTAAGATTTCCGTAGATTTCTTTTTTGGTATCTCTGATCTTGTCTTCGATCTGGCTGCATGCTAATTTTACATCAACACCACTTTCTTCTCCTACCAATGAACAGGTTTGATACTGATCCATCAGCTCTTTTATAGGAAGTTCGAAACTTAAATATTCCATTCTTGAAGTAAATTAAATCTTTCAAATGTATGAAAAATATGATAAATCTATTTAATATTATTTACAGCATTGCTTATTCTGGCGATACTTTCTTCTTTACCAACTAGTTCGAGGATATCCGGAACGTCAGGGCCTTTCAATTCTCCCACCAAAGCCAAACGGAGCGGCATCATCACTTTTCCCATTCCAACACCTTTGTTTTCGGCAAAATCGTGTAATTTTTGTTTGATGTTTTCTGAAGTGAATACTTCGGTTTCATTTAAAACAGAAGAAAATTCAGTCAAAAGAGTTGAAGTTTCATCATTCCATGCCTTTTTAGAAGCTTTTTCGTCGTAGGAAGTTGGCGTTTCAAAGAAAAACTTTCCGTTTTCGTAAATATCATTAGGGAAAGTTGCTCTTTCTTTCATTAAATGAATGATTTTCAACAACTTTTCATCTTCGATATTTAAATTTAAATCTGAATCTTTCAGAATATTTAATAATTCTTCATCCGATTTCAACTGAATGTATTGGTGATTGAACCACTCAGATTTTTCTTTACTGAATCTTGCCCCGGCTTTATGAACTTTATTTAAATCAAATTCTTTTGCCATTTCTTCCAGAGACAAAATCTCTTTATCGTCTGCAGGAGACCAACCCAAAAGTGCCACCATATTGATGAACGCTTCAGGCAAATAACCGCTTTCTCTGTACCCTTTAGAAACATTTCCGGTTGCAGGATCTGTGAAATTCAAAGGAAAAACAGGGAATCCGAATTTGTCACCGTCTCTTTTGCTTAGTTTTCCTTTTCCTTCAGGTTTTAAAATCAAAGAAAGATGTGCAAACTCAGGCGCTTCCCAACCCATTGCTTCATATAATAAAGTATGTAAACCTAATGATGGCAACCATTCTTCACCACGGATAACGTGTGTGATTTCCATCTCGTGGTCATCGATGATGTTGGCGAAGTGGTACGTAGGCATTCCGTCATTTTTTACCAGAACTTTATCGTCTAAAGAATCTGTATTCACCGCAGAATTTCCTCTGATGATATCTACCAAACCTAAAGTTCGGTCAACGGGCATATTAAATCTCACCACGTAAGGTGTTTTTTCATCCAAAAGCTTTTGAACGTCCTCTTCAGAAAGGGAAAGGCTGTTTCTTAAACGGTTTCTGGTTTTGTTATCGTAAGAAAATACATCTCCTTTGGCTTCATATTCAGCCCGGATAGCATCTAACTCTTCAGCGGTATCAAAAGCAATGTAAGCATAGTCTGTTTTTAAGATCTGCTCAGTATATCTGTCGTAAATATCTCGTCTTTCAGACTGTTTGTAAGGAGCAAATTTTCCGCCTTTCTTTGGGCTCTCATCCGGAATAATTCCGCACCATTCCAAAGCTTCTTCGATGTATTCTTCAGCACCTTCAACATATCTTGCAGTATCGGTATCTTCGATTCTCAAAACAAATTCTCCACCCTGATTTTTTGCAAAAAGATAATCATATAATGCGGTTCTTACGCCTCCCAAATGCAATGGTCCCGTAGGACTTGGTGCAAAACGTACTCTTACTTTGCTCATTTTTAAATAAAATTTTTGCAAATTTACTTAAATAAAATATTTTGCGCCTGTTTAAAATTTTGGAAGTTGGGATTTTTTATACAATAGTGTAATTATCCTGAAATATTAAAACAAAATCAATGTTTTTTCAGATAAACTTTAAAACAGGCTTTTTAGCCAAAGCTTGATTTTTTTTGTTATGGAAAGATTTAATATTAATTCGGGCTGCGAATATTTTTTTTCAAAAGCAGAAATGAAATCTTCAATATTTTTTGCAGGAAAAAAAGAGAGTTTATGCCAATCTGAACCCGTCAAAGGATGAAAGTTAACAAATTCTTTGTAATTACTTGATTTAATGCTTTTCCAAAAGTCAAAAAATTTCATCGTGTCAAAATCATTTTTATGCCCCCAATTTGTAATTTTTTCAAGAATTTCATTTTCGTCTCTTGCCCACGATTGGTGAATCAGGTAATATTTTAGGGATAATGTTCTACCGGTAGTTACACGTCTTGCGTATTTGTATTTTGGGTAATTAGTTATAAAAAGGCATTTTTCTTCAAAAGGATTGATAATATAAAAACCATTTTCATCATGCCGGAATAATGTTACTAAATCAACCTGAAAGTTAATTGGGTTATTTTCAGGATGAGCTAAAAGATATTTGTTTTGTCTTAAAAATTGGGCTAGTTTTTTAAAACCGTAGGCATACTCATCGCCATCTATCTGTATATGCCAGCCCCCTTGACCCATTTTTTCAGCCATCATATTTCTTTGTCTGGTTTCTAAATCCATTGGAGGGGTGCCGGAGATATAAAATTCATCTTTGTAAAATGTGATTTTATTTTTAGTATCGATTTTTTTTATGTCCAAAAAAAATTTTTCAGGTATTAAAATATCATTACCAACCCATGTTTTGTTATTTGCATCATAACTTATTACAATACTGTCAACATCATCATAAATATATTTTATGGAAGTAAAGATATAGATGTAGTCATAGGAAAGTAAATAACCAGCTTTAATAATGTTTTTTTTATCTCCCATAATTTGTAATAATTGCTTAATTTCGTTTTTCGTTATATAAATGACCAGCAAAATAATAAATTTAAAATGGGAATAAAAAGGTTTTTTAAAAATAAAATAAAGAATCGAAATTTTATAAAGAATAAAAGGAAACTAAAAATTAATCATCATGAGCTGAGTTTTTTTAATGATTATCAATTTGATTTTAAAGTGAATAATCAGCCACAAGTTTCTATTATCATCCCTGTTTATAACCAAATCAGATATACACTTAATTGCCTGTATACATTAGATCAATATGATAAAAATGTTTCGAAAGAAATCATTATTATTAATGATAAAAGTACAGATGAGACCTTAGCATATTTAAATAAAATTCCAGGAATCATTGTAATTGATAATCCTGAAAATTTAGGTTTTTTAAAAAATATTAATAAAGGAATTGAGAAGGCAAAAGGTGATTATGTATATTTACTCAATAATGATGTGGAGGTTCAGGATAATTATCTTTCAAGTCTTCTAAATGTTTTTAAATCAAAAGAAAATGTTGGCGCTGTAGGTTCTAAAATGGTTTTTGCAGATAATACACTGCAAGAAGCAGGATGCCTTGTTTTCAAGAATTCAGAAATAATTAATATAGGAAGGAGGGATGCAATTGATGCTCCTCAATATAATTTTTTAAGAAAAGTAGATTATTGTTCAGGATGCAGTTTGCTATTCCGTAAAGTGAATAATGAAGGAGATCTCAATCTTTTGGATGAAGCATTTCTTCCCGCTTATTATGAAGAAACAGACCTTTGTCAAAGATTGAAGTATAAGCAAAAATTAGATGTTTATTACCAGCCTCTTTCGGAAATTGTGCATTTTGAAAATATTTCCTATACAGGAAAAGACAGTTCAGGAAAAGAGCGTTTACTTGAAAAAAACAGAGAAGTTTTTAAAAGCAGATGGGATAAATACTTTACTAATGAGATGTTTTTATCCAATGGTAAAATCAATTACAATGCTCATTTCACAAAGCCAAATTTTCTTTTCTTGGAGGAAAATATGCCAAAACCGGATCAGGATTCTGGATCAAGGAGGTTTTTTGAAATTATAAAGATTTTGCAAAAAAACGGACATAGAATTATTTTGGCCGTGCGTCATTTTGAAGATGCAGTTGATGAACCTTATGTAAGTTTTTTTAGGTCAGTAGGTGTTGAGGTTTGTATGGATTACGTCACTACAAAAGATAAAATTGTAACAGTAGCAGATCAGATAGA
Organism: Chryseobacterium sp. HNCC26DJ240; assembly: GCF_057180485.1. Classification (NCBI taxonomy): domain Bacteria; kingdom Pseudomonadati; phylum Bacteroidota; class Flavobacteriia; order Flavobacteriales; family Weeksellaceae; genus Chryseobacterium; species Chryseobacterium sp. HNCC26DJ240. The sequence continues at coordinate 70,910 of NZ_JBXUGK010000002.1, forward strand.
AGAAGCAATGCACTATATTGATGTCATCTGGATTTTCCGTCCTATAGGTTTTGACCATTGGTACAAACAAATTAAAAATAAAATTTCAGGTAAGAAACTAGTCTATGATATGGTAGATCTTCATTACCTACGGATGGAGAGAGAAAATAATTATATAGATACCATAACAAAAGAGCGTAAAAAAGAAATAGATTTCTTCAAAGAAAAGGAATATTTCGGGATGAATACTGCAGACGCTGTTCTTTCGATAAGTGATGAAGAAAAGAATACGGTTTCCCAAAACGGAGTGAAACATGAAAAAATATTTACTGTAAGTAATATTCACAAACCTGTGGATATTGTTCCGTTGAGTTTCTCCGAAAGGGAAGGGCTACTTTTCATAGGTGGATACAATCATTTACCAAATATTGATGCCGTAAAGTTTTTACATGATCAAATAATGCCTTTGGTATGGGCGAAGAATGACAAGATTAAAATCTACATTTTAGGACCAGACTTTCCTCCAGATTTAAAGCAAAAATACCATTCTGATCAGTTTCAGATTTTAGGTTATCAGGAAAAAGTAGATTTTTGGTTCATAAATTCCAGAGTATTTGTTGCTCCGCTTCGTTACGGAGCAGGAGTAAAAGGGAAAATAGGACAGGCCTTAGAATATAAATTACCCGTAGTTACCACAGGAATCGGAGCGGAGGGAATGAGTCTTGAAGATAACAAAACAGCCCTGATTTCGGATGAAAATCCTCAGAATTTTGCGGATAAAATACTTGAGCTTTACGATAATGAAACTTTGTGGAAGACTTTACATGAAAACAGTCTTTTGCCACTGTCAAAATTTTCCATAGAAACTCAGGAAGATAATATCACACAAATGCTTGCATATTTGGGGTTCTAAAATTAATTCTTGTAAATTTTCTGATACTTTTTAGGCTTAAAAAACTGATAGAGCAATTTTCTGTACCATTCACCGTAATATTTCGCTTTATACTTTTTATTCTCACGGATTAAGCTCATAATATTATGAAAATCAAGTCCGTTTTGTTTGTAGAAAGTATAATGTTTTTTATAGATTTCAAAGAAGTTATCAGATAATCTTGAGCTGTTATCAATGCTTGTATTGGTAAGGGAATCTGTTGTATTTCTGATTCGATAGAAGAATAACAACTCATCAATTTTATGAACATTTGCGCCTATTTCAATTAAGGAAATCCAAAAATCCCAATCTTCGTAATAATTCAGCTGAGTGTCAAAACCTCCCGCTTTCTGAAAATCATCTTTATAAATAAGTGCGGTAATCGGTATGCAGTTTTCAATTAAGAAATCATATGTGTTGAAAGGTTGTAAAACCCATTCTTTATCAGTTTTTTCGAAAAATTTTCCTTTGGTGTAACAGATTCTGACTTCTGGTTTTTGTGAAAGAACAGCGTACGTTTTTTCTAAAAATGTTTTTTCAATAAGATCATCACAATCTAAAAACAGAATATATTTTCCTGTTGCCGATTGTACGCCATTATTTCTTGCAGAAGATTGTCCTTGATTTTCCTGATGAATAATTGAAAGGTTTTTGAAAGCTGTATCCCTCTCAATTAAATCTAATGCATTTCGTTCTGAACCATCATTTACCAATATAACTTCAAAATCCTGATAGGTCTGTTCATAAACACTTTTCAGAGTTTCATGTATATAATCTTCGCCTTTATAATATGGAATAATGATTGAAATTTTTTCGTTCATGTTTTAAGAAATAAGTGTTTTAAACCAGTTTTCAAAACTATATTTGTTTTTAATTTCCGAAGAAATTTCCTGATAAGAACTTTCTACGAAATTTTTTAATTCTTCCTCTCGATTTTCACCGATTATAAATATATTTTCAGAGTTGTAAAAATCGTAATTTTTTACATCAGAATTATCAGTAATCAATTTTTTGTTGTACTTCAAAGCCTCAAAAAACCGGAATGATAATCCATTGTGTTCTTTTAGTTTTAAATCTAAAAGTGCTTTTGAACTTTTTACAAAATTAATGTTTTCGTCATACGTCAAAAATTGATTTGTGAAATGAATTTCCCCATCACTGTCTTTTTTATCCCAATTGAAAAGAAGTATTTTTTGAGATATTTTTTGCTTACTCAAAACTGTTGATATGTTTTTCAAAGCATTAAACCTTTCTTCCATAAATGTTCCGATGTAAAAAACGTCATTTTTAATCGTTGTTTGATGTTGTTCTTCTTTAAAATTAAAAAAGAAATTCGTAAGAAAGAAGATGTTTTTATATTCATCAACATCATCTTTATCAAATACAAAAAACCTGTTAAAGAATTTCAATTTAGAATAAACATTAGGTGTTCTTTTAAGTCCGTCCCAATGATTACCGACTAAATTTTTGGTTTTGGTTCTGATGATGCTTAAAAATTCGTCAGAAAAAAAATCAACTGTCATTACCAGAATTGTATCGTATTCAGAAAGATTTTGTGCTTTCTGAAGCAAAGTGTTTTCGATAAAAGAAGTTCGTAATTTTTCTTTGTATTTTTTATCTCCTAAAAACGTTTTTCGGTAAAGATTGGTTAGCTTTTCCAAACTGTTTTTATACCTGAATTTCTCTTCAGAATACAACAAGAAATCCACATTGCCAAAATTCAAATATTCCAGATTTTTTTTAATGAGGTCTGCAATACCTGCGTAGTTGTGCATGATGATGAGAATCTTATTCATCGGTAGATATATTTAAAAAACAAGAAGAAAGTTATATGTTCAGACTTTAGTTTTTGGTATAAACTCGCTTTTTCATTTTGAATTTTTCCCAAAAATCTTTTTACATTCTCATTGGAATTTTCTTGAAGATAAGCTGTGAATTTTCTTTCTTTATCATTTAGCGTTCTTAGTTTGATTTTAAAATCTCTGAATATTTCCGGCTCTTTTGTGTAATTAAATTTACGAATAAGTTTCTCCTTGGATGCTACATCTTTACAGTAAGTAATTCCTCCAACCTGCTGCTCTTGATGAATACGGTATGAAAAGAGTTTGTCATGTAGAAAAGAAAACTTTTTCCGTTCGGAAGATACAAGAGCAATCCATTCATCATGATGCAATCCCTCGATATTCGGAAATGGTAAAGCCTGATTAAGAAATGATTTTCTGATTGCCATTGATGCACCGGTTGCAAAATTTCCAATAGTTGCAAAAATTTTGAAATAGTCTATTTCATATTGAACTTCCTCTAAAAATTTCGGAACGTCCCAAACAGTATATTGATCTTGTCGTACATTTTTTTCATCAATAATAAATCCATTAGAGCACAAAACGTCAATATTTTGATGCTTATCAAAGAAATCACAAACAATTTTTATTTTATCTTCTTCCCAAACATCATCCTGATCACTCAAAAATATAATATCACCTGAGCAAAGTGATATGGCTTTTTCAAAGTTTTTTACACTTTTTAAATTTTTCTCATTAATGTAGATTTTAAAAATATCAGGATGTCTTTTTTGATAATCTGAAAGTATATTTTGAGTTTCATCGGTAGACCTGTCGTCACAAATAATAATCTCATTTACCGGAATGGTCTGATTCAAGATGCTGTCGATCTGTTTTCTTAAAAAGCTTTCACCATAATAGGTGCACATTGCTACGGAAGTTGTCATCATTTATTTTAAATTAAAAACCGTATTCACCCAATGATCCAAAGTGTATTTATAGTAAATCTCTTCCGGCAGTTTTTGATATTCAGTTTCAAAAAAAGACTTTTCAATATTGCTGAAATCTTTGTTCAGGATTAAAATATTTTCAGGATTATAAAAATCATAGTTTTTAATATCCTGATTGTCAGTTACGAATTTCTTTTCCAATGCCATCGCTTCAAAAACCCTGAAACTCAGCCCTGCCTGATGATTTCTCTGAAAATCTAAGATTGCTTTTGCTTTACTGTAATGTTTCAAAACTTCATTCTGCGGGATATTTTCTCTTTGAAATTCAAGGTTCTTATCAATTTTTTTATCGAAAATCTGCTGAATCTGCTTTTTCCAGCTCTTTTTTCCGGCGATAATGGCTTTAAATTTAATATTTAAAATTCTAAGCTTTTCGCTGAGGTTGATGAGTCTTGCAATTCTTGTTTTATCAAAAGAAGTGATATAAAAAAGATCCAGTTCGGGATTTTGCTCTTCGGCAGGAATGTATTTTAAGTAGTTGTAATTGTTGATTTTCTCGAATCCAAATTTATGTACATCATTATCATCAAAAGAAAAAACCTCATCAAAATAATGCAGAATATGCTCAGCCGGATTTCTTTGCATGCTGTCATAAAGGTAAGCTATATTACGATCTGTGTTGCTTCTGATAACCTGGTGAACGCGGTTTTCAATGGCTTCGGGATTGATCACCAGAATCTGATCTTGCTTTCCTATCTTTTGTAATGAATTGATAATGAAATTTTGTCTTTGCTCGTTCTTCAGATTTTTACCTAAAAAAACTTTGCTGAAGGTGTTTTTTAATCTTGCAGACAAATTTTTGTGCGTGAATGCGCCAATATTAATGTGGTGTGCATCAACGCCTTTTTCCTTCAGCTTATTCACGATGTGCCCGTCATAATGCCAGAAATCAAAACTGATTAAACAAATTTTCATGTGCAGCTGTTTATTGTTTTTAATGGTTGTTCCAAATATTCGGAACAACCTGTGCAATCGCAGAATATTTTCTTATCAATATTGCCAAAATGCCGATTCGTGAAACAAAAGTAAAGATTTTAAACTTTAAATTTATATTTTTGGCTTAAAGTCGTATTTCGCTATGAAAAATAAAATCCTGATTGACGTTGAACGCCTGAAATATCCTAAATCGGGAATTGCCAACGTCTGCATTTCCCTGATTAAAGGATTAGACGAGCTTAAATCCGATTTTCACTTCACTTTTTACGGTCCGGCAAAAAATATTCCCAAGACAAAGTCCGATTTTAAAATCATAAACTGGAAATTCTGGCAAAAACGATTTCCTGTTAAAACTTCAGGATTTGATCTGATCCACACGACACATCAGCTTTCAGAGTATTTTCACAATAAAAAATCGCGACAGAAAAAAGTCGTAACCTTACACGATTTGAATTTTCTTCATGATAAAAGTTCAGTTAAAAAAGTTAAAAAGTTTACAAACTTAGTTCAGAAAAATGTCGGCAATGCAGATGCAATTGTCTGTATTTCAGAATTTGTGAAAGAAGATTTTATTAAAAATAGGGACTTATTTAAACTGAAGGAGAATGTTGTAATTGATGTGATTTACAATGGACTGATTTTTCCTGAAAACGAAAATTTTAGTTCAGGGAGAATGCTTGATTTTCAAAATAAAAAGTTCATTCTAACCATCGGCGTTCTTTATCCGAAAAAGAACCAGCATGTTTTGCTTGAAATGATGAATAATAACGACAGAGATTTGGTTTTAATTACTTCTGCTGCGAAATCAGATTACAAAGAGCTTTTTTTAGCTAAAATCAGGGAATTAAGACTTGAAAAAAGAGTGCATATTCTGGAAAATGTGAGCAATGAAGAGAAATTTTTCTTCCTGAAAAACTGTGAAGCGTATTGTCATCCGTCATTGGCAGAAGGTTTCGGAATTCCGCCTGTGGAAGCAATGTATTTTGGCAAACCGGTATTTCTCAGCCGTTTTACAAGTCTCCCTGAAATTGGTGGAAATCTCGCTTTTTATTTTGATAATTTCGATGCGGAAAAAATGAATGAACTGTATCTGAAGGGAATAGAAGACTTTAAAAATGATTCCGAAATGCCTAAGAAACTTCATCAGCACGCTTTGAAATTCAGTTACAAATCGATGGCAGAGTCTTATGAAAATCTGTATAAAAAACTTCTTTCCTAAAGTTTGATTTTCCCAAAACGGAGTTTCCTTTTAAATGTAGCAAAGCTGTCGCTGCCTTTGATATTGATTCTTTTTACCTCAAATTTGTGCTTCCACGGAAAAGAACTGAGATTATTACCGATGCGTAATCCTGCAGAAATATTGAGCTTTTCAAGTAATTCAAAAAATCTCTTTTTCTGCGATCCTCTTTTTTGATACTTCCCATACGGATAAACCAAAACATTTGAGAATTGAATCTGATGTTTTTCCAGTGTTGCGATGTTTTCTCTGATGTCTTTTTCGGCTTCATCAATATTCATTTCAGCGTAGTTCTTATGACTGTGGCTGTGCAAAGCAATTTCTACGTGCTCTTTTGGCAAAGATTTAATCTCATCAAAACTCATAAATGTACCTGGAATATTTTCAAGATCTTTTTCTATAAGTTCTGTCGGAATGCATATGGTAGCCTTCAACTGATATTTTATGAGAAGCGGAATCAGATAAACCAGATTGTTGTAATAACCGTCATCAAATGTGATAATGAGTTTATTTTTCGTGTCGTTTTTTTCACCAAGCTCACTGAAGAAAACCGTTTCAAAGTTCTGCTGGATATATTTCAGTTGCTCATCAAGTTTCTCAACAGAAATAATCAGGTCGTTATCAATCCTGTCTTTTTCAGGCATGATTTGATGGTACATTAAAATTCTAAGGTCAGTGGAAAACTTTATTCCAAAAACACCTTTAATGAAATTGAGCAACATTATTTTTTAACCTTCTGTAGTTCGTAGAGTTTCTGATATTTCAGAAAAGTATAAAATCCGGCAGTTTTTGCGGCGTAGTAGCCCACCAATCCGTCAAGAAAGCCCAAGCGTATAAAATAGGATTTGATAAATTGATAGATCGGTTTGAAAATAATTTTCAAAACACTCGACTTTTTACCTCTGTTAAACATTTTTTCAGCCATCATCGTCGTGTATTTGTTCGATTTTTCGATGTGATGATGAATGTCTTTGTAAGTGTAATGATTTAATTTTCCTTCTAAAAGTCCGGTTTTTTCTTCAGTTAAAAACATTTCGTGGACGATGTCTTCAGAATATTTTCCTGCGTTTTTCCTGAACAGTCTTTCCCTTTTAAGATTTCCCCAACCTCCGTATTTCAGTGATTTGCCGAGAAAAATATTATTAAATGAAATATTATAAACTGAATAATCTGACTGGTTCTGACTTGTAATGTTTTTAATTGATTTTAAAGCAGTTTCATCCGGAATTTCGTCGGCATCCAGAAACAGAATCCATTCTCCGGAGCATTGGCTGATGGCAAAATTTTTCTGCTTTCCGAAACCCAAAAATTTCTGCTGAATCAGTTTTACTTTAGGGAATTTCTGACAAATCTCCACCGTTCTGTCATCCGAAAAACTGTCGATCACGACAATTTCGTCTGCAATATCATGAACCGAACTGAGCGTTTTTTCGATGATTCTGTCTTCGTTAAAAGTAATAATAGCAACCGAAAGCTTCATTTTTAACCGAGTAATTTCAGCAAAAATACAGTTTATTTTAAAACTAAATCAATTACAAAAAAATAACACCCAAAAGAGTGTTATTTATATAAGTATTATAAAATATTTTCCGGATCGAAAATCTATTAATATTCCAAAACAGTTTTCTCAATAATCTTCACACAATCCAGCAATTGCTCTTCAGTAATAACCAAAGGTGGTGCTAATCTGATGATGTTTCCGTGGGTTGGTTTTGCAAGCAATCCGTTTTCTTTTAATTTTAAACAAAGATTCCAGGCGGTAGAACTTTCCGGTGTGTCATTGATCAGAATTGCATTCAATAATCCTTTTCCTCTTACTTTGGTAATCAAATCAGAATTTTCAATTACTTTTTCAATTTCAGATCTGAATAATTTGCCTAATTCTTCAGCTCTTTCAGATAAATTTTCTTCAGCAACAACATCCAAAGCCGCAATCGCGACAGCGCAGGCAATCGGGTTTCCACCGAAAGTAGAACCGTGCTGTCCCGGTTTAATTACATTCATAATGTCGTCGTTCGCCAAAACTGCAGACACAGGATACATTCCTCCGGAAAGGGCTTTTCCTAAAATTAAAATATCAGGCTGTACATCTTCGTGATGACAGGCAATTAATTTACCTGTTCTTGCAATACCGGTCTGAACTTCGTCCGCAATGAAAAGAACATTGTGTTTTTTACATAATTCTGAAGCGTTTTTAAGGAAGTTTTCATCCGGAACATAAACCCCGGCTTCTCCCTGAATCGGTTCCACCAAAAATGCGGCAATATTCTGAGCGTCATTTTTCAGAACGTCTTCCAGAGCAGTCAAATCATTGTAAGGAATTTTCACAAAACCTGGCGTGAAAGGACCGTAGTTTTTATTGGCATCTGGATCATTCGAGAAAGAAACAATCGTTGTTGTTCTTCCGTGGAAGTTGTTCTCACAAACTACAATTTTTGCTGCATTTTCAGCAATTCCTTTTACTTCATAGCTCCATTTTCTGGCTAATTTTACCGCAGTTTCCACCGCCTCAGCTCCTGAGTTCATCGGTAAAACCTTATCAAAACCGAAAAGGGTAGTGATCTTTTTCTCGTATTCTCCCAAACCTGAATTGTAAAATGCTCTTGAAGTTAAAGCCAGTTTTTTAGCCTGATTCACCAAAGCATCTACAATTTTCGGGTGAGAATGCCCTTGGTTTACTGCCGAATAAGCAGAAAGAAAGTCATAGTATTTTTTGCCTTCAACATCCCAAACAAAAACGCCTTCACCTTTATCCAAAACCACAGGAAGCGGATGATAATTGTGTGCGCCATGTTTCTCTTCGAGCTCAATGAAGTATTGCGAATTTTTTGTTTGTTCTGCTGTTGACATATTCTTTTTGCTTTTGCACAAATTTAACTATTATAAATAACTTGGCTAAAGTAAATAATTTCTGTTTAAAATCCAGATTCAGAACTATTGTAAAGAATTGATAAATAATTCGGAAGATATTTGATGGAGTATAATTGAGTTTTGGATTTTATATCTTTTTTCAGATCAATTTAAAGTTTAGTCTAGGATGTTTGGTTTTTAGGATTGACCACACGAAGGGATTCGTGCGGCAGCGGAAGTATCATATTTTCAAAAAGATATCTGTCATTTTTTAATATCATTTCGGAAAAAAAATGATAGCTATATTCTCCTGTGAACTTTTGATATCCTCGCAACAGATACTTTTAGTGGTTCTCAGAAATTATTTATTTAAGTTCAAAACTCTCCAGTGAACCATATTCTTTACTGAAGACATATAAGGTATACACATCTTGATAGACATCGTACACCCAATATTCCTTAGGATAATCTGGGTTTTTATAACTTATTGTCATAGGATTATCCGAAAAAGTGTTAGTTCTTTCGACCTCCTGTTTAAATCCGTTTTTCTTTAAGTCATCTATCATGGATAAAAGCATCTGCCCATTTGCCTTTGGGAAATCGGCACGCAGATAAATAAGTTTTTTATCAGAAGACGAAAAGCAGAATTTCATGAGCCCGGCTGGCATTTCAAAAGTCAGTAGACGGTTTCCGTTTCTGTCTTTTGTTTCTGACTCTAAATTAAATCCGGAAGCTTTCATCCCTTCAATCACATTGTCAGTGGTAACCTCACCTGCCAGTTGGGTGAAGCCAAATAATGTCTGGTTTTCAAACTTTATCTGAGCAAAAGCCGACAGATAAGCGAAACATACCATGGAAAGAAAACAAATTTTTGTAAAAAGTTGTCGCAGTGTTAAAATATTTGATCTCATATTCTTAAGTGGTATTATTAATGGATTAATAGTCTATACTTCAAAGGTAGTTTTACTATATTGGATACGAAATCCCCAGAAAGGGCTATTTTTCGTAGAGAAAAATTTGATTTTAGCCTTTTATGTGGTATTTGTAGATGATTTCAATAGAAAATTTTGCAACAGACACTGTACGAAATGTCATGCGACGAAGTCAATTCTGACGTGTAAAGTTTCGCAAATTGGAACCTACTTAAATCTTGCTGTGAGACGGATTTTTTTAGTAAAATATTTTAACAACGTTCATGTATGGGTCTATGTACGTTTTTGCGTAGCCCGATGAGTTGTATTCTTCATGCACATAAATGCCACCCTCAATCTGACCGTCATAATTTGATTTAAAATTGAAACGGTGCTCTGGCTTCCATGTTTTTGTGCTGTAGATTGCGCGGCTTTTCCCGGTGATCAGGTAGAGAACATCTTTATCTATGGCACCGTTGATGTAGTCGGAATGATTGTAATAAGGTTCTTTAATGGAGACCAAAGCTTTTCCGTTCTCATCTAATATTTCTGTTGTATCCGCTGTGTAGGCCAGATGGTATTTTGTTTTTCCCAGCTGGTTGATGCGGGAATATTTCATAGAGGGGATGGCATCAAAATTTTTATCTGTAAAATAAACATTCCATGATTCTTCAATAAAGAGCTGATCCAAATTTGTGGTATATGCCTGTGTACCCACAGATCTTTTTATAATGCGCCCTTCCTTATCTGTAATCACCGCCTGCACACCATCGTAAGCTATAAAATTATTGTTTTTATTAAATGCTGCGTGAAAATCTGTTCTTCCTTTAATTTTGCGGATGACCTTGCCGTCTTTTTTGTTGATAAAAACATTGAGATTATTGTTGTAATCTTTACTGTCTCTGATTTTTAAAATAATAAGATTTCCCATTTCCAATGCGGGGGAAGAAATTGAATAGGAAGACCATGATGGATGATATTTGATGAGGTTTTTCTCGAGGTTAATTTTATTCTGATAACCCTCACTGCTGAGGGATGAAAAATCATAAAATTCCTTTTCTGTATACTGTTGCAGAATTTTGCCTTTATGGTTGATAATAGCAAAACTTTTCCTTTCGGGGTTTTCTGCTAAAATGTTGTCTTTTCCAAACCGGTTTAAAGTTTTAGGGAAATTGTCGTTTTTTATAACTTCAAAGTCACTGTTGATATAAACAGTTGATACTAATTTTCGTGACTTATCATCATAGTTAGATGCTGAAAGTATGATTTTTTCGCCATCCGGTTCTTTTTCATAGCTGATTGGGCTTATGCTGCTGAATTGATTTTCCAGATGTTTTTTTCCTGTGATGAGGTGCTCAATATAAGTCTTGCCATTTTGATTAATGAGCAGCAGTTCTCCATGTACATAAACGTCCTTTGAGTTTACGGTTTTCATTTTTTTTCCGGTACGGTCATAGATTACATAGTGTCTTGCCGGGGTTTCTTTTTGAGCTAAAAAATACTTACCGGAAAAGCGTATCTCAGAATATTCTGCCGGAATAATCTGTTCTCCATTCTCATCATAAATACTTGTCAGCTTGTCTATGCGTACTTTCAGGAAACCATCTGCTAATTCAGAAGTATTTTTGATTTGGAGTCGCGTAAATCCGTCGGCATCATTTAATACAGAATAACCATTCTGAAAAAAGCATTTTGGAGTAATCATTTTTCCTTTTGCATTAAAAACAGCATAGCATGGGTCGAATCTGAACTTATCCGACTGCCTTGGAATGGCTAGAGTTACATCCACCAGTCCACCTCTGAATTCAGAGATGTTGTAGTATTGAGGGGGAAGCACGGTTTCGCCTTTTTCGTCAATTAATCCCCATCCGCCGGAAGTCAATATTTTTGCAAGTTTTATTTTTGAATCTTTCTTTACGGGTAAGAAAGATCCGGTGATCAAATATCTGTTTCCAAAGGGGTTTTCTAAAGGCTGATAGCGGTGATCTAATATGGTGTCGTCTGTAATTTTGGAAATTCCTCTGAATTGCGATGGTGCTGAAATATGCAACATTAACATCAGTAAAAGAAATATTTTTTTCATAACAATAATCCTGAATCAAAAATAACGTAAAATGTAACCGTTTCGAAATATTTTCTTTTAAAAACCAGGAAAGCTTACTGTTAAAAACAAAAAACCGCCACAGAATTGGGGCGGTTTATTTTATTATCCATTAATCCTAATAATTGTCCTGCCGAAAAGTTATGTGACCTTTTAGCTGAAAATTAGCATTATGAAGAAAAGTAGATGTCCTGAACAGGCGTTAATTTATTATTGTCAAAATTTGTCTGACCAAAAATCAGATTTGCAAACAGACAAAATGGAAGTAAGTTTAAATTTTTCATAGTTTCAAATATCAGTTTATGATTTTTACTCAAACATTGAGTTGAATTTTACGTACTTTTCTAGGGTACCAAATTTTTTACTGAATATATAAGTGTCACAATATTCACCAGCAGTTTTATTCCTCAGATCTATTACAAATTCATAAGGATAGTCGTTTTTTCTGTAGTGTAATATTCGGTTTTTGAAAGTTTCACTAATTGTTTTTGCCGGGTTGGGCTCGTATTCTTCAAAACTGTTTTCCTTTAAGTTTTCAATTCTTTGGCCAGAGCCTCTTTTCTCCCATTTTTCATTGGTAGTAATATATATTTTTGCGTAAATAAGTTCTTTATCTTTAGAGTATAATATAGCACCACGTTTATTTCCCAACGGAAAATGAAAGATTTCTGTTTTGTCAGCATTGGTCTCTTTAGAATATTTTATTTGTGAACTTTCTAAATTCTTGATTAAATTGTCATAGTTGGAGTCGTATGCGAAAATTTGTAAAGCTGCAAGTGTATATTCTTGAAACTGTATTTGGCTGTAAGTAAGATTGCTCAGAATAAAGGCGAAGAGAAGAAGTGTTTTTTTCATAGTTGTAAGGAGTGGTTCACTAAATTTTTATCAAATATAGGCTACCCAAAGTGAAGTGACAATCACTCAAAAGGGCTATTTTTAGGCTGTTTTAAACTAAAGCCGCCACAATTTTTAGACGGTTTATTTTATTATCCATTAATCCTAATAATTGTCCTGCCGAAAAGTTTTGTGAACTTTTAGCTGAAAATTAGAATTCTGAATAGAAAAGAATCAGTTTTTAATCGTGAAATTCGCCATAGCCCAGAAAGCCAATTTTTTCAGCATCGTCTGCGTAAGTTACAAAAGACAATTTCTCGCCCTTTTTAGACCATTGTTTTCTTTTGAAATCTATCCCATCAATAACGTTTGAATGCTCTTCGAAAGTATATCCGGCATCTTTTATCTTCATTTCGATAAAAGCATTGTTAACTGCACCTATGTACAGCATTATTATGCCGTCGGTTTTGCCCTGTGGTGTATACAAAACCTGTACACGGGTTAATTCTGATTTGAAACTGTGCGCATCGCCATCTTCCTCGCTTTTTTCTACTTCTCCTACAGTGTAGCCTTTACCTTCCATAAAAGTATTGATATTCTTTTTGGTAGAATTATGGTAAATATCCTGAACAAGAGTCAGTTTTTCGTTGTCAAATTTTGTTTGTCCAAAAATAAGATTGGCAAAAAGGCAAAATAAAAGTAAGTTTAAATTTTTCATAGTTTTAAGTATTAGTTTTAATAAATTTTTTATCAAAGATATAGTTCAGACTGTTATGAGGCAATCACTCAAAAGGGTTATTTTTAGGTTATTTATACAAAAAAAACCGTCTCAAGTTAAAACGGTTTACAATTCAATTAAATGATTAATCTATTCTCTGCTCATAACACAACTTTATGGGTGTTGCAGTGTATTTTTCTTATCAGGAGATTTTTAGTCTGTAAACTCGCCATAGCCTAAAAAGCCAATTTTTTCTATTTCTTCTGAGTAGGTAACGAAAGACATTTTTTCTCCTTTTTTAGACCACTGTTTTCTTTTAAACTCTTCTCCATCAATAGTACTTGAGTGTTCTTCAAAGGTATATCCTGCATCTTTAAGCTTGATTTCTATAAAGGCATTATTGAGTGCTCCTGCATAAAGCATAATAACACCTTGAGTTTTACCTGAAGGCATGTACATAACCTGTATACGATTAAATTCAGATTTAAAACTGTGAGCGTCCCCCTCTTCTTCATTTTTTTCAACTTCTGCCACAATATAGCCTTTGCCTTCCATAAAGGAATTGATCTTATTCTTTGCGGAGTTGTTGTAGATGTCCTGAACAAGCATTAGTTTTTCAGTGTCAAATTTTGTCTGACCAAAAATAAGATTTGCAAAAAGGCAAAATAAGAGTACTGTTAAATTTTTCATAGTTTAAAGTTTTAGTAATAAATTTTTATCAAAGATAAAGTACAGACTATTATGAGGCAATCACTCAAAAGGGTTATTTTTAGGATGTTTTCACAAAAAAACCGCCTCAAAATTGAGACGGTTTAAAATTTATTTTAAAAATAATCTTAATGATTATCATATTTTCTGTCCATTACAAAACTCTCCATGAATTTTGTGGTGTAGTTTCCGGAAAGATAATCTTCATCTTCCATCAACTGTCTGTGGAAAGGAATCGTGGTTTTTACACCTTCAATGTAGAATTCTTCCAAGGCACGTTTCATTTTTGCAATCGCTTCTTCACGGGTCTGTGCCGTAGTAATCAGTTTTGCAATCATTGAATCGTAGTTAGAGGGAATTGTATAACCTGAATAAACGTGTGTGTCAACTCTGATTCCGTGTCCGCCAGGAATGTTTAATCCTGTGATTTTTCCCGGTGAAGGTCTGAAATCAGCGTAAGGATCTTCAGCATTGATTCTGCATTCGATAGAGTGCAGTTTCGGGAAGTGGTTGATTCCTGAAATAGGAGTTCCTGCTGCCAAAAGAATCTGCTCTCTGATCAAGTCATAATCGATAACCTGCTCCGTAATCGGGTGCTCTACCTGAATTCTGGTGTTCATTTCCATGAAATAGAAATTTCTGTGCTTGTCCACAAGGAATTCGATGGTTCCTACACCTTCGTAACCGATAAATTCTGCTGCTTTTACTGCTGCTTCACCCATTTTCTCACGAAGTTCGTCAGTCATGAATGGAGAAGGAGTTTCCTCAGTTAATTTTTGGTTTCTTCTCTGTACAGAGCAGTCTCTTTCAGAAAGGTGACAAGCTTTACCAAACTGGTCGCCAGCAACCTGAATTTCGATGTGTCTAGGTTCTTCAATCAGTTTTTCCATGTACATACCTCCGTTTCCGAAGGCTGCAACAGCTTCCTGAATTGCAGATTCCCAGTGTTCTTTAAGGTCTTCAGCTTTCCATACCGCTCTCATCCCTTTACCACCACCTCCGGCAGTAGCTTTGATCATGACAGGATAACCTGTTTCTTCAGCTGTTTTTACGGCGTGCTCGTAAGATTCAATTAAACCTTCAGAACCTGGTACGCAAGGTACGTTTGCGGCTTTCATGGTTGCCTTAGCATTCGCTTTGTCTCCCATTCTTTCAATTTGCTCAGGACTTGCACCAATAAATTTGATTCCGTTTTTAGCACAGATTCTGGAGAAATTAGCGTTTTCAGATAAGAAACCGTATCCCGGGTGAATGGCGTCTGCATTGGTAATTTCTGCCGCTGCAATGATATTGGGGATTTTTAAATAAGAATCTTTGCTCATTGCCGGGCCGATGCATACCGCTTCGTCAGCAAATCTTACGTGAAGACTGTCTTTGTCGGCAGTAGAATATACCGCAACAGTTTTGATTCCCATTTCTTTGCAAGTACGTAAAATACGCATTGCAATCTCGCCACGATTGGCAATTAATATTTTTTTGAACATCTTAATTTGATTTGAAATTTGAAATTTTGAAATTTGAAATTGATTTTTTCTTCAATTATCAATCATCATTAATCAATTATAATTAAGATGGATCTACTAAGAATAAAGGTTGGTCATATTCTACCGGAGTAGCATCGTCAACTAAAATTTTAACGATTTTACCGCTTACTTCAGACTCAATTTGGTTGAATAACTTCATTGCTTCAATTACACAAACCACTTTCCCAACAGAAACTTCGTCGCCTACATTAGCAAAAACATCTTTATCAGGAGATGGTTTTCTGTAGAAAGTTCCGATCATTGGAGATTTGATAGTGATAAACTTACTGTCGTCAGAAGCTGCTTCAGTTTTTTCAGGAGTTGCAGAAACTGCAGCAGGAGCGTGTCCCGGAGCTTGCTGTTGTGGAGCCTGCTGATACATTTGCGGTTGAGCAACATAGCTCACTTCGTTACCTCCAAGTGGTGTTTTAATGGTGATTTCGAAATCTTTAGTCTTGTATTTTACTTCTGAAACTTCAGCTTTAGATACAAACTTGATAAGATTCTGTATGTCTTTAATGTCCATAAAAATTGATATTTGATTTGTGCCAAAGATACCAAAAAAACATAAAAAACAACAAAAAACCGCCAAATTTTATCAAAATCGGGCGGTTTTTGTATTAAAATGAGTGTTTTCGGGTGAAAAATCGACTCTTAGTTTTCTTCAGTAGTAGCTACTTCTTTTTCCATTACTACTTTTCCTCTGTAGTATAATTTTCCTTCATGCCAGTGAGCTCTGTGGTAAAGGTGCATCTCTCCTGATGTTGCATCTTTAGCCAATTGAGGAACTACAGCTTTGTAGTGAGTTCTTCTCTTATCTCTTCTTGTAGACGATTGTCTTCTCTTTGGATGTGCCATTTTGTAATAACTTTTTTTAGTGATGAGCGATGAGACTCATCATCTCATCATTAAATTATTTAATTTTTATTCTTTAAATTTTTCAGTGCGTCCCATCTTGGGTCGCTTTCGTGTTCTTCCTCTGTTTCTGTTTCTTTTGGACTGAACTTTTCCAGGATTTTCAAATCTTCATCACTTATATTGGGTGATACTTTTTTCATAGGTATAGAAAGTGCCACGTTTTCATATATCAATTGAGAAATGTTAAAAGCGTGATCGTTGGTAGGAATGGTGATTACATCTTCTTCGCTGTCATCATATTCTTCTCCAAACTTTACCAAAATACCGATTTGGTTTTCTATAGGATGAGTGAAATTTTCGTTTGTAATATCACAAACCAATTCTACCGTACCTTTAGTTTTTATTTCAAATTCTAAAAAAGTTGTATGTTTATCAAGTAAAACATCTACTTCAATCTTAGGATTTGTAAATTCCTGTTCAGTGTCAAATAATTGAAAGAACTCCTTATCTATCTCAAATTTGAACTCGTGCTTGCCGGTTTTCAGTCCGGAAAAGCTTACATCATAGTTTCTTAACTTGTCCATAAAATGAGTGTGCAAAAATATGCAATTTTTTTAATATTACAAATAAAATTCATAACAAATTAATATTTATTCGTTCAGTAATTTTACATTTCGTTTCCTACAGGTAAATCTTCATCAATTCCGTTGTCAGATGACATTCTTTTGGGTCTGAGACGGTTTTCCATTAAATCTTTGTACTCTGCACGGTGTCTGAATATTTTAACAGCAGTAAAAATCGCTTCACTAAAGCTTTGCTCATCCGCAATGTTTTTTCCTGCAATATCGTAAGCGGTACCGTGATCCGGAGAAGTTCTGATGAAAGGCAATCCTGCGGTATAATTTACGCCTTCTTCATAAGCTATTGTTTTGAAAGGTGCTAATCCCTGATCATGATACATCGCTAAAACTGCGTCGTAGTTTTTATATTTTTCCGGCTGGAAGAAGCTGTCTGCAGGAAAAGGTCCGAAAGCTAGAATTCCATTATCATAAAGTTCTTTTATGGCGGGAGATATAATTTCTATTTCTTCATTTCCAATAACCCCGCCATCACCAGAGTGAGGATTTAAACCTAAAACTGCAATCTTTGGTCTTGTCACCGCAAAATCTTCAATCAAAGTCTGGTTTAAGGCTCGAATCTGCTTTTTAATTTTTTCTTTAGAAATATTTTCAGCAACTTGGGAAATAGGAATGTGGTGCGTAGAAACAGCTACTTTCAATCCATCAGTGACCAGAAACATTAATCCTTTTTTATTGAATTTCTCTTCAAAATATCCGGTATGACCAGCATGTTTGAATCCACCCTTTACCATTTCGTCTTTGTTGATTGGAGCGGTGACCAAAACATCAATTTCTCCTTTCATTAAAGCTTCAGTTGCTGCTTCAAGAGAATCTATTGCCATTTTTGTTGATTCTTCTGTTGGTTTTCCTAATTCTACATTTGAATTATCTTTCACAAGATTCACCATATTCAGTTTTCCGGCCTGAGCCTGTGATGCCTCTGTGATGTAGTTGAAGTTTAAATTTAATTTAAAAATATTCTTCTGGTATGTAAAAAGCTTGCCCGAACCAAAAATTACAGGAGTGAAAAAATCTGTAATACTTCTGTCCTGAAGAGATTTCATGATGATTTCCGGACCAATGCCGTTGAAGTCACCAATTGAAATTCCTACTCGTACTTTATGGTTTTTTGGGGTCATTTTGATTATCTTTGAAGATTATAAGTTTACAAATTTAGCAAAAAATAATATGTTCACAGGAATTATTGAAGCAGTAGGTGTTGTAGAGAAAATAGAAGCGAACGGCAGCAATATAGATTTCACATTATCTTGTCCGTTTACTCAGGAATTAAAAATCGACCAAAGTCTAGCTCATAACGGTTGTTGTCTCACGGTAGTGAAAACCGAAGGAGACAAATATGTGGTTACTGCTATTAATGAAACTTTAGAAAAAACAAATTTGGGCAAATGGGAAGTTGGCTCGGTTGTTAATCTGGAGCGTTGTACGGTGATGAATGGTCGCCTTGACGGACATATTGTGCAAGGGCATGTGGATAAAACTGGCGAAATTACCGGAATTGAAAATAAAGATGGCAGTTATTTTGTTACTGTACAATATAATTCAGAAGGTAACTTTGTTACTGTGCCTCAGGGATCAATCACTTTGAATGGAATCAGTTTGACGGTTGCAAAAAGCGATGATTTCGAATTTTCGGTGGCTATTATCCCATACACATGGGAATTTACCAATATGAATTCTTTGAAAACCGGGGACAAGGTAAACCTGGAATTTGATATTATAGGTAAATATATAGCTAAACTTCTACAAAAGAATGCCATTAAATAAGTATAAAGGGTACAGCCTCAGAAACCGGTTTTTCTTCGGTTTTCTGTTTGTCTGTCTTTTAAGTGTCACAGCATCGTCTCTGGTGCCGTACTTTGTTTTACGGAATAATTCCCTGAAGCAAAGTCGTACAGATATGCAGAATAAGACCAATACTGTAATGGCATATCTGGATTATGCCATAAGTCGTGAGTCTGTAAATACATCAGACTTACCACGGGTTTTAAAAAATAAAATTCTCGAAATCGCCGATATCAATCAGCATGATATTGTGATTTATGATCTTAAAGGAAATTATCTTTTATCAAATAAAGATATCAGTCTGGTGGATCATAAAAAAATTCCGATGGCCACTGTTAATAAAATCCTGTCGAATAAGGCAAGGTATGATGTGAGGGGGTATGATGAAAAAAGGGATGCGGTTTTCACTTCTTCATACTTATTGCTTCAGAATAATGACCTGCAACCGGTTGGGATAATGTATATTCCGCTGTATCACAATGAGTCTGCTTATTTCGATGTACTGCATCAGTTTCTTATTTACATGATTATTGTAGATTTAATTTTGATTGTGTTCAGCATCTGGTTCAGTTGGGTAATGTCTAACAGTCTTGCTAAAAACATCACGAAGTTTTCGGATATGATTACCCGGATTACGTTGTTTGAAAACGATATGCATCCCATCAAATATTATAAAAATGATGAGTTGAATGCTTTGGCAAAGGCTTATAACAGAATGATTCTTCAGATTCAGGATCAGAAAGAGCGTTTGAGGTTTAAAGCGTCGGAGGAGGCTTGGAGGGAAATGGCAAAACAGGTTGCCCATGAGGTTAAAAATCCTTTAACGCCAATGAAACTGACGATTCAGAATTTTGAAAGAAAATTTGATCCCCAAGATCCAAATATTACAGATAAAGTGAAGCAGCTTAGCAAAACAATGGTTGATCAGATTGATGTAATCGCCACTGTAGCATCTGCGTTTTCTGAATTTGCCAAATTGCCCGAAAAAAATAATGAAGTCATCAATCTTAATTCTGAAATTCACGATATCCTTGGTGTTTTCAATGATGATTTAATTTATTTACACGCCAACAAAAATAATATCATGATTAATATGGACAGGATTTACCTTTCCAGAATCATCACCAATCTCGTTACCAATGCCACGCAGGCCAGAAGTGATGAGCGGGAAATGATGATTAATATTGATATTGAGCAATACCAACGCCGTGTCGTAATCTCAGTTCAGGATAATGGAGTAGGAATCGACCAGGCGATGTTTGAAAAAATATTTGAACCCAATTTTACCTCGAAAAACAGCGGGATGGGTCTTGGGCTTGCCATGGTGCGAAAAATGATTGAAGATTACAAAGGTGAAATTACTGTGAAATCTGAAATTGGCAAAGGTGCAACTTTTATCATTACTTTACCCACCAATCTTTAGTGAAACCTTTTAGTTTTAAAAAATTTGATATCCAGCAGTCAAAAGACGTCTTTCGGGTTGGAACAGACGGTGTTTTGCTTGGTGCTTTGGCAAACGTAGAATCTGCTTCAAAAGTGTTGGAAATAGGCACGGGAACAGGTTTGATTTCTTTAATGTTGGCTCAGAGAAATGCTAAGGCAGAATTTTCAGGTCTTGATATCAGTGAGGAAGCAGTAAATCTTACTCAAATTAATTTTAAAAACTCTCCTTTTCATTTAAGGTTAAAAAATATTCTGCAGGATTTCAAAACTTTTGAAACGGAAGATAAGTTTGATTTAATTGTCTCAAATCCACCTTATTTCGAAGAATCTTCTTCTGAAAAAGACAAAATAGCAAGACAGACTGTAGAATTAAATTTCAATCAGTTGATTTCTAAATCTGCAAAACTTCTTTCGGAGAATGGTATTTTTTCAGTCATTATTCCTGCCGAAATTGGAGATGATTTTATTGAAATTTCTAAAGAAAATAAATTATTCTTAAATCGAAAAATCAACATTAAAGGAATTGAAAATTCTAAAACAAAAAGATTAATTCTTGAATTTTCACTGAATGAAAATATCCTTGAAGAATCAGAATTTGTGATAGAAAAAAGTCCGAGACAATACTCGGACCAATATCTTGAACTCACAAAACAGTTTCATATTTTCAAAAATAAGTGAATTTCTACTCAAATAATTCTGCTGTATCCAGCACAGAAACTTTTCCGTCTTCACATCTAATAGCTTCTCCGGGGAAGTTTTGAATCATGTGATAATCGTGCGTAGCCATTACAACAGCAGCGTGATTGTCTTCAGCTACTTTTTTCAAAAGCGTCATAATCTCGTTCGAAGTTTCAGGATCTAAATTTCCTGTAGGCTCATCTGCTAAAATTAAATCAGGGTGATTCAGAAGAGCTCTTGCGATGGCAATACGTTGTTGCTCACCACCAGAAAGCTCGTGAGGCATTTTGTGCTTTTTACTCTTCATATTTACACTGTTCAATACTTCGTTGATGCGTTCATCCATTTTAGGTTTGTCGCTCCATCCAGTAGCTTCCAATACGAATTTCAGGTTTTTCTCAACCGTTCTGTCAGACAGAAGCTGGAAATCCTGAAATACAATTCCTAATTTTCTTCTGAGGTTAGGAATTTCTGAAGCTCTGAGTTTTGCAAGATCAAATCCTACAACAGCACCGTGGCCGGAAGCCAAAGGAATGTGCCCGTAAAGTGTTTTTAATAAAGAGCTTTTCCCGGATCCTGTCTTCCCGATGAGGTAGCAGAATCTTCCTTTTTTGATATTTAAATTGACATCAGATAAAACGGTAAAGTTTTTCTGGGCAATTTTTGCGTGCTCCAGATTGATGATGTTTTCTCCCGTAATATTGCTATGTGGCATGTTTCAGTTTTAAGATTTTAAAAATAGCAAAAAGAAATTTTACTTTATAGAATTTTAGTAAATTTTAACAACAAAAAATGCCTGAAAAAATAATTTCCAAGCATGTTTTGTATATGATAATAAAGAATTATCTCTTAGCGCGTGCAGCACTTACAGTTAAACTCTTTCTGCCTTTAGCTCTTCTCGCAGCCAAAACTCTTCTACCGTTTGGCGTAGACATTCTTTCTCTGAAACCGTGTTTGTTTCTCTTTTTTCTCTCTGATGGCTGGAATGTTCTTTTACTCATTACTATATGTTTAAATCGTAATTATCTATTAATTTTCAGGTTGCAAAGATATGTAAATTTTTATACTTTACAAACTTAAAGGTGTTTTTTTTAAAATATTTTCAGATTGGTTTTTCTGAATTTTATTTCTGCAAATTTAGCTAAATAATTCATCTTTCATCAGACGTTTCCGAAAAAGGCATATCTTTGGAGACTCAAAATTCAAAACAATACTTCAATGTTTACACCTGCAGAGCTTTTAGAAATTAAAAATCTTTTAACCCCTGAAAACAAAATCGTTATCCTGACCCACTACAATCCAGATGGTGACGCAATTGGGTCAAGTTTAGGATTGAAGCATTATCTTGCTGCTAAAGGAATTTCTGCTGAGGTTGTGGTTCCTAATGATTTTCCTAAATTTCTAAAGTGGATGCCCGATGCTAAGAAGAACGTCATTGCCGAATACAAAAGAAAGGTAGCTGCAGACTTGGTTTTTGAGGCTGATGTTATTTTCTGTCTGGATTTCAATTCTCCTTCAAGAATTGGTATTTTAGGAGATTGGCTTACAAAAGCAACGGCAAAAAAGATTTTGATTGACCATCATCAGCAACCAGAAAATTTTGATTTTGTGTATTCTGATACCATAATCCCTGCAACCTGCCAGATGATTTATCATTTTATTGAGGTGATGGGCGATGAAAATTTGGTTAATAAGGAAGTTGCAGATTGTCTTTATACAGGAATAATGACTGATACAGGTGGGTTCAGATTCCGTTCTACGAGTGCAACTACACATAGAATTGTCGCTAATTTAATTGAAAAAGGAGCTGATCCGGCTTTGATTACTTCCAATACCTGGGATACGAATACGGTAACACGTCTTCAGCTTTTAGCCTTGATTTTAGGCAGAATTGAAGTGGTAAATGATACCGTTGCTGTTCTTTATCTTACAAGAAACGAATTGAAAGAGTATGGCTTTCAGAAAGGGGATACCGAAGGTTTTGTCAATTACGGACTGAGTATTCTAGGTGTAAAAATGGCAGCGTTTTTCATGGAAGATCTGTATGAAGATTTCATCAAAATTTCTTTCAGAAGTAAAGATGCGATTGATGTGAACCAGTTTTCAAGAAAATATTTCAATGGTGGCGGGCATATCAATGCAGCCGGAGGAAAATCTCTTCAGTCTTTGCAGGACACGATTGAAACATTCAAAGAAAGAGTAGGAGAGGAAGGGTTTTAATTCAAAACCTAATTATTTAAATCAATTAAAAATTTCTTGAAGTAAAGATCAAAGGTGTCGCACCTGCGGAGCTTCGCTTGACTTGATATGGTTTAACTACAAAAGTTATTCTCCTCCGGAGAAAGATAGATTTTTAAACTCAGCCTTAGTCTCAATCTTAGCCTCAATTTTAACCTTAACCTCAATCTTAACCTAAATCTTCCTATATCCCTTTTCCTCAAGCTCTTTACAGGTGTATTCATAAACCTCTTCAAACATAATGTCAAGAGATTTTTTATTAAAGAGACTGAATTTTGTCATTTTCGGTGGGTCTAAAAAAATATCACAGGTATTCACTTTTGCATATACAGATTTGGCGATGGCGAGGTGTAAAATTCTGTCAAATTCTTTCATTAAACTCATTTTTTCAAGGCTGTCGTAGCTTATTGAATTGACGTGTGAAGCAATCAAAAAATCACATTTATCAACAATCGGTTCGATGGGTAAATTATCTAAAACCCCACCGTCAACGTAGATTCTGTCGTTCATTTTCACGGGAGGTAATACAAAAGGAACGCTCGACGAAGCGAGAAGCGGCCCAAAAAGTTCGCCTTCGGAAAAGAAATCTACAATTCCGTGAGTAAGTTCTGTTGTGGCCACGTACACTGGGATTTTTAAGATTTTAAAATCATCTTCAGGAAAATAATCATGAAATAATTTTAAAATAAAGTTTGAACTAAAAATTCCGTTTTTGGAAAGTCTTAAAAATGATCTTGAAAAAAAAGTGGTTTTTCTTACAATTTCCATCATCTCATCAGGTGTTTTCCCGAATGAATAGAAGGCTGCAATGATGGATCCTGCACTGGTTCCCGAAATAATATCAGGTTTTAGATTGTATTCTTCAAGAGCTTTAAGGACGGCGATATGAGCAATGCCGCGCATTCCGCCGCCAGAAAGTGTGAGACCGATGACCGGTTTCTTTTTTTGAAAAGAGAATAATCCCATGAATCGTTTTATGCTCTACTAAAATACATTTTTTTTCGAAACGAAAACATTAAGGTTCGTCGCATTCAGCAGTAATTTTAATGAAAAGAGATTCAAATTCTTTTGTCATTTTTTCGTCATGCATAGGTCTTTCTATGAGTTCGTTGGCGCAATTTCCCCAGCCATAAACAGTGAGATCGAGAATAGCATATTTTTTCCAGTCAGCAGACTGCAGGCGGCTTTCAAATTCTCTGATAATTCTTTGCGGGTCTGAGTTTCTTTTGCTCATTAGCTCACGGAGTTTTCTCCATTCTGCTTTTAAATTTTCTTCTGAACCATTTAATGCATTCGCGAAATTTCCGCAGGATTTGCTGTATCGGTTATTGAGTAAAACTTTAGGATTTACAAAACTTTCGTGCATTATTTTTTCTTTTTCGTAGTCCTGATCCAGCTCCTTCATGTGCAGTTTTTTAATGTTCTGCCAATAAGGAGTATTTACGACGGTTAAATTTTGAAAATTCTTTTTTGCAACAGCGTAATCTTTGTCAAATGTTGAAAGTATCTGTTTAATGTTTTGGCGGGTAAGGTCTAAGTCTTCCGGTCTGTATAGTGATGGTCCTGTAAGAGAGGCTTCGTTGCTTCCGAACCATAATCTGTAAGTTCCCTCCAGTTCTTTTAACTGATATTTTTTAGGATTATAATATCCTTTACTTTCGCATAGCTCCGTAACAAAAGGGAAAATTGCTGTCTGACTTGTTTTTTTGTCTAAAGTGTCGGCAATCTTTTGTGGTGTAATAAAAGATTTTTCGAATGCATAATTTTTTGGAGTTGCTTTGGTAAAGCCTGTCATCAAGGTGACGATGGCGGAAATAATTATTAATTTCATTATATTAAAGAATAAATTTTTTCGGTAAGTGGTGCAGGAGTTCTGTATTAATGATTTCGGCGCAGATGGAAGGCTTTTCCCAATGCCCGTTGTGTCCACAGTCGAGAACATAAGATTTGATATTGGTTCTGTCCGGGAGGTTTTTAAGCAAAGCTTCGGTTTTTACGGCGTTGTCGTGTTTGCCTGCAAGAACTAGAATTTTTGCTCCTAGATTTTCGAGAATGTGTTTTTTGTCTGTCCTTTCTACCATTCCTTTTACAGAAGCTAAGGCGCCAAGATTATTTGTTGAAAGTGCTGTTTCGAGCGCAATTTCAATTTTTCCTTCCAAAACATCTCTTTCATTGGGGTTAAAAAGATTCGGAACTCCAGCCCTTGCGTAATGCGGAAAAGCATCTTTGATGATTCTGTAGCTTTTGATGCGCTGTTGTTTTTTCTCATCATCATCTTCGAGAAAGGTTGAGAAAAACAAAGTCAGAGTTTTTAATTTTTCAGCATGTTTTTCAGCAAAAGCGAGAGAAACATACCCTCCCATCGAATGGCCAAGCAAATGAATCTGTTCTAAATTTTGATCTTCTAAAACTTGGTTCACTTCATCCGCCATCATTTCCATGGTTTGTACATCATCAAGAATATCAGATTTTCCGTGACCGGGAAGATCGATTTTTAAAAGAGAAAATTCATCAGACAGATGTTTTTCCATGTCTTTCCAGATGGTTGTGTTTTCCATGAAACCATGAAGAAGAACGAGGATTTCCTTGCCGTTTCCTGTTTTTTCGAAGTGTAGCATAGTCTTCAGTTTGATTTTTGGTTTAGCATCAAATATTAAGCCGATTCATCAGGCTTTATCGGTCTTTTTGATGTTTTGAACGAGGTAAAGTTAATTAAAATCCTAGAGGGAAAATTTTCTTTTTAAATGACTTTTATCTACAAAAAAGCACCCCTCGAAAGGGGCAGTTTGTATCAGTTTTTACTCAGCAATGGTTTCGTAAACTTTCTTTTCCCAAGGTTTCATGTCTGCAATTCCGTAGCGGTGTTTTTCAGCTGACGAAACATTATCTAGAATGTCTACAACATTTTTGTAATTTGCGTCGTCAGTAGGCTCAATAATTACTGTGAAATTCTCTTTTACCGGTGCGTTTTTGTAAGCTCCGTCAATAATTTTGTTGATGCTGCTGTCTGTAAATTCAGTTTCCCTGAAATTCCCTGCATTCAATCTTCCGTCACTGCTTTGATGATAAAAAACTCTGTTGTTTTTACCCAAAATAAAAGTAATCTGATTTTTCTCGTTGATTTCTGTTTCGGTTCCTTTAATACTTTTAGCGGGCAATTTCACATCCATTGTATTGGGTTTTGAAAAATTGGTGGTAAACATAAAAAATGTAATCAATAAGAATCCTAAATCGACCATAGGGGTCATGTCTACACGGATTGAGGCTTGTCTTGGTCTGCGTCTTCCTTCTTTTTCAGTTGTAATTACTTCTGCCATAATTTTCAATTTTTAGATTATTATAAAATTGGATTATTTCTGAATTTGATGCAAATTTGATACCTTAAGTTTTAATGGTTTATTGAATTGTCAGTTAATTTTTGAATATTAGATATTTATTTCATGATATTGATTCTAAATTGAGTTGAAGGAAATACTGTGTTTCTTTCCATAGTATTAAAAAAAGAAGCTCACCCAACTTAAAAAATTTCTAATCTGATTAATTCAAATCTGTTCGATTATAAAAAATAGGAATATAAACTCTTTTATTATTAGAAGTAAATTATTTTGAAAGTATAATTTTATGAGTAAGTATTTGCTTTCCTTGGTGCTCTGCCTGTAAAACATAAATTCCGGGTTGGTATTGCGAAACGTCAATTGAAATTTTGGAATCTGAATATTTTTCAGAAAATATTTTTCGTCCGGAAATATCGGTAATCGTAATTGTCGAATTATTCAGAAGGTTTTCAATATAAATGTAGTCTTTTGCAGGATTCGGGTATATTGAGATTTTATTTTTTGATAATACTTCATCTGTACTTAAAACTGTCTCTAACTTGACCACCCAAAAGTCTTTACTACCAAAACTTCCTGATACCTGACCGTTATTAAAAGTATTGGCTTCTCCTACAACCACTGCACCGCCATCTGATGTCTGAATAATCTGATTGGAAAAATCCTGATTGTCGCCGCCAAGACATTTTTGCCAAAGCAGGTTCCCGTCAGGATTAATTTTTATTACCCAGTAGTCTACAGCTCCGTTGTTTCCGGAAACGTCGCCTCCATGGGAGACTGTCCAGCCGGAAGCCACATAGTTCCCATCGGTAGTTTGAAAAACTGATCTTGCGTTTTCGTTCCCAATACCGCCAAAAGTATTTTCCCAGGTAATATTGCCCTGCGGATTCAGTTTGATAATCCAAAAATCACTGCCTCCGTTGTTAGACGCAATGTCGCCATTTTGAGAATGGGTATATCCGGCAACAATAAAGCCGTTGTCGAAAGTCTGTTTTATGGAGGTTCCATAATCATTTGTAGAGCCGCCCAATCTTTTTTCCCAACTGATATTTCCCGAAGAAGTAAGCTTTACGACCCAGATATCTGCCGCTCCGTAATTGCCTGTGGAATGGTCTCCATCACCTGACGAAGTGTCACCTACCACGATGTAGCCACCATCTTTTAGCTGCTGAATCTCCCAGGCAGTGTCTGATGAGGATCCGCCAAGTGCTTTTTGCCATGTTAAATTTCCTGAATTATCAGTTTTTACAATCCAGAAGTCACGATCGCCATGATGGTTGGTGATATCTCCTGAGTTTGAGCTTGAAAATCCTGCAATGATGTAACCTCCGTCTGCGGTTTGCCTTATGCAGTGTGCCTGATCATTTCCGTTGCCGCCATAGGTTTTTTGCCATTGAATATTTCCGTTTATATCTAATTTTATAACCCAATAATCATATTGACCTTTGTTTTGGGTGATGTGCCCGTTGGATGAGTTTGTGGTACCTGCAAGAATGTACCCGCCGTCGGCTGTTGTGGTGATAGATTTTGCCTGGTCATCTCCTGAGCCTCCAAAAGATTTCTGCCACTGTAAAATTCCCAAACCGTTGGTTTTTACAATCCAGACGTCGTTGCCGCCGTAGTTTACCGTGAGATTTCCTTGTGTGGACGTTGATGTTCCGGCAATAATGTAACCACCATCAGAAGTTTGTGCTACAGAGTTGGCCATATCATCATTTGAGCCACCGAATGCACTTTGCCACACAATATTTGGCGCCTGACTTCTGGCAAATGAACAAAGTAAAAGAAATGAAAAAATAAAGATTTTGTATTTCATACGTCTGAATTTGTGAGTATTACCAAATTTAATAATTTTTCTTAATATGGCATTGCTGCAATTTACTTTGATATTTAAAACAAAAAAACTCACGCCTTTCGACATGAGTTTCAATAAAATATTTAGAAAATACTACTTATTATTCTTATAAAAATTCACTCCGCATTCAAGGAATTTTTTGAAGTCTTCCTTATCCATATATCCTGATACCGGTGTGTTAATGACCTTTCCATCAGGTGTAATTAAAACATAATGAGGTTGCGAATTGTTATTGAAATTAACGGTTTGGAATAAGCTCCATCTGTCGCCAATTGTTTTTACTTTTTTCACTTGTCCGTCTCCCATTTCAATCTTGGTTTTTTGGTCTTCCGGAAGTTCTTCTTTATCGTCAACATATAATGAGGCCAGAACAATGTCGTTCTGAAGAATCGGTAAAATATCCGGTTCGCTCCATACGAATTCTTCCATTTTACGGCAGTTTTCGCAACCATAACCTGTGAAGTCAATTAAAATTGGTTTATTCTCTTTTTTGGCCAGTTCGATTGCGTTAAAGAAATCGTGTTCAGGATGCATTCCTAAAATTCCGTCTTTTTCGTCATGGAAATAACTTACATTCAACGGAGGCAAAATTCCGCTTAAAAGCTGCAGTTTTGGTCGCTCGGCAGGAATTAATCCTTGGATTAAATAAGCGACAAACCCAATTCCTAAGACCCCAATAATTTTTCTTCCAATTGAAATTTTCGGTTTTTTATCATCATGTGGAAATCTTATCAACCCAAATAAATAGATTACCAAACCGATCGCGATGATAATCCAGATAGCAATGAACAATTCTCTTTTGATAAAGAATGTTTTGGAAACTAAATCTGCTTTTGAAAGGAATTTTAAGGCTAATGCCAGTTCAATAAATCCTAAAACAACTTTCACCGTATTCATCCATCCACCGGATTTCGGAAGACTTTGTAAAGCCTGTGGAAACAATGCTAAAAGTCCGAAAACAATCGCCCAAGCCAAGCCGAAACCAGCTAAAGCAAATGTAAGAACCGTAGGAATATCCACCGAATTATCGCTTAATATACTTCCCAGAATACTTCCCAAAATAGGACCTGTACAGGAGAAGGAAACGATAACCAAGGTCAGCGCCATAAAGAAAATTCCAATCATTCCACCTACTTCCTCAGCTTTTGAAGATTTGTTGGCGATTGAACTTGGCAAAGTGATATCGTAGTACCCGAAAAAGCTTCCTGCAAAAAATATGAATACGACAAAGAATAAAATATTCAGCCAGACGTTGGTAGAAATTTCATTGAAAATATTTCCTGCAATTCCATCAATTAAATGAAATGGAACACTTAATAAAACAAATATCAGTAAGATAAAAAAGCCATAGACAAAAGCGTCTCTTTTCCCTTTTGCCGGGTTTTTATTTCCTTTTGTAAAGAAAGAAACTGTAAGTGGAATCATCGGGAACACGCATGGTGTCAATAAAGCGATCAATCCACCAATGAAACCTAAAATTAAAATTTTCCAGTAATTCGTTTCGAGTTTGGTGCCGATTCCGCAGTCTGTTAAAGGTTTTGTAATGTCGATTGATGGAATTTTCAGCTGTTTAGGGTCAAGTTTTGAAGCAGCGGCAACAGTAGTTTTTGTTGTAGTTGCGGTTTCCTCTAAAGTGTCTATAATCGGACTTAAAGAGTCTTTTGCAACAGTTTTTTCATCAGTAACTACTTCCGTCGCACCTTTTGGGGTAACTTTTTTGGTGAATTCTAAAGTATTTGGGGCAAGACAAACTCTGTCATCACAAGTCTGATACATGATTTCTGCAACAACATCAGCCGGTTTTGTGCCGTCTTTAAGTTTGAATTTTTGTTTAAATCCGGCAGCATCGGAATAATACACGATTGTTCCGCCGAAAGCTTCAGAAAATTCTGAATGTTTCTTTCCGGTTTCTACAAATTTACCAATCAGCTCAACGTTTTTACCTGAAACCTTGTACTCAGTGGGAATACCCGTATCTTCCGGGATGTCTCTGGAGTAAATGTGCCATCCTTTCTCAATGGTTCCGTTCAGTACAGCTTCGTACTCATTGTTGCCGAGTTCGTTGATGGAAAATTTAAATTTTACAGGATCTTTAATCTGTGCGTTGATCGCTGTTGCAAGGAATAACAGCGTGAATAAAAACCAACTTCTGAATTTCATTTTACTTTTTATTATTGATTACAAGAACTTTTTCAGTGTTCTCAAGCGCTAAAAAACGTCTGTCCTGTCGTAAGGGAATCACACCCAAAACCGAATTTTCGGCATCGCAGATCAGCCAGATTTTTTGCCTCGCTAAAATAGACAATTTTTCATCTCTGAGAAACTTAGAAACCTTCTTTTTGCCCGAAAAACCTGATGGGGAAAATTGGTCTCCATCTTGCGGCCGTCTTATCTTTAATGGAAATTTTAATTTTTCAGCATCAAAATTCCAGTTAAAATCATTTATAATTCCTTCGACGTGTTCAATTCTATCTTCGATATTGAACGTGAAATGGTTTTCAGAAAAGTCAAAACTATCAATTAAAACAATTTCATCTTTATTAAACTCCTGATTTTCAATTTTGTTCCGGATGATTAAGTCGTTTCTGTGAATGACAATCTGATGACTTTCAGAAAAGAATGAACTTCCGTTATCTGCCGAAAAGATTTTAGCAATTTCCTCAGGTTTGTTGAAACCATACTTTTTCAAAATCTCAAATTTCACAAAATCTGATTCCTTTGCCAGTTTTTCTTTAGATAAAATTTGATGATTTTGGTTTGAAATAGTGATTTTAGATTCAATTTCAGCGATTTTTTCCTCGACAAAATTTTTGGTTTGATTTAAATAATCTAAACTTTTACTGAAGTTCTGAAGAAAATGTTCATTTGTCTCAAGCAATTTCGGAACAATTTCATTACGGATTCTGTTCCTCAGATAATCATTTTTCTGATTGGAAAGATCCTCACGAAATTCAATTTTGTTTTCATTAGCAAAATCATAGATTTCCTGTTTAGTAAAATCTAAAAGTGGTCTCAGAATTTGATTTTCATTCGATGGAATTCCACTCAAACCTTTTACACCTGAAGCTTTTGAAAGATTGATAATAAATGTTTCAAGCTGGTCATTCAGATGATGCGCTGTCACCAAAAAATCAATATTTTCTTCCTCCTGAATTTTTCTGAAAAACTGATACCTCAGATCCCTCGCCCAAAGCTGAACAGAGTTTTTAGGTTTATGATCTTCCTCTGAAACTTTGTATAAATGAAATTTAATATTAAAATTTTTACAGAAGTCTTCCACCGTTTTCTGATCCAAATCTGAATCATTTCCACGCAGTTTATAATTGATGTGTGCAACTTCAAAAGAAAGCTGTAAATCTCTGAAAATATGCGTCAAAACCATAGAATCGGCACCTCCGCTCACTGCTAAGAGATATTTTTTGGTTTTAAATTCAGAAATCAGGTTTGAAATTTTAGATTGTACCGATTTTAGGCTCAGCATTTGCTTCGGGTTTTGACCTAACAAAGATAGCATTTACCATTTAATTGAATTTTTCTACCTTTGGAGCTATCTTAAAAATTAAAAAAAATTGTTTATGAAAATTTTTAAAATCTTAGCAGCTTCTGCTGTAGTTTTGGGAATGACTTCGTGTGTCAGTAAAAAACAGTACGAAGCTTTAAGTTCAAATTACAAGCAGTGTATCGAAAACATCGGAGAAAGACAAAGAGAAATTCAGGATCTGAAATCTCAAAATGCAAGCCTGTCTAGCGAAAACAATTTATTGAAAAGTCAGCATGATGCTTTGAAGTCTTCTTTGGATGCATGTCTTTCAAATTCAGGAAAAAGTTCTGCAAATATTGACAAATTGGTGGGAGAGATTAACTCTTCAAACTCTTACATCAAGCAACTTATCGCTTCAAATGCTAAAAACGACAGTTTAAATTTAGCTTTATCAAACAAACTGAAAAGATCTTTGGATAACGTAACTGATCAGGATGTTCAGGTAAAAGTTCTTAAAGGTGTGGTAATGATTTCATTATCAGACAAAATGTTGTACAAAACAGGAGACTACAACGTTTTGCCTGCAGCTCAGGAAGTTTTGGGTAAAGTAGCTAAAGTAATCAACGACTACGACAAATATTCTGTACTGATCGAAGGTAACACAGATAATGTTGCTCTGAATTCTTCAAGCTTACCGAGAGACAACTGGGATCTTTCTGCTTTGAGAGGTACGTCAATTGCTAAAGTTCTGCAGACTCAGTTTGGAGTAGATCCTGCAAGAATTACAGCGGGTGGACGTTCTGAATACAATCCTAAAGCGACAAACATGAGCGTTTCCGGAAGAGCTGAAAACAGAAGAACGGAGATTATCATCATGCCTAAGCTGGATGAATTTATGAAACTGATGGATATTACGCCTAAGAAATAATATCTTCCATTGATAAAAAACAAAAGATCTCGATTTTCATCGGGATCTTTTTTTAATTTAGTTAAACTACATTTTCTCTTTCAATCAAGCTGAAAATGTAATCGAGGAAATTTTGCAGGTTTGTAAACCCTAGTTTATTTTTTTTCATCACCTTTAATACAGTATTTTTACCTATATCATTGATGTGTCAAAAGTACAAGCCTTATTTTACATATACAATCCGTATTTTTACGGTATTTTAAATGGGAAAATTTTCGTATAGAGATTTTTTTAAATTCGTGTTATTAAAAATTAGAAAATGAGTTATTTCGAAGAAAAACATCCTGAAATGGACAGGTATCTGGAAAATCACACTTCTTCCGAACCTGAAATTCTTAAAAAACTGAGAAGAGAAACTTTTCAGAAAACCACGCATCCACACATGATTTCCGGCTATCAGCAGGGAAGACTTTTGAGTATTATCTCTAAAATGCTCAATCCTAAAAATATTCTGGAGATAGGAACCTTTACAGGTTACGCAACATTGTCTTTAGCTGAAGGATTATCTGCTGACGGGAAAATTACAACTTTAGACGTTAACGAAGATTTAGCTTATCTCCCGAAAAAATATTTTACAGAAAGTGAATTTTCTTCTCAAATTGATTTTAAAATTCAGGATGCTAAAGAATTTCTAAAAAACACAGAAGAAATTTTTGACCTCGTTTTTATTGATGCAGATAAAGAAAATTATGCAGAATATTTCAGATTAATAAAACCTAAAACCAAATCCGGTTCTGTGGTTTTGTTTGACAATGTTTTGTGGTACGGAAAAGTTTTAGATGAAAATCCTAAGCAAAAATCTACACAAATCATAAAAGAACTGAATGATTTGACGGCTCAGGACGAAGATTTTGATAATCTTATTTTACCTTTGCGTGACGGAGTAAATTTTCTGAGAAGAAAATAAATTGAGAAAATAGAATTCTCAACCTTAATTTATAACCTATCAATGATGGATAAAGGAATTTGTACAGTAACTGTAGCGCCGGTGCGTGCAGAAAATTCGGATAAAGCAGAAATCGTAACCGAGATTCTTTTTGGTGAAAGTGCCAATATTTTGGAGGTAAATAAAAACTGGACCAAGATAAAAATGCACTACGACGGCTACGAGGGCTGGATGGATACCAAACAGCTAAAGCCAATTTCTGACGAAGATTTTGCAAAACGAAAAGTAACTGTGGTAACCGAAGATTTTTCTTCTGTCCTGATGAGAGATGGAAAAACGCTTCTGTCGATGGGTTCTGAGGTTGAATTTCCTGTCGTAGCTTCTCAACGAAGTCATGATTTGAGAGAAAGTATAGTACTTACAGCCAAAGAATTTATCAATGTTCCTTATTTGTGGGGTGGAAAAAGCTTTTTTGCCGTAGACTGTTCCGGTTTCACGCAGTTGGTTTATAAAGTTCATAATATTAAGCTTCCCCGTGATACTTCACAGCAGGTTGAGGTGGGGGAGTCTTTGACTTTTGTGGAAGAAAGTGAGCCGGGCGATTTAGCTTTTTTTGAAAATGCAGAAGGTAAAATTATTCACGTTGGGATTATGCTTGAAAATCAAAAAATCATTCACGCATCGGGAAAAGTGAGAATTGATACTTTAGATTCCACAGGGATTTTTAATAAAGAACTGAATAAGCATACCCATAAACTTCGTGTGATCAAAAAATTGATTTAAAAAAAATGAAAATTTCCACTGTCTTTTTTATTGCAAACATTGTTTTGTTGAGCTTTATCTGGGGGTTCACCATTTTTTCGTATTCAAATCTGCCGGAAATTGTGCCTACTCATTTTGCAGTAAATGGGACGGTAAACGGGGAAGATCATAAAAAGACCATTTGGTTTCTTCCTGCAATCGGATCATTCCTTTTTTTGCTTTTGGCAGGAATGCAGCAAAATCCGGAATCGCCGATGCTGAATGTTCCTCAAAGCTTCAGAAATAAGGAAAAGCTGAAAGTGATTTCTTACAGTATTCTTTTTACAGTACTTTTTTTGATCGCAGATACAGTGTTGGAAAGCATTCTCATTGCGCAGGGGAAATTAACTGAAATGTCCGATGCTGTATTTTTCCTTTTAGGCTTAATGTTTTTTACCATAGGATTTCATATTTTCAGGATGATAAAAGAAGGACAGAAAGAAACCTTAAATCTGAACAGTTGAAATTTTTATATTCTATTTTTGTCAGTCTTATGATCTTCGGGATGAAGGTTTTTGCTCTTTTCAATACCAAAACTAAAAAAGGCGTTGAAGGAAGAAAGCAGTCTTTGAGTATCATAAAATCTAAATTTTCTTCTGATGATGAAGTCTTGTGGATGCATGCTGCAAGTCTTGGCGAATATGAACAGGGACTTCCTGTTCTTGAAAAACTGAAAAATAAATTTCCTGATTATAAAGTTTTAGTCACTTTTTTTTCTCCTTCTGGCTACGAAAATGTGATTAAAAAGACAACAATTGCTGATGCTGTCTGCTATCTTCCGTTTGACAGAAATTCAGATGTAAAGGAGTTTTTACAAGCTTTTAAACCTAAACTGTTTTTTACGGTAAAATACGATTTCTGGTATAATTTATTGAGGCAGTTAAAAGAAAACGATGCGAAAATATTTGTAGTTTCGGCACTGTTTTATGAAAGACAGAGTTTCTTCAAATCTTACGGAAAATGGTTTGTAAAGCAATTGAAAGAAAATGTTGACTGGTTTTTCCATCAGACTAAACATTCTTATGTTTTAGCGAAAAGTATTGGTCTTGAAAAATCATCTGTAACCGGAGATACAAGATTTGACCGTGTAAAACAGATTAAAAACAGGGATAATAATGTTGATTTTATAACAGATTTTATTTCCGGAAATAAAACAGTTGTCTTTGGAAGCTCGTGGCAGGCAGAAGAGAAAATTGCAAAGAATATTTCAGAAAAAAATAAAAATTTAAAACTCATCATTGCCCCTCATGATCTAAAAAGAGTTCAAAATTTAAAAGAAATCTTCCCAAACGCAATCTTGTACAGCGAATTGCAGGTATCCCACATCCAGAATCCCGCATCCAACATTTCATCCAGCGAATTGCAAACACCCATCATCCATCATCCAACATCCAACATCTTAATTATAGATAGCATCGGCTTACTTTCAAAATTATATTCGTATGCCGACTTCGCCGTTGTTGGCGGTGGTTTTCATGATGCCGGATTGCACAATATTCTTGAAGCTGCAACATTTGGAGTGCCCGTGATTTTCGGAAATCAGTATCGCAAAAATCCTGAAGCGGATGATTTAATAAAAGCCAATGGCGGAAAATCTTTTGAAACTGAAAAAGAAGCGGCAGATTTTATTTTAAAACTTGTTAAAAATGAAAAGTTGCTGACTGAAATGTCTCAAAATGCTTCAAAATTCGTCAGTGAAAAACCAAACTCCTCAGAATTGATTGTTCAGAAAATTCTGTCACTTTAAAAAACCGTGATTCTTGATATCTTTAATAATTAAATCAAAATGATCCGGAATTCTTTCGATGGTAAGCCAGTTGAAATCTATTCCGTTGTTGATGAAGAGCTTTTCCAGATAAACGTTTGATGTAATTTTATCGTGAAGTTCCGATAGCAATCCGTCTAATTCCATCCAGTAATCTTCGTCCAGTTTTTTGATAAGCAGAAGAGATTTCACCACTTTATTAATAAGGTATAGGTAAAGTTTATAAATGTCATTAAACCTTTGTCGGCTCAATTTATCATTAGATTCTAAAATCTGGTTGATGAGAAAAAGATTCAGAGAAACATCACCAAATTTATCTGTAGTAACTTTCACGTGTTCCGTAATTTCAGCGCTGATTTTCCTTATTAAAACAACAAAATATTTTTGATTACTGATGTATTTAGAAGCGAATTCTACTTTTTCTTTGATATGTTCTTCCATTGCATCACGCTTCTGGTCGGCAGTTTCGGTGTCAATCAGTTCAAAATAAAGTTTTTTAGATAAAATTTTATCCTTTTTCAGCAATCTGAAAATCAGTCTGTCTTTTTCTACCGGAGTTAGCAGACTTAAAGCTGTTTTAAATTCTTTAGAATATTCCATCAGTTAAATAATTTTGAATATTTTTTAAAACCATTAAACGCCCAGTTCAAAGTGTAATACATCGATTTTACTGTCGAAAAATTCATAAAATCCTTGTACACCAAATATTGATCCTTTATGATATTCTGCTTTTTTCTGGAAATGCTTGTAGCGTGCATGCGGTACTTTGCCATCGTTTTCGGCAAAGCTTTTCCTTCGGGGATTTTCTTTAACAAATTAAGCCACATCACGTGATCTTCACGTTTACTTCCTTCTGGGAAAAATTCTTTCCCAACTCTTTTTGAATCATACATCGAGGAAAGAAGCGAAAGTCTGCAGGTTTTAAGTAAGTTTTGAAAAGTTACTGTTTTATCAGCTTTAAAATCTTCAATTTGTGGATTCAGATTTTCGTCACATCTCGCATAATTAGAGTAGGCGAGCTCGGTATTTTCTTTTTTCATAAAAGTAATCATCTCTGCTAAGAAATCGGGATTCCAAAAGTCGTCTGCGTCTAAAAAAGTAATATATCTTCCTGAAGCTTTTTGCAGAGAAATATTTCTTGCATGACCCGCTCCACCGTTTTTTTCAGCAACTGTAAGTTTAATCCTTGGATCAGAAATACTATTGATGATTTCTACAGAATCGTCTTTGGAGCAGTCATCTGTAATCAGCCATTCCCAATCTGTATAGGTTTGGTTGAGTACCGAGTCTATCGTTTCTTTCAAAAATTTTGAAGAATTGTAGCAAGGAGTGATGATAGAAATTTCGGGCATTTGCGGGTTTTTGCAAATATAAACTTTTTAAAACGTGTTCAAATAAAGCAAAATGATAAGAAATTGTAAAATATGATTCCAAATATTAAAAAAAAATAACAAAGTATTTAAAAAAAATCATAATTTTAGGCCTTGAAAAAATGATCTATGAAGAAATTAGCATTATTATTTGCGGGATTAGCTTTGTTTGCAACAACAACGGCTTGTAACGACGACGAAAATACAGCTCCTGAAGTTCCTTTGGTAGGAACTTGGCAACCCTTAGCCGAAGTAAGAACTGAGGTTGATGTAAACGGAGACGGTTTCAGCGATCAGGTTACATACAGCACTTGCCAGCAACAGGCGAGATGGGTTTTTAAAGAAAACGCTTCTGGTACCCGTACTACCTTTGAAGAATCTGGAGTGTCACCAGTGGTTTGTACTCAGACTTCAAACCGTACTTTCTCTTACGCTTATGATAAAGGTGCTAAAACTATAGAGCTTAAATATCAGGGAACGGTTGTTTCAGATAAAGGTAAAATTACCAGATTGGATGCAGATGCATTAAACCTGATGATTGAAGATAAAACTGATCCTTTAGTATATAAAACGGTGACTTATTCTTTCAAAAGAATTCCGCAATAATTTTTTGAATATATTCAATTACCATATAAACTCTCATCTTCGGATGAGATTTTTTGTTTTAAGCATTGTTTATTTTAAGTATTATTTCTTTTAAAATCATTATTTTTGTGAATCAGGATTTTAGATTTAAAAAACATCTGGCATCCTTCATCTAACATCTAACAAATTAAGAAACGTGTTTTACGATCATCAGCAGATAGAAAAAAAGTGGCAGAAATACTGGGAAGAAAATCAAACCTATAAGACTTCCGATAAAACCGATAAACCGAAATTTTATGTTCTCGATATGTTTCCGTATCCATCGGGAGCGGGGCTTCATGTAGGTCATCCGCTTGGATATATTGCATCAGATATTTATGCGAGATATAAAAGACACCAAGGTTTCAATGTGCTTCACCCGGTTGGTTATGATTCTTTCGGACTTCCTGCTGAACAGTATGCGATTCAGACAGGGCAACATCCTGCTGTAACTACTGAGCAAAACATTACAAGATACGAAGAGCAGTTAAGAAAAATCGGTTTCTCTTTCGACTGGAGCAGAGAGGTAAGAACTTCTGACGCTTCTTATTATAAATGGACACAATGGATTTTCATTGAGTTGTTCCACTCTTGGTATAATAAAGATACAAACAAGGCAGAACCGATCTCAACTTTGATTAAGCATTTTGAAGAACAAGGAACGGAAGGTCTAAATGCCAATCAAAATGATGAATTAAATTTCACGGCAGAAGAATGGAAATCTGCTTCTGAAATGGATAAAGAAGATATTCTTTTAAATTACCGTTTAGCCTACAGAGCAGAAACAACTGTCAACTGGTGTCCTGCATTAGGAACAGTTTTGGCAAACGACGAAATTAAAGATGGAAAATCTGAAAGAGGAGGTTACCCTGTTTTCCAAAAGAAAATGATGCAGTGGAGCATGAGAATTTCTGCTTACTCTGAAAGATTGTTGCAAGGTTTAAAAACTTTAGACTGGCCACAACCTTTGAAAGATTCACAAGAGTACTGGATCGGAAAATCTCAGGGAGCACAGGTTAGATTCAATGTTGAAGGTCATAACGAAATCGTTGAGGTTTTCACAACAAGACCTGATACCATTTTCGGAGCGACTTTTATGGTTTTGGCTCCTGAAAATCCTTTAGTAGAAAATATTACTACAGCAGAACAGAAAGCTGAAGTGGAAAATTACATCGCAGAAACTTCCAAGAAAACCGAACGCGATAGAATGGCAGACGTGAAAAATGTTTCAGGAGCTTTCACAGGAAGTTATGCAATCAATCCGTTCAGCGGAGAAAAAATGCCGGTTTATATTTCAGATTATGTTTTGATGGGTTACGGAACGGGAGCTGTAATGGCTGTTCCTGCACACGATGAGCGCGATCACAGATTTGCAAAGAAATTTAATCTTGAAATTAAAAAAGTTGTAGAAACAGAAGAAGACGTTCAGGAAAAATCTTTTGATTCTAAAGACTCTGTTTGTGTAAATTCTGATTTCTTAAACGGTTTAAATTATAATGATGCAAAATCAAAAATAATTGCAGAGATTGAAAACAAAGGAATTGGTCACGGCACTACGAACTACAGACAACGTGATGCGATTTTCTCAAGACAACGTTATTGGGGCGAGCCCGTTCCTATATATTATAAGGATGGAATGCCTTACACGTTGCCGACTTCCGCTTTGCCTTTGGAACTTCCTGAAGTTGAAAAATATTTACCGACAGAAGATGGAGATCCTCCATTAGGAAATGCCAAAACTTTTGCATGGGACGAAGCGAATCAAAAAATTGTTGATACTAATTTAATTGATGAGAAGACTATTTTCCCATTAGAATTATCTACAATGCCGGGTTGGGCAGGAAGCTCATGGTATTTCTTGAGATACATGGATCCTAAAAATGAAGATGTTTTCACCAACAAAGATCTTTCTGATTATTGGGGACAGGTAGATTTATATATTGGAGGTAGCGAACACGCAACCGGTCACTTATTGTATTCCCGTTTTTGGAATATGTTCTTAAAGGATAGAGGATATATTAAAAATGATGAACCTTTCCAAAAGTTGATTAATCAAGGGATGATTTTGGGGATGAGTGCTTTGGGTAATAGAATTTTTCTTGATCCAAAATATTATGAACTAAAAGATAAAACTCTTGAAAAGAAAAGGTTGAATTTAGTAATTCCTTCTAAATATCTTAGTTTTTGGGAAAATCCAGATGGAAAAGAAGTAAAAGAAGTTTTTGTTATTGGTCAAAAACATGAAAAAGAAGTCATTAAACAAATTCAAGAACAAATAGGAATTGAAATTGAAAAGTTTAGTGGTTTTTCTCCTCAAAGATTTCATATCAATATTTCTTTGTTAAAAGGTACAACAGACGAACTTGATATTGACGCATTTAAAAATGATGGACTTTATAATAAAGATTTTGCAGATGCTATTATAATCACAGAAAATGGCAAATATATCGTTGATCGTGAAGTAGAAAAAATGTCCAAATCAAAATACAACGTTGTAAATCCTGACGATATCTGTGAAGAGTACGGTGCGGACGGTTTAAGATTGTATGAAATGTTCTTAGGTCCGTTGGAACAATCCAAGCCTTGGAACACACAGGGTTTGAGCGGAGTTTACGGTTTTCTTAAGAAATTCTGGAATTTGTATTTTAATGGAGAGGTTTTTGAAGTATCTGACGAAGAGCCGACAAAAGCAGAATATAAAATATTACATACATTAATAAAGAAAGTCGTTTACGATATCGAAAACTTCTCTTTCAATACTTCTGTATCTTCATTTATGATTGCTGTAAATGAATTGCAAAAAATAAAATGTAACAAACGCAATATTTTAGAGCCTTTAGCCGTTGTAATTTCTCCCTATGCACCGCATATCTGTGAAGAGTTGTGGAGTCTTATGGGCAAAGAAGGATCAATTGAATATGTTGAGTTCCCGAAATTGGAAGAAAAATACCTTGAAGAGGATGAAATTGAGTATCCAATCAGTGTAAATGGGAGGGTGAAATTTAAAATATCGCTGTCTGCACAACTTTCTGCAAAAGAAGTTGAAGATTTAGTGCTTCAAAATGACAAAATGGAACAGATTTTGGAGGGTAAAACTCCGAAAAAAATCATTGTTGTACCGAAAAGAATCGTGAACATAGTAATTTAAAAAATAATTAACATTAGAATATTCAAAAAAATACGCAATCTATTTTTTTGAATATTCAATGTTTTTTCAATTGTTGGTATAAAGTTGACAAAATAATTTTTTATTTTTAGATGAAATGAAACATATTAATTAAATGTTATTCTAAAAATACAAAATGTTTATTTATGTCTCTTGCATGTTAATTTATTTTATCTTTATTTTACAATCTGAAATTTTTAAACAATATAATTTAGTTAAATATGGAAATGAATGTTTCAAAAAATGATGAGCAAGTAGTTGCTAAAAAGATGGGTGGTCTTAACCCTGCAATTGTAATTCCTATTTTATTCGTAATTGGAGTTGCTATTTATATGTTTGTATTGGGTAACCCTTCAAACTTCCAACATCCAGATCAGTTTAAAGGTGCAGCTTCTGTAGCTTTGTCTGATGTTGAGGGTAAAAAAATTGAACCAGCTGAAGGATCAATGATGGGTATCGTTTACAAAGGAGGTCCTGTAGTTCCAATCTTGCTTACATTTATGATCACGGTATTGGTGTTCTCAATCGAGAGAGCTTTGGTATTAGGTAGAGCAAGCGGTAAAAACAATTTGGATAACTTTGTTACAACAATCAGAACGTATCTGAACAAAAACCAAATCAACGAAGCTTTGGAAGAGTGTGACAAACAACAAGGTTCTGTAGGGAATGTTGTAAAAGAAGGTCTTACTACTTACAAAATTCTTGAGAAAGACGCCACTTTAAACAAAGAGCAGAAATTGGTTGCACTAAGCAAGTCTTTAGAAGAGGCTACAACTTTAGAAATGCCAATGCTTGAGAAAAACATGATGATTCTTTCTACTTTAGGTACTGTAGCAACTTTGATTGCACTTTTAGGTACAGTACTTGGTATGATTAAAGCATTTGCTGCGTTAGGTGCAGGTGGAGGATCTCCGGATGCTGCTGCTCTATCAACAGGTATCTCTGAAGCATTGATCAACACGGCTTTAGGTATTGGTACTTCTGCGATTGCAATTATCCTTTACAACTATTTTACATCTAAAATTGATGGATTAACTTATAAAATAGACGAAATCGGATTAAGCATTCAGCAATCTTTTGCAGAATTCAACTAAGAGTTGAATTTGGTCTGCAAACAGACACAATCTTATTTTGTTAAATTTTATAAATATTTAATATGGCGAGAGTCAAACCAAAAAGACACGGGGTAGTTACGGATATGACGGCAATGTGCGACGTTGCTTTCCTGCTCCTTACGTTCTTCATCCTTACAACGCAGTTTAAAAAACCGGATGCAGAGCAGATTACTACGCCATCTTCAGTTTCAACACAAAAGTTGGATGATACCAACTTGATGACAATAAGTGTAACGCCGGATGGAAGATTCTTTTTTACACCTACTGTTGCTCCAGCTGAAAGAGACGAGTTATTAGACATGATGGCTGGAGAATATAGAATCGGTTTTTCTGATGCTCAGAAAAAAGCTTTCAGAAACGCAAGTGCAATCGGTGTTGCAATGAAGCAGCTTCCATCTTATCTTGATAAGCCGGAAGATGTGAGACAGGAAATCAAAGGAGTGTCAATTCCTATGGATTCTGTGAATAAAGAACTTACAAATTGGGTTAAATATTCTCTGCAGGCAAATCCTGATGCTAAATTAGCAATCAAAGGTGACGCAAAAGCACAGTATCCTCAGTTCAAAGCTCTTTTTGACGGATTGAAAGAAATTGAGTTTTATAAATTTGTACTGATTACATCTACAGAGTAGTCGGATTTAAAAAAGAAGAGAAATGGCAGAAGTACAAGTACAAGAAAAAGGCGGCAAGGGCGGCAAGGTACGCTCCAAGAAACATAACGCCAGAGTAGATATGACTCCGATGGTGGATTTAGGTTTTCTTTTGATTACATTCTTTATGTTTACCACAACTTTCAGCAAACCCAATATTATGGATATGAAGTTGCCGGCTAAACCTGATGAGACTCAGAAGATAGACGAACCTCAAATCGATCTTTCAAATGCAATTACATTCCTGTTGGGAAAAGATGATAAAATGTACTATCATCAGTATGACCAGACAGGTCTTACAGATCCTGGAAAGTTGACGCAATCTACTTTAGATTCTGAAGATATTGCAAAAGTTATCGCTACTGCGAAGGCTAGAGCTAAGAAGCCTGAGATTTTCACAGTAATCATCAAACCTACCGATGATTCTACTTATGAGAATTTTGTGGATATATTAGATGAGATGGCAATTACTAAAACTGATCACTACGGTATCGGTGAAGTAAAGCCTTGGGAAAAGACTGTTTATGACCAAAAAGTTGGTAATAAATAAGTTTAACAATTAAATTTAAAAGTATGTCAACAGATAATTATACTGCTGCAACGCCTACTCTTGATGAGGTGGTATTCGAGCACAGAAATAAAGAATATGGTGCGTATGACCTGAGACAGGCGTACAGATCATTGTTAACAAAGGCATTTCTTTTGGGTACTCTTATTTTCGTTCTTTTGGTTGTTGGGCCGTTTTTATATTTAAAAATGACTCAGGAAAAAGCTAAAGAGGAGAAAATTGTGGAAGTAAATTTAGATGATATCAAAGATTTACCTCCGCCACCAGTAGAAAAAGAATTGCCACCTCCACCACCACCTCCACCAGTGGAGCCACCGAAAGTGGAAATTGTGAAGGATATGATTCCTGAGCCTAAACCGAATCCAAAAATCGAGGAACCACCTAAGAAAATGGAAGAAGTGAAAGAAACTACAATTGGTACTAAAGATGTTGAAGGTGAGAAGAAAACTACTTACGTTCAACAGAAACCACCTGAAAGTACAGGTCAGGGTAAAGCTTTAGATGTACAGCCGGTTGATAAAAATAAAGTTTTTGACGGGCAACTTGAGCAACAAGCCGACTTTGTGGGGGGTATCGAAAAATTCAGAAGATTAGTAGGTGAAAACTTCGATCAGTCTGATTTTGAAGGTGCTGGTGAAACTATCAGTACAAGTATCAGTTTCGTTGTAGAAAGAGATGGTACTATTTCTGATGTGAAAGCTTCTGGTCCTAATTCTGCATTCAACAAAGAAGCAGAAAGAACAGTAAGAGGTATCAAAGGAAAATGGACTCCGGGTAAAATGCAGGGAGAAAATGTAAGATCCAGATTTAGATTACCATTGAAAATGGCTTTCGAATAATCTGATTCTTAATTAAATAATAAAAGAGCAGCAATTTAGTTTGTTGCTCTTTTTTATTAACTTTTTTTAACTTTCAGACTGATTTTATTTTAGTATTTTTGCTTTATGTTGTTTAGATATTTATCAATTTTGGTAGGCTTATGCTACATTGTTGTAGGAA
Organism: Chryseobacterium sp. HNCC26DJ240; assembly: GCF_057180485.1. Classification (NCBI taxonomy): domain Bacteria; kingdom Pseudomonadati; phylum Bacteroidota; class Flavobacteriia; order Flavobacteriales; family Weeksellaceae; genus Chryseobacterium; species Chryseobacterium sp. HNCC26DJ240. The sequence goes on from NZ_JBXUGK010000002.1 coordinate 115,648, forward strand.
TTTTTACCATTGTTTACAAAGCATTTATCGTTTTTCCACTGGAGCAAATGACTGCTTACCCACTAGGTGCTGTGCTTATTGGATATGGTATTTTTAGAATTACGAGAGGCTACTATCAAATAAAAAAATCTGATCAGGATGAATAAGAGTTTAGTATATCTTCTTTTTGTATTAATATTTTTATCATCTTGCTCAAAAGACAAAACAGATTCACCTCAAACGGGTGCTATCACTGTAGTTGCAGATGAATCTTTCGAAAATGTGACTCGCGTTTTAAAGGATCGGTACATGCTTTTTTATCCAAAGACAAAAATTAATTTTGTTATTAAAAAAGAAAATGTTGCTTTACAGGATCTTCTAAACGGTAAAGCAAGAGTTATTGTAATGTCCCGAGAGCTTACTAATGACGAAAAAACTGCATTTAAGCAAAAATTTAATTCTGAAGTTGAACCAGCGAGATTTGCTGCTGACGGCTTGGTTTTTATAGTTTCAAAAAATTCCACAATCACACAACTTTCAGTAGATGAAATTAAAGGGAGATTATTGGATGGTAAAAACAGTCTCATTTTTGACGGTTCAAATTCCGCAAATACCAGTTTTATTGCAAAAAGACTTGGGATTTCACCTAATGATTTAAAATATTCTTCGCTTCCCAATAACGAAGACATTATTAAAGAAATCAATAAATATCCAAACAGTATTGGAGTAATTGGTTACAACGCATTGAGTCGTCCCCACAATACAGAATCTAAAATGTTCCGTGAATCTGTAAATATATTACCAATTGTTGATTCCAAAGGAAAGAGTATCAGTATTTCGACGGAGACAATGAAAAACAATACTTATCCTTTTACAAGAGTTTTGTATTTTCTTACTAACGAAGCTTATTTTGGTTTAGGTAATGGATTTATTAGGTTCTCATGCTCGCAGCCCGGGCAAATAATAGTTAAAAAACAAGGCTTACAGCCATTTTACATCATTCCGAGAGAAGTGAAGATTAGCCAGGAGTAACACAAATGGTCTGATAATTGATAAAATATAAAAGGTTAAATTTAAAAAATAATTATAATTTCAAAAATATGTCAATGGAAATAAGAGTTGGAATATCAAAAAAATTAGCATTAGGAGGAGTTGCAGCATTTTCTTTTTTAAATGTAGCGTATGCACAAAGCGTTCAGCAAGGTGAAATTTTGGTGGAAAGCTATAAATTTGGTCAGGCTAAAGAGGTATTTACTCAGTTAATTGCAAAAGAGCCTACAGATAAAAACTTTTTCTATTTAGGTAATACTTATCTTTCTCAGGCTGAGCCAGATTTTGCTCAGGCAACTGAAGCGTTCAATAAAGGTTTGGCATTAGATGCTAAAAAATCTTTCTACAGCAGATTAGGTTTAGCTTCTGTAAAATTAGGAAAAGGAGAGAAAGCTGCAGCAGTTGCAGAAATTAACGCTATTGTAAAAGATTCTCGTGAAAAAGATGCAGATTTGCTTGCTGAAGCAGGTAAAACTTTAGTTAAATATGATAAGAGCAACGACCCAAGGTTAGCGATAGAATTATTGAATAAAGCTATTGAGAAATCTGAGAAATCTGGTGCTCCTGCGTCTTACCTGTACAGTTTGGGTGACGCATATACTGCATTGGGTGTGCAAACTAAAAGTGGGGTAGACTATGGTAACGCAATGACAGCTTATGAAAAGGCTTTGCCGGTAGCGAAATCTAAAGCGGTAGTATACACAAGAATGGGTTCTCTTTGGTTGAATGCCAAAGCAGTGGATAAAGCAAAGGCAAATCTTGATCAGGCTGCAAAAGCAGATCCAAGTTTTGCTCCAACATATAAGCTATTAGGAAATTATTTTAGTTTATATCAGGATTGGGATCAGGCATCTGCCAACTACAAGAAATATTTGTCATTAGCAGATAATGACCCAAATACAGTTTTGGATTATTCAAAATTAGCCTTTTTAACTAAAGATTATACAGGTGCAGGAAATGCATTGGATACAGTTTTTGATAAAGTTCAGGATCCATCTAAGTATAGAATTAAAGCTTATCTTCTATATCAGAAAAAAGACTATGCAGGAGCAAAAACAAATATAGAAAACTTTATTTCTCAAGCTGAAAAATCAAGAGTTCAGGTGAGCGATACAGGTCTTTTAGGTCTTGTGCAGGCAGGTTTGGCAAAAGTTAATAACGATCAGGCCATGATGCAGGATGCGAAGACAAAAATAGCAGCAGCAAAGGCAGCAAAAGACACGACGTTCAATTGGGATGAAGAGTTTGATATTGCAAGCGGAGCTAAAAAAGCAATTGCTCAGGTTTCAGCACCAACTGAAGGAGCAACCAATGCGACAATCGACGCATTAAATAAGCAACTTGCAGCTAAACCTAATGATTCTGATGCACTGTTTAAATTAGCTAACGAATATCAGGCAGTTGAAAACTGGAAAGGAGCAGCTTATGCTTGGCAAAAACTTACTGTAGAGCTTCCTACTTGGGAATCTGGTTTCTATGGTTTAGGTTTTGCGTTCCAGAAAGCTGGAGATGCTGAAAACGCAATTGCTTCTTACGAAAGATTCGTATCTGTTTTGGGAGCAAAAACTGCAGAAGAAAAAGCAAATGCTAAAGAAACTTTGGCAAATGTTTATTACAATCTCGCAAACCTTACTACGAGTGACAAGGAGAGAAGTTTACAATACATTAACAAATCTATTGAAACTTTCTCTACACCGGATGCTGTTGCACTGAAGGAGAAACTATCTAAATAATTTTAGATTACCATAAATGAAAGAGACTGCTTTTTAGCAGTCTCTTTTTACTTTCATCTAAAGTAATTATCTTTGAAATATGAAAACAGATATACTCGCTTTTGGAGCTCATCCCGACGATGTGGAATTGGGTTGTGGCGGAACAATAGCTAAATTAATTTCAGAAGGGAAAACCTGTGTTATAGTTGATTTAACTAAAGGGGAATTGGGCACACGAGGGACAGATCAAACCAGAAAAGAAGAAGCTACTGAAGCTGCAAAGATTTTAGGAGTAGCAGCGAGAGAAAATTTAGGTCTGAAAGATGGTTTTTTAGTTAATTCTGAAGAATACCGAATGGAATTGGTGAAAATGATTCGCAAATACAAACCGGAAATCGTTTTGGCAAATGCCATTGATGACAGACATCCGGATCATGCGAAAGCGGCAAAATTAGAGTCAGATGCTTGCTTTTTAGCAGGTTTAAGAAAGATAGAAACAATTCTGGATGGAGAAGCTCAGGATGTCTGGAGACCAAAGCAGATTTATCACTACATTCAATGGAAAGATGTACAGCCGGATTTTGTGATTGATATCTCAGAACACCTTGATAAGAAGATTGAAGCATGTATGGCATTCAAAACTCAATTCTATGATCCAAAATCAACAGAGCCAGAAACGCCGATTACGTCAAAAGACTTCTATGAAAGTTTAACTTATCGCGCACAGGATTTGGGAAGATTATCCGGAGTAACCTATGCAGAGGGCTTTACAACAGAAAAGTTAATGGCTTTGAAAAATTTTGACGGAATAATTTTGTAATTAAAAAATCTTTCTTATATTTGCACCACCAAAAACGGTGATTGTAGCTCAGTTGGTTAGAGCGCCGGATTGTGGTTCCGGAGGTCGGGGGTTCGAGACCCCTCATTCACCCCAGAAAAGTACACTTTTATAGTGTACTTTTTTATTTTGTATTCTCAGGGATTTCCAAAACCATAGTTTCACACACAAAAAAAGCATCTCAAAAAGATGCTGTATATTTTTATTTTTCTGAAATTTAAACCTCGTCGTCAGAATCGATCGTGAAAGTTCTGCTTTTAAAGTCTTTATCATGCTTTTCAGAGATTACATCTTCACCTTTTTCATTGATGATAAAATCTGTTGATTCATTAAACATATCCTGAAAATTTTTGAAATCTTCTTTGTAGAGATATATTTTGTGCTTCTCAAAAGTAGCCTCTCCATTGTCTCCGAAGTTCTTTTTGCTTTCGGTAATCGTAAGATAATAATCTCCTGCTTTCGTCTCGCGCACATCAAAGAAATACGTCCTTCTTCCTGCCTTTAACACCTTCGTGAAAATTTCATTTTCATGGCGTTCCTTGTAATCACTCATTGTTAGATAAATTTTTAATCTTGTTCAGAACAAATATAAAAGTTTTCTTTCAACCACAAAATTTTTTTTATGATTTATTTAACAATTATGAAAGAAACTGTTAAGGAATTACAGAATTGTTAATTTCAGACAAGTTGATAATCACATTTGCCCGCTGTGCACTCGATTCTCTGTGCGTAATGATAATTGACGTCGCATTCTGAATTTTGCGGTCAATGTTTTCAAGAATATTCTGCTCAGTCTCTGTATCTAAAGCAGATAATGAGTCATCAAAAATAATAATATTAGGATTTTTAATCAAAGCACGGGCAATACAAATCCTCTGCTTCTGCCCTCCGGAAAGCATCACGCCACGTTCGCCAACCGTCGTTTCATACTGATCTTTAAAGCCAACAATATTTTTATGAACATCGGCGATTTTAGCGTATTCAACCACTTTTTCATGAGTAGGATTTTCGATAGAGAAACCGATATTATGCTCGATCGTGTCCGAAAAAAGATAACTTTCCTGCGGAATGTAACCGATGAATTTTCTGTAATTTTCTAAATTATGCTCTTTGAGATTTTTTCCGTCAATCAGAATTTCACCTTCTGTAGGATCGATAAGTCGGCATAAAAGCAGTGCAATGGTAGATTTTCCACTTCCTGTTTTTCCCATGATAGCAAGAGATTCACCTGAATTTATTTTAAAATTTAATTTATCTAAAGCGCGAATACCTGTATTGGGATAAACATAAGATACATTCCTGAATTCAATATCACCTTTTATCGGATAGTCTTCAAAATTAGTATTAACGATATCTGATTTTTTATCTAAAAATTCATTAATTCTTTGCATTGATGCTTCTGCACGTTGGTTGATAGAAGTTACCCAGCCCACCATCGAAAATGGCCAGATCAGAATATTGATGTACATGAAGAAATCTGCAATCTTTCCGATACTCAATTCTCCGTTGATGTATTTCTGTCCACCAACAAGGATTACCAAAACATTCAGAAGTCCGATGACGAAAAGAATAATAGTGAAAAAATACGCTTCGGTTTTAGCTAAATCCAGTGCCTTATCCTGATAATCGGAAACTTTAAGACCATAATTTTTCTTGATGTAATTTTCTTTGGCAAAAAATTTCACCACCCTTATTCCCGAAAAACTGTCCTGAACAAATGTAGAAATCCCCGACTGGCTTTTCTGCATAATCTTGGATTTCTGATTGATGATAGAGCTTACCTTAAAAATCACATACGACAAAACGGGCAATGGCAGCAAGGTCCACAACGTCATCGAAACATCAGTGGTCAACATATAAATGCTCGTGATAATGAGCAAAATAAAAAGATTCACCACATACATCACGCCTGGGCCGAGATACATTCTTACAGCTACAACGTCCTCACTGAGTCTGTTCATCAAATCACCAATCGTTGTCTGCTTATAATCCGTCAGCGAAAGATCCTGATAATGGCTGTAGATTTTATTTTTCAGTTCGTATTCAATTCTTCGGGATGCGACAATGATGGTCTGCCTCATCATAAAAGTAAAAACACCTGTGAGAAGTGAGCAACCGACAATAATTGCAACATAAATCAATACCTGTCTGTTGAATCCCAGATGCCCGCTTTTGGTAAGCTCATCCACAGATTTTCCAATAAACTGTACTTTGTAAATGTTGAAAAAATTACTTGCAATGATGAAAAGTAATCCCCAAAATAAGAGTATTTTGTGTTTCCAGAAATATGGATTTAAGGTTTTAAGCGCTTTCATAAAGTTTTACAAAATTACGAAAATAGGTTCAGACTACGAATTTCAATAATTTTAAATTTCATATCTTTGCACCCATAAAAAGCTCTTTGAATGTTAGGAAGAAGACAAATCCGTGAGAAAGTTGTAGAATCGGTGTACTCGTACTGTCAAAACCCGATCAAATTTGATGTTTTGGAGAAAAATATGTTCTCCTCAATCGAAAAGATCTACCATCTGTATATCTATGAACTGAATTTTTTGGTAGCCCTGAAAGATTTGGCAGAAAACCAGATCGAAATCAGTAAAAACAAATATCTGAAGACTGATTCAGACACCAATCCTAATCAGAAATTCATCAACAATCAGGTTCTTAAAAAGCTGGAAGAAAATCCGGAGAGATTGTTTTTCACAGGTCAGCACAAAGAACTCAAATGGGATTTGCATGACGATCTTTTAAAGAAAACATTCCAGAGAATGACTGCCGGAAAAAGATATCAGGATTTTATGAAAGAGGAAGGATATTCTTTCGAAGCTGATCAGAAATTCATCGGTAAGCTTTTCCTAAGATATATGGCAGAAAATGAAGATTTTCAGGACTATATTTCAGACAAGGAACTTTCATGGTCTGATGATGTACACATCGCCAATTCTATGGTACAGAAAACAATCGGTTTTTTAAAGGAAGATCAGGAAAGCAAAACGCTGATAAAAATGATCAAAGATCAGGATGACAAAGCTTTTGCCGGAAAACTGCTACGCGAAACACTTAATGCATGGGAAAGTACCGAAAAAGTGCTTACCGAAAGACTTGAAAACTGGGATTTGGAAAGAGTTGCTGTAATGGATAAAGTGATTTTATCATGCGCAATTTCTGAAATCGATAAATTTCCTCTTACACCTTCAAGAGTAATCATCAACGAATATATCGAGATTGCCAAAGTGTTTGCTACAGACCGTTCAAACATTTTCATCAACGGAATTTTAGATAAATATTGCAAAGATTTAAACAGAATATAAATAATAAATCTAATATGAAAAAGACATTATCAATCATCGCATTGTCGGTTATAGGTTTTGGTTTGGTTTCGTGTAAAAAAGAAACTACAGAAACTACAAATTCATCAGGTATAAGCGCAGATTCCACTGCAGCACCAGCTCAGGATTCTCTTACGGCTCCGGCTGTTTCAGGAGATTCTACCACTGCGGCGGCACCGGTTTCTAATCAGCCAACCACATCAGTTGCCCTTTCTGAAAGCAATTTTGATTTCGGAAAAATTAAAAAAGGAGATAAAGTAAACCACGTTTACGAAATCACCAACACAGGGAAAAATCCTTTGGTTATTTCTGAAGTGAAGCCTGGTTGCGGATGTACAGCTCCCGAGTTTACGAAAGATCCAATCCTGCCGGGTAAAAAAGGACAGATTACTTTAAGTTTTGATTCTTCTTCCTTCGATGCAGGAATGGTAAATAAATATGCTGATGTTTTTGCCAACGTGGAGAAAGCACCTATCAAACTTACATTCACAGCTAATATCCAGAATTAATTATGTTAACAGTATTTTTACAGGCAGCAGCTCCAAACAGCAATCCTTACATGATGCCAATCATGATGGCAGCAATGGTTGTCGGGTTTTATTTCCTGATGATCAGACCTCAGATGAAAAAGCAGAAGCAGGAGAAAAAATTTCAGGAAGAGCTGAAAGTGGGAAGCAGAGTAGTGCTTACATCTGGTCTTCACGGAAGAATTGCCCAAATCCATGATGACGGAATCGTAATTGAAACTCTTTCAGGAAAATTGAAATTCGAAAAGGCAGCGATCTCAAGAGAGTTTACAGATGCCCGTTTCGGTGAAAAAGCAACGAAAGAAGCTGACAAAAAAGAAGCGATAGATACTGAAAAGAAGTAATTTTCAGATTTAAAATAAAATCAAAACGGCGATGGAACCAAGTGTTTCACCGCCGTTTTTGTTTTATTGGAATTACCGATTCTTGAAGTAAGATGACTAATCTTTTGAACAATATTTAATTAATACTGATAAATATTACAATTGCAATTAAAATATGATGAATATATAGGTTAAAAAAATATCTTTGCTGCTGATAAACTATTTTTCCATGAAAAAAAATCTCCTCTGCTTTGTTTTGGCTTTCGTAAGCTTCATTTCTTTCGCACAGAAAATTCCGTTTGATATTAAAAAAAGTTCTGTTTTTAAAGACGAATACAAACATTCGTCAATCGCCTTGGTGGAAGATGACGGAAAAGGTGGAGTAGTTGTTGTCCGCTCGTATGTTGGCGGTGCATTCTCAACCGGTTTGGGTTATTATTTCGAACACTACGACGCCAATCTAAAACTGATCAAGGAATTTGAATATGAATTAAAATACTCAAAAGCTGTGAGACAAAGCTCTGTTTTAGGAGTGATCATGGATGGCGAAAATGTAAATATCATCGATTTTATGTACGAAAAAGATCAGAAAGCCTATATCTGCTCCTCGATGACTGCCAATATCAATGATTTTAATTTCAAAAAAAATGAACTGTTCCGTGTGAACAGTGATGAGATTAAGCAGTTTGCTTTTCTCGGTTTCGGAGTTTTTGACCGTGACTCGGGTGCAAGAATGATTGTAAATGAAGACAGAACTGCATTTGCTGTAACTGTCGATATTAAAGACAGAAATGTGGAAACACACAAGATGTTTGTCTTTGATAAATCCCTTCACAAAAATATTGACCATACCTTTAAAAGAGATATCAAAGACCGGAAATTCGTTTATGAGAATATCGATGTTTCTAAAGACGGAAAAACAATCTACGTTCTCGGAAAAGTATACACCGATGAACAGAAGAAGAAAAAAGAAGGAGGAAAATACCAGTACGAACTGACCAGCATCACCGGAGAAAATGTAAAAACACAGGTTTTTGATTCTAACGAACATTATGCCGCCTCTCTAAAAACCATTGTTCTGGATAACCGCCTGATTTGTCTTGGCTTTTATTCGGACAGAAAAGATACAAGGTTCAAAGGAATCTGTTATTTTGAACTGAACCCAACAGATTTAGAGGTAAAAAAAGTAAAATTCAATCCGTTTACCGAGCAGTTTATGATCGATAAATACGGTACAGACAAAGATAAAGAACTGAAAAATCTTTTCTTCAGAAAAATAATTACGACTCCAAATGGAGATATCATTTTTAATGCAGAAGAATTTTATATCACTTCGCATTATTACGCATCGCCCTACGGTGGCGGTTCTACGCAGATGATTTATCATTATGATGATATTGTAAGCGCAAGAATCAATTCAAACGGTGAAATTGTGTGGGCAAGGAATATTAATAAAAGACAGAAAACCGGCGATGATGAAGCTTATATTTCCTATACATCCACTGCTGTCGGAAACGATGCCTACTTTTTTATCAATACCGGTGAAAAAGTGAGAAAATTAAGCAACGACAGAATTCAGTTTGGGCAGACGGGCGTTAAAAGATCCAATCTTAATGTAATCAAAATCAGCGAAAACGGCGATTTTGATTATCAGGAAATCTTGGATGACAAAGAAAATGAAGTTCCGTTTATGGTTTCCAATGGCGCTCTGTCAGGAAATTCTACCTTCTTCATCGGAAGAAAAGGAACGAAAAAACAACTCCTGAAAGTATCTTTATAAATTAGCTTTGTTCTTCATTAATTCATCTTACAATATAAAAACGACTTAAAAATAGTCCGTAAAGAAAAATCCTTATTCCGAAGACAAAAAGATGCCCTCCCGGAGGCTTCGGAATGACGCGCCAATGCTTCGGAATGCGGATTTAATGCTTCGGACTGATGCGCCAGAGCTTCGGACTGAAGATTTACTGCTTCTGATAAGGAAAACTGGTTTTCGTAACACATCATTTCGGTTTCGGAATGGAAATCCTTTTGTTTATGGGTGTTTCAAGAGTTTGCGTTCATCTGATGCTTATTAACTTTTAAAGAGATTTTTAATGAAAATACTTCTAAAAGAGAATCAAAAACCGTGGTTATTTGTGTAAAACAGTTGTGAAATTTCTGTTTAATGCAAACAACGATTTGTAAAACCCTATTTTAAAAAATATCTTTGCCCAATGAGTCAAAATAAAGCCAAAAACGTTCTTATTCTTGGTGCCAATTCCGATGTGGCAAAGCAGTGCATCTTGCAATATGTTGAAAAAGGTTTTGCCATCGCCGCCGCTTCCAGAAGTACAGATTCTTTGGAAGATTTTGTTGCAGAAAATAATTTGTCAGATAAAGTTTCTGTTTTATATTTTGACGCAGCGGATTTTGATTCCCATCAAAAATTTTATGATGAATTGTTGGTGAAGCCTCACATCGTCGTTTACACTGCAGGATTTTTGGTTGAAAACGTTGATGCTCTAAAAGATTTTAAAGGAACTCAGCAAATGATGCAGGTCAATTACATGGGCGGTGTTTCGATTCTGAATATCGTTGCGATGGATCAATCCAATAAAAATTTAGAAAGAATCATCGGGTTGTCTTCACTATCGGGTGTTCGTGGAAGGAAAAGCAATTTTGTTTACGGAAGTACAAAGGCTGCGTTCACAACCTATCTGGCAGGTTTAAGACAGGAATTGGCTCAACGAAATATTACAGTGAACGTTTTGGTCAGCGGATACATCAATACTAAAATCAATGCAGGTTTAGAATTAAATAAAAATCTTCTCATGGAACCTGATTATGTGGCAACACATATCGTTGATGCCGGAAATTCTTTCACCATCGTTCCCAATTTTAAGTGGAAAATGATTTATTTTATTTTAAAAATTCTGCCGGAGAGTTTGGTGGCGAAATTGCCTTGATTCTTTATTTTAGTTCAATATCAGCACTCAGTTTGTCATCCCGTAGGGATCTCAACAAAGCATTAGAGATTTTATATAGCAATTTGTGCTAGATTCTTTCAGAATGACAAACTTACCTTAAAGAAATAGAATGTTAATATTTGCGAACATCAATTCATCCCTTCCAACATCTCCAACGCCTTCATCATATCAATTCCTTTTCCAAAAACAGGTTTAAACAAATCTCCTTTTGCCTTAATTCTTTCCAAAGCATTTTCAATATTAAAGTCTGTTGGTTTCAAACCTTTTTTCAGTTCATCCCATTTCAGTGGCATTGAAACGGCGGCGCCTTCTTTCGGTCTGAGGCTGTAAACGCTGGCTAGAGTTTGACCCTGTCTGTTTTGAAGGTAGTCGAGATATATTTTTTTGTCGTCTCTTTTTTGAAGACTGCGTTCCAGTGTTGTAATTTTTGGGAGTTTTTCGTGAACCTGCTGCATCAGAATCAGTGCAAAATCTTTCACCTGATCGTAATCGTAACCGCCACCCATCGGAATGTAGATGTGAATTCCCGTGCTTCCGGAAGTTTTGCAGTAGCCTTTTATTTTAATTAGGTCTAAAATTTCCTTCACCTGCTGTGCTGTTTCGATCACATGATCAAAAGTATTTTTCTTTGACGGATCGAGGTCTAAAACCAGATAATCGGGATGATCCAGATCGGGAAGTGATGAGTTCCACGGATTGAAATCGATGCAGCCCAAATTGTTGAGATAAGCTAAGGTTGCTTTGTCATTGCAGATGGCGTAATCAATGTATTTATCGGTAGATTCAGAATGTACTTTGGTCGTTTTAATCCAATCCGGAAAGGAATCTCCCGCGTCTTTCTGGTAAAATCCGGAATGATCGATTCCGCTGGGAAAACGGTTGAGGGAAAGCGGTCGGTTTTTAAGGTGCGGTAAAATATAATCCGCTACCGATTGGTAATATTCCACGACATCGCCTTTGCTTATTTTATCTTTTGGAAAGTAGATTTTATCCTGATTGGTGAGTTTTATTTTATGTCGGTTCAGTGTAATTTCGCTGTCTTTTTCGTTTTCATCTTCTGACTTTTCGGATGTTTTTTTTGTCGTCATAGTTTTGGATTTTGAAGTTTTCTGAGCAGGTTTTTTAACTGAATTACTGATTTCCTTCGCTTCCTTATCTTCACGAAGTGCCACAAAAACAGGGTGGCGGAACATTCCGTCTTTGGTAATTTCCGAAAATTTTATTTCACAGACCAATTCGGGTTTCGTCCATGTCACGGGCATATTGGTTTTGGGAATTGTCTCAAAAGGTGAAGTTTTTACTACTAATTTATTCAACCGCGCATGAAGAGAATTCAACAGTTCGTTATTAAAGCCTGTTCCCGTATGTCCGGAATAGGTTAATTTTCCGTTTATATATTTTCCTAAAATCAAAGCACCAAAGCCTTGCCTTGAACCTTTTGGTTCGGTAAAACCACAGATAATCGCTTCTTCGGTGTTGGTGAATTTTATTTTGAGCCAATCTGTGCTTCGGGAATTTTCGGTATAAACGCTGTCGGCTTTTTTAGCAATCATTCCTTCAAGCTCCATTTTTTTCATTTGATTAAAAAAGTCAATTCCTTTTTCAGGAACGTGATCGCAGAATTTAATCAGATCCGTTTCAATTAACGCGTCTTTTAAAAGCTCCTTTCGTTGAATTAAAGGAAGTTCTTCGGTAGAATGACCATTCAGCCACAAAAGATCAAAAACCTGATAGGTTAGAGCCAAATCCGGATTGTCGCCAATCTGTTGTAAAAGCTGAAAGCTTGGTTTTCCGTTTTCGTCATAAGCTACAATTTCACCATCCAAAATCATGTGATGTTTTTGCTGACTAAAATCTTCGGTGATAGAATTGAATTTAGATAAAAATGAAATTCCGTTTCGGGAGTAAAAAAGTGGTTGCTTATTGCTGAGATCGGCTACGGCACGGTAACCGTCCCATTTAATTTCGAAAATCCAGTCCTCATCATCAAACGCATCATCAGAAGATTTTGCGAGCATCGGTTTGATGAACTTCTCCAATTTCTTCTCATCAACCAAAGAATTGAATCGTTGAAATTTTGATTTTATCTCTGAAGTGATTACTTCTCTTTTTTGTTGCTTTTTAGGCTTTTTTTTTCCTCGATGAATTTTGAAACTAACGATTTAGGTGATACGTTTTCTTCAGCATCATATTCATCTTTGGCAAATTTGTCTTTATGTTTAATTAAAAGCCATGAATTGTTTTCTGCATTTTTCATTTTAACCAAAGCAAATTCTCCTTTCAGTTTTTTACCGTGTAAGATAAATTTAAGCGAACCACCTTTTAATTCTTTCAAAAGTTCTTTTTCATCCGAAAGTTTGCTGGTATCGTCCAAAGGCTCGTATGTCCCGCTGTCCCATATTTCAACCTGTCCGGCACCATAATTTCCTTCCGGAATATTTCCTTCAAAATCTTTGTAATCGTACGGATGATCTTCCACCATCATTGCAAGACGCTTGTCTTCAGGATTCAGTGATGGTCCCTTCGGAACTGCCCAGCTTTTCAGAACACCTTCCATCTCCAGACGAAAATCGTAGTGCAACCTTGACGCAGCATGTCTTTGGATCACAAAAATAAGTTTGTCATCACTCTTTTTGGTTTTGCCTTTCGGTTCGGTGGTTTCATCGAATTTCCGTTTGTCGTTGTAGTCTTTAAGAGCCATGATCAGGAAGCGTTTTTAGATTTTGGAGTTTGTAAACTGGCTTTCAGCTGTGCCATTAAATCAATTACTTTACCCTGTTTTGCAGGTTCAGATTTTTTCACTTTAACAGATTTTCCTTTCGCTTTTTTCTTAATGATTTTAAGCAGTGATTCGGAATAGGTATTTTTATAAAATGTAGGATCAAATGGTTCTGAAAGTTGCTCGATCAGATTTTTAGCCATTTTCAGTTCGGCTGGTTTCGGTGCTTTCTTGGCAGGGATTTTCAGCTGTTTGTAATCCCTGATTTCCTGATCGAATCTCAAACGGTTTAAAACCAAAACATCATCATTGTAAGGTCGAATCATTCCAATCGCTTCAGTATCACGCAAAACAAAAGTTCCGATACCGACCATTTTAGTCTGCTGCAAAGCCTTGATTAAAAGTCTGTACGCGTTTTCACCGTTTTTCTGTGGCTCGAGAAAATAAGGAGTTTCAAAATAAACAGAATCCACCTCCACTTCTTTAACGAAATGTTCGATGCCCAGAATTTTTGTTTTTTCCGGACTGGCAGCTTCGTAATCTTCATCTTCGAGGACAACATATTTATCGTCGATCAGAAAACCTTTCACAATGTTTGCCCACTTGACTTCCTTACCCGTTTTTTCGTTAACTCTTTTAAATTTAATATTAGAAAAATCAGATTTATCCAGCATGTCAAGATCCAGTTTGCTGGTTTCTGTAGCAGAATAAATCTTCACAGGAATATTGACTAAGCCAAAGCCAATGGCACCGTTCCAAATTGCTTTCATTGTCTTTCTTTTCAGTAAAACTTACAATGATTGTGCCGTGGAAAATTATTTGTAATTTGAGCACAATTAAAAAATTTTTAGATGAAAACAATTTTTACGTTTTTATGCGTACTAGGAATAAATATTTTTCTTTTAGCGCAAAAAGTTGATTACAAGAATAATATTATTACTGTCGATGGTCAGAAAATAGGGAAAGTCGAAGTACAGAAACAGAATCTTGGCTTAACCAAAAATTTTAACCTTTACTCAATGGAAGGCGAAAAATTGGTCATTGCAGTTTTGAGTACTGAGTTTGAAGGCGATAAAAATGACAATACAACAATGTATTATCGCTTTACGTTTCTACCAACCAATCAAGTGGGGATTTTCAAATTATCAACATTAGGTATGGAAAAAGGTTTTGTAAATCTGATCGGAAAAGGCGGAGTCGTTGAAGGAAATAATTTGAATGAAGCCAAGATTACCGAGCTTATTGCATCTAAAGGTGTATCGCCGAGAACTGCCGTTAATTACACATTAGTTTCACGTAACAAAAGTTGGCCAATTGAGTTAAAGGAATCGAAAGCTATTGAGCAAGGTGGAGAACAAATTGGATTTTTTAATCCTACAGGAAAAAGAAACGGTCAGGATTTTTATGAATTTTTTATTCCGGGAGGAATTTTGGTTGCTAAAGTAAATTTTGCAGGTGGTAATAACGCTCAGAATTTTGAACTGTTTAGCGCTAAAGATAATGTGAGAAAAGTGGTTTCTATTCCTCAAAAGGATAATGTGAAATTTCTTTCGTCTGCTGTAGATCCGAATGCTCTTACTCTGAAAAGAATTACAGCGTGGCTGGTGCAAAATGGGTATTTGTAAAGCAATTTTATATAAAAGTTAAAAAAACCGGAGAAATATCCTCCGGTTTTTGTTTTCAAGATAGATTGTTGCTTGTCGTACTGGAAAAGATAAAATTGCCTTAAAATCAATAATATTCAATCTTTCTGATGTATTTCTTTTTTTGAATCTCTTTTTTAGGAGAATCGTTATTATAAATTACATTTATGGTTTCTGAAATATTGATTTCAATCCAATTACTATTTTTATCATAAGAATAATGCGCTTCTCTGATAAGTTCATTTTTGTCATCGTAATATTTCTGTACAACTAGTTTTTGGGTTTCATCATATTCATAAACTGTTCTGTAACCAACTTTATTATCAGACACATTTTGTTTTTCTATTATTTTACCTTTTTGTTTGGGATATGTTAATTCAATTTGATACAGTTTTTTATCTTTGGGTGGACTTGCAGAGTATCTTAAAATTTTTGCAGTGTCTTTTTCTTTAAGATAATCATAAGATGTTTCATAAAGGCTATTGTTATAGTTTTGTTTTTCAAGTGTTATTCTTCCCAGATTATCGTAGAAATAATTCATTTTTAATACAGGTCGGTGTTCACTTTTACTTACTTCTTCGGTTATCAAATTACTTTTGTTATAAATACTTTTAGTGCTCGAAAGCAATTTATTTTCATCGTCATAGCTTTCTCTTGAAAGAAGTTTAGATTGAGCATTGTAAGTAGATTTTACGATAGAAGTCAGGTACCCTTCTTCTGTATAATATTTTTCCAAAACAATATTGCCTTTTTTATCAATGGTTTTGTAGGTTTTATTTCTTACACTGGGATCATTTGTTGCATAACCAGAATAAGGGTATTTTTGATTTTCTTTAATAGAAAATTTAGAAAAATATTGTTCGAAATTATCACCACAATGTTCACAAAGCGTCGTGATAATTTGATTGGGTTTGTACTCGTTTCGTTCTTCGCTTCTGAAATATCCATCACTGTATTTTTTTATAACGAGAGGTCTTCCTTTAATGTCGAAAGTTTTTAATTCAACAGGTTTTTCTTTATTACCATATTCGATAATAAACAGATCAATAGATTTTATATTGCCTTTTAATTTTTCATTTTCAACTATATAATTTTGTGCTGAACTGAAAAATCCTATCAGAAGAAAAAGATAATTTAATTTTTTCATATCAATAAAATAAAAAAGCGGAGAATAATCTCCGCTTCTAATTTATGATTTTAAATTTAATTTCAGTTCAAGTTCATCCAACTGCTCATCAGCAATTTTAGCCGGCGCATCAATCATCACATCCCGTCCAGAATTATTTTTCGGGAAAGCGATATAATCTCTAATCACTTCGTTTCCATCAAGAATTGCTACCAATCTATCGAATCCGAAAGCCAAACCACCGTGAGGCGGAGCGCCATATTTGAAGGCGTTCATTAAGAATCCGAACTGAGCTTCTGCTTCTTCTTTTGAGAATCCTAACAAATCAAACATTCTGGATTGTAAATCTTTATCAAAAATTCTGATAGAACCGCCACCAATTTCGTTTCCGTTCAAAACCAAATCGTAAGCGTTGGCTCTTGCTTTTCCTGGATCGGTTTCTAAAAGATGGAAATCTTCGGTTTTCGGAGAGGTGAAAGGGTGGTGCATTGCGTGATATCTTCCGGATTCTTCATCAAATTCCAATAACGGGAAATCTACAACCCAAAGTGGAGCAAATTCGTTTCCTTTTCTTAAGCCAAGACGGTTTCCGAGTTCCATTCTCAATGCAGAAAGTTGCGTTCTTACTTTGTCTGCGTTTCCGCTCATTACGAACATTAAATCTCCCGCTTTTGCTCCGAATTTTTCTGTGATTTTCTTTAAATCTTCCTCATTGTAAAATTTATTTACAGAAGAAGTTACAACTCCATCATTTTGGAACTTAATCCAAACCAATCCTGTTGCGCCGATTTGAGGGCGTTTTACCCAATCCACCAGTTCGTCGATTTGCTTTCTTGTATAATCTGCAATTCCTTCAACATTGATTCCGACAACCAATTCTGCTTCGTCGAATATTTTAAAATCTTTTCCTTTCGTTAAGTCATTCAACTCATGAAATTCCATTCCGAAACGGATGTCCGGTTTGTCATTTCCATATTTCTGCATCGCATCGGCAAAGGTCATTCTCGGAAAATCTCCGAATTCGTTTCCGGTGATGTCTTTCAAAAGAACTTTTGTCATGCCTTCGAAAACATTCATAATATCTTCCTGCTCTACGAACGCCATTTCGCAATCGATTTGGGTGAATTCCGGCTGTCTGTCGGCTCTCAAATCCTCGTCACGGAAACATTTTACGATTTGAAAATATCGGTCCATTCCACCGACCATCAACAATTGTTTGAAAGTTTGTGGCGATTGTGGCAATGCATAAAACTGTCCAGGATTCATTCTGCTCGGAACGACGAAATCTCTCGCTCCTTCCGGAGTAGATTTAATTAAAACAGGCGTTTCAACTTCGATAAAACCTTCGTCTGAAAGATAATTTCTTACTTTCTGCGCCATTTTGTGACGGAAAATCAGTTTATCTCTTACCGGAGCTCTTCTGATGTCGAGATATCTGTATTTCATTCTTAATTCTTCCCCACCGTCCGTTTCATCTTCAATGGTGAAAGGTGGAAGTTGAGATTCATTCAGAACAGATAATTTTTCAACAAGAATTTCAATTTCTCCTGTTGGAATATTTGGGTTTTTGCTGACTCTTTCAATCACTTTTCCGGAAACCTGAATCACAAATTCACGTCCCAGTTTCTTTGCATTTTCCATCAGTTCTGTTGTAGAACGGTCTTGGTCGAAAACCAACTGCGTAATTCCGTAACGGTCCCGAAGATCTATCCAAATCATAAATCCTTTATCACGAATGGTCTGTACCCATCCTGAAAGTGTAACTTCTTCATTAAGATTTTTCAGAGATAATTCTCCGTTTGTGTGTGATCGAAACATGCTTGTATAAAGTTTAAAGTTTATGGTTCAAGGTTTAATGTTCAGTGTATCAACTTTGAATGACTGAATTTTGAACTTTGAATTTTCGTGTGCAAAGATAAGATTTTTGAGGGCTTTTTTAAATAAAAAAAACTCCCCGGAGGAAGTTTTAGATATAGTTTGGATGATTTTTCTATTTCAGAAGTTTCAAAATTTCTGTACGCTTATATTTTACAGCATAATCTTTTGCGGTAAGACCATCAGCGTCTTTAACGTCTTTGTTCGCACCTTTCTTCAAAAGTGTTTTTGCAAGAGCGGGAGCATCAAATTTTGCAGCTTCCATTAGAGCTGTATTTCCTTTACAGGCAAGATTCACATCTGCACCATTGGCTAAAAGATAATTGAAAATTTCAGTTTTGTTGTATCTCGTGCTGTATGCAAGCGGTGTGAAAGATTCACCTTTCACATTGATGCATGTGTTGTAAGAACCCGCAGGGAAAGCTTTTTTAAACTCTTCCACATTTCCTGTCTGGAAACGTTTTTGCTGTTCTTTCGTGATTTGTTGGGCATTTACAGTTACTGAGATAATTACAAATGCTAAAGATAAAAAAGTAGAGATTATATTTTTCATAGACCAAATCTTGATATATTAGTTACAAATCTACATATTTTTTTGACAAATTATCATAAACAGTTTTCTATTTTATCTGAAATTGTACGGAATTATGAAAAATTTCAGACGTTGTAAGATTCAAACTTTAATTTTTTGAAAAAATCAATAATCGTTTTGTTGAATATGTTAAGCATTTTTGCCGGAGCTTCGTGATTACCATCTTTAAAATGACTATCTTTCTATTTTTATTTTAAAAGTGTTGATAATATCTCAGTTATTTCCTTTGATGAAGGTCTTGGGGCATCAGGGTCGACAACTTTTCCTTCTTTGTTGATGATAATAAATCGAGGAATACCGGTGATTTTAAAATATTTAATCCATGGTGTTTCCCACGTATTGTCAGCAATAAGTTGTAATCCTTTAAGATTTTTTTCTAATACAAATTTTTTCCATTTATCTATGTCTTTTGGTTCGTCGATAGATAGACTTACAAACTCAATGTTCTGTTTTTTAAAATCATTTTCGAGTTTTTTCAAATGTGGAATTTCAGTTCGACAAGGATTACACCATAATGCCCAAATGTCGACATAGATAATTTTTCCTCTCAAAGACGATAATGTTGTTTTGCCACCTTTTTGATTTGTAAATTCAAAGTCTGGAGCTGGTTTGTTTTTCAATTCTAAAAGTCTATTTTCTATATCTTTTGCTTTGTTGAGCTGGTCTATGATTTTTTGATTTTCATTTAGATATTCTGCTAACATCAATGCCGGAAAATCTGTTTCATAGGAATTGGAAAGTAACTGTTGTTTTGCATCTGCAAAGCGTTTATCCAGTACTGATTGCAACACACTATTCTCTGGTAACCTATTGCCAAAACTTTGTTTAATTTTGTTGTCATTTGCTTTTTTCTGCAGTAGGTAATTGTTTTCTAATGCACCATTCCCAGAAAATGCAAGTGTTTCTTCGAAGCGTTTTCCATCAGCCTTTATATTTATATTAAATCCATCACTTAGGTAAAGATTTGCAAATTTTGCACCGTCGAAAAGTTGATAAAATCCCTTTGGTGCTATGAAATTATCTGAAAATATTCCGTTGTGTCCTTTAATGGTGATTTTAAATTCTTTATTATGGATTACGAGAGAGTCTGAGTTTTGGTTTTGAAGTTGTGCATTAAAACGAATTTCTTTTGTTTGACCGAATGTTACCGTTAATATGAATAGGTGGATTATTAGTAATTTTGTTTTCATGTGATTTTATCTTAATTATCGATTATTAAAAACCTTTTAGATGTGTTTTTTTTAAAAAATAATTCTGGTTTAAAAGGATTGTATTGGTTCTTTTAATCTTAGTATAGTTTCCATTTGCTAGTATTGACGTTTATACTTGATTGATTTTAATTCATCATGATTGATATCAAATTCAATTACTTATCAATTTTTAAATAAGAAGATTCGTACTTTTGTTTTGATATTAACTGTCTATTGGTTTGAATTCAGACAAAAAGAATCCTGTATTGAGAACTACTCTCAATAGAAATGTTTTTTTTTCGTGAAAGAAATTTTGAAGATTTAGTTTTCTTTGTATTCCAAGATATCGCCCGGTTGGCAATCCAAAGCTTTACAGATGGCTTCCAATGTAGAAAGTTTTACCGCTTTTGCTTTTCCTGTTTTTAAAATGGAAAGATTTGCCTGCGTTATTCCTATTTTTTCTGCCAATTCCTGAGACTGCATTTTTCTTTTCGCCAACATGACGTCTACGTTAATGATGATTGGCATGGCTTATATGGTTAAATCGTTTTCAGATTGTAATTGATATCCTCTTTTGAAGAATGCAGAAGTAAAATACATGGTAATTCCTAAAAAGAAGAAAATAAAACAAGTGATAAATATTCCACTGTCTATTTTGGCATTAAAAAGATAAAGCCAAATGAAAAAGTATATGGGAGCGTAAAGAGTATTTATAATTGAAAAGGCTTTTAGCTGCTTTATTATTTTTTCTGTGAAAAGCCTTTGATTGCTCAACTGAGTAAAGATTTTATACAAAAAGAAAAAAAATAAACAGAAGAACACATTCTGAAAAGAATGGAACATTACGGTTTGCTTGGTGAAAAATCCCATCATCATGTGTTGATTAGAAAATGGGTATTTGAAGATGAAATAGACATCAAAAGGTGGAGCATAATTTCCTTTTGATTTTCCAATTTCAATTAGTGAAGGTAATAGATTTTCTGAGTAAGTGTGATTATAATAGCTAACTCCAAATAAAAAAGTCATATAAACTGCGTGTAATAACAAAAAGGTAAACAGTAAAAGGAATAAATAGGATAATCCTGTAGAAATAGATTTTGGTCCGAGTAATTTCATTGTTTTAATGTTTTATTACTGCAAATATATAATTAATTATCGTAAAACAATAAATAATTATTAAAATTTAAAAAAATAAAACAAAAAAATACCGGATAAAAAATCTCCGGTATTTTATAATTAAATCTAATTTCTATTATTTTCCTCCAAGAAAACCGCCTAAGATATCTCCCAGTCCGCCTCCTTGTTTGTTGTTTCCGCCTCCGCCGAGAACGCTTCCAAGGATATCGCCAAGTCCGCCACCAGAAGATTGTGCGCCACCGCCACCAAGAACGCTTCCTAAGATATTGCTGAGTGGGTCGCTTGATGCCTGAGATTGGCTTTGTGCATTTCCTAGAATTCCGCCCAAAAGATCGCCGATGCCTCCGGCTCCTACATTATTTTGTTGTTTTTCTTTACCAATGTAACCCATAATTACAGGAGCTAACATCGCAAGAATAGGTCCGATTTTATCCATCGAAATCCCTGTGTTTTGAGAAAGATTATTTTCTACAGTATTTTTGTCGTTTCCGAAAATGTGCGAAAGAATAGAACCTCCTTCACCTTGTCTTGCATCTGCCTGAGAAACGTCATCCAGAATACTTCCGTCGTGATCTTTGTCTAAAGCATTGTTTAGAGATTCGGCTTCTTTAGCATCCTGAGATTTGTTTCTAAGATAAGAAATTACCAAAGGTGCAGCCACTGCAAGAAGTGCTAAAATCTGAGTTTTGCTCACTCCGAATTTGTTTTCTGCCTGCTCAGCAACCTGATTTCCTGTGTTTCCTGTTAAAAGGTCTAATAAACTCATATTGTGTTTAAATTTTATTGTTAGATTTCAAATTTAGTACAAAAAAATGATTCGTGGTATAAGAATTTATTGTAGCTACAATTTCCGGATCTCCTTTTCAGTGTGACCTTTAGATTTCAGGAAATTGATGTAATCCTGTGTACCTTCTTTCATCCAGTTGATTTCCGGGCTTTCTTTTTTATCAATTACAAACTCTATGATTCCTTTGTTTGTATTCATCCATGGAAGCAAATAAAATTCAAGTCCGCCTTTATAACTTTTAAAATCATTAAATTCTCTCGCTTTCTCACTGAAAAAAGCTAATTTATAAGAACTTAAGTAAAACAAAGGGATCATCAAGGCAAGAACAGCAGTTTTGTATATGTGTACATTTTTAAATGAAATACCATAACCAATCGCTACCGCAAAAATTAAATTAAACGGAATGAAAAAAACATAATTATCTGAAACAGCATAAAAAGTTGCAAATCCATAGACGCACAAAGATGCCACGAAAAAAGTATAAAACATCTTTTTGTTTTCTCTGAAAAGCATTTTTATTCCCACGAAAGCAAAAAATATAAAGATTGTGAAATTGTAAATCAGGTAAAGTACTGATTTTACAAAGTCAGATAAATACTGTGTTGCTGTTTTTTTGAAAGAATTTTCTACCCAACTGCCTTGTCCCGATGAATAAGGGGAATTAAAAGGTAATCCCTGAATGGTATTTAAAATAAAAAGTGACGAAAAAAGAATGATAAATACTGCCAAAGAAAGGCCTACCCATTTTCTTTTATTTTTGAAGTAATATAAAAAAAGCAGAAATGCAGGGATAAATAAAACATTCTGAATGTGTGCCCAAAGACTTATGCCCAAAAAGAGACCACTTAAAAAAATACTTTTTTCACAAGAGTCTATAAAACTTTTAATTGTAAAATATAGAAATATAGAAATTACTAGAGCGTTTAAGGTATAAACTTCCAAAATTTCGGCATTTTTCCAGAAACTAAAACTAAAACCAAAAACGACTGCACCAATTACAGATGGAAGAATTTTTTTTGTGAGAATATCTATAGAAAAATAAACGAAAGAAACCGTTGTTGCTGCAGAAAGTAAAATGAGTGTCCTGTTGGCATCAATTGCTGAAATATTAAAAATATTTTTAATAAATATACAGATATTAACATATAAAAAGTGAGAGGTGGCTGTAGCTGTTGTTATGTATTTTCCCTCTTCAACCATGTGGGCAAATGCAATTCCATCACCAAAGGGAACTCTTGCAAAGCTGCCCCAAGTATAAACTCCAAGAAAAATTAAAAATAATAAAAGCCCCGTCAGATATTTGTTCATCAATTAATTTTTCAAAATAGGAACATTCGAGCAGGCTTCGCCAAACATCAGCGATTTTACAATCGGCTGAATTTTTTCTACCAGTTCCACATAAGCATTTTCGGGAATCAGTTTGTCTGAACAGCCTTTCACCAAAACTCTTTTTCCGTTCATTTCTGAAAAATCATGGTTGGTGATAGCGTCGTGCATCAAAATTATTTCTAAATTTTCTAAGTTACCGAAAACGATTTTTTTGGTAACATCAGTCAGTTTGGCCGTTATTAAAAAATAGGCCCAAAGCGGAACAATCGCATCTGCAGAATTGTAAACATAAACGTAAGAATCTCTGTAATCTTCAGTATTGATTTGTGCTACTTTTTCACGAAAATCTTTTTCCTTTAAAACCATTTCCATAAACAGGAAATCTTTAAGGTCAATCCCTTTTCTTGCACCTTTCGGAACAAGATCGGTAAGATCAAAATTGATTAATCCGCTGGCGGCTACTTTATTTTTTATTTCAAATTCTTCTGACATTTTTAATCATTATCTTTGAAGCAAATTTACTCATTTCTAATTTGAAATTTGAGGTTTGAAACACGATATTTAATTTTGATTCAATAGATAAAATCATTCATCACTGATCATTTATCACTTATGAAGTATTACATCATCGCAGGAGAAGCTTCCGGAGATTTGCACGGGAGCAATTTAATGAAAGCTTTAAAAGAAAAAGATTCCAACGCAGAATTCAGATTTTGGGGTGGAGATTTGATGCAGAAACAGGGCGGGACTTTGGTAAAACACTACCGCGATCTCGCATTCATGGGCTTTCTTGAAGTAGCGATGAACCTCAGAACAATTTTAAACAATATTAAAATCTGTAAAGAAGACATCAAAAACAACAAACCTGATGTTTTGATTTTGGTAGACTACCCTGGTTTCAATCTTAGAATTGCAAAATTTGCAAAAGAACTCGGAATCAAAGTGGTTTATTATATTTCTCCTCAACTTTGGGCTTGGAAGGAGGGCCGTGTGGAAATCATCAAAAAATATGTTGATGAAATGATGGTCATTTTGCCTTTTGAGGAAGAATTTTACCAAAAGCATAACGTAAAATCTCATTTTGTAGGACACCCGCTTTTGGATGCCATTTCAAATTTAAATGAAATTGATGTGGATGATTTTAAATGTGAAAATGGTTTAAATGATAAAGAAATCATCGCTCTTTTGCCAGGTTCCAGAAAACAGGAAGTCGAAAAAATGCTTGAAATCATGCTTTCTGTTCGTCCCCATTTCGAAAATTATCAGTTTGTGATTGCCGGTGCACCAAGTTTGGATAAAGAATTTTATCAAAAATATGTGGATGAAAATGTACATTTTGTTTCCAATAAAACGTACGACTTGCTGAGGTGTTCGAAAGCAGCTTTAGTTACTTCAGGAACGGCAACTCTGGAAACTGCTTTGCTGAATATTCCTGAAGTGGTTTGCTATCGTGGAAGCAAAATTTCCTACGCTATCGCCAAAAGACTGGTTAAAAACATCAAATATATTTCTTTGGTGAATTTGATTATGGACAGGGAAGTGGTGAAAGAATTAATTCAAAGTGAACTCAATACAAAAAATCTTGTCAGCGAGCTTAAACTTATTGTTGAAGGCGGAGAAAGAGATGAAATGCTTGGGGATTTCAGGCTTTTAAAAGAAAAGTTAGGTGGGAAAGGGGCAAGCGAAAATGCTGCAGATATTATTTTAAATCTAAAAAAATAAAATATTTTAGTTTTCATATTCTAAAATTTTCTAACTTAGTTTGTTCAAACACAAGTGATTTTGAACAGACAGCCTCTTTTGATTCTTGTTCTCTCCTTTATCCTAGGAATTTTTTTTCAGGATTATTTTTCTTTTGCTCAAAATTCTGTTTATCTGATTTTAATTTTCTCATTAATAATTTCAGGATTACTTTTTCTGAAAAATCAGATTTTATTTAAGTTTAGAAATGTTTTTCTTATAAGTTTATTTTTCGGTTTAGGAATTTCGTTTCACTTTTATAATCAACTGAATGACGAAAAATTTAATTTAAAAACCAATGAAACCATCGTCTTTAAAATTTCAAAAAAATTAAACTCTAACGAAAAGTATAAAAAATATGAAATTGTAGCTCAGGTTGGAAAAAAGCCGTTTGATGCTATTGTAAGCGTTGAAAAAGACGAGAAAGAATTAGATTTCAATCATTATTACAAGGCAAAAGCTTATATTGTTCAACCCAAATCTCCTGAGCATGATTTTCAGTTTGATTATTCTAAATATCTGCAGCGAAAAAATATCTATTATCAATGTTTTATCAACGGGGAAATTTCTTCTTCAAAAAGAAATGATCTGAGTTTTTCTGAAAAAATTAAAAAGAAACGTTTAGAAACTTTACAGGAAATTGGCCATTCTGAAATGAATTTCCGAAGCCGTGAATTTTTAAAAGGAATTATTCTTGCAGACCGCACAGAAATTGATTCCGAAACCGTTCAGGACTTTAACCGCTCAGGTTTGGTGCATTTTCTGGCAATTTCAGGGACGCATATTGTTGTGATTTTCGGAATGTTTTATTTTTTGATAATGAGGTTTTCACCCGTTAAGTTCAAAAAATATGCAATCGTAATCAGTTTAATTTTTATCTGGATTTTTGCTGTATTCATCGGATTTGGAAATTCTGTAGTACGTTCCTGTATTATGATATCGGTTTACTTTACTTATGTTTTACTCCAAAGAAAACCGGATTTACTGCATTCATTGGCACTTTCTGCATTTGTTATTTTAATGATTGATACGCAGCAGATTTTTGATGTCGGTTTTCAATTGAGCTTTTTGGCGGTTTTAGGAATTTATTGGTTGAATCAACCTATTTTGAAACACCTTCCAAGGCAGGATAATTATTTTAAAAAGCTGATATTTAATACAATTTCAATTTCCATCGCAGCACAGTTGGCAACTTTGCCTTTGGTTTTATACTATTTTCATCAGTTTTCTTTGATTTCGGTTTTGGCAAATTTTTTTATCGTTCCGTTTTCAGAATTAATCATTGTTTTTTCTTTTGTGATGACCGCTATGATTGGTTTAAATCTGGATTTTGAATTCATCAATTTAACCTACGATTTCATCATTCAGATTTTGCTGAAAATCATTCACTGGTTTGCCGATTTTGATTCGGTGTTTTTTGAAAATATTCCGCTAAACTTGACCGAAGTTTTTGCTCTGTTTGGAATTGTCTATTTTCTGAGATTTGTTTTAGATAGATTTAATTTTAAAAATTGTACAAATCTGATCATGATTATTTTTGCATTTTTAATAGTCCGGATTTCTTTCAATTTAATTGAATATCAAAGAGATGAGATGCTGGTTCATCATTATAAAAAAGAAATTATCGTCTCTGTAAAAAAAGGAAATAAAGTAGAGTTTTGGATGGATTCTGAAAATGAAAAGGCTAAAATCCAGCAGTATATTATCAATCCATATTTGTCTTCACGAAGAATAAAAAATATGGAAGTTAAAAATATTCCAACCTCTGCAAGAATGGTAAAGTTTAATAATCAAAATTATCAATTAAAGTAATCTCAAATTTTATAGGTTTTTCTTGAATTAAATATCGTTACAAATCTTATTTAGAAACATTACAAACTGCCTAATAGTGAGATTTCTCACTTTTTAGTATTGTTAACATTTCCTAATTTTGTGGAAATTCAAATTAAAAGCTAATTATGGCAGGTTTAACAAGTTCTACTATAGGTAGGAAGTATGCAATGGCACTTTCGGCAATGTTTCTGCTGAGTTTCTTGGTGATCCACGTGTCGTCTAACATCACATCGATTTTCAGCGTTGATGTTTACAATGAAGTAGCTCATTTCATGGGTTACAATCCTTTGGTTCAGTATGTATTGCAACCTGTGCTTACCATCGGGATTCTTTTCCATTTTATTATGGGATTCATTCTTGAAATCAAAAACAACAAGGCACGTCCTGTAAAGTATGCCAGCAATAATGGAGCTGCCAATTCTACATGGGTTTCCAGAAATATGATTATTTCAGGAGCTGTAATTTTAGCATTCTTTGCATTGCATTTTTATGACTTCTGGTTTCCAGAATTAGATTATAAATTTGTAGCCAAAAATGCGATAGACGAAACAAGATATTGGGATGAACTTCACCATAAATTCCATGATATCTGGAGAGTGGTGCTTTATGTGATTTCATTTGTGCTTTTAGGACTGCATTTGGCTCACGGTTTCCAATCATCATTCCAATCTGTTGGGGCAAGACATCCAAAGTACACACCGGTTATTAAGGCGGTTGGTTTTTGGTTTTCAGTAATTGTTCCGTTAGGATTCATTATTATCGCAATTTTTCATTACGTAACTCAATAATTATCAATATACTAATATGAGTAAATTAGATTCGAAAATTCCTGCTGGTCCACTTAAGGATAAATGGAAAAATCATAAAGACCATATGAACCTTGTTGCACCAAACAACAGAGACAAGATTGATATTATTGTTGTAGGTACAGGTTTGGCAGGTGGTTCTGCTGCAGCTACTTTGGCTGAGCAAGGGTATAATGTAAAAGCATTCTGCTATCAGGATTCTCCAAGAAGAGCGCACTCAATTGCTGCTCAAGGGGGTATTAATGCAGCTAAAAATTATCAGGGAGACGGTGACTCAACTTACAGACTATTTTATGACACTATCAAAGGTGGTGATTATAGAGCAAGAGAGGCAAACGTTTACCGTTTAGCAGAAGTTTCTGCAAATATTATCGATCAATGTGTTTCTCAGGGAGTTCCTTTCGGTAGAGATTACGGCGGACAATTAGATAACCGTTCATTTGGTGGGGTTCAGGTAAAAAGAACTTTCTACGCAAAAGGACAAACTGGTCAACAGTTATTATTGGGTGCATATTCTTCATTGAGCCGTCAGATCGGAAAAGGAAGAGTAAAAATGTATAACCGTCACGAAATGCTTGAATTGGTAATCGTAGACGGAAAAGCAAGAGGAATTATCGCAAGAAACTTGGTAACAGGTGAAATCGAAAGACATTCAGCTCACGCAGTGGTTATTGCATCAGGAGGTTACGGAAATGTGTATTTCTTGTCTACCAACGCTATGGGATCAAACGTTTCTGCGGCTTGGAAGATTCACAAAAAAGGAGCGTACTTCGCAAATCCTTGTTATGTTCAGATTCACCCAACTTGTATTCCGGTTCACGGAACACAGCAGTCTAAACTGACTTTGATGTCTGAATCTCTTAGAAACTCTGGAAGAATCTGGGTTCCTAAGAAAATTGAAGATTCAGTAGCGATCAGAGAAGGTAAATTGAGACCTGAAAATATTAAAGAAGAAGACAGAGATTACTATCTAGAGAGAAGATATCCTGCATTTGGAAACTTGGTTCCTCGTGACGTTGCGTCCAGAGCTGGTAAAGAAAGATGTGATGCTGGTTTCGGAATCGAAAATAACGATACTAAAGAAGGTGTTTACTTAGATTTCTCTACAGAAATCATTAAAAAAGGTAAGGAAGCTGCTATCGAAAAGCATATTCACAATCCTACAGATCAGCAAATCTATGATTTAGGAAAAGCCTGGATCGAGGAGAAATACGGTAACTTATTCGTAATGTATGAAAAAATTACTGCGGATGATCCTTACAAAACTCCAATGAAGATTTATCCTGCAGTTCACTACACCATGGGTGGTGTTTGGGTTGATTATAACTTACAATCCACAATTCCTGGATGTTTCGTTGTTGGGGAAGCTAACTTCTCAGACCATGGAGCCAACAGATTGGGAGCTTCTGCTTTGATGCAAGGTTTGGCAGACGGATATTTCGTTCTTCCTTACACAATTGCAGATTACCTTTCTGCAGACATCAGAACGGGCACAATTCCTACAAATTCTGCTGAATTTGACCAAGCTGAAAAAGAAATTAAAGACAAAGTAAACTTCTTCGTTAATAATAAAGGAACAAATTCAGTAGATCATTTCCACAAAAAATTAGGACACATCATGTGGAATAAAGTTGGAATGGGAAGAACTCCTGAAGGTTTAAGAGAGGCAATTGCAGAAATTGATGAAGTGAAAAAAGATTTCTGGCAAAATGTAAAAGTAATGGGTGAAGCCGAAGGTATGAACACTGAACTTGAAAAAGCTTTCAGAGTGGCAGACTTTATCGAATTAGGACAGTTAATGGCTATCGATGCTTTACACAGAAACGAATCTTGTGGAGGTCACTTCAGAGAAGATCACGCTACGCCTGAAGGTGAAGCAGAAAGAGATGACGTTAACTTCAAATATGTAGGAGCTTGGGAATATCAAGGTGATGATATTAAAAATGAAGTTCTGCATAAAGAAGATCTTGTTTACGAGAACATCGAAGTTAAAGCGAGAAGTTATAAATAATCTCCAACCTATAAATATAAAATTATGAGTGCAAAAAAAGGCCTTCATCTTACGCTGAAAATTTGGAGACAAAAAAATACGAAAACTAAAGGTCAGTTTGAGACCTACAAAATATCAGATGTATCTACAGATTCTTCTTTCTTGGAGATGTTGGATATTCTGAACGAAAACCTTATCAACGAAGGAAAAGAACCAATCGCTTTCGATCACGACTGTCGTGAAGGAATCTGCGGTATGTGTTCTCTTTACATCAATGGTAGAGCTCACGGTCCTGATACGGGAATTACAACATGTCAGCTTCACATGAGAATGTTCAAAGACGGTGAAACCATCGTTATTGAGCCATGGAGAAGTGCTGCGTTCCCTGTAATCAAAGATTTGATGGTAGACAGAAGTGCATTCGACAGAGTAATGGCTGCAGGTGGTTTCATCTCGGTAAATACTTCTGGAAATACATTGGATGCCAACGCAATTCCGGTTCCTAAAGAAGATGCAGACAAAGCAATGGATGCTGCAGCTTGTATCGGATGTGGAGCTTGTGTAGCAACCTGTAAAAACGGTTCTGCAATGTTGTTCGTAGGAGCTAAAGTTTCTCAGTACGCCCTATTACCTCAAGGTAGAGTAGAAGCGAAGAGAAGAGTTTTGAACATGGTGAAAGCTATGGACGAAGAAGGTTTCGGTAACTGTTCAAATACAGGAGCTTGCGAAGTAGAATGTCCTAAAGGAATTTCTCTTGAAAATATCGCAAGAATGAACAGAGAGTACATGGCTGCTTATGCAGACAGAGGATAATCTGTTTTAAAATAAATGTAAAAACGGCTTCAATATTTTTGAAGCCGTTTTTTGTATTTTAATCTTCTTCTAAAAATTCTTTCATTTCATTACATGATAATGAAAAATAAGCTTTAATTTTTTCGAGGTATTCCAAAGTGGCTTTTTCGTTGCCATTCTCGATTTTAGAAACCTTGCTTTGGGGAATGCCTAAGTCTATGGCTAATGTTTCCTGGGAAATATTTTTTCTTTCTCTAAGTTTTCGTAGACGAAAACCTCTTTCTTTGTGAGTCATTTTTTATCATTTTGTGTTGTACAAATGTAAAAAAAAATAATTCACATGCAAAAAAAAAATGTTTTTAAGGTGTACGATTATTCTAATATAGAATAGGTTATGAAAGTTTTTATTTTCAAATTTGTTTAGGCTTTTAAAGTAAAAGCCATAAAAATTAAAAAAGAACATTATGAAAAAATTAAATGTTTCGCAAATGGAAAATTTGCAAGGTGGATTGTCACAAAGACAATGCTTGTTAGCTGGTGTTGGATTGCTGGGAACCATAGGTCTTGGTTTGTGGGGTCCAGCAATAGGAATAGGTGTTGCCTCTGCGGATTGTTGGTAAAAGTGTACGTTATGAATAGTAAAAATAAGTTATTTATTTATTTGGCTTTTTTAATACTGCTATTAGTTATTAACCAAGTTTTCGATATAGATGATAGTTATAAAATTATTTTATACTGTTCAATGGGTGTTGCTTTAGAAGTTTTATTAAACAAAAAAATAAATAAAAATGAGAAAATTAAATAATTGTGAAATGGTTAAGGTCGAAGGTGGCTTATCTTGTATTTTGCATGGGCTTATGTTGTCTTACGCAGTATTGTCTCCATTATTTGTTGATGTAAAATCTACTCTTCAATGTTGGAATAATAATCATTAATAAAAATATTAAAAATTCTTTATATTTTTTAATATTTTGATATAAATGTGGCTGTTTCTTATTTTGATACAGCCATTTTTAAACACTTATTATGAAAAATTTTTCAATATATATAGTTGTAATTCTTCTGTATATCGTACTTACGTATTTGGATAAGAGTTTTATCACAACTAATTCCAAAATGATTGATTTCCTTACAAAAGATTATCCCAGTGAGATTGTGCAAAACTACATGGAAAGTCAGAAGAAATGGTGGTGGGTGTCTTATGCCTTTACGCCATTAATAATTGGTCTTAAAGTATTGTTAGTAGCATTTTGTCTCAATTTCCTTAAATTATTTGAGCTTCCAGATGTCGATAAGATTAAATTTGGGGATTTTGTTTTCTTAGCACTTATTGCAGAGTCTGTTTTTATTATTGCAGCATTTTACAAGTTTGTGAACTTCTATTTTATCCAGACAGATTATACAATTGAAGATCTACAAACTTATTATCCTATCTCTTTGATAAATATAAAGGAATATATTTCAGATGAAAAATGGTTGGCTTATCCTTTACAGCTCGTTAATCTTTTTGAATTATTTTATTGGGGACTTCTTGCATGGGGAGTTAGAGATTTTTTAAATGAAAAAATAAGTTACATAAAATCCTTTGGATTAGTTTGTCTTACCTATGGCGTTGGTCTGATTTTTTGGGTAATGACAGTATGTTTTTTAATTCTAAATGCACAATCTTGATGAAAAAAAATCAATTAAAAACACTTGCGGTGATTATTCCAGTTTCTATCATTGGAATAGTAGTATGTCTGTTTTTTAATTTTCAGCAGAAAAAGGAAAGTATAAAATTACTTGAAACAATCCCTCCGATTAATTTCAAAACAATTGATGACCGAACATTTACTTTAGATAATGTAAAAAGCTCAGTTAAAGTCATAATATATTTTAGCCCTGAATGTCATTTCTGTCATGCGGAAGCTGCGGAATTATATGAAAATATTGAAAAATACAATAAAATGCAATGGATTTGGGTGGCAAGTGAACCAATTGGAGAAACGAAAGTATTTGCACAGAAGTATCACTTAGATAAGGAAGAGAATATTTACTGGTGTCATGATGAAAAAGCAAGCTTTTACAGAAATTTCAAACTGAAAAGTGTGCCCAATTTTTTAGTTTATGACAAAAATAATAGGCTTATAAAACGTAATTCAGGAGCTATAAAACTCGAAAAGCTTTTAGATGATACAAAATAAGAGAATTCAGAAAACTTTTTCCCTCCAAAAAGATCAGACAGACTGTGGCGTGGGTTGTCTTCAGTCTTTGGTAAAATATTATGGTGGAGATGTTTCATTAGAAACTTTACGAGAAAAAAGTGGTACTGCTACATCAGGAACTACACTTTTAGGGTTGTATCAGTGTGCAAAGGAAATAGGTTTTGATGCAGAAGGTTGTGAAGCAGATGTTATTGCTTTGATAGAGCATAATCAACCGGTTATTTTACATGTTATTTTAGAAAATAAGTACGAGCATTATGTGGTTTGTTATTACAGAGATTCTGCTAGAAATAATGAATTTCTTATTGGAGATCCTGCCAAAGGTTTAGAATATTGGAGTGAAGAAAAGTTGGTAGAAGCTTGGCTTACTAAAACCTGTCTTACATTAGAACCAAACGCTAAATTTGAGAAAAAAGAGAAAGCAGTTTCAGATAAGAAAACATGGTTGTATAATTTAGTAAAAGAAGATCAAGAGTCAATATACACCATAATTGTCTTAGGCGTTGTTACCACTTTATTAGGCATGGCAATGTCCATTTTTTCGCAAAAACTTATAGATGATATTCTGCCCAAAAGAAAACTAAATATTCTTTTTTTAAGTATAGGTTTTCTAAGTTTTCTTTTATTAGGCAAAGTTATAATACAAACATTGCGCGATTATTATATTATTAGACAAAGTAAGGAGTTTAACAAGAGAATTAACAAATCATTTTTTAGCTCTTTACTTCATCTCCCCAAATCTTTTTTTGATACAAGAAAAATTGGTGATTTTGTTGCAAGATTAAACGATACCCAAAGAATACAAAATGTAATAAGACATTTGATAACCAATACTGCAGTAGATATTTTAGGAGTTTTTATTTCTATAGGTTTCTTATTTTATTACTCTTGGAAGTTAGCGTTAATCTGTTTGATTATTTCACCTGTTGTTTTTTATATTATTTCCAGATTCAATAAGAAAATTATTGTAGCTCAAAAAGAAGTGATGCACTCTTATAGCATCAATCAGGCAAACTACATAGATAGCATAAGGGGAATAGGTGTAATAAAAGGATTTGGAAAACATGATTTATTCTTAAGAAAAAATCTATTTATTTTTGAGAACTTCCAAAATAAAATATTTGATTTAGGAAAATTAAATATTAAGATTACATTATACTCTGGTTTGGCTTTGGTTGCTTTTCTTGTTGCAATTTTGGGTTTTTCATCCTATCATGTTTTAAGCAAAGAAATTAAAATCGGTGAGCTGATGGCTATCATTGGTATTTCCAGTTCATTATTGGGATCTATTACAAATTTGGCTTTAGTAAGCATTACTATTCAAGAGGCAAAAGTTGCTTTTGACAGAATGTTTGAATATGCATCAATACCAAAGGAAAAATTAGAAGGAATAGAAACTAATGATATTCAAAAAATAGAAATTCGACAGCTGGATTTTAGATTTAAAGGAAGGCGTAAATTGTTAGAAAATATTACTTTAACATTAGAGAAAGGTAAAATCACTTGTCTTTTAGGTGAAAGCGGAAGCGGAAAAACAACATTTACAGAGATTTTGCAGAAAAATTATGAGCAAGAAAGTGGTAGTGTACTAATTAATGATAATGTTTCATTAAAAGAAATTTCTACAGAAGATTGGAGAAATAATATTTCAATCGTTTCACAAGATATACAATTATTTAATATAAGTTTTTTGGAAAACATAACTTTAGAAGAAAATTTTGATAGTAAAAAACTCAATCATATAATTAATTTAGGTTTTGATAAATTTATTAATTCTTTGCCTCAAGGCTTGATGACAATTGTAGGTGAAGAAGGTATAAATTTATCAGGCGGTCAAAAGCAATTGCTAGGCTGGATGAGAGCATTGTATCATAATCCGCAATTCTTAATTTTAGATGAACCAACATCATCATTAGACAAAGACAACAGAGATTTTATTTATCAACTCATTGAAAGAATAAAAAAAGATAAAATAATTTTTGTGATTAGTCACAATTTAGAACATTTAGAAGAAATTTCTGATGAAGTTTTATATTTAAAAGACAGTAAAATTTCAAGAATAAAATAAATTTGTTTTTTTAGTTAAATCTTTCATAAAATAAGTTTAAACAGTATTCTTAGTTGATTTGAAAAACTTATTTTTGCCTAATTATTAAATTCAAAAATGAAGAAATATCTTTTGTTATTTGTCATTGCAATATTTGTAATGTCTTGTTCAAAAAAAGTTGAGATCAAAGGAAAGATCGCAGGAAGTTCTCCACTCGAAAGGATAGAGTTTGTAGAGGCTTCTGGTGTTGCTACTTTACCGTTAACCAACATCGGTTTAGATAAAGATGGAAATTTCACGGGAACTTTTGAAGCTCCTAAAGACGGAATGTACCTGATGAATTACGCAGGAAAGTCTAACCTTATTTTCTTGAAAGGTGGTCAGAATATCAATATTTCAGGGAATTCTGCTACGTTTCCAAACGAATTTACGGTTGCCGGAGATGGTAAAGCGGATAACGAATTTTACCAGGCTTGTCAGAAATTCTTAATGACTTACGGTCAGACGATTGATATTGCGACTTTAAGCAGCGGAACTGAAGATGCTTTCATTAAAGGAATTCAGAAAATTGCAGCAGATTTAAATAAAAACGTTGAAGAAAACGTGAAGAAATTCAATCCTGGAAATGAGGTTGTTGAGTGGAAAAAGAATGATGTAAACACTGCAATTCTTAACGTAATGGCAGGTTACGAAATGTCTAAGAAACAGCAGAATGCAGGAAATCCTTCTTTCAAAGTTTCTAAAGCTTTCACAGATTACGAAAACAAGCTTCAGGAAGATAAAGAAAAAATGGTAACTTCAAGCCCATTCTTCAGACAGTATCTTTTGACAAAAATCAGCATGGATTTCCAAAAATTTGCTGAAGCTAAAGCGAAAGGAAAAACTGACATTTCTACTTCAGAACTTTTCAATGATTTCCTTAAAACTAAGAAAGACCTTTCTCAAACTACCAAAGATTATCTTTTGGCATTCGTGATTGCTCAGTCTGATATGCATTTGGGAACACCTGCAAAAGCTTCAGCGAAGATTTCAGAAATTATCGAAAAAGATATTAAAGACTCTTCAGTAAAAGAAGATCTTAAGAAAATGCAGTTTGCCATCAACGGTGTTAAAATCGGTGAAGTTGCTCCAGATGTAAAATTAACGAAGCAGGATGGTAGCGCATTTAAACTTTCTGATAACGGAGGTAAACCAACTTTGGTAATGTTCTACGCATCATGGAATCCATACTTTGCTGAAGGAACTGCACCAATTGTAAAAGAAGTGGTAAATTTCTATAAAGCTAAAATGAATTTCGTATTCGTAAATCTTGATGATACCAAAGATCAGTTCGCAAAAACAAGCAAAGCAATGTTCAGTGGAGTTGCTGGTACAAATGTTTACGGAGAAGGAGGTCTTAATTCTGATGCTGCTAAAAAATTCGGAATCTATGGTTTCAAACTACCTTGTTTCATCGTTTTAGATAAAACAGGAAAAGTAGCAAGCAGACCATACATGAATCTTGGCGAGCAGGAAATTGTAACTATTCTTGATAAGCAAACAGGATTGTCTGCGCCAATGGCTGCACCAAATCCTCAGCAGCAACAGCAAATGTTAACGCCAGAGCAAATGCAGCAGATGCAGGAAATGGCGGCGCAACAACAGCAACAACAACCTGCTCAGACAAAATAATATAAATTTCAAAATAGATCAAAACCTTGTCTTCGGATAAGGTTTTTTTTATTTGTACTTTTGCAGACTGAAACTGAAAAGTTTCTGAAAGTTTATTAGAAAAAATAGAAATTTTACGGAGATAAAAATAGAATGTTAGATCCGTAGCGATAGAAATTGTTATGAGAAAGAAGAAAGACGTCATTCTTGAGAATATAAAGCTTTTTGCTGCCGGTGCAAAAGGTGTTGCCATTGGAAAAACCGAAGAAGGTAAAACTGTTTTGGTTTCCGGAGCAATCCCAGGCGATGTGGTGAATGCCAGAGTTAAAAAATCAAAGTCAAAATATTACGAGGCAGAAGTAAAGGAAGTCGTTGAGAAATCTCCGTTCAGAGTTGAGCCAAAATGTATTCACTTCGGTGTGTGTGGCGGTTGCAAATGGCAAAATATGAGTTATGAAAAACAGCTTGAAATTAAGCAGGAAGAGGTTTATAACAATATTAAAAGAATTGGCGGTATTGAAAACTTTGAAACCGTTCCTATTTTAGGTGCTGAAGAACAGTATTTCTACAGAAATAAAATGGAATTTTCTTTCTCAAACGCACGCTGGCTCACACAGTACGAAATCAGTTCAGAAGAAAATTTCGGAAGCAGAGATGCTTTAGGATTTCATATTCCGGGCATGTGGAGCAAGATTTTGGATTTAAAGGAATGCTGGCTGCAGGAAGATCCGTCCAATGCAATCCGTTTGGCGGTGAAGAAATTTGCTGAGAACAAAGGACTTGATTTTTTTGATGTTAAAATTCAGAAAGGTTTCCTGAGAACTTTGATGATGAGACAAAACTCTAAAGGTGAATGGATGGTTTTATTCCAGCTTCACAGAGAAGAAAGAGAAAACCGCATCGAGCTGTTTGATTTTCTTTTGGAGCAGTTCCCGCAGATTAAAACTTTGGTGTATGCCATCAATCCAAAACAGAACGATTCCATTTATGATTTAGATGTGAAAACTTATTTCGGGGAAGGTTTCTTAATGGAAGAAATGGATGGTTTGAAATTTAAAATCGGACCTAAATCATTCTTCCAGACGAATTATAAGCAAGCCTTAGAATTATATAGAAAGACACTCGAATTTGCTGATCTGAAAGGTGATGAAGTCGTTTACGATTTGTACACCGGAACAGGAACCATCGCTCAATACGTTGCAAGAAATGCAAAACATGTTATCGGCATCGAATCTGTACAGGAAGCCATCGATGCAGCCATTGAGCATGCTGAACTGAACGGCTTAACCAACACAACGTTCTACTGTGGAGATATGAAAAACGTTTTCAACGACGAGTTTTTAGAAAACCACCCACCGGCAGATGTATTAATTACCGATCCGCCAAGAGACGGAATGCACCAGAAAGTGGTAGAGCAGATTTTAAAATTAGCTCCTAAAAAAGTGGTGTATGTAAGCTGTAATTCGGCTACTCAGGCAAGAGATTTAGCTTTGATGAAAGAGGATTATGATGTCGTAAAGATTCTTCCAGTAGATATGTTCCCGCAGACGCACCACGTGGAGAATATTGCTTTACTTATCAAGAAATAATTGCTTAATTTTGAAATTATAAATTTTAAGAACTGAATGAAAAACGTGAAAAACATAAGCTTAGCAATGGCTGCCGCTGCAATGATGTTGTCAACGCAGACTTTATTTGCTCAGGAAAAAGATTCTGCCACTACAAAAAAAGAACCGGCTGCTGCTGGTGCGAAAAAGGAAGATGAAAAGAAGAAATCTCCGATAAAGCCTTATAAAGAAATCATCACAGATAAAGCGGTTTCCGACGACGGCGTTTTCACAGTTCATAAAGTTGACGATAAATATTACTTTGAAATTCCGGATTCTGTACTGAAAAAAGAGTTTCTTTTGGTAACAAGATTAACCAAAGCCGCTGCAGGAATGCGTTCCGGAATGTCCGGTTATGCAGGTGATCAAATTGGGCAGCAGGTTGTCGCTTTCGAAAGAGGTCCGAAAGACAAAATTCTTTTGAGATCGATTTCCTTCGTAGATTATGCGAAAGATTCTACTTCAGCTATGTACAATTCGGTAACGAGAAACAACGTTCAGTCGATTATCAAATCTTTTGACGTAAAAACGTACGGAGTCAACAAAAAGACAACAGTAATTGAGGTAACGGATGTTTTGAATGCCGACACCGAGCTCACATCGTTTTCCGTTTGGGCAAAAGACGCTTTCCGCGTAGGAGCTTTTCAGAAAGATATGTCTTTCGTTAATTTTGTGAAATCTTATCCTACAAATATTGAAATTAATACCACTAAAACTTTCGCAAGAACTTTAGGCAAATTACCGCCGGAACTGGCAAAAGATGCTCCTAAAATCAGCGGAAATTATACAGTGGAAGTGAACTCTTCATTCGTTCTCCTTCCTGAAAACAAAATGCAGGCAAGATATTTTGACCCGAGAGTTGGATATTTTGCTGTTGGATACACAGATTTCGATTTGGATCCTCAAGGTGTGAAGAAAGTTTCTTTAGTTAAAAGATGGAGACTTGAGCCTAAGCCTCAGGATCTGGAAAAATATAAAAAAGGTGAATTGGTAGAGCCAGCGAAACCTATCGTATTTTACATCGATCCTGCAACTCCTAAAAAATGGGTTCCTTATTTAATGCAGGGTGTGAATGACTGGCAAAAAGCTTTCGAAAAGGCAGGTTTCAAAAATGCTATCGTTGCAAAAGTTCCTGATTTAAAAACAAATCCCGACTGGAGCCTTGAAGATGCAAGATTTTCTGCGATTGTTTACAAACCATCAGATGTTCCCAATGCTTCCGGACCATCAATTTCAGATCCGAGAACTGGTGAAATTTTGGAAAGTCATATCAACTGGTATCACAACGTGATGTTGTTGCTGAGAAACTGGTACTTTGTACAAGCCTCTCCGAACGATCCGAGAGCGAGAATGGTGGATTTCGATGATAAACTGATGGGAGAACTGATCAGATTCGTTTCTTCTCACGAGGTTGGTCACACTTTAGGTTTAAGACACAATTATGGTTCAAGTTCGACAGTTCCTGTTGAAAAACTGAGAGATAAAAAATGGGTTGAAAAAAATGGTCACACACCATCAATCATGGATTATGCAAGATTTAA
Organism: Chryseobacterium sp. HNCC26DJ240; assembly: GCF_057180485.1. Classification (NCBI taxonomy): domain Bacteria; kingdom Pseudomonadati; phylum Bacteroidota; class Flavobacteriia; order Flavobacteriales; family Weeksellaceae; genus Chryseobacterium; species Chryseobacterium sp. HNCC26DJ240. Next base: position 154,983 of record NZ_JBXUGK010000002.1, read on the forward strand.
TTATGTTGCACAGCCGGAAGACAACATCGGCGATGCGGGAATCATGCCTAGAATTGGTGACTATGATGACTGGGCAATTGAATGGGGTTACAGAAGATTTAATGAATATAAAACTCCTGAAGCTGAAAAGGAATTTTTAAATAAATGGGTCATCAAAAACCTTAAAAACGAAAGACTTTGGTTTGGAACAGAAATGAATCCTTTTGATCCGAGATCTCAGAGCGAACAGGTAGGTGATAACGCCATGATTGCAAGCACTTATGGAATTAAAAACCTGAAAAGAATAGTTGATAATCTTGAAAAATGGACTGAAAAACCAAATGAAGATTACGATAACTTAGGAATGATGTATGATCAGGTCGTAACTCAGTTGAAGAGATATTCCGGTCACGTTTCAAAATACATCGGTGGTGAAATGGAAACGCCTAAAAATGTAGAGCAGTCGGGAGCGGTTTACGAACCGGTTTCTAAAAAAGACCAAAAGGAAGCGATGAAGTTTTTAGATGAAAATATTTTCACGACGCCAAACTGGTTGATTAAAAAAGAAATTTTCGAAAAAACAGGAAAAACACCTGCGGGAACAGTTTCGGATGTACAAAACGCAGTTCTGGCAAGAATTTTAAGCCCGATGGTTTTACAGAAAATGGCTCAGATGGAAACAGTTGATCCAAAAACGTACACTTTAATCGAACTGTTTTCAGATTTAAATACTTCAATTATCAGAAAAGATAATCCTGATGTTTATGTGAGAAATCTTCAGAGAAGCTATGTAGATCAGCAGATAAAACTGGCAGATTCAAAATCTTTCGATAAAACTGATGTTTCGGCAATTGCAAGAGGAAATTTAAATTCAATTAAAAAAGAACTGGCAGCAAAAACAGATTCAAATACGGTAAATAAATACCATTACGAAGATTTGGTTTTCAGAATAGAAAAAGCGCTAGACCCAAAATAAAATGAAGCAGTTTTTAAAATATACATTCCTTATTTTTTGTCTCGGAACTGCTGTAAGTTGCGGTGGTGACGACGATATCTGCGAAAGCGGTGAAGGAACACCGAGAATGAAGGTGAGATTCAGAAACGTCGGGGGCCAGCTGAGAACAGTTGACTCTCTTTATCTGAGAGTAGACTACGGAACGCGCGTAGTGGATTTTGGCAGAACAACAAACGCAGATTCGCTTTTAATTCCTTTAAGAGTAGACGATGCACCCTATACAGATATGTATTTCAAGACCAGAAGAGCGGAAGCGGAATCTAAGGTCAGAGTAAATTATACCACGACTGCGACCTATGTTTCTCCCGGATGCGGTGTAAAAAAAACGTATCAGAATGTGAATTCACAGCTTATAACTCCCGGAAAGGTACTGGAAGTGGCAAACGGACAAAACTTTATTGAAAATGAAGACAAGACTAATCTTTTCCTTACTTTTTAGTGCAATCGCACTGCAGTTTTCTGCACAAAACAAAAAGGAAGAAGAAGTAAAAGAAAAATGGAAATACGAACCCAACTTTATGGTGGGTGTGGATGTATTGAATACCACAGTTTCGTTTTTCTCGGACCGCCAGCTTTTTCAGGGTTTTATTTCATCAAAAGTAAAAGGAAATACCCACGCCATTATTGAAGCAGGTTTTGAAAAAAATGTATATCAGAAAAATGGCTACGATGCAGCAGTAAATGGTCCGTTTGCAAAAATTGGTGCATTTTATATGTTGGCAGTAGATAAAGAAAACGAATTTAATGGTTTTTATGCCGGAGGAAAAGTTGCAGGATCGTTTTACAATCAGGAATATAAGGCGATTCCTGTAAGAGGTTTCGGCGGAAGTTCTGCAAGTGTTTCTATGCCTGCATCATCACAGTCTTCATTTTGGCTTGAAGGAATAATAGGAGGCAGGGTTCAGCTTTTTGGATCCCATTTTTTCATTGATGTCAATATGCAGCCAAGATATCTTGTTGCTACATCAAAACAGGATGAGGTGGAGCCGATGATTGTTCCGGGATTTGGTAGAAGTTCAAATAAATTCAATATGGGCTTCTCCTGGAGTCTGGCTTATCAATTTAAATAAAAAAAAGGTGAAATTATTTTTCACCTTTTTTATTTTCTATTGCATTTCTAATTTCTTGATAAAGATCTGCAACTTGCTGGGGAGGATTTCCTGAATCAAAATCTGATGAACTGTATGTTTTGCCATCTTTTTCAATACTGATGACAGAAGACAATGCAGCATCACTGTATCTTTTGGTGGTTGGAGACTTGTAAGAGTCTATTTCTTCAAGATTTATCTGAGCAATTTTGCCCGAAATTATTTTCCAACTCTCAGAAGATATGCTTTTATTAGTCATATTACCGTTCATATCAGTCTCAATTTTAGTCGGAGTGATGGTGAATAATCTATTGGTACCACGAGTCTTTTCAGACAACGAAATTCTTTGAACAGAGAGTTTTCCTACCACAGTTTTGTCTTCATTCATCGTGCTTCCGGTAGTTTTGGTTGTATTGCAGTTAATTAAAGTAAATAAACTTATAGCCAATGCAAAATGTAATTTCATTTTAAATTTTTTGTAAAAATACACTAATAATAATGCCATATTTTTATTTTTTCTAATTTTTTTTATTAAATATTTATACAAATTCCAATTTTGAATTATATTTGTAGTAAAAATAGAATCTACATGAATATAAAATCTACAATCTTCAAAACGGCAGTTTTATTTGCTTTTTATGGTGGCGGAATGCTTTTCGGTCAATCTGTAAAAGGGGATAAGCACGCTGAGTTTTCACATCCTTCTGCTGAAGAATTATCAAAGTCTGGGGGCATAGAAAGATGTTCATCTACCGAATATGAAGCGTTTTTGCAAAAACATTTTCCAGGCAGAATGACTGCAGAACAATTTGAGGCGTGGCTTGCACCCTTAATTGAAAAAGAAAGAAATAATAAATCTCAGAACGGAAACATAGTGACTATCCCTGTGGTAGTACATGTTATTCATGCCGGTCAGGCTTATGGTACTGCACCTAATATTATTGATGAACAGGTTATTTCTCAGATTACGGTAATGAATCAGGATTTTAGAAGACTTGCAGGTACACCTGGTTTTAATAGTAATGCTGTGGGAGCTGATACCCAGATTCAGTTTGCTTTGGCGAAATCAGATCCGGCTGGTAACCCTACCAATGGTATCAATAGAGTAAATCTTTGTCAGGCGAGCTGGTCTCAGGCTCAGATAAATTCATTTGTAAAACCTGAAACTATTTGGGATCCTACACAGTATATGAATATGTGGAGTGTACAGTTTACAAGTACATCACTTCTCGGCTATGCTCAGTTCCCTTCCGGTTCTGGATTAGGCGGGCTTGATCCTGTGGGCGGAGAGGCTTACACAGATGGAGTAGTTGCCAATTATGCTACTTTTGGAAGCAGTGATTTCAGCAACTCAACTACAGGGCCGTTTTTGTTAGGTGCACCGTACGACAAAGGACGTACAATGACTCATGAGGTTGGTCACTTTCTTGGTTTAAGACATATTTGGGGAGATAATGCTTCTTGTGTAGTGAATGCTACAGATAGTAATAAAGATTATTGCCCTGATACACCGGCAGCAGCAGCAGCCAATTATAATTGTGTAACGATAGATACGTGTCCGGCAGCTACAGGAAATGATATGGTTCAGAATTATATGGATTATACTAATGATACCTGTATGAATATCTATACAATTAATCAAAAGGATAGAATTACTGCCGTAATGAATAATTCTCCGAGAAGACTTGAATTAAAGACTTCTACAAAAGATGTTGCAATTCCGTTGTTTCCAAATGATGCAGAAGTTAAATTAGAGAGAGATTGTACAACTTTAAGCTGTGCTACAACAACTGCTCAAAGTGTCAAAGTATCTCTTTATAACAGAGGAAATACTACAATGACGTCAGCAGTTATTACTTATTCTGTTAACAATCTATCACAAACTTTCAACTGGACTGGAAGCCTTGCTCAGGATAAGTACGCTATCGTTACTTTGCCAATGCCTACTACTGCTTCTGGTGGATATATGAATATTACAGTAACTACAGTAAATGGAGTTGCAGATCAAAGGGCATCAAACAGCAATATATTTGTTAATTACATGGGTGCTCCTACCAGATTAAATGAAAGTGTGGTCTTTAATCTTCAGAGAGATCAATATGGAAGTGAAACTTCCTGGACTCTTAAAAACAGTGGTGGTGTAACAGTGTACAGCGGAGGGCCATATACAGATCAGGCAAATCCGCCATTAATTACTCAAAACTGGACTTTGAATGCCAATGAATGTTACACTTTTGTGATCTCAGATTCTTATGGCGACGGTCTTTATCCTTATGGGGGTTATTATAATATCCAATCTACTACTGGATCTACTTTGGTAACAGGATCTCATTTCGCATCCAGCCAGACTAAATATTTCAAAATACAGACACTTGGTACATCCGAGGCTACAAAAAATACTTTCAGCATTTATCCTAATCCTGCTACTGATGTCTTGAATATTAAAAACGTTTCCGATAAAGCTACATTTGAAATTCATAATGCAGTTGGGCAGCTTGTAAAAGCCGGAAATATTGAAAATGCACAGGTAAATGTTGCAGATTTTGTAAAAGGTGTTTATGTAATTACTGTAAATGATAAAAATCTTACAGAGAGATTGAAATTTATAAAAAAATAAATTTAAAATCAGATCATTATAAAACCTCCTCCCGGAGGTTTTTTTATTTAATAATTCTATCAGAATTTGGAGATTTTAATGATAAGTATCGATTGATTTCACTAATATTTTGATAGTTTTGGTGTTTTAGCTATAAAAAAATCGTATTTTTGAAGCTTCAATTTTAAAGATAATTTATAATATGAGTAGTAAAATTACATTTAAAGTATCTCTTTTACTTTCTGTGTTATTGGTTTGTTCAGTTTTTGGTCAAAGACTTTCAAAACAAAATGGTGAAGATCAGATTGTATTTGGCAAAACCTACACAATAGAAGATTTAAAGAAGATGAATGGGTTTATTAGATGTGCTTCTACAGAGTACGAAACTATGTTGCAGAAGAAAGACCCTAAAAGAATGACAGATGAGCAGTTTGAATCTTGGATTGCTCCTTTGATAGAAAATGCTAAGGCAAATAAATCTCAAAATGGAGGTATTGTAACTATTCCCGTGGTAGTACACGTTATTCACAACGGGCAGGCTTTAGGTGCAGCACCGAATATTACAGACAATCAGGTTATTTCACAAATTACAGTAATGAACCAGGATTTCAGAAAAATGACTGGTACTCCTGGTTTTAATACTAATGCTGTAGGAGCAGATACAATGATTCAGTTTGCGTTGGCAAAAGTAGATCCTAACGGAAATCCTACCAATGGAATTAACCGTGTCAATATGTGTAAAGCATTTTGGGAAACTGATGAAGTTGATGCTATCGTAAAACCTGCTACTATCTGGAATCCTGCTCAGTATATGAATATGTGGAGTGTGCAGCTAGGAGGTGGTAGTGCAGGGATCCTTGGTTACGCACAGTTTCCTTCAAACTCAGGTTTGGCTGGTATGAATGCAAACGGTGGAGCTGCCAATACAGATGGTGTGGTTGCTAATTATGCAACTTTTGGGAGTTCTGCTTTTAATGATGGAACATTCTTGTTGAGTGCACCATATGATAAGGGTAGAACAATGACTCATGAGGTAGGTCACTTTTTAGGTCTAAGACATATATGGGGTGATGCAACTTGTGGTACAGACTATTGTGCTGATACACCAACTGCACATACTTCAAACTACACATGTAATCCCAATATCGCAAGTTGTACAAGTACGAGTGTTTTTGAAATGGTTCAAAATTATATGGATTACACCAATGACACGTGTATGAACATATTTACTGTTGATCAGAAATCCAGAATAACTGCAGTAATGAACAATTCGCCGAGAAGAGTAGAACTCAAAACTTCTACAAAAGATGTTGCAATTCCATTATTTCCAAATGATGCTGAGCTGAAAGCAGAAAAGATCTGTAGCTCGGCAACAACTTGTGGTGGTACGGCTCCTGTTACTTTTCCGTTTAGTTTATACAACAGAGGTACAGCGAATCTTACATCTGCAGTAATTACCTACACTGTAAGCGGTGGTCCTGCACAAACTTTTAACTGGACAGGAAATCTTGCTCAGGATAAGTATGCTATTATTTCATTTGCGGGGACTGAAACCTCTATAATTTCTGCACAGATAACATCAGTAAATGGTACTTCTGATGCTAGAGCGACTAATAATAGTGCATTTTCAGCGGTTGGAAACTTTACAACGACACCTGCGGCTACCACAGCGGTAACTTTCACACTTCAGCCTGACTTCTACGGTACAGAAACTACATGGACATTGAAAAACAGTGCTGGAACTACTTTGTATTCTGGAGGACCATACTTGGATGGTGTTGCTTCGGGTACTCAAATCGTATCATTGCCTGCTTTGGTTACACAGACCTGGAATTTAGTGCCGGATTGTTATGTATTTACAATCAATGATAGTTATGGAGATGGTATAGAATTGTATGGATATTATAATGTGCAGGATGCTGTTGGAAATGTATTGATTTCTGAAGGATCTGTTGATTTTGGTTCTACTCAATCTAAAGCGTTCAAAATATTGGTTTTAAATACTAAAGAAGCAAATGGTTCAGTAAAAAGCGATATTCAAATATATCCGAACCCTGTAACAGAAATTCTTAATGTAACTAAAGTTTCAGACAAAGCTACATTTGAAATTCATAATGCAGTTGGTCAGCTTGTAAAATCCGGTAAAATTGAAAACGGACAAGTAAGAGTAGCCGATTTTGTAAAAGGTACTTATGTGATTACTGTAAAAGATAAAAATCTTACAGAAACACTTAAGTTTATAAAAAAGTAAAGATCATTTTTTGATTTATTGAAAACCTCTGGCTTTCCAGAGGTTTTTTTGGTTTAAGTATGTAGCTAATGTATGTATAAAATGTTAAATTCATAATTCTTATACATGAATTGTATGATAATGCTTACATTTGGAGGTTAAAAGTTTACAAATAATTCAAAAATAGTTCATTTTCATGAAAAAACTTATTACTGCTTTATTTTTAAGTACTGTCGGTAGTTTTGCTTTCGGACAGTGGTCTCCAGTCAATCAGAAGAGAGGCATGGTATCAGATCCTATGCAAGCAGAATATAAACTTGATATTGCGAAAATCAAGAGCCAGCTTAAAAATGCTCAAGAAACAGGATTGGGTGCCAAGCCTGTAGAAATTATACTTCCTACACTTCGTGGGAAAATGGAAAGATTTGCTGTCTACAGTTTTCCTGTAGTGGTAAAAGAGCTTGCTGAACAATACGATTTAGGCTCTTATGTGGGAGTCGGAATTGATGATCCATCAAAATCTGTAAGATTTTCACTTGCTCCTAATGATTTTCAATCGATGATGATTGGAGGATCTGGCGAATATGAATTTATTGACCCTTTAGCTACGGATAAATCTACATACAGAGTACATCCGAAGTCTAAAGCTACAGGCACTAAAAGTTTTATTTGCAGTACAGATGAAGGTTTGGGGGCTGTGAAGCAAATCGAAGAGATGGCGAAAAAAGGAAGTTCTTTCAATAACCAATTTTCAGATTTCTCTAAGATGTCAGACAAAAAATACCGAACAATGAGATTGGCAATGTCTGTAACGGGTGAGTATACAACATTCCACGGTGGTACTGTTGCTGGTGCATTGGCGGCAATTAATGCTACTATGACAAGGGTGAATTTTGTTTTTGAAAAAGATTTTGCATTGCATTTAAATTTACAGAATTATCCTAATGTTATTTATACCAACGCTGCAACAGACCCTTATCAGGATGCTGCTACAGGAGCTCAAGGTGGATGGAATCTAGAATTGCAGACTACACTTACAGCAAATGTAGGAAATAATAATTATGATGTTGGTCACCTTTTTGGTGCTTCCGGCGGAGGAGGTAATGCTGGCTGTATTGGTTGTGTGTGTGTAAATCCTACAACAGCAGTACCTAAAGGTAAGGGTTCCGGATATACATCTCCAGCGAATTCTATTCCACAGGGAGATACTTTTGATATAGATTACGTAGCTCATGAGCTTGGCCATCAATTGGGTGCAAACCATACATTTACAACAGGATATGAAGGTTCAGGTGTAAATATGGAGCCGGGATCTGGTTCTACAATTATGGGATATGCAGGGATTACGGGTGCTACTACAGATGTACAGGCAAATTCAGATGCGTATTTCCACAAGGGTAGTATTACTCAAGTGCAGACAAATTTAAATACTAAAGCGTGTGACGTAGAGACTTCGGTTGCCAATGACCCACCTGTAATTGCAGCTTTACCGGCTTATACAATTCCGAAAGGAACGGCGTTTGTTCTTACAGCATCTGCTACAGATGCTCAAAACGACCCAATGACTTATACTTGGGAGCAGGTGAACAGTATTACTGCTACAACTCAGTTGATTAACAAGACTAATCTGGGAACCACTACTTTTGGTCCTTCTTTCAGGTCATTCACACCTACTGCAAGCCCAATAAGGTATTTTCCTAAGTTAGCATCTGTACTTAATGGTGTCTTAGACAACTCAAATGACGGTTGGGAATCTGTACCAATGGTTGCAAGAACAATGAAGTTCGCTGTTACCGTAAGAGACAATAATCCTGCAACTACACAGCAACAGACTTCATTTGCTGAACAGGATATTACTGTTGGTGCTGATGGTCCTTTCAAATTGACTACAGGCACATATTTATATAGTAATGCTGCAAATGCAGTAACTTGGGATGTTGCAAATACGGCAGGAGGAGCTTATAACTCACCGAATGTTAAAATAGATTATTCTGCAGATAACGGTTTAACCTGGACGGTGCTTTTAGCATCAACAGCTAATGACGGAACAGAATCTATTGCTGCATTCCCCGCAGCATTGAATGGCCAGAATGTCGCTTTGAGAATTTCTTCAATAGGGAACGTTTTCTATGCACTAAAGAAAATGACTGTTGCTGCACAAGCGGTATGCGGTGCTGCAATTACGGGAGTTTCAGTGTCAAATATTAGTGCTTCTCAGGCTACAGTTACTTGGCCGGCAGTAAGTGGTGCTGTCTCATACGTTATTCGTTATAAGAAAACAAGTGAAACGGTTTGGCAGCAAACAACTTCTACGACAAATACGGTAGGACTTTCAGGTCTTGCTGAAGCTTCAGCTTACGAAGTACAGGTTGCGGCAGTTTGTACCACACAGGGACCATTTTCTGCAAGTACTAATTTTAGTACAATTACTTTATCTTATTGTACAGCAACAGCAACAAACACAGTGCAATATGAATATATTTCAAATGTTACACTTAGTTACAATGCTGTGGCTTTGATGAGCAATACATCAGGTCCTTCAAATTATACCAACTACAGTACAAATACTTTACTTCAGCCGAGCTTAGCAACAGGTAATACTTATGGATTATCGATTACGGTTACGGATCCGGATTATGATACTGCAGTTGTATTTATAGACTTTAATAACAATGGTATTTTTGAAAATAGTGAAAGAGTTTTAAATTATCCTGTTGCAGTGCCATTGTCGCCAATCACAGGAACTTTCACCGTACCTGCAACTGCTGCAGTTAATACATCACTCAGAATGAGAGTTATCCTTGCGTATTACGGATCTACAAATGCTGGTGGGTCTTTAGGTTCTACTTTTGCAGGATGTGGTACTTGGGGATATGGTGAGATTGAAGATTACACTGTGAAAATACCTGTACTTAGCACTGATGAAACTTCATTAATTAAAAATAACGTTCAGATTTATCCTAATCCTGCAACTGATGTCTTAAATATTACAAAAGTATCAGCTAATGCAAAATATGAGATCTACAGTGCAGTTGGGCAATTGGTTAAATCAGGAGTTATTAATGATAATCAAGTAAGAGTAGCCGAATTGGTGAAAGGTACATATTTGATTACAATTAAAGATAAAGAACTTACAGAGACCTTTAAGTTTATAAAAAAGTAAATTTTCTCTAAAATTATTTAAAACCTCAGAAATTTCTGAGGTTTTTTGTTTTGAAATATTCTGATTAAAACTTTTGAAATGCTTGTGTATTCGTACTTTAATAAAAATATAATTTATTATTCGAGTATTATTTACTGATTTTGGTAAAATTTTCATAAAAAAATATATTTAAATTTTATGATAGTCATTAAAAATGTTTAGATTTGTATTTAATATAAAATTTTATAGCCTATGGAAAAAACTTTTACACTTTATCTGTCAGTACAGTTTTGCATTGTCTCGAAAAAAGCACTTTGTATTGATGAAGAATTCATTAACAATAAGGATATACTGATATCCGCTAATATTTAAAATATTCCTAAAATATGAAAAGAATATTACTATTTTTTACCTTTTTGCTAGCATTTATGCCCAAACTTTCGGGACAGACTTGGCAGATTGGAGCCGGTACTGCTACTTCAAGCAATCTTCCGGTATACTCTTGTTTTGGATACAACTATTCACAGCAATTGTACAAGGCTTCCGAGCTTACAACAGCTTTAGGTACCAACACTGTAATTACAAAAGTAAAATTTTTTGTAAGTGAAACCGCTGCTACTCAAGCCAACTACAATCAATGGGTGGTTTATATGGGTAATACAAACAAGACCGCATTTGCATCAACAACGGATTGGGTTCCACTTGCCTCAATGACTTCGGTTTATAGCGGAACATTACCTAATATGACTGCGGGAACTTGGGTTGACATTCCTTTAAGTACACCTTTTGTATGGAATGGTACAGACAACCTTGTAATTGCTGTAGATGAAAATGCCGCAAACTGGTCATGTACTGCTACCTGGGGAGCATATACATCAACAACGAACAGCGGGATCTACTATTATAGTGATGGTACAAATCCCAACCCGGCTTCTCCTCCAACAGCGAGCAGCAGGGTAGGGTCTATACCTCGACTACAATTTAATGGTGATACTCCATCAACCTGTCCATATCCTACAGGTGTAACTGTTGGAACGGTAACGGCAGCTTCAGCTCAGGTAAGCTGGACGGCACCAACTCCTGTACCTGTAAACGGTTATGATGTTTATTACAATACTACAGGAACTCCACCTACAAGCGCAACAGTTTTAAATGCAACAAACTCTGTACAGACAAATGCTACCAGTGTAGTAATTCCTGGCTTGGCTGGTTCTACAACATACTCCGTTTGGGTAAGAGCAAAATGTGCATCAGGACAGAGTATCTGGATGCCGGCATCGTCATTCACAACGCTTTGTGTTGCTGTAACTGTGCTTCCTTGGACAGAAAATTTTGATGCAATGACTGGCTTAGGAGCAGCAGTTCTTCCTTCTTGTTGGAAAAACGTGACAGGTACAAGTGCCTGGACTTCTTCAAATGCTACAGCTTCTACGACCTCTCCTGGTCCAAGATCTACACCAAACTATGTAAGAATCCAATATGGTAATACAACTGCAAGCCAGCTCTGGACTCCAGGTTTTACTTTAACAGCAGGTGTGACCTATGAATATTCATTTTACTATCATACTGGTGGTACTGGTTCTTCAAATGTAGGATATACCGGTAATGTTTTAGTGAACACATCGCAGTCATCTACCGGAGCAACTAATTTAGGAGGCTTTATAACTGCCACTCAGGGAACTAACAGTTATACACAGCATAAAGTGTACTTTACTCCAACAGTTTCAGCTACTTATAATTTTGCTGTAAATGTATCATCTACAGGTGCTCCTTGGTACTTAGGTGTTGATGATTTCAAATTGAGAGTAGCACCAACTTGTTTAGATCCTCAAGGATTTACGGTAACAAATACTACTACTACAAGTACTACTGTACAGTGGACGGTACCAGCTACTGCACCGGCAAATGGATATGATATCTATTACGCTACAAACCCTGCAACTCCGCTTGCAACGGTTACTCCTCAGTATGTTGGGGTTGCTGGTCCTACTCAATTAATTAGCCCTCTTATTCCAAGTACAACCTATTATATCTGGATCAGAGCAAAATGTAGTGCTACAGATATTGGTGACTGGACGGGACCACTTCAAATATATACAAACTATTGTGTGCCTGCTGGTGGATCTTCATCTACTACGTATTATCTAAATAATATCAATACCGGAACAACAGGTTTTACAAACATAGCTTACACAGCAAATTCTTATAGTGCCTATGTAAATAATTCCGCCCAAAGTTTCTCTGTATTGCCAGGAAATTCTGTAACTGTAAATTTGGCGACACCTTCCGGAACGCATTATTATCATGCTTGGGTGGATTGGAACCAAAACATGGTATTTGATTCAAATGAAAGTGTATATACTCCAACGGGATACCTTACTTCAGTATCATTTCCGATAAGCTCAGTGGGTAGACCCTCTGGTTCTTATAGAGTAAGATTTGCTTCAAATTGGTTGGGTGCTGTTACTCCTTGTGGACCTGCAGCTTATGGAAACTATGTTGATTATACATTTATAATCAGACCATGTTCAACCACAGCTCCTACAAACGTAAATGTTACAAATATCAATCATATTTCTGCGCAGGTAAATTGGACTCAATCACCAGATAACTTAAGTTACAAAGTATATTGGAGAGAAGCAGGATTAACGACATGGCCAAACTCTTCACCGGTTTTAAATCCTCCAACTACATCTTTTGTAATAAATACTGGTTTACAGCCGGCTAAGAATTATGAAGTGAAAGTTGTAGCGCTTTGTAATGCTAATGAAGGTGCGGCACCTTCAGTTCCATTCTCTACAACTTGTGACCCTACACCTCCAAACGTTGTTGTAAGCAATGTAACTTCAAATTCTGCATTGGCGACTTGGGGGCCTTTAGTGATTAGTGCTGTGTACGAAATCAGATGGAGAGAAGTGGGTACACCAGGTTGGTTTACTCCGCAGACTACAGGTGGAACTACTCCTCAGCCTCCATTGAACAGTTATTTAATGCAAGGTTTAGAGTCTTATAAAACCTATGAGGTACAGGTTAGAACTATATGTGTAGGTTCAACTACAGGAAACCCTTGGTCTAATCCACAGGTGTTTACCACTGTAAGAGTTTGTTCTATTCCGCCTCCGGGATTAACGATTACTCAACTGAACCCTACAAGTGCTGAAGTAACTTGGGAACCTTATACAGGTACCGGTGCTACAAACAGCTATATCTTAAGATACAGAAAAGTAGGAATTCCTAGCTGGACAACTATTAATGTTAATAACGCCAATACGTATACTATTAATGGTTTATTAGAATTGACTAAATACGAAATGCAGGTTGCGAATGTTTGTACTGGTACTCCGGGTAACTTTACTCCGCTTTACTATTTCACAACTCCTACTGTAACATATTGCCAAACAGGAGGAACTCCTGGAGGACCAGATTATATCAACAAAGTTACAGTAACTCCTCTTCAGGGTGCAGCATTTGCGAATCCATCTGTTAATCTTGGATACCAATACTATACAACTGACCCAGACAATAAGGAGATTGTTTTGGTTCAGGGAAGCCAGGGTAACGTTGTTAAAATTGATAAAACTTCATCTTCTGGTTCTAATACAGGTGTAGCAGTTTGGATTGACTTCAACAGAAACGGATATTTTGATATCAACGAAAAAATCCTTTCAAACGGACCCAACAGTGCAGATACTGCAAGTGCAGCATTTACAGTTCCTGATGATGCTTTCGTAAGTTTAACAGATTATAAGTATGTTATGATGAGAGTAGCAATGCAAAAAGACGGTATCCCTGTGAACTGTACTAATTTTGCAAACGGTGAAGTTGAAGATTATCGTGTAAGAATCGTTAAGCAGGCTGTTGTAAATCCTCTTAACCAAACTGACATTATGATTTACCCTAACCCGGTAGCGACTGTACTGAACGTGAAAAACATTAGCAAAAAAGCTAATTACAAAATCTACAGCTCAGCAGGTCAGTTAATCTCAGATGGATTGATCCTGAACAATAAGATTGACGTTAGCAGATTGATCAACGGACTTTACGTGATTGAATTGGTTGATGGCGACAAAACAGTTCAGAAGAAATTTATTAAAGAATAATAAATTAAATTTAAATAGAATAAGCTCTCAGAAATGGGAGCTTATTTTTTTTGATAGGATATGTAAAAGTCCCAAAGGGACGCCTTAACAAAGGATAGGATGCAATCCTATCAGTACATATAGTAATTAAAAATCCCGCTGAAAAATTCAGCGGGATTTTGTTATTCAATATCAAAGATGATTTTTTCGGTTTGATCTTTCAGGTCATCAAGATTTATGTTGTTGTAGATAACATAATCTGCCAGCTTTATCTTATCCTTTTCCGGCATTTGTTTTTCCATAACCGATTGTACTTCACGATATGTTTTTCCGTCTCTATCCATCACCCTTTTGATTCTGATATTGTCTTCGGCAGTTACTAAAATCGAGCGGTAACATTGCTTATTTAATTTTAACTCAAACAGCAAAGCCGTTTCTTTGAATACCAGATATTTTTCCTGTTTCTTTACCCAATCTTCAAAATCGATGCGTACTGCAGGATGAATGATTTCATTAAGAGCCTGAAGCAGCTCACTGTCATTAAAAACCATTTCTGATACAAACTTGCGGTCGTACAGTCCTTTTTCATTATAGGATTGCGGACCCAGAAGTGCTTTGATTTTTAATTTTAATTCTTCGTTATCGTTCACAATCTCTTTAGCACGGTCATCTGAATAATAAACAGGAAATCCACACTCTTCAATGAATTTTGCCACCGTGGTTTTTCCTGAACCAATGCCTCCTGTTAAACCAATTATTTTAGGCGCAGATAAGGGATCGGGTTCGCTTTTCTGATTTTCTGAAATTAATTCTTCCATAGCTCAAAATTAATATCCAAAAACATCATTAAAACTGAAAGTCTCATCCAATCGAACTCCTTTTTCAGTCATTTTTAAACTTGCCAGTTCGTGGTGTGCATCATGCTCAAAAAACAACAGGTAATCATTATCCACACACTGTTTCAGAAACTTAGCTTTTTCTTCCACTGTCAAAAGCGGTCTTGTATCATAACCCATCACGTACACCTGCGGAATGTGTCCTGTCGTCGGAATTAAATCAGCTGCAAAAACAATTGTTTTCTCCTGATACTGAATCACCGGAAGCATCTGTTTTTCGGTGTGCCCGTCAACAAAAATCACATCCATTTTTAAATCCGGAGCGAAACCATAATTTCCGTTGGTTGGAAGTGGTAGAAAATTCAACTGTCCGCTTTCCTGAATAGGTAAAATATTTTCTTTTAAAAAGCTGGCTTTCTCTCTTGGGTTGGGTTCAGTTGCCCATTGCCAGTGGTTTTCATTTGTCCAGAACTGTGCATTTTTAAAAGCCGGTCTGTAGCCTGATCTGTCGTCATTCCATTCAATTGCACCACCGCAGTGATCGAAGTGAAGATGGGTAAGAAAAACATCAGTAATGTCTTCCTTCACAAAACCATACTTCTTCAAATTTTTATCCAAAGTATCGTCGCCCCAAAGCGAATAGTGACCAAAGAATTTATCGTCCTGCTTATTTCCCAGGCCGCAATCAATTAAAATTAATTTTTTGCCGTCTTCCACAAGCAGAGATCTTGTTCCGAGTTCAATTAAATTTCTTTCGTCTGCAGGATTGGTTTTTTCCCACAGACTTTTTGGGACGACCCCAAACATCGCTCCGCCGTCGAGCTTAAATTTTCCGCATTGAATTGGATATAGTTTCATATAAGTTTATTATTTTATGTTATTGATTTTAAATTATGGCGCTGCAGTAATATTGAATGAATTTCCAATTTTTTAAGTTAAAAGAATGAGCACATCAAAATCTTTTTCCTTTAAAAAAGTTCCCCCGGATTTCTCGGCACAGCAATATTCAAATGTTTATAAGCCTTTTCAGTCACTTCTCTTCCTCTCGGAGTTCTGATGATAAAGCCTTCCTGAATCAAGAACGGTTCATACACTTCTTCCAGCGTTTCAGGGTTTTCAGCGATGGATGTTGCCAAAGCTGAAATTCCCACAGGCTTTCCTCTGAAGTTTTCAATCATCACACGCATGATTTTATTGTCCATTTCATCCAGTCCAAATTCATCAACGTTCAGAGAATTCAGGGCATATTTTGTGATTTCAATTTCAATTTCACCGTCACCTTTGATTTCGGCGAAATCACGAACTCTACGCAGTAAAGCATTGGCGATTCTCGGTGTTCCGCGGCTTCTTCTGGCAATTTCAATTGCAGCATCTTCATAAATTTTCACACCTAAAACCCTTGCACTTCTGATGATTATCATCGATAAAAGTTCAATCGTGTAATATTCCAGCCTGCTTTGAATACCGAATCTTGCCAGCATCGGCTTGGTCAGCATTCCGCTTCTGGTGGTTGCTCCCACCAAGGTAAAAGGATTCAGACCAATCTGAACACTTCTCGCATTCGGGCCGCTTTCCAGCATGATGTCGATTTTATAATCTTCCATCGCAGAATAGAGATATTCTTCTACAACAGGTGAAAGTCTGTGAATTTCATCGATGAACAGTACATCGTTTTCCTCAAGATTCGTCAGCAAGCCGGCTAAACTTCCGGGCTTATCCAAAACAGGACCTGAAGTGATTTTGCAGCCAACTCCCAATTCATTGGCAATAATATTCGCCAAAGTAGTTTTCCCCAAACCGGGCGGGCCGTGCAACAAGACATGATCAAGAGCACCGCCACGTCTTTTGGCGGCGGTCACGAAAACTTCAAGATTCTCCAGTGTTTTTCGCTGTCCTGCGAAATCTTTAAAGCTTTGCGGGCGAATCTGTTCTTCCTGCATCAGCTCCTCATTGGAGTAATTGTCTTTGTCTGGATGTAAAAAATCGGGCATTAATTCAGTTTCATTTACCGTAAAGATAACAATTTTAGGTTTAGGCAAAGGTTGAGATTGTATAAATTTTCGTCAAATTCAAAGTTTGGAATCCGGAATGTTTTACAGTAAACCAATTGATATATTTTAAGTATTTTTGAAATGAAATTGATGAGTTGCGCTTTTCAGCCTCAACGTCAACCTTAACCTAATTTTTAATGAAACTAATTGGTCCTTTCAGGCAGGTCGTTACACTTGCCAATCTCCCGTTAAGAGGAAAACTTTCAGACGAACAACTCGAAATTATTGCTGATGGTGGAATTTTAATTAAAAATAATAAAATTCAGCAAATCGGAAATTTCGAATTATTAAAATCTGAAAATCAAAGTATAGAAATTGAAGCTGTGGATGGTGAGCAAATTGTGCTTCCGGCTTTTGTAGATTCTCACACCCATATTTGCTTCGGCGGAAACCGGGCGAATGATTTTGCCATGAGAAATGCCGGAAAAACATATCTTGAAATTGCCGAAAGTGGAGGCGGAATATGGAGTTCCGTTCAACATACGAGAAAAGCTTCAGAAGAAGAATTACTCAAAACACTTTTGGAAAGAATTGATTTTTTAATTTCTCTTGGAATTACAACGATTGAAGTAAAAAGCGGTTACGGTTTAGATGTAGAAAATGAACTTAAAATGCTTCGGATCATTAAAAAAGCACAGCAGCAGACAAAAGCGACTTTAGTTCCGACCTGTCTTTCAGCTCATTTAAAACCGAGAGATTTTGAGGGAACGAACGAAGAATATTTGAATTATATTTTAACAGAAATTTTACCAAAAGTAAAAGAAGAAAAACTCGCAAACCGCGTTGATATTTTTATTGAAAAATCAGCATTTCAGCCGGAAGAAAGTAAAGAATTTTTACTTAAAACTAAAGATTTAGGTTTTGAAATTACCGTTCATGCCGACCAATTTACGCCGGGAAGTTCGAGAATCGCTGTGGAAGTCGGCGCAAAATCTGCAGACCATTTGGAAGCAACAATCGATGAGGATATTGAGTTTTTGGCAAACTCAGATACAGTTGCAACAGCTTTACCTGGTGCAAGTTTAGGTTTAGGAGAAAAATTTACTCCTGCAAGAAAATTACTGGATGTTGGAGCAATTGTCGCCATCGCAAGCGACTGGAATCCTGGTTCAGCGCCGATGGGAAATCTTATTACACAGGCTTCCATCTTAGCCACATTTGAAAAACTGACGACAGCTGAAGTTTTGGCAGGAATGACCTTCCGCTCAGCTTTTGCATTGAGTTTGGAAGACAGAGGAATATTGAAAGAAGGTATGAAAGCTGATTTTGTTACCTTTAAAACAGATAATTTCCAGAATGTACTGTACAATCAGGGAAGTCTGAAGGCAGAAAATGTTTTTATTGACGGTGAAAAAATAAAATAAAATGGGAATTTTTAATAAAGTTTTCGGAAAGAAAGAGAAAAACGGGGAAGTTGAAATCAGGAATTATAAAGATTTCTGGGATTGGTTTTTAACGAAAGAAAAGGATTTTTATGAAGTCATTAAAAATCATAAAAACATCGAGAAAGATTTTTTTGATGAAATTTCACCTAAACTGAAACAGCTCAATGAAGGTTATTATTTTCTGTGCGGAATGAGCGATGATGCAGTTGCAGAATTAATAATTACAGCAGATGGAGATATCAAAAATATTGTTTTTGCAGAAGAAATTATCGCCGAAGCACCAAAACTGGAACACTGGAAATTCACAGCACTGAAACCCGAAATGAATCTCGACCACGGAATTAAAATGGATGGAAGAGATTTTTCACAGGATAATATTTTTTTCTATTCTAATGAAATCGAGGGATATCCCGACGAGATTGATGTAACTTTTGTTTACGAAGGCTTAACTGAAGAAAACAAAAACGACTGCGTAACCGGAGTCTGTATTTTTCTGGATAATTTTCTGGGCGAACTCAATTTTGCAACGCAAATCGATACATTTAATGTTATTGGTAAAGATGAGGCTGAAGCTGAGCTTGTTCCTGTTTCCAAATTGAAAGACTTTTTATCGTGGAGGGAAAGAGAATTTATTGAAAAATATAAAAACCTCAAAGATATGGGAGATGAAGACGCTTATTCGGTTTTGGAAGCTATCCTGAATAACGGATTACCGTTGATTGCCACAGTAAATACCACTGCACTGAACTACGAATCCAAAGCATCCTACCCTTGGATTTCTGCCCTGAAAATTGAATATAACGGAAATGAAAACAACGGCTTGCCGGAAAGCAGTGATTATGAAAAGCTGGACAGTATCGAAGAAAATGCTTATCAAAGCCTAAAAAATGAAGGTGGAAGCGTTTACATTGGGAGAGAAAGTGCCAATAATGTAAGAGAGATTTATTTTGCAAGCAAAGATTTCAGAAAAGTGTCAAAAGTTTTGCAAAATATTATTAAACATCATCCGGAATATAAAATGTCACTCGAAATATACAAGGATAAATACTGGCAGAGTTTTGAACGCTATAATGTAAATCAAAATTAATAAAATGATTTGGCAGGGAAGGAATGATGGTGATGAATTATTGCATCACAGAATATTTCAGAGAGTAAAAGAGGAACATAATTACGATTCTGTTTCAACTAATGATTTCGTTTTACACGGATTCGCCGTTGACGAGGGCGTTCGCAGAAATAAAGGAAGACAGGGTGCGAAAGATGCGCCGGATGTCATCCGAAAAAACATGTCTAATTTTCCGGTGATCCGTCCGGATTTTTCACTGCTGGATTTTGGAAATATTACCTGTGAAGACGGAAATCTCGAAAATTCGCAGAACGAGCTGGCGAAAGGTGTTTCAAAAGTATTGTTGAAAGGCGGCAAATCTTTGGTCATCGGCGGCGGTCATGAAGTAACTTTTGCTCATTACCGTGGCGTAAAGACGGCTTTTCAGGAACAGAAAGTTGGAATTATAAATTTTGATGCCCATTTCGATAACAGACAACCTGAAAATGGAGTGGGAGCAAGCTCCGGCACAGGATTTTGGCAAATTGCACAGGAAGGAGAAATCAATTCTCTTCATATCGGCATACAGAGAAATTCGAATACTTTAAAATTATTCGATACCGCACATCAGTTTGGAATGAAATACATTCTGGCAGATGAATTATTTTTTGAAAATATTCCGTCGGTACTTGAGAGAATCAATGAACTGGTCGACTCTGTGGATGTTTTATATGCAACAATTTGCATGGATGTTTTCAACGCTTCGATTGCTCCGGGAGTTTCCGCTGCTGCGTACAACGGTATCTTTGCGGATGCTGCTTTTATGAATATCTACAGACACATTCTGAAAAATAAAAAGCTGGTTGCGCTCGATATCGCAGAAGTAAATCCGCATTTTGATATTCAGGAACGTACGGCAAGACTGGCTGCGGGTCTGGCTAATGAATGGTTTATGATTTGATGAAATTTTCGATTGCTGATTGAGCGATTTAAAGTCATAGAAAATCCGCTCAATTATCGCAATCTGCGTGAGAATTTTTGAACTAAATCTTATAGATTAATTTCATTTAATATATAAAAAGTTTTAGCCTTAATAAATACAAATCATAGAATTTATCAGTAATAATAAAAGTTATAAGGAACAAAATTTGTTGCCTTAAAAATGCTTTATCCAAAAGCAGAAGATTCTGAACCGAATCTTTAAAAATGGAAATCTAACATGGAAAATTTAATAGAAAACAAGCTTTTAAAAGCTGACAAAGCTTTTCAGGAATGGAAAAAAGTTCCGTTTGAAGAAAAGCAGAAACTCATTGCAAAAGCTGCAGAAATTTTTAAATCAAACTCTGAAACTTTTGGCGAAATCATTACTGAAGAAATGAATAAACCCATTTCTCAATCTGTTGCAGAGGTTGAAAAGTGTGCATTAATGATGAATTATTATGCGGAAGCAGAAAATATTTTAAATCCGGAAAAAATTGATTCCGAATACAGTATTTCAGAAATTCACTACGTTCCTAAAGGTGTAATTCTCGGTGTGATGCCTTGGAATTTTCCCTTCTGGCAGGTTTTACGATTTGCAACTCCCGCAATTCTGGCGGGAAATACAGTTGTTTTAAAACATGCCTCAATTTGCTTCGGAAGTGGAAATGCAATCGAGAAAGTTTTTATTGAAGCCGGCTTTCCTGAAGGCGTTTTCCAGAATCTTGAGATTGGACATAAAGAAGTTCAGGAAGTTTTGGAACATAAAACCATTCATGGTGTAAGTCTTACCGGAAGCGAAAAAGCAGGAGCGGAAGTTGCCGCAATCGCCGGAAAAAATATCAAAAAGTCTTTATTGGAATTAGGCGGAAGCGATGCTTTTATCGTTCTGGATGATGCTGATCTTGATGAAGCAGCGAAAGTTGGTGCGTTGGCAAGACTTCAGAATTGCGGACAAACCTGTGTCGCTGCGAAAAGATTTATTATCCAGAGAAATATTGAGTTCGATTTTCTACCAAAATTTATTGAAGAATACAAAAAATATGTTCCGGCTGATCCTAAATTAAAGGAAACAAAATTAGGAGGAATGGCAAGACCTGATTTGGCTGATGATTTGGAAAAACAATATCAAAAAGCTTTAGATAATGGTGCAGAAGCAATTATTCCGTTAGAAAGAATTTCTGAAAACGAATTTAATCCTGGGCTTATTAGAGTGGAAGAAGGCAATCCGATTTTGCAGGAAGAATTATTTGGTCCTTTAGGAATGATTATGATTGCTGAAAATGATGATGAAGCCCTTGAAATGGCTAATAACATTCCGTTTGGTTTGTCTAATTCAGTCTGGACGAATGACAAAAGGAGACAGCAGTTTTTTATCGAAGGATTAGAATCCGGAACGGTCAACATCAACAGAATGACAAGTTCAGATCCCCGTTTTCCATTCGGCGGCACGAAAACTTCCGGTTACGGAACCGAACTTTCTTTACACGCGTTGAAAGAATTTGTAAATATCAAAACGATTATAGGGAAATAAACTTATTCAATTGAATTTTAAACCATTAAGATTTGTAAGTGAATAAGATTGGTTAAGAATCAATGAATTGATTAAGCACATCACTTAATGATTTACCTTCGTAAAGCTTAACAAATCTCCATCAAAAATTTCTTAACAACTCAATGTCCTTAATGGTTCAAAATTGAATCATAAAATCAAAATCTCCCGAAATTTTCGGGAGATTTCTTTAGGTTAAAAAACAATTATATAATTTCCTGTGATTTTTTACTGCGGTTAAAAATCCAGAATATAATTGGAAAAATAAGTAAAGTAAGAACTGTCGCCGTTATCAATCCGCCTATGATGACGATGGCCAAAGGTTTCTGAGATTCCGAACCAATTCCTGTAGATAGCGCTGCCGGCAACAATCCGATGGATGCCATCAAAGCGGTCATAATTACGGGTCGTGTTCGGGATTTTACACCGCTCAGAACGGCGTCATCCAGCCCCAAACCGTCTTTTATGTTCTGATGGAATTCGGTAATCAGAATTACACCGTTTTGAATACAGATCCCGAGCAGGGCAATCATTCCGACTCCGGCAGAAATTCCGAAATTCATTCCTGTAAGATGCAGTGCGATAATTCCGCCGATCAGGGCAAAAGGTACATTGGCTAAAACCAAAAATGAATCTTTCATATTTCCGAAAAGAATAAACAGCAGGAAGAAAATTCCCAAAATACTGATCGGAACCACTTGCGTTAATCTCGCCGTTGCCCGCTGCTGGTTTTCGAACTGGCCGGTCCAGCCCACTTTGTAGCCTTCTGGAAGATCGATTTTAGCTACTTCTTTTTGTGCATCAGCGATTGTTCCTCCCAAATCACGGTCACGAATCGAGAATTTAATCCCGATATACCGCTTGATATCGTCCCTGTAAATAAATGCTGCACCGTTATTTTTTTCGATGGTTGCCACTTCTTTCAGGGGAATCATCGTTCCGTCCTGCGTAGGAATCATCAGAGAGGCCATATCGTTTTCATCTTTTCTATATTCGTGAGAGTATCTCAGACGGATCGGGAATTTTCTTTCACCGTCGTACATTTCTGAAGCCGTTTTCCCACCGAAAGCCATTTCCAGAACGGTTTGCGCGTCTTCAGGCATCACGCCGTAAGCAGCCATTTTATTTCTGTCCCAAACCACATTGACTTCAGGCTGACCAATATTTTTAATGATTCCTGCATCGCGAACGCCGTTCACATCTTTTATCGATTTCAAAACTTTATCTGCCAGTTCATCCAGAGTCTGAAGGTTGTCACCGTAAATTTTAATACCGTTTTCAGCTTTAAATCCGGCAACGGCCTCAGCAACGTTATCAGAAATCGGCTGGGAATAATTGAAAGTGATTCCCTGATAATTGCTCAGTTTTTTGTCGATGTCTTCAATCAATTCGTCATAAGTGATTTTACGCGTCCATTCATCTTTGGGTTTGAGGTTGACGGCAAACTGCACAAATCCAAATCCGTTCGGGTCGGTTCCGTCGTTGCTTCGTCCGGTTTGAGCCAAAACATCTGTCACTTCCGGTACGCTCATAATGTCTTTCTTCAGAATATCTGCGGTTTTTAAAGATTCATTTAAAGAAGAACTCATCGGCATTTCGGCGGTAATCCAAAGTGAACCTTCATTTAACTGCGGTAAAAATTCTGTTCCTAAAAATTTCCCTGAAAATAAAGTCACGGCAACGATTGAAATAGAAACTATTAAACTTATTTTCTTGTTTTTAAATGTAAATCTGAAGCCTTTTAAAACAATTCTATCCCAGAAATTCACAAACGGATTGTTCTTTTCTCTTACATTTTTATTTAAAAGCAAATGAGTCAATACAGGAACTAAAGTTAAGGTGAAAATCAGAGCTCCCATTAATGCAAAACCTAATGTAAACGCTAATGGTGAAAACATTTTGCCTTCTACTTTCTGAAAGGCAAAGATGGGAATCAGAGAGGTGATGATGATTAACTTTGAAAAGAAAATTGCTTTTCCTAAACCTGTTCCTGTCTGTTTGATCCAACCGGCTTTTGCCATTTTGTTGAATCTTTCCGGACCGTATTTCTTGGCTTTATGGTCAAGCATTACGAAAATTCCTTCCACCATCACCACGGCTCCGTCAATAATAATTCCGAAATCTACAGCTCCCAGTGACAGTAAATTGGCGCTCATCCCGCAAAGCTTTAAACAAAGGAAAGCAAACAGCAATGAAAGCGGAATAATGATGGAAACGGCAAGCGTCGTTCGCCAGTCGGCCATGAAAATTAAAACAATCACAGTCACAAGGATGATTCCTTCGAGCAAATTGTGCATTACGGTTTCTGTGGTAAAATCCATCAGATGATCACGGTCGTAGAAAGTCACCATTTTTACATCTTTCGGAAGAATTTTTTCGTTCAGTTCGGCAATTTTAGCTTTTACACCTACCAAAACTTCACGGGGATTCTCGCCTTTTCGCATCACTACAATTCCTTCCACGGTGTCGTCATGATTGTTCAGACCGGCCTGTCCAACTCTTGGTCTTGAGCTTTCATGAACTTCAGCAACGTTTTTAACCAAAATCGGGTTTCCGTTGTCATTATGAATCGTGATGTTGGCGATATCATCCGTCGACTGCACCAAGCCGATTCCACGAACCACGTAGGCCTGTCCGTTTTTTTCGATCACGTCTCCGCCCACATTTAAATTGCTTTTTGTCACAGCTTCATAAACCTGCAGCGGCGTCAGATTGTATTTATCCAAAGCTCTCGGGTCGATACTCAGCTCAAAAACCTTGTCCTGACCACCGAAAACATTGATATCAGCTACTCCCGGAACGCCGCGAAGTGCTCTGTCAATCACCCAATTCTGCAATGTAAGCAGTTCACGGGAATCTTTCTTTTTACTTTCCAGCGTATACCTGAAAATTTCTCCGGTTGGTCCGTACGGAGGCTGTACTTCAGGGTCGATGCCTTCGGGAAGGCTGATATTTCTAAGCTGATTGTTGACCATATTTCGGGCAAACATATCGTCTACACCGTCATCAAAAAGAATTTTTACAATGGAAAGACCAAACATCGTGGTACTTCTCACACTCGTTTTTTTCTGAACCGGACTCATTGCCAACTCAATCGGTGTAGTTACAAAACGTTCAACTTCCTCGGCACTTCTTCCGTCCCACTGCGTGATGATGACGATTTGGGTATTGGTGACATCAGGGAAAGCCTCAATCGGCATGTTTTTAAAACTGATAAATCCCGCCACCGCCAAAACAGCGACCCAGATAAAGGTAAATGCCTTGTTTTTAAGTGAAAATGAGATTATATTTTTTATGAATTTATTCATGATGGAAATTAAAGGTTAGACTTTAGATATTGAATGAATAACTAAATGTTTGATAAAATCTGAATGATTTCAAACCATTGAGAACAGGTGTATTTAAATTAAATAAGCAGCATCGGAACTATGAGAATGATTAAATGAAAAGAGAAATACCTATAAAACTCAATTACTGTAAAATGCCTCAATGGTCTGTTGAAATCAATTGTTCAGAGAACGGTAGATGAGCAGCTGATTGTTGGTAATCACGTTTTCACCCTCCTTTAAACCTTCAGAAATGTAGGTGAATTCACCCACCTGTTTTAAAACCTGAATTTCTTTTATCTTCACATCATTTCTTGATTTGAAAACCACAACATAGCTTTTGTCATCATCAAAAATGACTGCTTTCGAAGGTATGGACAGTGCATTTTTATTTTCAGATTTCGAAACTTTTATTGTCGCTTTACTGTCAGGAATAAGCAACCCGTTTGCATTGTCGAGAACCACTCTTGCCTGCATTGCATTGGTTTCAGGGTCGATGATTTTAAATATCTTATCAATCTTTCCGTTGAAAATCTTGTCTGGATAAGAAAGGGTAGAAACCTGAGCAGGCATACCGAGGCTTATTTTATCGATATCAGCTTCGTTGATGTTCATAATCGCCCAGACATTAGTGGTATTGGCGACATCAAAGATATTCTCGCTTCTGTCGCTTCGCAGCTGCATGTCTTTGTTGATGTCTTTGTGAACAATGTATCCACTGATGGGTGCGAGAACGCTGTAAATATTGCCGTTCTTAACATTATACACGGTGCTCACCGCCGAGGCTCTCTGCATCTGGTCTTCTGCTTTCTGAAGCTGGCTCTTCGCTTCCAGAACATCACGTTCTGTATTCAGTTTACCTTCGTACATTTCTCTGGCAACACGGAGATTGTTTTTTGCTACCTGCAAATCTGTTCTTGCATCACTTACATCACGCTGCACTTCAGCAAGCTCGGTACTTCTGATGGTCGCCAAAACCTGACCTTTTCTCACGTAATCTCCCAGTTCCACATTTACGCTCATTACATTTCCGCCTACCAATGGGAAAACGTCGATGTATGAGTTTCTGTCGGCGGAAATTTTGCCGTAAAAACTGTAAAAATCCTCTATATTTCTGCTTTCCACTTTTGCTGTAGAAATAGATTCAAGCATGGTATTGCTCAGTTCAAAACCTTTAGGCTCGGTGTTTTTTGGAGCTTCGGGCTTGGAGCAGGACCATAAAAGCAAAGCTGAAAACAGGGGTATGATTAATTTTTTCATTGTATTGTTTAATAGAAGATTTTAGTTTGTACCAATTGATTGAGTCTGATGGCAGATTCCATCAGCTCATTTTTCATGTCGTAGATCTGTAAGGCGGTCTGGCGGTAGCTTTCCATAAAATCGGTGAATTCGATGAGGCTGACGTTTCCGTTTCTGAAATTCTTAAGCATTCCTTCGTACACCAGATCAAGATTGTTGAGATCGGCAGTTCTGATTTCCGATAACTGTTCAAACTGTGTTTTCCAGATCTGAAAAGCAGATTCCACTTTTGTTTCCAGATTCAGTTTCTGAAATGCTGCGTTTTTCTCATTCTGGCTGATGGCAAATTTTGCTCTGGCCACGTTCCCGCGGTTGCTTTTCCACAAAGGAATCGGAATTCCTACCTTCAGGTTTATTTCGTTATTAAAAGTTCCTGATGCCTGATCGTACTCTGCACCGACGTTCAGATCGGGAACATTCAGGGATTTCTGCCACTGCGCATAAAGTTTGGAATTATCAATCATCTTCAGGATGAAGAGATAATCTGCATTGTTTTCCAAAGCTTTTCTTTTTAAATCTTCGCTGTCGCCTAAAGGTTGCTCTTTCAGAAGCTGTTTTGCCTCGTCTGCGGAGATTTCGGGTTCGATATTTTCTGTAATTCCCGTGAGCACTTTCAGATTCTGCTCAAATTCCAGAAGATTTTTGTTGATGCCTACTTTGTCATTTTTCAGCTGAATGACGATGCTCTGAAGTCTCACTTCATCTTTCAGGGATACATTTCCTTTGGCAGACTGCACCTTGTATGCTTTCAGAAGATCATTCATGTAACCCAGCTGCTTGTCTATGTTTTCAAGCTTGAGTTTTTCGTAATACAGATTGTAGTAATTGGTGTGAAGCTGTGTTCTCAGTTCCACCAAAAGCTGTGAAAACTGCAGTTGTGCCAGTTCTTTATTGGATTTTGCAAATGCGATTTCATTTTTCTTTTTTCCCCCCATGTAGATCAGCTGCGTTACCTCAAAGCCTTTGGCTCTTCCTGCATCCAGAAATCTTTTATCCTCGGGGTTATAGGCATTGATGTAGCCGCTCATTTGCGGAAGCTCCCAAATTTTCGCCTGCAGAATATCGGCATCTGCCATGCTGATGCTGTACTGCTCAGCTAGCAGCTGAAGATTATTCTGCTGAAAGGCATTTTCGCAATCCTGAAGCGACATTTGCTGCTGTGCTGTCAGGAAAGACGAGACAACAATCAACAGCCCTGCAAATTTGTTCATTATCATTATTTTGATGACAAAAGTGCGGCTACCCGATTAAAAGGAACTTAAAGGAGGCTTAAAAAAAAATTAAATTGTGATTTTCAGAAAAAAACTTCCGTCAAATATCTTCGGAAGTCTGTATATTATGTAACGATATTGTGAATTTTGATCTGTTGTACAAGATCTGAAAAGCTAATTAAAAGCCGCTCTGAATTGTAACGGACTTTGACTGGTTTTCATTTTAAACAATTTGCTGAAGCTTTGTGAATGTTCAAAACTAAGCTCGTAAGCAATCTCACTTACCGATAATTCAGTAGTGGAAAGCTTTTCTTTGGCTTTTTCAATCAGTTTTTCGTGAATGTGCTGTTGAGTGGTCTGACCTGTTAACTGTTTCAAAAGACTTCCCAGATATTTTACCGAAATGTGAAGGGAATCTGCGATAAGCTGTACACTTGGTAAACCTTTCGTTACCAGATCTTCATCATTAAAATAATTCTTGAGAAATTCTTCCATTTGCTCCAGAATTTTATGACTGCTTTTTTTTCTGGTAAGAAACTGCCTCTGGTAAAACCTTTCAGAATAATTAAGGAGTGTTTCCAGATGTGAAATCATAATATCCTGACTGAATTTATCGATATTCGACTGATATTCGTTTTGAATGATTGCCACGATCCCGTTCAGAATATTTTTTTCTTTATCTGAAAGGAATAACGCTTCATTCACAGAATAACCGAAAAATTCATATTTCTTGATCGTCTTTGCCAGAGAAGTTCCCCAAAGAAAGTCGGGATGAATAAGCAAAACCCAGCCGGAAAGGTCGTCATCCGGTTCCGGTCCTGCTCCTCTTAAAACCTGATTCGGACCAACAAAGTACAGCATTCCTTCATCAAAATCATAAGTCTGCTGACCATAAAAAAGCTTGTTGGTAAATCCTTTTTTCAGCGAAATATAATAGAAATCGAATGTTGCTGTTATTTCCTCATTGCTTGTCGGAACATTTAAATCAGCATAATTCAAAACACTGATCAACGGATGTTCAGGGCTTGGTAAGCCAAATGCACGGTGTGCTTCTGTAATGGTTTTAAAACGGATGGGTTTTGAATACATAAGATCAGTTTTTAAAAGGATATTTCAGCCAAATCATAATCAATGGAATCATCAGAAAAGGAATTTCCATTAAAACCATTTTAAAATTACCTGTATTCACCGCCAAAGCCATTATTAACAAGATCGACATTGCGTTAAGCACGTTTCCGAGAAAAAAAGTTTTTGGAATCATCAGCAAAACTGCAATAAGAATGATAGAGACACCGAGAACAGGAATGTAAGCTGCACTGATTCCCAGCTCGTTCATCATTTTGAGAGACTGCGGATTGTTTTTGTAATTAAGACTTTCCCAGCCATGTTTAAAATTGAGAATGACTGAAATGATGAGTAAGATCAAAGAAATTATACTTTTTATCATTGTATTTTTATTTAAAGATAAATTTAAAAAATAAATAATTGACTGCCAATCCGACGGGAATTCCTATCATCGCTGACTTTAAAGCTCCTTTTGCTTTCTGTGGAAAAGAATTTCTGTGTCTGAAATACAGAAATATTCCTACCGGAGGCATCATCTGAGATAGTAAAGCCCAATGTTTTGCCAGTTTTTCATTATTGCTCATCTGAAATTTTTTTAATGTCATGGTATTCTTTTAAACTTCATTGTTTTCCCAAGCAGCGAAACTCCCATGTATCCTCTGAACTGAAGATTGTTTAAATCGGTAAGTTTTGCTTTCAGACTGTAAGAATTTCCATCAGTAGGATTGTATAGCTTTCCGCCGGTATATTCACCGTCTTCGAATGTAAGATTGGTGATGTTGATCATATTTTGACGGGAACGGTTTCTTAATTTTGCATCAGGATTTTTTAAATCTTTTTTTGGAGTTTTTCCGTCAGCTTCAAACATATTTGATGCCCAAAGAAGTTTCCCGAAATATTTTCCGTTTTGCATAAAGATTTCAAATTTCAGCTTCACCTCGCCATCAATACTTTCCCATTTTCCGGTAATCTTATCTGCTGAGAGCTTTTGTGCAAATGATAGAGATGATACTAAAATCATCATCATAAAAAAAAACGGTTTTCTCATTATATTTAATTTTTAAGATTTTTGATTTTTTTAAATTCACGATGTCCGAAATTCAGCATCGCATTGGGAAAAAGCCTCGTTGCCAGTTTGATGATTCCAATCATTGGAGGTTTCAGTTCTTTTTTGTTTTTCAGCATTCCCTTAATTACGACATTTACCATTTTATCAACATCCATCATCATTCTCGGGTTGGGTTTTACTGCCCATTCATTCTGAAGATTGGTATTGACTCCGGGTGGAATCATCTCAAAAACTTTAATGTTGGTGTTCTCCAGCTGCAGTCTCAAAGCCTGTGTGTAAGCACGTACGCCTGCTTTTGTTGCGCTGTAAATAGGAGCAGAAGAATAGGACATAAAAGCAATGCCTGAAGATACATTTACAATGGCTGCTGATTTCTTTTTAAGCAAATGCGGCAGAAACTGATGAACCATCTGAACGGTTCCGGAAAGATTGGTAGTAATCTCAAGATTGATATTTTCGAGGTCGGGACTTTTGTCCTGCAAATCAATAAGACGCATTAAACCTGCGTTGTTGATAATGATATTCAAATCCGGAAACAGTGTAGTAACTGTATCGTACAGATCTTTGATGTCTTTCGGCTTGCTTACATCACTTTGAAAGGTATGAATGTTTGGGAATATCGATTTTGCATTGTACAAAGCTTCGGTATTTCGTCCGGTGACGATGATGTTTGCGCCTTGCTCTGTTAATTGTTTTACGAGTTCCAGGCCTATTCCGCTGGTTCCGCCGGTGATGAGAACGGTGCTGTTTTTAAGTTCCATTTTGTCTTTCTTTTTGATATTGCAAAGTTCTGCAGCTGAAAGAAAAACGATGTAGCCAAAAGTCGTGTTGTTGTAGCTGAAAAGATAGTTTAAGAATTGATGCGCATGATTTGGTCAGTTTATCAGCATGAGTTGGTTAATTCATCCGCATGAATTGATTCATTCATGCGCATGAAATTTCTGGGCGTTCCGAATCCGCATGAAATCAGGAGAAATCATTTATTGAAAATAATACTGAATTGATTTAAATTTTCTGCGGGAGAAGAATACAAAATGTCGGCTCCGTGGTATTCCAGAATTCTTTTTACAATTCTTAATCCCAGTCCGGAACCGGAAATATTTTGAGAATTATTGCCACGGGTAAATGCCTCAAAAAGCCTTGTCCGCTCTTTTTCCGGAATGGTTTGTCCAAATGAGTCTACATCAACGACAATCCCGTTTTCATTTTCGGTCAGTAAAATATTCACTTCTTCTGTTTCTGAATAGATGGCTGCATTTTTCAAAAGATTGATAAATACAATAATCAACAAAGACTGCACGCCATTAATGGTAAGTAATGCATCTTCGTGCGAGGTTTCAGCAATATTGAAATCCATTTTCAGTTTGGGGAAACTTTTCTTTACACGGTCAAAAGATTCGAATATCACTTCATCAATACGTACTTCTTCGTAAATGGTCTGTATATTTTCTTTGTCAAATTTCGTCAGTAAAAGCAGTGAATTGGTAAGATCTGAAAGTACATAAACATCTCTGAGCATCTGCTGAAGTGCCGAAAGCGTAGTAGGAGAGTGCTCTTCAAGTTTGATGAGGTTTTCAATTTGGAAAGCCATTCGTGTAATCGGAGTTCGGATTTCGTGAGAAGCACTTGCCGTAAAGTCTTTTTGAGACTGAAAAACATCATTCAGTCTTATGATCATGGTGTTGAAGGAGTGAGCGAGAATGCTGATTTCGTCTTTAGCATCTTTTACAGGAAGCTGAGTATTCAGCTTATGAGCCGTGATCTCTGATACTTCCTGATTGAGCTGCTCAAGCGGATGAAGGAATTTTCCCATAAAATAATAGCTGAAGAAGCCGATGAGAAGAGTGCTTGTAATGTATGCCGTAATTAAAAGATATTTAAGATAGGCAAGTTTAGATTTACCGGTCGTATCGTTTGCGCTGGTAAGAATGTAATAATTCTCTCCGTTGATCGCTCTTTTTGCAGCGTAAATTTCAGGAGTGGATTTTTCTGTGTAGACCGATTTTTTATTGTCGAGTTCTGATAGAAGTTTAGGATCCCACGTTACCTTTTGATCTTTAATTGTAGAATAGATCAGTTCTTTATTGGCATTAAATATGAGAATCTTTTCATTGAGAAGTACATTGTCTGAGTTTTCATTAAAAAATACAGGAGCTTCTTCTTCGAAATCTTTAGATTTTAAAATAAAGTGCGAAGTAAATTCAAGTCTCTGCACAAATCTCTGCTTAAATTCATCACGTCTGAAATCATTGAATAAAATATAAATAATTACCATTACAATCCCCAGTAGAATCGAAAAGGTAATACTTAACGTTAAAGCGATTTTCCGTTTTAAAGACATTTTATAATGGACTTAAGTAATATCCGAAACCGGATCTTGTGTGAATCAGTTTTACAGGAAAATCTTTATCTAGTTTCTTCCTCAAAAAGTTGATGTATACTTCAACTGTGTTGGTATTGGTATTAAAATTATGTTCCCAGACGTGTTCTGTAATCTGCTGTTTTGAAACCGTTCTTCCCTGTGCTTCGGCAAGATAAACCAGCAATTGGAATTCTTTTAAAGTCAGCGCAATTTCGTTTCCGGATCTGAAGACTTTCTGTTCGGTTTTATTGATGATGAGGTCATCAACTCTTATGACATCTAATTCTATATTTTCGGACTGCGTTTTTCTGCGAAGAAGAGAGTTGATTCTCAATAATAGTTCTTCAAACTGAAAAGGTTTTACCAAATAATCATCCGCAAGTCTCGTGAACGCATCTTTTTTATCTGAAAGATCTCCGTACGCCGACAGGATAATGATCGGCGTGGTTTTATCAAAAGTTCTTAAAGTCTGGCAGACATCGAGACCGTTCATTTTTGGAACATTGATGTCTAAAAGATAGAGGTCGTAGGAATTATTTTTAATTTCTCTCAAAAAAGTTTCGCCATCAAAAACCTTTGAGCAGGTAATTTGATTGGATTCTAAAAATTTACACAATTCTGCGGAAAGAATAAGGTCGTCTTCCAGTAAAAGAATATTCATCAGGAACTAATTTTTTACTAAAGTAGAAAAAAAAATTTTGATGTGTATTGAAAATGGTATTGGAGAGGAAGGTTTAATTAAATTTTAATTATGATTAAGTTTTTATAAATCTTCAGAAATGATTTAAGTTTTTTTTTTCTACTACAGATTTTAATGAAAGTCCATTTTTATCTTAAAGCTTATTTCACACTAGTTTTGTCATTGACTACGTCGAATCTTCGATTTCCGTAGGAATCTAAACCGCTTATTTCATTGTGCTGAGATTCCTGCGGAATGACAAACAAGCCGGACAAGTCTATTACTACTAAAATAAACTCATGAAACTTTTTAAAATGGATGTAGATTCAAATTAAAAGTAAATAAAATGTCTGAACACTATCAGAAAAAAAACAGTTACAAACCTTCAAGAAACAAAAAAATCCCGACATAATCGGGATTTGCTGGAGCCAACTACGGGACTTGAACCCGTGACCTCTTCCTTACCAAAGAGGAACTCATAATGCCGTCAGAAAGAAAATGATTTAATAATCAACTATTTAAGTAATATTCTAATTTTATCTTTTATTAATTTTCATTGTTAAAGTTACCGCGACAATTACCGTCCTATTTTTCTACTTTACTTTGTACACGGTATAAATTTGCTTCAAATCCAAAAATATAGTTTACATTAATTTTAAAGTATTCACAGAACACACGAATATCTTCTGCTGAAAAGTGATAAGCTTGCTTGTAATTTTCTTGATTTTGATTTTTCAATTTGCTTATCCGCGACTTTTCCCATTTTATAACATCATAAGCAACTTGCTTGAAAGAGATCTCACCGGAATTTTTCAGAAGATCAATTGCTGCAATCATATTTTTATCAGTTTCAAACATATCTTATTTAATTTCTTTACCTGTTAAATCATATTTGTAAACTTTCAAGCCCTCTTTTTCAATCCCTAAATCATTATCAGCTGTGTACTTCAAGAAGATTGTCCAAGATTTTGCATTTTTTGAAACTAAGATATCGAATGGACGGAATGAAGCTTTGTTTTTCAAATTGAATTTAGCTAACCATAATGTTTGATCTGTATTGATATTGATCTTACCCAAATCACTAGCTGACGGTTCATAATCTTTAAAACCAACTGAAAATTTCACATCTACAAGTTGACTCTTTCCATCATTTATTTGTACAGTTTTATCTATTGAATAAAATCCTTTATCTGATTTCACAACATCTTCCGGAAGGACATACTCAGCATACTTCTTTTTTATAACAGTTGTTTCAGTTTTGGTTTCTGCCTGTGCAAATGCACAAGTTGAAATTATAACGCTGCATAGTAAAATTATTTTTCTCATAATGTTATCTTTTTCTTCTTTTGGATTTTCCGGAAATTCTATGTTCAACTACATTGTATAAGAAAGCAACTTCCCGAAGGTTAAGTATGAAATCTTCATGCTGGCCATCATCATTATTTAATGAGTGACATGTGATCTCTCCAGTTTCCGGATTGTGATCTGTAATTTCTTTAAGCATAATTCCCTTTGTTCCGTGGGCAATTACAAAATCATAGTCTTTAAAGTGTAATTTGTATTGCCATAGGTGTCGTTGAACCTCACGGCATATAACTACGTCTCCTTTGTGATAGTCATCTTCCATGCTGTCTCCATCAACTTCAAAAGCCAGATATTTACCTTTATATTCTTTGTCAGTTTCAATAAGCACTGAAGGTAAATCATTTAAATATTCTTCAGAATAATAAGAATCTGCATATCCAGCTCTGGCTTTAACAGTAACAACTTTAACTTCTAAAGTGCTTGTGTATTTTTTTTCAAGTAATTCGCCTTTTGGTCTGAAGTGTTCTATGCTCATTTCGCCGAGGCCTTCAATAAGCCACTGTTCGGATATGTTATGTTTGTTCGCTATGAGTCGCAGGTAGTAATCGAGCTTATCATTTTCACGTGCTACTGTTACTCTCAAATTATCAGGAGTTACAATGGAATCATCCCCCACGAGATCAGCATATTTTAATCCTTTTACCTTCCTGAGGTAATCTACACGTTCCTTTTTAGTTTTCATTTTAACTATTTATAATGATTATAAATAATAACAATTTGTTCTATTTTGTTATATTTATGTTTGGTTATGTTCGCTTTTGTTATATATTTGTAAGAACAAAACGTAATTACAAAATGAAAGAACGCACAAATATAACAAATCCGAATAAACTAAAGGAAACGGTTTCCCGTAAAATCAAGGAAGATTACGATTTGAGGGTTAAAATTGCGAATGATATGGATATGCGAGAATCGTCTTTGTACTTGGCTGCATACCGTAATGCGAAATCTCTTGAAAATTATTTTTTGATACAATCATTCAAAAAACACACTGGTTGGAAAGATGCTGAAATTTTTGAAAAAGAACAAATTAAAGCATAGATCATGGACAATTCAAAACAAATCCTAACAGATAAATTAATAAAATCAATTTCTGCCTATGTTGAAGTAGAAGTTTCAGCTTTTCTGGACGGCGTGGGAACCGTCCAGAATAAGCAACCTGACAGTAGAAAAACTTCTAAGCAAAATAAGATTGAAGAAATAAGAAATAAAGCAAAAAAAAGATTTTCATAACAATTAAAATTAAAAGCAATGAAAAAAATTCTTAAACGGTTCCTCAAAACGTTCATCCGGATTGACAGAATCCCCTTTACAGACAACGGCAAATCAGCTGAGTATTGTACAATGTTCATTTTAGGCTTAGCAGTGGCCTCAAATGTTTACCCAAGGTCTAACAATCAAAATTCTGAGACATGCCAGAACTAAAAGGACTATCAAAAATCAAAGGTCTTCTTGACAAAGTAATGGAAGCTGCTGAGCAGACCCGAACCAATCTGGAAGAAAAACGGGAATGGTGTGAAGAAAAATCCGAAAAATGGCAGGAAAGCGAAATCGGAGAAGAATGGACACAACATTTGGATGAGGTTGAAAACCTTCTTGATGGAATTGAAAATATAGACTACGAATTTTTACAATAACCAATAGCAATGAGTACAATCACATTAAAAAAATTAACTCTGTTAAATTTTAAGGGAATAAAAAATTTAACAATTGATTTCGACGCCAATACAAACATCTACGGCGACAACGGAACCGGGAAAACATCAATATTTGACGCTTTCACATGGTTACTTTTCGGAAAAGACTCTTCAGACAGAAAGGATTTTCAAGTTAAAACCCTGGATTCAGAAAATAATATTATCCCAAAAATTGAACACGAAGTTTCTGCGGAACTGGGAGTTAACGGCGACATAATTTCTGTAAAAAGAATCCTTAAAGAAAAATGGGTTAAAACAAAAGGAGCATTAGAGGCTGAGTTTTCTGGTAATGAAACTCTGTACTATTGGAATGACGTTCCGCTTTCCATGAAAGAGTTTGGAAATAAGGTGAGCGAAATTCTTGACGAACAGGTTTTCAAACTGATCACCTCCCCTACTGCTTTCAATTCTTTGAAATGGCAGGATAAACGAAACGTCTTAATAAAAGTCGCCGGAGATATTTCTGATCAGGAACTAGCAAAAGGAAATCCTGATTACTTACAGTTGCTCTCACAGCTTACAAACAAGACTCTGGACGAGTATAAAAAGCAGATTGCAGCTACAATCAAGAAATCCAGAGATGATATCAAGGCTATACCAACTAGAATTGATGAGGTTGAGAGAAGCAAACCCCAAGCTGTAGATTCTACAACTATCAATGCTGAAATTTCTAAAAAGCAAACATTGCTTGATGATATAGACAGAAAGATTGCAGATAAATCTTCTGCCAATGCTGATTTGATTCAGAAGAAAACTGATAATCAGAATCAGATCTTCGCTTTAAAATCAAGAAAAAATTCTTTGGTATTTCAGATAACTGAAACTGCAAAGACAAAATTAGCAGAGTCAACTTCGAAAGCTGACACTATCAAATCTCAGATCCATAAAAAAGATTCCGAAGAATTAGTTCCTGGCCAACAAAAGTTAAACAGACTTTCTAAAGAGAAAAACACATTAACTCAAACTATTTCCGGATATGAAAAATCAATGCAGGAAAAAAGAGAACTGTGGAATATTGAAAATGCTAAAACATTTGTATTCTCAGATGATGCGCCTGTTTGTCCATGCTGCAATAGAGCGCTTGATGCGGAAGCGGTAGAAGAGAATAGAAAAGAACTGCAGTCCAATTTCAATTCTAATAAAAAACAATTGCTTGATGAAATTAATTCTCAAGGTAAAGCTATAAAGGAGAAAAAAGAAAATGCAGAGGCAGAGCTTCAGGAATTGCTCAAGAGAATTACTTCCGGAGAAAATTACATTGAAGGTGTGTCTGCGGAGATTGTTGAATTGCGAGAAAGTCTGAAGGATGCCGAGTCAGAAACTACCGAAAAGCCTTCTTTAGATTTGGTTGTTGAGGTTATGCTTTCTGAAAATGATGAGTACCAAGCTATCATTGCTGACATCAAAAGCCTTGAAGGCTTGACATTCGAAACTCCTGCACAGGGAAATGCTTATTCTCAGGAGAAATCAGATTTGAATAAAGAAATTCAGGAATTAAGAGATTCTTTAAAATCGAATGATCTGATTGCTAACGCTGACAAACGTATTCAGGAACTTCAGGATGAAGAGAAAAAACTTGCTCAGAGTATTGCCGACATTGAAAAGACTCAATACATCATTGAAAATTTCATCAAGCTGAAAATTGATACTGTTGAGGATAAGATCAATACTAAGTTTGACTACGTGAAATTCAAACTTTTCGACAAGCAAATAAACGGTGCTTTGGTAGAATGCTGTGAAGCTTTAATCAATGGTGTTCCTTTCTCTGATGCCAATACCGCTTCAAAAATCAATGCAGGAATTGACATCATCAATACGCTTTGCGAGTACTATAGTGTTTCAGCTCCGATTTTCATCGACAACAGGGAAAGCGTTGTCAAACTCTTACACAGCAACTCTCAGATCATTAACCTTTTCGTTTCTCCGGAAGATAAAAAAATCAGAATAGCATAATTAATAAACATCAATAAAATGGATAGAGAAACTTTTAAACAACAATTATCAGAATTGTTCCCAGGTGAAAAATTAAATATCGTATGGGTTGAAGAAATAAACGATGCAAAAATCTTTATCAAAAGAGAACTTTCAAGATTAGAACTCGGGCACATGTTTTCGCTAGGAAGCAAAAGTCTAAAAAGTTTAGACGGCGGTGTAATCATCACATTCGATCTCGATAAAGCTTCACTTAACGCAATTTACAAACCTCAAATAATCAAATAACATCATGTCACAAGAAAACAACACACAGATTGCAGAGATTAAAAAAGATATCTCTTCACAGGTTTTAGCCAAAGTAGATCAATTCCAACAAGCTGGAGAACTAAAGCTTCCGTCAGACTACTCACCGGAGAATGCATTGAAATCGGCTTACCTAATCCTTTCGGAACAAAAGGTTGGAGGAAATAACGGCAGACCCGTTCTAGAAGCTTGCACAAAACCATCGATTGCAAACGCTCTTCTTAAAATGGTAGTTTGGGGACTTTCTCCGATGAAAAAGCAATGTGACTTTATTCCGTACGGAGATAAGCTTGAATGCTCAATTGAATATACCGGAAACATTGCTTTGGCAAAAAGATTTGGTGGTCTCAAAGATATCAAGCCGAGAGCTGTCTTTGAAGGTGATGACTTTGCTTTTGAAGTTGATCCTGAAACCGGAAGAAACAAGCTGGTAAAACACACTCAGACTCTTCAGTCTATGGGTTCTAAAAAAGTAATTGGAGCTTATGCTATCATCGAAATGACCGATGGTTCCAGAGATATGGAGATCATGAGTATCGAGCAAATAAAAGATTCCTGGAATCAGGGAGCAATGAAGGGAAATTCTCCAGCACACAAAAACTTTCCGGATCAAATGGCGATGAAAACTGTTGTTAATAGAGCCTGTAAGCCTTTGATAAGAACTTCCAATGACGCTATTCTTTACAGTGAGACCGATGGCGAAGGAGAAAGAACTATTGATGTAGTTGCCGAGAATGTGAAGCATGATATTAAAACCAATGCCAACAAAGAAGAAATTGGTTTCAAGGATATTTCTGATGCTGTTGAGTATGAAGAAGTAGCTGAGGAGAATGAACCTCAGAAAGAAAATGAACTTGTAGAAGAAACTTCAGGACCATCATTCTAATGGAAATATCTCACAGAATAGAATATGTGGAGGGCGATTTCGATACCCTTACCGGAGAGCTTGTAGCAGTTCAAAATCCTAAATACGGATCGGTTTGTCTGTGTTTTAAGGCAAATATGAATATAACCTTTGCTGAAATAAAACTCCATTCGAAAGATCTTGCTATAGAAGCAGATGCTGTACTTGATAGCGCTTATTCTTTAGCTAATGAAATTGCCAGAAGATTCAATGAATTCCCTAAAGATTTAAAAAAATGATTTTAAAAGTTTTAGGATCTGGTTCAAAAGGAAATGCTTACCTGCTCGAAAATGAGCAGGAAGCGCTTCTCATCGAATGCGGAGTGAATATCATGGACATAAAAAAAGCTGTGAACTTCAATATCTCAAAAATATCAGGATGTTTGGTAACTCATGAGCACGGAGATCATGCTAAATCAATCAACGAGGTAATGGCTGCCGGAATTAATACTTATGCAACTGCGGGAACATTTTCCAATTCGGTAAAAAAGCAAAGTCACAGACAGAAAGTAATTTCTCAGAAAGGACATTTCCAGGTTGGAAACTTCCAAGTGATTTCATTTCCAACTATTCATGATGTTGCTGAGCCGTGTGGGTTTCTGATTAATCACAATGACTGCGGAACGGTTCTATTTCTGACTGATACGGTTTATTCCGGATTTACTTTCAAGGGGTTGAATAACATCATCGTTGAAGCGAATTATGATCAGGATATTATTGATGAAAAGCTTGGAGATAAAAAGTTTCTCCGGGACCGAATCTACAACAGTCACATGAGTCTTGAAACCTGTATGGAATTTCTTGAAGCAAATGATTTGTCAGCGGTTAACAATATTGTTTTGATACACCTTTCCGACAGCAACTCTCACGAAATCAATTTTGCAAAGAAGGTTTCAGCTATCACGGGGAAAACAGTTACAGCAGCTAACAATGGACTAATAATCAATTTTAACAAAACACCTTTTTAATCATGGCAAAAACAAAATTAACGAACAAAGAAATTTTAGATCATTCAAAAGCTTTGGCAATATCAGTTCTTGGTGAAGAACAGTTCAAAAAAAATAAAGTTGCTCGAGATGAAATTATGTCTCATTTCAAAACAGGAGCATTGTGGGCAGAAGCACTTATTCATTTTAAAATTAAACTTTCGAAAACCAAAAAATAATGGCACAGATAGTAAACAATAAAAAGCAATTCAAAGTCATAGAAATGAGCATGCCAGAAGTTGCTGCAGTTTTCGGAGGAATGGGAATCTGTGATTGGTGTGGAGAAGCACACTCAAGTGGTTTTTACATCGCAGTCTTAAATCATTGGTATTGTAAGAAAGATTACGAAATGTTTCTTGATCGGGCAAACAATTATGAAGAAGACAGGCCAATCGAAGACTTGAATTTTCAAAGAGTAACAAAACTTTTAAACATTAAATAAAAATGAAAATAAAAATCCAAAACGCTAAAATCAGAAGTCGCTTATTTCTTTCATACGCATATACCGCAAAAGAAAATGAGGTTGAAAACAAAATTAAGCAAGACTCTGATGCTCCAATTCACGATGACCTTGAAAGATCATTTGACAACCTCGTCCCACATTTCATAATTATCACAGAAGAATCTGAAGTTACTGAGAAAATAAGAAATGTAATTACAAGAGATCCCGATGAGGATTTTATTCTTCCGGAAGATATTGAGAAAAAATATAAAGTAACTGGAATCTCAATCACTGGTTCTGAAGACAATGAAGGCGTTGTCATTTCCGGAATGAAGTTTTTGAAAACAGGAAAATCAGTTTCCTTTAGTACTCCTGATAAAAAGTTTGATGATGAAGAGTACGAGTTTTCTCAAGAATTATATGACGCTGTGGAGCATTTGAAGAATGAAGTTCTTGAATACATGGATGGCAAGCATGGAACCAGACATGTTGTAGGGACTTTAAACTTTGATGAAGACGAAGAGGAAGAGTCTTTCCAATTACCTGAGGGTGTAACAGTAAATACAGATTCTGATGAATAAGCTATTTGAAACATCAATCAACAAGAAGGATACATGTCTTACTTATGCTTTGAAAAGAACCGGCATAGAAACAAAAGTTGAGTTTGCAGACGAGTTGGAGAAGGAATTTGACATCATCCCGATTAAGGAAACTAAAATTATTTATGGTGACATCGTAGCCTGGGAGAAGACCAGAAAAACTATTCCGGTAATCACAACAATCAAAGCTCCCGGCGATGAGGGTTTTTCTCAGACAATCGAAAGACATATCAGTATCCGCTTTCATCTCGGAGTGGTTGAAGGTAAATGTATGATATCTGATTTAAGTAGAAGTGCTAATAAGTACTTCGTTCCAACCATCAGAAAGAGACATTTAAGTTTGATTATAGAAGATCCGCAGAAACAATGTCCTTATCCGGACTATGTAATTCGAAAAAAGAATGGGAATCCCAACGCCACCTAAATCAAAATTGAGATATCGTTTTATGCAAGGCTATCTCGATAAGCTTGGTTTGATGACCAATATAGACAAAGTAGGTAGAAAACATTTTGTTTTCTACCTCAACGGTGAAGCGCAAAAAAGTGCTAAGACACGCAGGACATGCAATAAGCAAATAGAAAATATTTTCAATAAAAATTACAATAGCAATGAGTGAATTTAGAGAACTTCAACTAGATAAAATAGATATTGGACCAACCAACCCAAGAACTGAATTTGATACTGAATCCCTTTCAGAATTATCAAAAAGCATTGTAATCCACGGCATTCTTCAGCCCATAATTGTTCGGTACCATCCAGATGAAGCTGCTAAAAATGACGATGTGTTTCAACTCGTGTGTGGTGAGCGTAGGTATAGAGCTTCCATACTTGCAGGATCACAGACCATACCTGCATCAATCAGAGAACTTAATGATGATGAAGTTTTTGAACTACAGATAATTGAAAACCTAGAGAGAAAAGATGTTCATCCAATGGATGAGGCTATTGCTTTCAAAAAGATGCTAGACAGCGGAAAATATACAATAGAAGATATTGCTGCTAAAATAGCGAAGACTCAAACATTTGTTGCTCAGCGATTAAAATTAAATGATCTTATTCCGGAATTAAAAAATGAATTCCTTAAAAATGAATTTGGAGTTGGTCACGCAGTATTGTTATCTCGGATAGGACTCGATCAGCAACAAGAAATCTTTGAAGGCTCTAAAGACAAATGGAATCCAGGGTACGGAACCGTTAGCGAACTTAAACAATCCTTAGAAAGGAGTAACTATGATTTAGACGAAGCTATATTTCCACTTGCTGACAAGCAATTGCTTCCGAAAGCAGGAGCATGTATGAATTGTTCTAAAAATTCATTTGCTAATCCCATCTTATTCCCTGAAGAAAAAGAAGAAAATCTCTGTTTTGATAAATTTTGCTATAAAGAAAAAGAATCAGTTTTCTATTATCAGAAAGTTGATTCTGTTATCAAAGAAAACCCAGGTGTAATATTTATTGATAATTATTATAACTCCAAGGACAAAATAATTGAATCACTCTTAAAAGAAAATGATAAAACTGTCCTGAAAAGTTACTCTGAATACTCAGAAGATGATAGCGGAAATACAGTTGCTTTTCATCTTGATAAATTACACTACGTAAACATCATTTTGAAAGAGGGTGCGAAAATTAAAAATGTTTCTTCAGATCCAAACGAAAATATTAAGAAGGAAATTTCAAGTTTAAAGGACAGAGCCAACCGTGCTCTGGAATTAGATCGAGAGAAAATTTACAAGAGATCCATCGACGAATTGGTAAAAGATGAAACCAAAAGAGAAGTTTTGTTTTCAATGAATCCTCTTTCAGAAAATGAAAAGAAAGCTTTATTCTCTACTTTAATGTCTTATGATAATGAAAAGTGGCTAAAGGAATTAACTGGTGCTAAAGACATAGGTTATTCTATAACTAGAGCAGATTTTATTCGTGAATATTATTCAGACGAATTATTGAACGCTGTTATCCGTAAACACCTAAAAAGAGAACTCGTATCGGAAAGCTTGTTGGATTATAAAAAGCAAGAAAATCCAAGCTTTTATTTTGAAATTCTTAAAGATTACTTCCCAAAAGAAGTAGAGTTATTTACCGACGAGCAGAACGATGTAGCAGCTAAAAGGATTGAAAGATCAGATAAAAAGATAAAGGATCTTGAGAAGATTGTTAAGTCATCTTCTACTGACATCCCTAGTATTTCTGAAGATTTTAAATCATCTGCAGAAGAAACAACACCTGAAGCAAATGACCAAGACGAAGCTGACCATGAGGAAAGGTGCTCTAAATGCTTCAAATCAAATGAAGATTTCCTGGAAGAATTTGGATATCCGGGAATGTTTAAGGATGGAATCTGTCATCCATGTGCCATCAGTGAGAGCAAATAATCATGAAAGATCATCAATTTTTAGAGCT
The DNA here is from genome assembly GCF_057180485.1 of Chryseobacterium sp. HNCC26DJ240. Taxonomy (NCBI): domain Bacteria; kingdom Pseudomonadati; phylum Bacteroidota; class Flavobacteriia; order Flavobacteriales; family Weeksellaceae; genus Chryseobacterium; species Chryseobacterium sp. HNCC26DJ240. Next base: position 198,604 of record NZ_JBXUGK010000002.1, read on the forward strand.
TCTGAAAAGATCATTATCAGAATATTATTTTCCTGATAACAGCGGAAAATGCAAGTCAACTTTAGAAGCTCTCGAATTGATTGAAACATTTAAAAAACAAATCCAACATGAAACTATTAACGATTTTATCACAATTTACAAAGACTTTGTTCCCGACCAGGATGCAAGATACATCACAGCAGATAAGCTTTCCAGAAGATATGAGAATTCTAAATAAACATTGGTAGCATGCAGGTAGTCGAATTTACAAATGAGTTCCATATCAAGACTGATTTCGGTCGCTGGAAGAATTATCACACAGAAAGAATAAAAGCTGTATGTAAAATTATGGAGTGGACTTCCAGTATTTTTAGTGGCGCTTACATCAAGAAACCAGCCGTGGTTGGGAATATTATTCTTTCAAAAGAAGAAATGGAAAAGATCAACACTCCATTTGAACACTCTAAAAACAACACTGAGATTGTTTTTAGAAACTATGTAAGTGTAGCAACTTGGAACTGGGAAAAAAAAGCATGGATCATTCCTGGAGAATTCATCCGCGAGGTTTATGAGATTGGAAAAAAATGCAAAGCTTCACACATTAAAATTGGTGAGCAGCTTCCGGAACAGGTTGATGTTATTCCAACACTTCCGGAACTGGAAGTTAGTATTCCATTAAAGCAGGGAGAAATGAGACCTTACCAAATGCAAGGAGTTGCGAGAGGTCTCCAGCTGAAAAGATTTATCAATGGTGATATGCCCGGACTTGGTAAAACTCTTCAATCAGTCGCCACAGTTGTCGGTGCAGAAATTCAGGGAAACATCACTTTCCCATGTTTGGTAATATGTCCTTCAGCTTTAAAAATTAACTGGAAAAGAGAATTTGAAATGTGGACTGATAAGCAAGCGATGATACTCGATGACAAAGTTAAAAACACTTGGCACCGTTACTGGGAAATGCAGGTTGCAGATGTGTTCATTGTGAACTATGAAAGCTTGAGAAAATTTTTCGTTAAAAAATATCCTAAGAAAGAAGACCTCCAAAGCTCAGCTGATATCATAATGGATGAAAGAATAAACCTTCTTAAATCAATTATTATCGATGAGGTTCACAAGCTTAAAAACAAAGATTCGCAACGAACTAAAATTACTCTTAGAATCACCAAGGGAAAAGAATATGTTGTCGCATTAACCGGAACACCGGTGGTAAACAAACCAATCGACTTATGGACTCAGCTAGCCATCATTTCAAGATTAAAATTATTTGGAGGTCCGGAAGGATTCAAAACGAGATATTGTGAGGGAGGTTCCGGAGCATCGAATCTAAAAGAATTGAATTTCTTACTCAACAAAAACTGTTTTTTCCGCCGGGAAAAGCATGAGGTTTTGAAAGATCTTCCGGCAAAAGTTCGTCAGACAATTTATTCAACTATTACAAATGAAGATGAATACAATAAAGTTGAGAAAGATTTTAAAAAGTATCTCCAAGAAAATGATTTTTCAAATGCAGAGATCCGGAAGAAATTAAAATCAGAAGTCATTGTAAAGATAACAATGCTCCTGCAAATTTCCGCCAAAGGAAAGATTGAAGCTGCCAAAGAATACATTGATGAAATTCTGGATTCCGGAGAAAAGATTGTTGTTTTCTGCAAACATAAAGTTGTTGTTGATGAACTCTGTAAATTATTTCCTCAGGCAGTAAGAGTAACCGGTTCTGAGAATGAAACACAGAAACAAGCTTCAGTTGATTCATTTCAAAAGAATTCTAAAACGAATCTGATCATTGGCTCTCATAAAGCTGCCGGAGTTGGTTTGACTTTGACCGCGAGCTCAGAAGTTTTATTTCTAGAACTACCGTGGACATTTGCCGACTTGGAACAATGTGAAGATAGGTGTCATCGTTTTGGACAACAGAATTCAGTTCGATGTACTTCTTTGCTTGGAGAGAATACTCTTGATAAATGGCTCTACGAATTGATCATGGAGAAAAAGAAAATTGCTGACGCAGTAACCGGCGCTGAAGATATTGTTCCGGTAAGTGTGATTGACAGTATTATGAACGCTTTTAAAAAATAGATTTATTATGAATAAAAAATTTTATTTCAAATCAATCGATGACACTCATTGCTATTCGTTGGAAGATCACCTGACGGAAGCTGCTGATGAAGAATTGAAAGAAGTCACCCTCATAGAAGCTATTCCAGATGATGGCACTGAAGGGTATGTATGGTGTACGCATCATGGAGAGGTGACAGAAAAAAATGAATGCAAAAAAGCATTCTGTCCAAAATATGAGTCAAAAAGCGGACGTGGAGTCTGTTTAAATCGTGGAAAACTTTTTCTGCATGGCAATGAAGAAACTTTTTTAGTAAACAATAAAACCCAAAACAATGGCAGCACCAAAAATTCAGTTTCGTAAAGATTATGAAACGTTCGTTTTACTCACCGGAAACCGCGTGGTAAATAAATTAAAAATAGAAAAGATCAAAAATGACATACAGAACGGTTTAAACCTATTGCCGTACTGTCCAGTGATTGTTTTTGAGAAAGACCAAAAGTTACATATTGTAGATGGCCAGCATCGATTTTTTGTTTCAAAAGATCTTGGACTTCCGGTTTATTACGTGACCTCAGAAGAATTGAACTTACTGCAAATTGCTACAATGAACAGCAAGCAGGACAAGTGGAAAGAAAAGGATTTCCTTAATTGTTACATGGAACTTGGTATTCAGGATTACAAAATTCTAAACGACTTCCTGATTGAATTTAATGTGGGGATTGCAGTTCTGGCAGAGCTATTAATGCATGGAAAATATACTGGTGGAAAAGACACATTAAACTCCTTCAGGGAAGGAAAGTTCAAAGTAAACTCTGAGGAAGACGCTCGTGAACTTCTGGAACTTATCCATAGCCTTTTCGGAAGATATAGATTCTCAGCTGATCGTGATCTTTTTAGAGCTGTTCAAATGATCAGAGAAAAAGATCTTTGTGATTTTGAACTACTTCTTAAGAAGATCAAATCAAACCCAAATTTAATGGACAAGCAGGCCTCTCCAAAGGATTACATCTACAATATTGAAAAAGTATACAATCATCAAGCTACCAATCGAAAGGTAATATTTTAAACATATAAACCAAGATGGAGATTAAGCTATCAGCGAATACAAAACGGTAACAAACCTTATATAGTTATTTATCTGTAGAGCCAAGGAAGCTTAGATTGTCAATATGTTGAAAAAATGCAGCAGCATTTCAAGCGCTACACCTTTTATAAAGTTCTCCACCTTGGACTGTAAATTTATAATAAATAAAATTAATGGAGCAATTCTTCAAAACATTAGAGAACCACGAAAACACAGCATTGTGTTTAGCACTATTCATCCTTATATGCCTTTATGCATTAAGAGGATCTGATAAATAATTTTATTATGGCTAGAAAGATTAAACAGGGACTTGATTATTTCCCATTCGATGTAACATTCTTTTCTGATATTAAAATTAGAAAACTGATCAAATACCAAGGCGGTAAATCAATCTCAATATATGCTTGCCTGCTATGTAATATCTATGAGAATGGGTATTACATTCTGTGGGATGAAGAGCTTCCTTTCATCGTTTCCGAAATTACGGGCTTTGAAGAGGGTTATATACAGGAGGTGATTAAATGCTGCTTAAAAGTAGATCTGTTTGATTCTAAAATATTCGATCAGGAAGGTGTTTTAACATCGCATGGAATTCAAGAACGCTACGATTTAATTTGTCGTCAAGCAAAACGAAAGTCTGAAATAAAAAAATTTAATCTTATTTCTTCGGAAGAAATAGCAATTAATTCGGAAGAAACTAAAGTAAAAACGGAAACAACACCTATAAACTCCGGAAAAAGTACACAAAGTAAAGTAAAGGAAATAAAAGTAAAGGAAATAAAAGTAAATGGAGAAGAAAAGTTTCCACCTCCAACAACTAAAAAATTATTACTCTCAAGACAAATATCAATTGACCAGTGGGCAATGAAGAATAAAGTTTCCGTAGAAAGAATCAAAGAGTGTATTGATGAATTTGCAGATTATAAATCCAGGAATTTAGAAAATCTTAAATGGGAAAATGAAAGCGATATGATTAAAAACTTTGAGTTCTGGTTAAACTCTAATTCAAAACCTAAACCGGAGAAGAATAATTTTAAAAACGTGAACAATGGAAATCCACAACGAAAACTCTACAGAGGATAAAAATAATCCACCGAGAAAGACGGCGATACTTGAAATGCTTTTGAAAGTTAAACCTGATCATCATCTCGTTCAGAAATATAATCAACAAACTGCTGAATATGAGAAAAATTTAAATGATCAGATTCATGCATTAGAACTTAAAAGTGATTCAAAGATTGTACTTCCGGAACTTAAAGAAATTGATTTTAAAAGTTTATATTCAAGATTTTTGGAAGCTTTTGAATTCTTCAATGGAAAAAAGTTTGATGAGGAAGTTAACAATGGCGAAGGAAAACTTCTGGCAGGAACAATTTGTCTTTATCTCCTTGGCAAAAAGTCATTTTTGAAAAGCCCCTTGATAAATAAAGAAATCTCCAAACCAGACCTCAGTAAGGGAATTATGATGATAGGCGGAAAAGGCATCGGGAAAACCTCAATAATGAAAACTTTCAACGAAATGTTTTTCTATGCCGGAAGCTATGATCTGACAGTAGAAGATGTTGAAGGAACTCATCAGAAATTAAAACGATATAAGTTAGGATTTGGATATTTTACAGCTGATGAGGTTGTTGATGCTTACGAACTTTGCTCAAATGACCTTGATAAAAAAGCGTTCAATAAAAAATATGCGTTCGGATTTAAATATTTTGATGATATCATGGCAGAAGAGATGGCCAGCAATTTTGGAAAGCGTGACATTTTCCGTAAAATGTTTGAGAAAAGATATGCAAATAAAGCCAAAACAATGATTAGTATTAATTACGTTGATGAGCAGGATGGCATCCAAAAGGATATTGATAAAACACTTAATGCTTTTGGGAATCGTTACGGGGATAGAGTTTTTGACAGGCTTTTTGAGCAATACAACGTAATTGAACTAAAAGGTGAAAGCTTAAGAAAATGAGTTGGAGCAAAGCAATTTTACAAAAACTTGAAAAAGAAGGCAAAATAAAAAATGTCCTCTTTCCCGAAGAACCAAAGAATAAAATTGAAATTCCGAAGGAAATCGGACCATATAAACTTCATATTGCATCAGTTTTGGAACGTTCCGGCTTAAAGTTCGTCACAGAATTAGCTTTTGATTCAGAACGAAAGTTCCGGTTCGACTGGGCAATTGAAGAATTAAACCTAGCCATTGAATACGAAGGTATCTTTTCAGAGAAATCCGGACACACTACCGTCACGGGGTACTCAAAGGATGTTGTCAAATATAATTTAGCAACAAAGAAAGGTTGGAAGATACTGAGGTACACCGCTAAAAACTACTTAGATCTCGAAACTGACTTGAACGAAATAAAAAATTTTCAAAAATAAGAGGGTATTTTATTCATCCTTTTTCTATATTTTTGTGTCGGATATGTCCTATAAAATTATGGTTACAGAAATTAAATCTAAGATTCTAAAGACCGAATCGATCAAATGGAAGGAGCTGGAGTTTATCCAGGATGCAGACTTTAAAGAATGGATTCTCAATGGTGATGAAAAATTGTTGAGGTCATTGCTCAAATATCAGTTCGTTGATCCTTTCAAAGTTTGGAAAAATGATGGTAAAATATATTGCTTGGATGGTAAACATCGAACTATTGATCTTCAGCAACTAATCAAGCAAGGCATTCAGGTTCCGGAAGATCTTCCGGCTATTTTTCTTGATTGCGAAAATTTGGAAGAAGCTGCAGAACTTGTTTTGGTTTATTCATCTGCTTACGCTCAAATTACGAAAACTGGATTATTAAACTTCACTGAAAAATACGAGATTGATCTTCCAAAATTTGAAGCATTCAATTTGCCATCCTTCGATTTATTAACTCTCAGTGATTTGTTTAATCCAGAAGCAGTTGAAAAGTTAGAGCATCCAAACCTTTCAGATAGTTTCGTCATAGTTCCATTTAGCATCCTTGACACCAGAACCGCCCAGTGGATGCAAAGAAAAAAGCAATGGTTAAAGTTAGGTTTCAACTCTCAAGAAACTCGAGAAGATGTTGAACTAATTGCAAAATCCGGACAATCGTCGCCAATCTACGAACTAAGAAATAAGATGCGAGTTGCATTAGGTCGCGATCCGGAATGGGATGAAATCATTGCTCAGGCAAAAGATAAAGGACTTTACGTATTTGAAGGTGCAAGTATTTTTGATCCTGTTTTATGTGAATTAGCTTACAGGTGGTTTTGCAATGAGAATGCAAGAATATTAGATCCGTTCGCCGGTGGTTCCGTTCGGGGAATAGTTGCCGGAATGCTTGGGTTTAATTACTTGGGAATTGATTTGCGAGGTGATCAGGTAGAAGCAAACCGGAAGCAGGCGAATTTACTAGACGTGGACGGCGTTGAGTGGGTTGCTGGTGATTCAGATAAAGTTCTTGATGATTTGGATTATTCTTGCGATTTCATTTTTTCATGCCCTCCTTATGCCTATCTCGAAAAGTACTCCAATGATCCTGATGACCTCAGCAATATGAAGTATGAGGACTTTTTAGTTAAATATCGAAACATCATTTCAAAGTCTGTAGATAATCTAAAAGATAATTCTTTTGCTTGTTTTGTAGTTGGCGATATCAGAGATAAGAAAGATGGAACTTACAAGAATTTTGTTTCAGATACTATCCAGGCTTTTATTGATTCCGGAATGAAGCTTTACAATGAAATGATTTTAATAAATCAAATTGGAAGCATGGCAATCAGATTGCGAAAACAATTTAACACCGGAAGAAAGTGTGGTAAGATTCATCAGAATGTTTTGATTTTCTACAAGGGAGACACTTCTAAAATAAAGGAAAATTTCAGCGAACTTAACTTAGAAATTGACTTGGATAACCTCTTAAGTCAACCTAATATTGCTCTGTAATTCAACAGCAATTACAGGTCTTATGCTGTATTTTTTCCATGCTTGGTTTTTTGAGCCGGTTTTTGACCTTAAAACAAAACCCCTGAAAAAATTGTAAGGTTGCCTAACGGTAACCTTACCGGTTTCATTTAAAACAAAGTAATTTTGAGCAAAAATTTTGCAATGAGTTACGAAATACTAAGAAATATGAAAGATAATATCATCGATTATTTAATGGAAGAAGTTGAGCGGAATCGTTCAGCTTTAGAAACTTTCGAGAAAAGTGTCATTCAGGATTCAGATCCGGAACTAAGAAGATTGAGAGAAGTTGAAGCAATCAAACTTCGAACTGAAATCAATAAAGGTCTTCGTGATGTAGCAGTCATTAAGAAAATGTTTCCAAATAATTAAAAATGCCACGGGAAAATAAGGTTACCAAAATAATGAAAGAGCAGCGAATATTCACTGTTCAAGGTTGGTTGATTGATGCAGTACCGAATTCATTGATCATTAAACAAATCATAAACAATTGGGATCTTTCCCGACGTCAAGCAGTTCGTTATCTTGATGAGGCTTTCAAAGAATGGAATACTGAAACCGCAGCAACGGTTGAAGAAAAAAGGCAAACACGGATTGCTTGGTTGCAAAATGAGATTCGTTCATTAGATTCAAAGTTTAAAAATACACCTCAGGGAAAAAGAACACTATTGGCATTTGCAAAAGAGATTTCAAAACTTGAAGCTTTGTATCCTGCAAAAAAAATATCTGTCGAAGGAGGAGATCCAGACAAGCCAGTGAAGTTAACTCATACTTTACAGGCCATTGAAATAGTAAGAATAACTAATGAAGATAAAGCTTGAGGTTTTACCTCATCAGGAAGATTTCATCTTTTCCACCGCTAAACACACCGGATTAATTGGTGGTTATGGTAGTGGGAAATCTTACGCTGGAGTACTTAAAACAGTTCTTGCAAAATTAAAATATCCAGGAATAAATGTTGCCTACTACTTACCGACTTACGGGCTGATCCGTGATATTGCTTTTCCTAAATTTTCAGAACTACTTACTAAATTCAATATTGAGTTTAAACTTAATCGATCAGATAAAGAAATCATAACTCCTTACGGTACTATAATTTTACGATCAATGGATAATCCAGCATCAATAGTTGGTTATGAAGTTGGTTATTCTCTTGTTGATGAAACAGATATTTTGCCGACAGTAAAAATGTCTGAAGTTTTCGCAATGGTTACCGGAAGAAACAGATCTGTTTTACCAAATGATGATTTTAACTGTACAGATGTGGTTGGAACTCCGGAAGGATTCAAATGGGCTTACAATTTTTTCGTAAGAGAAAAAGGTGAGAGCCGTGTTATTATCCGGGCGAAAACAAAAGACAATCCTTTTCTTCCTCCGGAATACATCAAAACACTGGAAGCAATTTATTCACCTCAGCAGCTGGAAGCATATTTAAGTGGAGAATTTGTAAATCTTACTGCTGGGAATGTTTATCGAAACTATGATCGGATCAAAAATGGAACTCAACGGATCGTTGAAAAAAGTGATGTTTTACATGTCGGAATGGATTTTAACATTACAAAAATGAACGCTGTAATTCATGTAATGGATAATCAGTTTAAATATGCCGTCGATGAAATTGCTAATGCCTACGACACTCAAGAAGTTTGCGAATTATTGAAAGAAAAATATAATGGATTTAAAATAATAATTTATCCTGATGCTGCCGGAAGTGCAAGAAACACTAGCGGAAAATCGGATCACGATATCATCAGAAAATATGGTTATATCATTCGAGCGCCAAATAAAAATCCATTCGTAAAAGACAGAGTAAACGCGGTTAATAAAGCCTTCAGTGATAGTGACGGTGTTCGCTCATACTTAGTAAATGATGAACAATGTCCTACCTATGCTGAAGCTTTAGAAAGGCAAACTTATAAAAATGGCGAACCAGATAAATCATCTGGTTATGATCATATTACTGAAGCCGGAGGATATTTTATTTATAATCAAAAAGCAACAAAAGTATCTTATAAAATTTCTTAAAAATATTTTAATGCCATTTAAAATATAATATCTATATTTGTCAAAAGGTTGCATAATATACACCCTTTTGTTTATGAAATTATTCTGGAAAAAGAAAAAGCCAATTGAAATACCGGTTGATGATCAGTCAAAAATTGATTTCTCAACGGTCTCTCATAAGGACTTTGAAAGAATGATAAAATACGGAAAGCCTTCAGACACCATAGGACAATACAAAAGCAAAGCGTTCATTGAACTTCCTTACGGTGTTGTCAAAAAAGATTTACCACTTCTACAAAAGCAGGGACGTGATCAAGAAGCTATCGAATTGCTTCTTGAATGTCAATTTGAAAAGGTTGATATTTCTAAAGTCTCCGGAAACGAATATTTATGTTTCCTTCTTTGGGTAAAAGAACAACGAGAATTCATCAATAACATTGAAATTAATAATCTTTCATCAATTCCGAAGCCTGAACTTATGGCAGCAGGAATTCAAAGGTTAGATGAATTTGGAAGCTATGTAACAATTGACAGTTTATCATCAGGTAACATTCTCAATCATAGCAAAATCGAAAAGCTTCCGTATTACAAGGTCTACGAAAAATTAAAGCTTGATAAGATCCAAAGAGAAATTGAAGAAGCTTATGCTGAGATTATAAAAAATAAAAAATAGGGGCAACTGATCGATGAATAACTCCTGGCACCACATCCCGAATGGTTGGAATAGACACAGTAAGATTGCATAAGAGATTCGATCAGTTGATGTTTTACTTCTTTCTTTTAAATCTTACAAGGGCATTGAAAAAGGGGTTCATTACCGAACCCCGAATCATTGGAGGACGTTGATTTTTTTATTTGAATAAACCTAAAGTGTTCATGTGTCTTTTGAGATTATCATACTTATTTGTTGTTTTAATTTCTGAACCATTAATCATTTTTAAGATTGCAAAACCATTTACATCTTGAGAAATGCTGATGACATTTTGAAAATTAATTGCAGTAAGTGATCCCTGGAACATTTGAATTTCAATAAACATAGTTTTTAATTTTAAGGTTAATCTCAAATGTAGGAATAATTTAAGAAACGAATTTAATTTTCATATTAATATTTTGTGATTTGGTGGAACGGTTTCCACATTTTTTGGAAACCGTTTTTTTTGTCAAGTTGCCCGAGAGGAAAGGGAGTTGGTTGCAACCCAAATGTCCAGCGGTTCGAATCCGTTACTTGACTCTATACAGATTAGCTACAGGAAATTGCGTCTGTATTGTGATTCTCATGTTTAATTTGAGTTTTCATGGTTATTAGTTTTAACCCGGCTGGAATATTCCGGTCGGGTTTTTTAAATTTTGAGAAATGAGTTGTAAAGAAATTTTAGTAATAGCATTAAATTTTGGATGTTCAGGATCTACATCAGAAGCTTATGAAGGGTTAAGGTTACTCAAAGAAATTGTTGATAAATCCCCGGTTCCGGTAACTCTCGCTCAAGGAATTGAAAATACAAAAACAATTGCCGATTCAATGAATGAAGCTGCACTGGCCTTAAATGGATTTGTGGAGGCCACATCTGCTCCAATACCTAAAAGTTCAGTAAATCCTTATGACCGCAAATACAATAAAAGAAGATTTAGATAATGAACGCAATACTTTTTTTTGAACAGCTTGCAGAAAAATGGAATGCAGAATTAAAGTGCAATTCATGTTGGACTTTTGGCGCTCCACTTTCAGAAAAAAATATGAATTCACAGGAGGCTCCGGAAGATCAAGTTTGTTGTAACCATCTTTATGTGACAGATTATGAAACATCATCCGGCTACACTAGAGATCCAAATACGAATTTAGTTAACCGTGCTTGGTGTGATCATATTTTTACTTTATATGTAGTAAAGCATTCTGACCTTGGAGTAAACACTTACAACGAACAAGCGGGTCATCCAATCGATGAAAGCCTTTGGAAAACAATTCTTGAACCTCTGCAAAATTGTCTTGGTAATGGAAATGAATTTGACCTCTGCGAAATGGGATATGAGTTTGAAATCTTCAAATGGAATATGAAAGTGGTGAGACTTCTTCAAGATAATAATTACACAGGATGGAGAATCCTTGGAATTTTCAGACAATATACACAATAAAATTATGGACAAAAAAAAGAGACCACTTCGGGTAAAGGTTGCCGGAATATTTTTAACTGCTCTATTATTCACAATCATTTCCTTGCCGATCATCGGCGTTGGAATTTTTATCGGTTGGTGGATTTGGGGATAAATTAAAACGATGGCTGCGATTTACCTTTCAATTGACGAAACTGAAGAAATCTTAAACAAAGTAATTGAGTTATTTATTTTACCTCGATTTGAAGAATTAGGAATGCGTGCAACTGGAGACTGGGAACAAAACCTATCAGCTGAAGCTACCGGCTTAAACTCAGGATCAATTAAAGGAAGACAATACACAGAGCAACTAGTTCAAGGTCTCCCACCAGGAAAGAAAGTTCCGGTAGGTCCTCTGATCAAATGGGCAATGGCAAAATTTAATCTTTCAGAAAAAGATGCAACGCCGGTAGCTTTTGCAGTTCGGGAAAAGATTTTCCAGAGAGGAACTACGTGGCACGAGGAAGGAGGCTCGAATCTGATGGAGATCCTGAATGAACCTCGTACGCTTCAATATATTCAAGAAGAGATTGGAGGTAAATTTCAATTAATGCTTGAATTAGAACTGATTAGAAACGCACAAGAAATATTTAGATGACAAATTATACAATTTACTTCAATGGTGTTTATGTAAGAAAATTCACTGCGAATGAAATGTTCAGAGATAATGGATCATACGTTTTCTCTGTTAATGGACTATTAGTAGCAATAATACCTGTAGATCATTTAGTAATTATTAATGAAGAAGAAAAATGACAATAACAGGCTTAGAAAATAATTACTATTTAGCATTCAACGATAATTGGATTACCGTTGATGGTTTTGTTGAAAGTGTTTCCATTTTGGAAATAACTGTAAAAAATCTAACAACAGGAGTTTCAGTTCCTGCATTTGAGTTGTCGCCATCTCCGGATAATAATTTTGAATTTAATATCTGTATCCCAATAAAATATATGTTCCCTCCCACAGATCATATTACAGTCAATTCTTTACAATCATTTCAACTTGATTTTACTGCAAAATTTGATGATAGTAGTATTGCTGATCAAACAATTTCATTGACAAAGTTGTTCGTTCGAGGTGGTCGAAACAAATCAGCTGGTTCAGAATGGTTTTTGTCATCAACTCAAGAACTTATTATTGGAAAGTGGATTGAATGGCGTGGTCTTGATCTGCCTGGATTTGCAAAAAAGATTCAGGGAAGCTTAGTTGTAGATTTCATTCCCACAACTTCTTTTAAAATTTCAAATCCTTCATGTGACTACAAACTTTTGAAATTCCTTAATTCAATCGGAGGATATCAGTTTTTTATTTTTGAGAAGTATCAGATCAAAACACCTACTAAAAAAGGAAAAACTATTACGAAGAAAACAAATCGTTTAAGATCAGATAATTTCAAAAATTCTTCATCTACTTCAGAAAGAACAATTGAATTCCAAACACTAACTCCTTGGGAAATTCAGGAGGTATTCACAGAACTTGTAAACTCTCCGGAAGTTTTTCTTTATCATCCTGATGGAACTGACAATGATTCGAAGTGGGAGCTCTTAGAACTTGGAAATAATGAATCGATTGAAAACAATTGGACCAGGAAGTACGAAAATAAAATTGAATTTTCTTTTGCAAATTTTTACAATAAAACATCATGATAATAGATCTTTGGGTTGAAGGTGAAAGGATAGATCTTTATTCCGATGCCACTATAAAACATACTTTTCAAGTGAATGATATTTCTGAACTCAAGGACAGACAAACATCATTCACTAATTCTTTTTCTGCTCCAAAGACAAACAACAATGTTCGCATTTTAAAAGGTTTGGGCTTGCCTTCTGACACCTCAAGAGTTCCGTATTTAAAGCCTGATTGCAAAATGAAGTATGAAGGATTTGATGTCATTGTCAAAGGTTGGATGAATGTTACTGACACTGGAGACAATTATAAAATTTACTTGTATTCCGGAATTATCGAATTTTTCAAAGCGATTGAAAATAAAACTCTTGGAAATGATCTTGATCTTTCCGAAATAAACCATGTCAAAGATTTATCAACTGTAGTAAGTTCATATAATGGGAATTCTCCTTACCGTTATTTCCTTGCTGACTATAATGGCCAGACTCACTTTCTAAGTAATCCGGATATTATAAATATTGATTACCTGGTTCCGAGTGTTCGTTTAAAATATTTGTGGGATAAAATTCATGAACAATTTAATTTTCCTTACGACGGAGAAATTTTTGACACTCCTGATTTTAATAACTTTTGGTTGACATTTCCAAAGGCACCAAACATTTCAGAACTCTATAAAATATTAACTCAAGCAAATAATAGTCAAGTTTGGCAAACTAACTTCTCACCATATCTTCCATTGTTGCCAAATAGTACCGCTGGATCACCTTGGAGATATTCCCAATTTTTAGACGTTCCTGAAGATGGAAATTACAGAGTTCGTTTTGAAGTAAATGTTCAGAATGTCTACTCGAATGTTAACTTTTGGATGGGAATAAATTCTGAAGGAATGCCACTACAAAATATTACGAATAAATTACTTCTCGTTTCAACATCTACATCACAAACTACAACAAAAGAATTTTTTATTTCGCTGACAGCAGGATCTGTTTTGCAGTTGTTTTTTGAAAAAGGAGGAATTCCAACGGCACTACCAATCAATATTGCTTTCGCAATCAGAATTGAAAAAGTAAACAAAGAAGATGTAAACTTTCAAGATGGTCTTGCAGATTTTTCGATTCAGGATTTTGTGAAAGAGGTCATTAACATTCATGCTTTGACAATTTTTCCGAAAGAACATTCAAATCAGCTTTCATATAAAACCATTGCTGAACGCGTTAGAACTGCTGAGGTTATAGATTGGACAGATAAATACATTGAGAGAACAAATGAAGAGTATATTTCAACAAATTATGCTCAAAGAAACTTCTTTCAATATCAGTACAATGATAAAGAAGGAACCTATTACGATGGATATATTGATGTTTCAAATCAAAATATAGCAGCTTCAAAAAGCATTTTTAAATCTAGAACTTACGCTCCGGAAAGAATTAAAACAAAATTTTTCCTCAATGATTTAACTGAGATTGATTCTGATGTTTTTAAATTTTATGAAAAACAGCCAGACGACAATCCTAACAATGCTCCTAAGTATAAAGGCCTTGAAAAAAGATTTTATTTTATTAAGGAGGTTTCCGGAGTCCATTCTGTAGTTATCGGTAGTGAAGCGACAAACGAGTCTCAATCTATAACTACAGCAATTGTAGGATCATTTAGCGGCTTAGATTGGCAAAATTTACTTGGCAAATATTATGGAGACTACACGACTATCTTAAACGATAGCAGGTTACACACTATTGATTTGGATTGCAATATTATTGATATGATTCATTTGGATTTCCAAAAGCTTTATTACTTCAGACAGGAGCAGCAATACTACATATTAAACAAAATTAATTTTGACAGCAAAAAATCTCCGGGAGAATTTATCCGTGTAAAAAGAGTTGCTGATTCTGCACTGATTAATCTTGGTGTAGCAATAGACTGGATTGACGCAAATATAAATACAACATCTACAAGATCCAATTATGATGCTGTTGCAGCTATTACCGGAAACCCAACATACACTTGGCAAAAAAGATTGAACAATGGTTCTTGGACTGATATTTCTTCAAACATTACAAATATCAATTTACTGTTTGGTTTTGGGCTTAATGAATTTCGTGTTTCTTACACCAATGGAGCCGCTTCAGGTTTTTCAAATTCAATTTATTATGAGAGAAAAATAGAGACAGATCCGGATAAATGTTACAGATTTGATTTTACAAGTCTGCAAGCGTTGCCAAGAACAATTCAGTTTATTAATTTATTAGGAATGAATGATATGATAGTGTTGAATTTCATTTCATCTTCTGAAGTTAAAAGTTTAGAAGCAAAACAAATTTTAAATAACGGAGGTGCATTATTGGTAAATCAGGTTGTTATTGACTGTCCGGTTATTCCTTGTAAGAGTTATGAAGCTACTAAGTATGGCGGTTCCGGCGATGACCTTTCTGTAAGCTTTATTGATTGTAATGGTTCAGATCAATCAATTATACAGTATGCAAGTGGCGTTGGTCAGTCGCTTACAATCGGACCATTTTGCGCAAGAGAAGGAACAGTGCTAAGTAACGGAACTTTAAATGAATTAGGAGTATGTTAGAATTATTAAATGAATTATCAGCGAAACAGAATCTTGTTTTCGTTGGAAGCGTGGCAATGATGCTTCAGGGAATTAATGTAGTTCCGGCAGATATTGACATTGTTGTTACAGATCTGGAAGGCCTCGAAGGATATACAGAATATACAACAGACTCAAAATATTCTACAAGTGGCCAGCGTGCATTTATTCTGCGTGAGGATTTTAATATTGATATTTTCATTGAGGAAAAATTGCCACAGTTTGCCATAATTGAAGGAAAAAAGGTAATCACACCATATTACCAGGAAAAATATTATAACCGAATTCTTCCACAATTAGATTTCAGAAGACAATTATTAATACAGGAGAAATTAGAATTATTACAATAAGCATCCCCGTGCTTTAAAAAAGACCTCAAAGAAGTAAACCCCCTGAAAGTAATAATAAACTTTTGGGATGAGCAATCGAAACATAGAACTTGGAACCTTCACATGGGATTCCACAAAACTCTCAGATCAAGTAGCTGCCAACTATCTTCACTTAGGAAAGTTGAAAAGTACTATCACTGAAAGTACAGCGTCTGTCAGAAACTATAATAAGTTAATTTCAGATTTAGAAAAAAGCATTGAAGCAGAGAACGAAGCTCAGCAAGCATTTAACGAAATGCTTGCTGAAGGTGTGATTTCTCAGGAAGAATATGCAGAAGCAGTTGCTACCAGCAACGAAGCGATCGAGTCATTTATTACAGAACAACAGGCTGCGGTACGCTCGCAAGCTGAATTAGCGCTTTCAATTACAACCACGCAACGGGAAATAACTGAACTAAATACTGAGCAGAGAGAACTCAACCGTTTGCTGGCTGCCGGTCGTGAAGAGATTCAAGGAAACGAGGGTGCGTATAAAGAACTTACAACAGAATTGAGTGCTGCAAAAACTGAAGTTAAAAATCTTGGTGCAGAATTAATTCAGATGGAAAATTCCGGAATGCGAGAATCTGAACCGGAAAGATATGCCGAATTAGCTGCAAGATTTGCTGAAGCGTCTACTCGTGCTCGGGAACTTAATGATCAACTTTTGGCTGTTGATAGAACAGTTGGAGACAATCAAAGAAATGTTGGTAATTATCAAGAAGCATTTACTTCTGCTTTTTCACAAATATCTGAGGGAGCAAGCCAAATGTTGAGTGGAAATGTTCAAGAAGGTTTTGACTCAATTAAAGCTGGGTTTAATGGAATTAAAACTGCTGCTGCTGAAGCTTATACTTTTATCCTCGCCAATCCTTTGACGGCACTGATTGCTGTTTTCGCTGCTTTGGCTGTTGGCGTTTATTCCGGAGTAAATGCGATAATCGACTACAACGAAGAAATCAAGGAAGCGAAAAAACTTACTGAAGATCTCACCGGAACTACTGGCGCTGTTGCCGACAATATCAGAGTTAGGGCAAAAGCATTGTCAGATACTTTTAAAGATGACTTTGAAAAAACTCTGAATACCGCCAACACTTTAGCAAAGCAGCTAGGTATTACATTCGATGAAGCATTTGACAAAATTGAACAAGGTTATATCCGTGGTGCGAATGCCAACGGCGATTTTCTTGATCGTTTAGGTGAATATGGTCCATTACTTAATAAATATGGATTCGATTTAGATCAGATTATCGGTCTGCAGATCCAAGCACAGGAGCAAGGTCTTTTCAGTGACAAGTTCGAAGATTCGATTAAGGAGGCAGGACTGTCGCTTGAAGAATTTACCAAGTCTCAATCTGATGCTATTGCCAACGCTTTTGGTAAACCGTTTGCCGATAAAGTTTCCCATGATGTAAATTCCGGTGTAATGACCGTGAAGGACGCAATTGTGTTGATGTCCGCTGAAGCTAAAAAACAAGGCCTTTCGGTTCAGCAGTTCGGAGTTCTCACAGCTGATGTTTTCAAAGGTGCTGGAGAAGATATTGGTGGTGCTCAGGTTATGTTTGAAAATATCTATGAAGGCATAGATAATCTACAGGAGCCTCTCACGAAGTTACAGCAGAGAACTCTTGCCGTAAGCAAGGCAAATCTAGAATTAGCAAAAACGAAGGATGAAGCTTTGAAATCTGATGCTCTTATGGATTTCATGGGAGATATGGATTTATTCATGATCAAAGCTGAAACGCTATGGTATAAATTCGTGGGTGGCCTGACTGATGCGATGTCTTGGCTTGATCAAATTACCGGAAGTTCGGAAATTTTAGGTGAAACTTGGGATGCAGCAACAGAATATGCAGATGCACTTTGGGTTGTGATTGAAGAGATATTTGACGCCTTTTCTAACCTTGCTTCAGCACTCGGTATCAATAATTCAGAGTCGCAATCATTCCTTAAAAATGTTTTAAAAATGATGAATCCTTTGAATATTTTGAAAGGTATTTATCATGCTTTGACAGGTGCTGTGAAATTATTTGGAGGAGTGATCACAAATACAGGTTTGATGCTTTCAACTTTCGCAATTTCTGCTAAATCAATTTTTAAACAATTGGCAGAAGCTGCTGCATTATTTATGAATGCAGACTTGAAAGGTGGTTTACAAAAACTTAAAGATATTGATTTAGGTAAAGAATTTACAACTGCGAGAAAAGAAGCAGAGAGAATTTACGCATTGAACAAAGCTAATAAAGCACAAAAAGCAATTGAGGAAGCTCCGATAAAAGAGAAGACCGAAGCGAGCAACAAAAATAAATCCACTACTCAGGCAGATCGGGAAGCCGCCGCAAAGGCTGCTGAAGAAGCTAGAAAAAAAGCCGAAGCTGATGCAAAAAAAATAGAATCAAAAAGAATTGCTGATGCAAGAAAAGCTGCTGAAGATGCGAAAAAAGCTTTGGAGGAAGAATCTAAGCGAACTTTGGAAATCGCAAAAAGTGAAGCCGAGCAAAAAGCTGATATTGCCAAAACAGAATTAGCAAAGTATATTCTCGACAATGCCGACAAACTTAAGAATGATAAATCTCTTCTTAAAAGCAAATTAGATTTACAAACTTCTTATTATGATGAAGTAAGAAGTTTACAGCAGGCAGCCAACGACAATGAAGAAAAGGCTAAAATTCTTTCTATTCAACAAAAAGTTGATGAATTAAATAAAAAGAAAGAATTAAATCAAAATGATTTTGATGAAAGAAAAATTCTTCTAGCTGAAATTGAGAATATTCGTCAAGAATTCAATAATCGTGAAGTTGAACTCACGGCCTCTACGAATGAGAAAAAGAAGGAACTTGAAAAAAAGTATGAAACTGACCTTCAAGAACAACGCGATTTAAAGCAAGCTCTAGCATTCCAGCAACGAATTATTAAGCTTGAAGAAAATAATGCGCTTGAAGCTGAAATTCAACGCACGCAACTTGAAGCCGATACACAACAGCGACTGGAGCAGTTCCTGAAGGAAAATGAATTAAAAAGACAATTAGACCAGGAAGAATATGATCTGAATGCCGAAATCATTACTCAGCGTAAACAACTTGAAAATGAGATTGCTCTTTTAGATGATGAAAACGAAAAACTTCGTCTCCAAAATAAGTTAGACCAGCTAAATGTCATCGAATCTCAATATGCAGCTAATCAGAAAAAGCTAGACAAAGCTGTTAATGATGCAAAATTGGAAGCTTACGCCAGTGCATTTGGTTCTATAAAGTCTTTATTCGGGGAAAGTACTGCTGTAGGAAAAGCTGCTGCAATTGCGGAAACCACTATCAATACTTACAAAGCTGCAACTGCCGCTTATGCTGCCGGTGCTTCATTAGGTGGACCTCTTGGTGCAGTGATGGGTCCGATACTCGCGGGTCTTGCAGTTGCTTCCGGTTTATCAAATGTCAAAAAAATTGTTTCAGTTAAAGCTGACAAGGCTGCAAAGGGAATGTTGATCAATGGTCCTTCCCATGATGGGGGTGGGGTTCCAATTTCTACCCCTAACGGAATGATCGAAGCCGAAGGTGGTGAACCAATTTTGACTAAAAAAGCTTTTCAGATGTTTCCCGGGTTAATTTCTGATATTAATGTTGCTGGTGGTGGAGTTCCACTTTATGCTAATGGTGGAGTTATCGGAAGTAACTTGGCAACAGTTCAAAATACAATTAGAACAGTCAACCCTGTGATCACTTTAGATTCAGATGCTGTAGGACTTTTACAAGATGCAATCTATTCCGGATCACAAAATGGTCTGTCGGATCTAGCACAAGACAGAAAAATCGCTAACTCTTCAAATTTTTAATTATGGATTTACTCGAAGGAATAAAAAGAATGAAAGAAAATCTGGAAACAGAAACTAATCCAGATGCAGTTAAAAGTGTGAAGGCTGCGATATCCGGAATGACCAATTTTTACTTTGGTCATAAATCTCAACTCGCAAAAGAACGTCTGGAAAACTTTTGTAAAGGCTGTGATTTCAACATGAAAGAACCGGTTGATGATATGAGAGTGATAGATAATTCAATCCCGGAACTGAGCGGAAGAATGTGTGGTAATTGCGGATGCGTTTTATCATATAAATTAAGACAATCAATAAAAAAATGTGAATTTTGGAAATAGCAGTAAAAGATTTAATCTCTAGTAACCTTGAAGTGTTCTTTAAACTTGATCTTGTTGGTGTGAAGTCAATCAGTTCTGCAATTGATCTGATGCACATTTACAAAGCTTATCAGGAATATTTGTGGATTGATAAAGAAACGGAGAGAAAAAAAGTTGTGGCTCAAGCCTGCAAAGTTTCTGTGAGTACGGTTGAAAAGGCGTTATGCCTGATGAATAAGCAATTAAAAATAGATAAAAAAAATCCTACACTTTTGTAGGATTTTCAATTATTGGCAGGTAACTCTGTTTTCATATTCGGTAAC
Organism: Chryseobacterium sp. HNCC26DJ240; assembly: GCF_057180485.1. Taxonomy (NCBI): domain Bacteria; kingdom Pseudomonadati; phylum Bacteroidota; class Flavobacteriia; order Flavobacteriales; family Weeksellaceae; genus Chryseobacterium; species Chryseobacterium sp. HNCC26DJ240. The sequence continues at coordinate 218,841 of NZ_JBXUGK010000002.1, forward strand.
TGTGTAAGTATTGTTTCCTGGATTTAAAGTTCCATTTGAAGAACCATTTCCTGCAAGACTTCCATTCTTACCACAATCATCCGAATCTATTGATTCTGGATTTCCGGCTTTCTGCCAGTCTGTACTTGAAACAAACGTACTTTGACCATTAGAAGTAGCGACGGTGTAAGTTGCTTTTCTTTCCCAACGCTGTTGTGAGCACTCACAATCTTTGTCATCCTTTCCACATGATGTAAATAAAGCTGCGACTCCAATTAGTAAAATTATTTTTTTCATCCAGCAAAAGTTAAATGTATTGGATTATTAAATTCATCATTTATTTCAGCCATCTTATCAAAAACACAAATTTGATTATTATAACCAAGTGCGACCTCAAAACCAAATAATGTCTTTTGTATTTGAATTGGGCTTTGCATTTCTTCTTTTTTAGATTCTACTGCATTTTTAATTACAGTTGGTATGGAAATAATAATTCGTGAGTCATCGATACCCCTTTCTCTCAATTTATTGATATCCCAAAGTATCAAGTTAAGAATGTGGTCAATATTTTCATTATTAAATTCTATCTCTTTCATAACCATATTATTTTAATCCTTTAATTCCATATTTGATAAGTTTCCGATACATCAAATATTCTTTCATTCTGTGTTCATTGTAACCTTCTTTATCAACTGCAATTTCCCCTTTCATTTTACACCATTCCAAATACTCATTGTATTCATTATCATCAACTAATTTCTTCTCATGAATTTCAATGTATTTATTTTTTTCGTTCACAGGTTTAACCATCTTTTTTAACAAAGAGATGTATCTGAAAACAAAAAAAACTCCTAAGCTAAGTAAAATAAATAATAGAATGAAAACCATATTCTTTTAAAAAATTACGAACAGTGTTTAAAAGCCTTTGAATAAAAGATTTAGGCAATATTTTACACTTTTGATATACCTTCAAAATTACTGCTTTTTATTCAAATATTTGTATGAGAGCAAGTAGTTTTTCTTATGGTTCATGAAATTAATATTTACGGCGACATTGTCCCCTTCCATTCCGGTTGGGGCGATGAATATTCTCTCAAGGATTTGAACGCAGATTTGGGAAGATTGACTGTGTCTGAAGGTGATGAGCTCATTGCAAATATTCACACTTATGGAGGTTGCACCGCAACTGCTTTCGGAATTAGAAATAAACTTCAAAGATTTGAAAAGGAAAACAACATAAGCCTCACCACCCGAGTAGATGGTTGGTGTGCTTCGAGTGGTGTGATCATTCTTCTTGCCAGCACAAAAAAGAGAATTGGAAATTCTTATGCAGAGCCATTCATCCATAATGCATGGACGTGGACTATGGGCGACAAAAACGAACATCAGAAACATTTAGAGGATCTAGTGAGAGTTGATGATCAGATTTCAAATCTTTATGCTGAAGTAACCAGCATCTCCAAAGAGGAAGCGGTTTCGCTCATGAACTCTGAAGGATTTGTTACTGCTCAAAAATCTCTTGAATATGGATTCTTCACGGAATTGGAAGATGTAGAGGTCATCGAGGTTGAGGTAATGAACTCAATTAAAAAAAATCATTCTGAAAACAGACAAAAATTCAAAAACAATATGTCAGAGAAAAACAGAAAGAGTACCTGGAACAAATTGAGAAATCAAATAGATGATTTTTTCAAGGGTACAAAAAACAAAATTGTTTTCACTGCAGATAATTCTGAGCTTGATTTCTACGAATTAGGCGACGATGAAACTCCAAAAGCAAAAGATGGAGAAACTGCCGGAGACAAAGCTAAGTTTGACGGCAAACCTGCCGGAGAAAGCAATGACGGCGAATATGTAATGCCTTCTGGGGAAACTTACAAATTCGACGGTGAAGAGCTTATTGAAATTCTTCCTAAAGAAGATGAGGAGTCTGAGACTGAAGCCTTACAAACTGAGAATTCAGAATTGAAAGAAGAAATTGAAAATCTCAAGCTGGAAGTTAAAAACCTAAAGACTGAGAAAGCTACTTTGAATACAAAGCTTAATGATGCTAAATCCATTATTAAGAATTTCAAAGAGGAAATGGAAGACGATGAGGAAGAAGAAGATGAAAAACCAGATTCAAAGAAAAGGACTTCCAGAAATTCTGCTCCAGCAAAGCGTAACCTTTTTAAACACGTAAAATAAAATGGCAATAGATACAAATTTTACCGCTCAGATTACCGATGTAGTTGGTAGTCTTACAAAACAAGAAAAGATGCAGTTTTCAGAGGCTCTTTTCAAAGGTTCAGTAGAAGTTACTGATCTTACCAAAGAACACACAGTACTTACTGGTATTCGTCACGGAAATTATGTTCCAATCATTGACGACCAAGCAAATTATGAAAGCTTTCCTTTCTCAAATCCTAATGTTTGTGCGATTCCTGCGTGTGACATCAGCACTGATTATTCTACAGAAAAGTGGGATTTAGGTTTGATCGAATGTAAAGTACCAATCTGTTTGAGAAGCTTCGATGACGATTTCCTTGTTTTCTGGAACCAGTACAAAATGATCCAAACGGACGCTGCGAAAAATGAAGAGTATATGAACTCAGCATTGATTCAGTTCATGGTTGACAAGTTCAAGAAAAATCATTTAGCAGCTCAATGGAGAGGTGCTTACTTCGGTGATAAAGCCAGTACATCTGCATTGTTTAACGGAATCGACGGATGGTTTACTCAAGCTGAAGCTGGTGGAGCGGATCACATCGTGACTATTGCTGAAAACGATGGCGCAAACTTTACAGCTCAAAGATTAACTGGAGAAAGAATCTATGAAATTCTTCTTGATATGTATCAAAAGTATTTCCTTGGTTCATGGTTCACAGACAAGCCGGTTGAATTCAGAATCACAAAGCAAAATGCAATGATTCTGACTTTGTATTACAACACTTTGAAAGATAAGAAATGTTGTGATGGTGTTCAGATTTTGGATCCTGAGAAAGTTGTAGCTGCACCACAGTTTGATTTCGAAAGATTGACATTTTACGGAATTCCAATCAAAGTAATGAAGATCTGGGATGAGGTAATCAACAAAACTGCTGAGTTGAATCCTGGCTGGAACGGTAAAAAAATCGCTACTCCAAATGCGAAAAGAGTGAATCCGAACAGATTCTTATTGACGTATGCTTCTAACTTGGTTATGGGAACTCAGGAGCAAAGTAACTTGAATTTCTTCGACATCTGGCATTCGCAAGATGACGATAAAATCTACATGAAGGGAGGATCTTACTTCGGGGCTGCTATTGCTGAGAAGGATAACTATTTACTAGCAATTTAAAAACAAAAATATGGCAAATCCTATTATTTGTGCGGAGTTAACAGGGTCAATTGACAACAGTTGCCCTCGGAATTTCGCAAAGAAATATTTTCAAGAAGCCGTCTTTATCAATCTTAATGATGTCGACAAAGATAATTCTGTAGTTGGAGGTATTGCAGGTTCCACTTGTGATTATACAGTTCAGATGGTTTTAAAATCACTAAAAAAAGGCGTGATGGTTAAGCTTCCAGAAACTGGAAATGCGATCAAAGGTTACACCAACAAGTCCAAGACAGAGAACGGTATTGTTCAATATCTGCATCAGGTTCAAATCTTAATGTTGGGTGCTTCGGCTCAAGCTAAATGTCAGATGGATAAGCTTGACCACGGCCGTTACGTAGTCGTACTGCAATTGACAGATGGAACACCGGAAGTTTATGGTTGGGAAAATGGTATTACTACCGGAGATTATACCTACGATGTTGCAGCAGGAGGCGGTGGAGGTTTGATTGTTTTACAATCTGATGAAGACGGACAGGAATCTATGCTTCCAATGGTTTACAAACCACAGACCGGCGGTGATGCTAATGCTGATTTCAATGAACAATTTGAAGCAGCTTAATAATGGCAATTTCAATTGAAGATCTTATAAAAGCAGGGAAAAGTGAGGTTAGATATAGTTCTGACCTCCTTACTGCTTATAAGAAATTATTTGCCGAGAAATTCGGAAGAGAACCCGATTGTGCCGGTTGCACATTCGATTCTGATTGGAACAGATTAATTAACAATCAAAACATTTCAAACCGAGAAATTATGTCTGAAAATACATTCAAATTAAGAGACAACTCAATTATTTACACTTACGACAAGGAAGATAAGAAGAAAAATACGATTCGAAGAACCCGAAGTTACGGGAATATCATGACGGAAGAATTCGCTGAAGAATATCTTTCACATGGAACTCCGGAACAAATTGCTGAAAGAAAAAAGCAGTTTAAAATTCTTCCTAAAAAATTCCAAGAGCAAGGCGATGCTCCTGCGGACAACAAATTCCCTGAGAAACTTGTTGACATGAAAAATTTTGCAGCTGAGAAAAAATATCCTGCTGAAGAATATTCAGAGATCACAAGAAAGGCTGACATGATCGCTTATCTGGAAGGTAAGGAGTTAGAAACTGAAGAAGACGTAGAAACTGAAGAAAATACTATCGATGAAGATGCAGTAAATGATTCAGAAGATCAAGAGCAAGGCGATGCTCCAGTGGAATAAATAATCCAAATACTTAAACTCAAAGATGTTGAGTCCTGACAAAAATAAAAATAAGAAATCCCTGCGAGCATCGAATGTCGAACTGCAAAGCAGGGATATTTCTGTATCAAAGAACGATGATAAAAGAATTTATTCTCGTGATGCCGATAACCTTGCACCGTTACGCCAGGAGAAAGTTATAAATAACTCTCCAACTGGAAAGAGGTGTGCATATATGATGTCAAAATTCATTGCCGGAAACGGTGTTGAACCAAATGTTGATATTATGCTAAATAGAAAAGGAGAAACGGTAAATGATATTATTGATCAGGCATCAATTGACATAGCATATCACTACGGAGTATATTTTCTTCAGACTTACCAAGTAGATATTGAAAACTCAATCGAAGCTTTAAAATTTAAAAGAAAATCTACAAAGGTTTTGGATTATGTTCCGGTAGCATTATCAAAAGAAGATGATGATGGATTTCCTGGGAAGCTTTATTTATTAGATCAGAAAGAAGGCTCTGATGAGTTTGAAAAAGTTACTGATGAAACGACTTGGTATTATCCATACAATCCTGATTCAAAAGTGATTTTGTCACAGATGAAAAATGATTGTAAGCTAAAAGGAATTAGTGAGCCTACTCCGAAGCAACTGGTTCAAAATTTTAGAGGTCAGGTTTTATATTTAAATCTTACACCAAAATTTCAGTACGCTCTACCGATTTCCGATGTAGTTTATGATGATATGGATTCTGAGCATCGTATTTCACGGTATATCAATAATAACGCAAGAAAGGGATGGCTTGGTAAAACAATCATTACTAAGTATGACGATGATGAAGAAGAAGATGAAAGATCCACCGGTACATCCTTCGATGACGTTATCAAAGAAAATATGGGTGCCGAAAACTCAGACAATGTTCTTGTGATTTCAGTTCCGACTTCAGCGACTGACGATGTTAAGAAAGCATTCAACGTTGAGCAAGTGAAAGCGCAATTTGATGATAAGCTTTTTGATAAGTCCACCGATAACATTCGCAAAAGTATCATGGGTGCATTCAGTAACATTCCGGAAATTTTAGTTTTTGCAGGTTCTGGAGCGTTGTTCGGTCCTAACTCTGAAACTTATAAGGAGGCAAAGAAATTTTATTGGGAGCAAACAGAAACCGAAAGGTTTAAGCTTGAAAAAACTTTAGAGAAGCTTTTAGAATTTAAAGTAAATATTCTGCCTTTGGGTGGAGTAGAGGATGAAAATATTGATGAAGATGAGAAATTAAGAAAAGAATCTCAGGCACAGCTGAAAGGTTCCGTGGGAGGTGTTACTGCTTTGCTTGAGATTCAAAAATCAGTTTCTGAAGGAATTACAGATGTTAATGCAGCAGTTGAGGTAATCAAAGAAATTTTCGGTATTGCTGAAGAAACCGCCAGAAGAATGTTAGGAACTCCAAAAAAGGCAGGTAATGAGCAATAGAAAATACATAACTGCAGTAGATTTCAAATGTGTTGCCTTGGTTGCAAAACACTGTAACCTGGAAAAACTTGACATCGGAATCGAAGAGGCGAAACAATTTGACATTATTCCTTTGTTCTGCTTTGATTTCGTTAATGATGTATTGGAGAATTGGAATAAGGCTTTGAAAAAAATTGATAATCCTGATTACGATAGAACTCAACCGGAATCCATCTCAAACCCTCAGCAAATGATCAATCCTGATTTTGAGCAAAAGTATTTTGATTTGGTTTTTGGTAGTACTTATCAGGATAAGCACTCAAAGACTCAGCAGAATTTAGGTTTATTACGTGTTTGGGTTTATTATTCATACGCTCGATACAAGCTGATTAACAATTACAACGATACGGCTAATGGTACCGTCGGAAAACAAAATGAATTTTCTCTTCCGACTCCGCTTGGAGAAATCACGGCACTGTCGAATAAATACAGAAGCATGGGAAAAGAAGCTTATCAAAGCTTACTTGGATATTTATGCTTAAACAAAATTCTGTTTCCAAAATTCGACGATTGCAATTGCAAAAATAGTTGTGGATGCACTGGCAACTGCTCCTGTGGTAAAACAAATAAACTAACCGGATTTAAATATTCAACAATAAAAAGATGATCAACCTATATACTTTGGATTCAAAATCTTTCAAGATTGAGGATAGCATTTTAGTAAGAAGTTATGATGCTTTTGTCAACAGGCAAGGACATTTGATTTTAAGGGATGTTCATTCTGATTCAAGAGTAGATCTAGGAAATATTGCAGACGTAAAAATAGATGGTATTGCAGCAACATTACAAATAGTAAAACAAACAGTTTTTAATTATAGCTGTAGCTGCGATATAAGTACTTCTCCAAAATATAAAATTTTCAATTACACTTTCGATAAAACATTTGAATAATGAGCGCAGAACTTAATAATTTAATACAGACCATAAAATCGGCTAAAGTGCCTGGAGAAAATACCGCTCTAAGGATGGGCAGCACTCTAGAGCTTTTGAACTCGGAGAAATCAAATAAGTATGAAAGTTTTACACAGTCGCAAATATTAGATCTTATCAATGAAGCAAAAGCATTAGCTGTAACAGGAACCGAATTTGCCGGAGCAATTACACCTGCTTCAGTAATTCCGGAAGGTGACATTTGGGCTTTTGCTGGAGAAGGAAATTATCCCGGAGGTATTGTTGTAGAAGCCGGCAAAATTTCTATCCTAACGCGAGTTGACACCGTTTGGAAAGAATTAGAAATAAACATTCCTGTAAAATCAATTGATGATATTGAAAAAACTTCATCTGTAGGTTTTGTTGATACTTATACCATTTCATTTACTGATGGATCTACTCCTGTAAATTTCGAAGTGACAAATGGAGAATCTTTTCCTGTATCTCCACAATTTAACCCAAACACAGAAACACTACCACAAGGAGGAAAGCAAATTGCTACAGCATTAAAAGATGTTATTTTGTTTGCAGGAAAAAACGACTTAGTGTTTGATGAAAATTCACCTGCTTCAACTTATGGGTGGTTATATCCTGATGGTAGTTTTCAAGGAACACAAACTTTCTTTTTTACAGATTTTATTAAAATAAAAGATTTGTCTTTTGTTTACAACACATTCTTATATAGCAATAATCCTACTGTAATTACTTATGATGAAAACAAAGTTTTGATAGAAGGTAAAACAGCTAATTTATTGACTGATGCAAACACGGGTCCCGTAAACAGATTATTAGCTACTGATTTTGATTTGACCAACGCTTTTTATGTTAGAATTGGTTGTATTTCGGGTTCGGAAATTTCTGTCTCTTACGGTGTCGATCTGTTAAAAGACAATACAACAGATAAAATAAATTTTGGTGACACGAAAGCATTAAATGCTGATGCTGTTAAACCTTTGCAAGATGAAATTGCTGTTTTAGAACATATAGTGGATACTCAAGCGAATACTATCGGGGATTTAGTCAAAGAACTGGAAGATATGACTATTGATAAGCAGCCATTATATATTGAAATGGCGACAAGTTTACAAAAAGGTTTTGACACATCTTTTAATCATGCTACTAAAATAATGAATGTCATATCAAGAGATAATGATTTTCAATTTACTACTATAATATCTGAAATATCTGATGTTACCTATGATAATGCAAATCATAATATTGTTGTTAAAGATTCCATAACCGGTAAACATGTCGTTATCAAATGTACGATAAACAGAGTAACAGGCATTGTTTCAACTTATGCTCCTCTTCCTGCCTCATTTACTCAGTGGTCTTGGTTCTGGGGTGATTCTATTCACTTATCAAGATGGGGTTATTTAGCGATGGCTGAATGGTTTGTTGATAATTGTTTGCTTAAAACCATTCTTAGAAAGAAAAAATTGTTTGGTGTGTATTCGTTAGCCTGCAATCCTTACGAAAGGGATTGGATTAAAAATGGAGTGACATTACTTGCAACTGAGGTTATAGGGACTGTTGAATTAGGAGGAGCTTGGAGTCAAGGTGGTGAAACTTTTTTTGGCGGATATGGACTTGCAGGAAATATTTCATTCCCGAGAATGTACAGTAAATACAGCCGCTCTTGGGAATCTGCCCAACGAACTGCCAATTCTGGTTTCAAATTTAAGTTTGTTGCAGGTATTAACGGTTTTATGAGACTTGTTTATGGCATCAATGAGCTTTCTACCAATCCAATCCAGTTAAATTTTAAAGACCAAAACGGAAATATCTTCTACACTGAAACAACCTTGAAAAAGGGGGTTAATGAACTTATCAGACCGCTTAACAGAAATATTAAAAATATATCTCTGGAAATAATTTGGACTGATAACACAACAACTCATTTTACAATTAATGATATAGAGATATTTGAAACATATCAGGAAAACGTCTCAATATTTAAAGATGGAGATAGTATTGCCTATTTCATGGATAGTTGGGGAGGTTTTCCTTTACTTACCAATCAGGAGATAGTAGATGGAGTACAGGCAGCGACAAGACCTGACGGGAGCAGCGTTGGAGGTCTGTCTTACTTCCCTAAAAGAGTTAAATCTTATTTGCTTGAAAAAGGAATTAATACGGAATTTTACTTGATAGGTAGAGGTGGCATGACCAGTGCTTGGGGGGCTCATTGGGTTGATGAAGCTTTAGATTTATGCCCGGAAAAACCCACCTACTTAGTCACAAATTTTTGGATTAATGATTCAAATTCAGTACCCTCTTGGGAGTTTAGCAGTATTAGTATGTATGGAGATGGGGCACCTTATCTAAGTGCATACACTATACCAACAACGTGGTTGCCTAACATGAAATATATATCAGATAGGACTTTAAAAAGAGGAATTCAGCCCATTATTATAGGTTACCCTCAATTAACTGGAGTTAATTACGAATTTGAGCAACGCAATGTAATATTATTAAATCAACCTAAATTTTTATAAGTGGAAAATACAGCAGAAAACAATTGGATTAAGAACAACGGAGAACTTAAACCAGAACAGGGGAAAAGATATTGGGTCTTCATAGACTTCGGTCATGAAGATAAGAGTAAAAACAAAAAAGCTATTGCTTATTACGATAGTTTTAATGAATATTTTTATTCAAGTGGGAAGGGAATTATAGAGTTTGAAGTAACTCACTTTATGCTTCTAGAAGAACCCGAGGATCCGGCAGAATAAAAACTAAATAAAAAAAATGAAAGCAGTTCTTAGTATATTCAGATTCTTTATCAGAAATCTAAATTCCATTCATAACGGGATTGGATTCGATAAGGTTTTGGCAGCGGTAAAAATAGCAGCGGTTCCGGCAATCTTCATCAGCGTTTTTGAAGGTCTTTCAAAATGGTACATCGTGAACCAATGGTTTATGATTTATGTTTTCTATGCGATTGCAATAGATCATATTTTGGGTTCCATCGTTCACGCCTTCATTAAAAAAGACTTTACAATAAAGAAGAATGCCAAAGGTTTTCTGATGAAAATAAGCTTCTGCATCGCAGGTTATTCTTTGTTTGTGATGATCCATGAGATTTTCAAAGACATTCCTTTTATAGCAGATTATTTTAAAGTCCTGATTCAGTTCATAGTCTTTATATGGCCGGCAGGATCCGCAATGGGAAATATGAGCATTCTAACGGGTGGAAAGTTTCCGCCGATTGGATGGATGAAAAAACTTGAAAGGTTTCAGGAAAATTTAGATGTAACCGAATTTAAAACCAAAAAAGATGAAAGCACTACTGATAATTCTTAGCACGTTCCTTGTTTTGGGATGTAAATCAAAAAAAGTTCTGAAAACAAAAGCTTCAGAACTTGAAACAGTTCAGATTATTTCTGAAAAAAAAGAGGAAAAACAGATTGAGAAAGTTGAGCACAAGCAGGAAACAAAAAAGATTGATTTGGTTGATCAGAAAAAAGAACACCAAACCGATATTGAGATTAAGGGCAAGGCTGAAGATGGCAAACCGATTGAACTCTACAACATTGAGAACGGCGACACTCTTCAAACTATTAAAGTTACCGGAAATGCTGACGTTTCGATACGAACAAAAACCAGTAATTCGAATCAGGTAAAGAAAGAATCTTCCAGTTTAGAATCGAAAAATAAACTTGAAGATTTCGCAAAAAGCATCGTCAACGAAGATAACCTGAAGAAAACCGGAAATGAGATCAAAAACTCATCTAAGGAAGTTACGACAATCACCGGAACTTTCTGGAGTTTCGCAGTCGTCGCAGTCGTGTTAATTCTAATTACCTTATTTATTTACTTTAAAAAATACCGAAAACAATGATACTATTTTCACCACTTAGAACATTCTTATCTGCAGGTCATAATAATACAGACCCGGGAGCAGTGGCAAATGGCCACAAAGAAGCTGATGTAACAAAAATCATCAGAGATGCGATAGTCGATAATTCTGAAGACAAAGATATCGTCATCGATAAAGACTGGGAAACAAATTCCCAATATCAAAAGAGAATTAAGCCGGGTTCCGGATCAGTTCTTTTTGATATTCACCTTAATGCAGCAGCAAGCAACATGACACGTGGAGTTGAATGCTACGTCAACAAAAAGGATTTTGAAAACAAAAATTCGAATTCTTACAAGATGGCGGATGAAGTCAATAAATTTTTATCGGAAACTTTAGGAATCAAAAACCGCGGCGTGAAGCCTGAAAACAATTCTCAACATACCAGAATAGGAATATTAAATCTAGGTTCCGGTATTTCCGTTTTGGTAGAAGTTGATTTCATTACCGGGATCGGAGCTGTAGAAAGTATTACTTTCAAAAAAGACTTTATCGGGAAAGGCCTTGCAAAGATTCTTAAAAAGTGGGATGATTTAATTTAAAAAGAGAGGGCATCAAAATATTTTGATGCCCTCTCTTTTTAAGGATTAAATCTTCTTAGAATAATATCTGCTTCTGCACTGTAAAAATTCATCAAACCATGTAACTTTGGTTTGTTTATGTGTATCACGTAACTTTTCAAAACCTCCGAATTAATTCCGAAACCAGCTTCTTTTCTTGTTTGTTCTGTTTGATTAATATGATCATTTGCAAATTGCGCTAATTCGCTAATTAATTCGCACTCCAATTCATTAGCTCTATGTGTGATAAAACTACTCATCTCATAATGTGATAAATTTTGAAATTTTATTTCGTCAACATACTTTTTTGTTATATTGCCGATATTATCTTCGTAAGCATTGAACGCTGCGCTAAAATCGTAATTTGATTCTTCCATAATTTAAATCGTTTAATTAGATAAACTTAATATAAAGTAATGAATTCTGTAGTTGAAGTAAAGTCTTTCTGAAAATTATTCGAAATCTTTATAGGCCTTAAACGTTACTTTTTTTTGTTTGAAGAAATTATAGGCTTTTTCAACAAAAATTTCATTTTCGCTCATTGATAATATTCCTAGTAACAACATACCTGTTTGAGTAAATGTCCATCCAGTAATATTAATTGTTTTTTTGCCAGTTTCAGTATCTTCAAGCGTTAAAGTAAACTTCCTGGATGAATGGAAAAAATAACTATCATCACCTTCAATACCAAGATTTAAAGAAGACTTTGTAGCATTTATAAGCCCATATTCCTGCAGTTTTGACATGTTTAAATAAGATACCCCGAAATATTCTAAATCAAAGTCATCATTATTAAGTCTGAAATCGGGAAGAAAAGCAACATCAACTGATAAATCATTCATAGTATAAAAACTTGAATTGCATACCTTTAAAAATAATGAGGCGATATCAGAATCTATTTCAGAAATCGTGTTCAATGCTTTTAGAGAGTATTTACCTGGAGACTTAATTTCATTAGAAAGAATTTTACCAAAAAGTAATTGCATGTCGTGATTAGATTTCAACTTTGCAATTTCTTCAAACATATTTAACCAATCCTCTGTGATTTCCATTAGATCCATTGGAGTCTTAGGGTTACTCTGGGATAATTCTTTAGCTGCATTTTCTACAACTTTATCTACATTAATCTGATACTTTACAATTTTGGACGCAAATCTTTCTACAGCCTTATCAGAGTAAAATTGGGGAACGTCAACATTCTCACCAATATTTTTTGAAATATTTTGAATTATATTTTTACGTGCTTCTGTATTTGCCCTCCTAATTTCAGCTTGGCCTTCCAGCCAAGAAATAGGGACGTCAACAGCTGCCGTGCATAATTGTCCAAATGCTTTCAATAAGTTTCTTTGGATGGGAGCTGGAATTCCGGTAGCCACTGAGGCGACTGTATTGGCAAGTGAATCTATTGGATTGTTTTCTTCTTCCATTAGTAGTTTTTAGTTCTACTAATATAGAAATATTCTTACATTTATTTCACAAAATATTATTATGGAAATAACGGGAATAGTTTTAAAAGTAAAAAAGCGGCATACAAGAATCATTATGGAAGATGGTACTGAAGTAGATCTGGTCTACCGAAAGAGTGACAACTACATTGTTAGCCACCTAAAGAAAGGAGATAAATTTAGAGGAAGCGTAAAGTTTCATTCATGTAAAATTGGAGATAGCAGGTTTGTTATTTTTGATCTCTATAAAGTCGATGAGCCTGATTTTTGGAGGTTACCAAGACCCTTAGGAAAAGAGTCAAGAAGCAATGAATAAATATTGTTACAAATTGTATCAAGAATTATTTTGTAAATGTTCTGAATTGTAACATTTTTGCAAAATGAACCGATACCAAAGTTTTAGCACCAAAATAAAGCCTCTCAGGGAATTGCTTGTAAATTATATGACTGCATGTGATAGCAATGAAACTGATAAATATGAAAATTTAAGAACTGAATTTTTTAATTTATTTGATCAATTGGAAGGTCCAGAAGAATACAGAACTGAAGTTTTAAAAATCAGACACAAAATCGAAAGTGATATGGATAATAATTACTTTGACGATATAGAAGCAGCCGGTTATATTAGAAATGTTGTTTCATTAGGATTTAAGTAAATTTACTTTTTAAAATGTGAGCTGACCAATTCAGCCTTATTACAAACCAAGTGAGTAAAATAAGATTTCGCTCCTGTTTTTTCTTCTGTGAAAGTTTCGCTTTCCATCTTCACATTCAAAAGCCAGATGTCCCATTTTCGCATTTCCTTATAAAATGGACTGAACAAGCATTTCACTTCAAAATGTTGTTTTTTGTCATCGCCAACAAATTCAACTATAATAGTTTTGTCCGGAGATTTTACTTCTTCTATTATTCTAGCTTTAAGCTTCATAATTTAAAATATTTTAAGACATTGTAAAATTCTATATTAAAATTAATAAATTTGAATTTAAAACTTAATAATGTCATACTCAAAAATAATTTTCGGAAAAGATCTTTTCGACCTATCTCTTTCTGATGTCGAAACTTATTTCCAAACGGTAAGAGAAGAAAATCTTCATTTAGAATTTAAATCAAATACTGAAAAAGGTGGAAGCCAAAAGGATAAAGAAAAAACTGTAATAAAAGGAATATGTGCAATGCTAAATTCTGAAGGCGGAGTTTTAATATGGGGAGCTCCTGAGGAAATAAAAAATGAATCTGGTAAAAATACAGCCATAGGTGCGCTCACATTTTTTGACACAGAGCTTGATAAAGATAGGATAGTAAATAAGATATCTGATGTAATTTCGCCTATGCCAATAGGTGTAAAGGCTCATTTCATTAGAAAAGCAGAAAAAAGCATTGTTATTTTTGAAATAGATAAAAGTTTGGAGAGACCACACCAATATGATAATATTTATTATGTACGAATCGACGGACAGACACGCCCAGCTCCACATTACCTTGTAAAAGCACTTATTCTAAGTAAAGACTATCCACATGTCAGAGGGCATATCAGGTTAGTTGATATAAGAGAAGGTCATGATTATAATTATATTTTTACTTTTCGTAATCTAGTATATAATACCTCTGTTTTCAATAATGAAATAAATTCCTATTCGCGACTGGTGGTACAACCACCAGGTAAATTATTTATTAAGGGTCAATTTCAAGGCAACAGCTTCTTAAATGAATTAAATATTCTTGCAAATGGGCGTCCTGAAATGTTTGAATTTGAGGTATCGATATATAAGAATAAGCTTAATGAAAATATTTCGATAATATTACAATTTGGAGGTGAAAAATCCCCAGCAAAAATGTCATTATACAATTATAATTTCTCAAATAATTTACAGTACGGTTATGTGCAAGATGAAGATCTTTATTTAATTAGCAAAAAAGAAAATCAACTACCTACAGATTTCGAAGACGGTACTGACGATGACAGAATTTTATCCTTACTTACAATTTAATATTCACTAGATTTGTCCTTCAAAAAGTCCCACTCATTGCTTAAATGGACTTTTGAAAATCTTAAACCCAGATTCCCGTCTGGGTTTTTAACTTATCATCAATCTTTTTAAATCCTCATTCTTTCTCGCATTCTTACCTTTTGTATAAATATCTGTAGTATCCTCAGTTGTATGATTTGCCATCCTTTGAGCGGGTCCGGCAATAGGGATTATTGGAATATTATTCATTTCATCCAAAATATCCAAGAATAAATGTTTTAGTGTGTAAAAATCTTCTGTCACTTTTATCACTTTTCTTGTTTCCGGATCTATAATTTTATTCGAGTCTTTCACCAACCTTTTCCATCGCTTAGTTATTTGATAGGGCTTTATTGGAAAGGTTCCCGGGAAAAGGCCTTTAGAAAAAATATAATCTTCCTCGTTTTTACACTGATCAATAATTTCATTCCAAAATGGAATTGCTGCAGGAATTATGATTTTTTTTACCCAGACATATTGTTTGCCTTTTTTTATCAAAACAGTATATTCCTGCTCCTCTAAATTTATGTGTTTTTTTTGGACACTAAAAAGTTCGGTAGATCTTGCTGCTGAGTAATGAAATACTTGTGCATAGCGATAAAATGTATAATAGTTTTTCTTTAGGTATTTTAAAACAATAGAAAGCTTTTTTTTAGTAATTACTTCACGAATAGTAATGGTTTCAACTTTTTTACTAAGATCTCTCACAGGATTGATATCGGAACATCCTAATTCCGTAAGTTCTTTAAATAATCCTAATAAATAAGTTCTGAATTTATTGAATGAAGAATTCGGTAAATTCATCTCATCTAAAATATTTTTGACGTGCCAGGTTCTAATTTCATTGATTAGTAAATTTTCAAAGCCTAAAGATTCTTTTATCTTATCAATATTAGTGATACACCTTCCAACTTCATACGAATAATCTTCAGTGTATTTTTTAGCAAGTTTTTCATGAGCTTTTTTCAACGCGTCTACAAAAGGCATATATGGATGAAAAGAACTTCGCCTGTCAGTCATATATTGCTTTGTAATGGGATTGAAGTTTTTCACGTCCAACATCAGTTCCATTTCTTCTTTGAAGATTTCCGCCGTTAATTTTAGTTCCTGAAGATCTGCGCTTGAAAACTTCTTCCGGTACTGAAATTCTTTTGAGTGATTGGGGTCAAAGAACCTGCATTGCACAAACCAATTTTTGGGAAATGCTGATTTACTTGAAAGAGATTTGTAATTTTTTGGGGAAATGAATACTGCTGAACGCGAACATCCATTTAATAGTTTTTTTGCTTCTTGTTTCATGATGGCGAAATGTTAATAGTTACCGTGATAGTTACCTTTAAACATTTTCTGCCTTTGTTGAAGTACTTTAAAAACATCGGAAAACCCATTGTGGGAAGGGTTTTCCGATTAGAGCCAACTACGGGACTTGAACCCGTGACCTCTTCCTTACCAAGGAAGCACTCTACCGCTGAGCTAAGTCGGCCTTAAACAAAAAATCACACCAGAAGCGTGATTTATGTTGAGCGGAAGACGAGGGTCGAACTCGCGACATTCAGCTTGGAAGGCTGACGCTCTACCAACTGAGCTACTTCCGCAATTTTGTTTCCAAAATTATTGGTAAACGCTTTGCAAACTTAGGGAAAACCCTCGAAATTTACAAATTTATTTCTAATATAAAATGTGGGGAGAGCAGGATTCGAACCTACGAAGCCGAAGCAACTGAGTTACAGTCAGTCCCATTTAGCCACTCTGGAATCTCCCCAGATATTTTATATTAAATTGAGCTTCCAGAGGGACTCGAACCCACGACCTGCTGATTACAAATCAGCTGCTCTAGCCAACTGAGCTATGGAAGCAATTTAATAAAAACTGAAAGCTATCAGAGAAATTCTACTCTGTGCTGCATCAGCAGTTAAAAAAAATCACATCATGTTTGAAGTGAAATTTGAGCGGAAGACGAGGGTCGAACTCGCGACATTCAGCTTGGAAGGCTGACGCTCTACCAACTGAGCTACTTCCGCAATTTTGTTTCCAAAATTATTGGTAACGGTTTGCAAATCTAGGAATTTCATTCTAAACCTGCAAGTTTTTTTTCTAATATAAACCGTGGGGAGAGCAGGATTCGAACCTACGAAGCCGAAGCAACTGAGTTACAGTCAGTCCCATTTAGCCACTCTGGAATCTCCCCGAGTTTATATTAAATGAGCTTCCAGAGGGACTCGAACCCACGACCTGCTGATTACAAATCAGCTGCTCTAGCCAACTGAGCTATGGAAGCTTATAAAACAAAAAGAATTCAAAAGATCTCTATTCCTTTTTTGCGTGTGCAAATATAGAACGGATTTTTTGAATTCTCAAATTTTTAGTATCTTTTTTTTAACTTTTTTATTAAGCCAATTCTTTTTTCTTGATTAACAGTTTCTTAGCTGTATCTACGCACTGGTCTAAACTTTCTTCAAAAGTTGAACAGGTCTTTTTTACGACGATATCGTCACCCGGAACAGCTAAAATAAGCTCAGTTGTTTTGTTTTCTCTGTCTGAAGCGTTCTCTACTTTTAAAAAAACTTTGCATTCCTGAATTTTGTCGTAGAAAGTAGCCAGCTTGTTTACTTTTTTTTCGATGTGATCTTCTAGTGGCTCGTGTGGTGTTAAACCAATTGACTGTACTGTGATCTTCATAATTCTTCTTTTTTTGCGGCTCTTGGATGAGCCTGATTAAACACTTTTTTTAGTTGCTCTATATTGGCATTCGTATAGACTTGAGTACTGGCAAGACTTGAATGTCCTAATATCTTCTTTACTTTTGAAATTTCTGCCCCATTATCTAAAACGTGTGTAGCAAAGCTGTGTCTTAAAATATGCGGGCTCTTTTTTTCTTTGGATGTTACAAGACTAAGGTACTTATTAACGGTAAGGTAAACAAATTTTTCGGTGAGTTTTTTACCGTTTTTATTGACGAAAAAATAAACACCAAAGTTTTCCTTTGGTTTTCTGATGTTTAAATAGTCAGATAAAAGTTGGGTAAGTTTCTCCGAAATGGGAATGTAGCGTTCCTTGTTTCCTTTTCCTATGATCTTCAGCTCCTGTGCTCCTAGGTTTACATTTTCAAATATCAAGCCACAAAGTTCGGCTTTCCGGATGCCGGTTTGGTAAAGTGTTTCGATAATGCAGTGTTCCAGCAGGTTGTCTGTTTCCAGAGATATTTTCTCATCAAGACTTTTCATTTCATCACTGGAAATTGGAATTTGCTTTTCTGCATAAAACTTAATTGAACTGATATTTTCTACAGGTGAAACTTTAATTTCCTGAATCTTCAGTAAAAATTTATAGAAACTGCGAAGGGTAGAGACCTTCCTGTTGATGCTTCTTTTGGCGATATTTTTTTCGCTGAGTTCTACGATGAAATTGCGGATGATTTTTTTGTCTGCTTTTAAAAGATTTTCTGAACCTTCAGTACGAAGATAGAATTCATAAAAGTCTTCCAGATCTTTTTTATAGCTCGTTACAGTGTGTGCAGAATAGCGTTTTTCGTGCGTAATGTATTGAAGAAATTTGTCAATCATAAAAAGGTGTGAAAACAAAAATTCACTCAATAAATATAACTATTTAAAGAGTGAATTTAGTATGCGAGTTAAGAAAATTTCTTAAGCCTGCTCTTCTTTGCTAAGATTTACTTGCTTGTAAGCAGCTTTAAGTCTTGCTTGTCTTAAAGTTACAGACGGCTTAATAAAAGCTTGTCTTGATCTTAATTGACGAACAGTACCTGTTTTGTCAAATTTTCTCTTATATTTTTTAAGTGCTCTGTCGATAGACTCTCCGTCTTTTACTGGAATTATTAACATAAATTACATCTCATTTTGGATTGCAAAAATAGAAATTTATTATTGATTACCAAAGTATTTCTAATTAAATATTGATTTTATTTTAAATTCATTTTAGATGTCCATCAACTTTACCTTTCCACTAACCCCTAAACGCTATAATTTGATGAGATTTTCAAGGTATGTTTAGAAATGATAAATTAAATGTTCTCTTCTAATTATAACTTTTAAAATAAACAGTCACTGATATCACAGTAAAATCAAAAGCCACTTTGTCGTTGCGTAGGAAAACTAACGAAGTGGTTCGATGAAGTCAATCTCAACTGCTTTACTTTTGTCTCGTGTGTTTGATAGTAACGCTGAAATCAACAGTCATTTTGTCATTCCGGAGGAAACCGAACATAGTGGTTCGACGAAGTCAATCCAAACTACTTTTATTTTTAATTTATTATTACAGAGCAAAAAACAAAATCAATCAAAATTAAGTTATAACAAAGTATTGGTGTATAAGGGATTTAGTCTGAAAACGTCTTTTCCAATCTTTTATTTCCCCCGTTCTTTTAATGTCCGTCTTAATATGAATAAAATGTAAACAAAAAATTGTATCTTTGCCTTCACTTAAACATGGGGTTGACTGGTTTCGACAGCAAGGTCAATGGGTAAGTAAGCATGCAGAGAACCGTAGCGCGATCTCTTAAATCCCTTGCTACACAATTTTAACTGGCAACGAAGAGTTCGCTCTTGCAGCTTAATCCGAATAAAGTAAGATTCTAAGCGCTTTCCCGAAGATAGTAAGGAAGCAAGATGTCTCACAAATGCTCTGTTCTGCGGCGTTTGATTCTGAGATATAGTAATGCAGAAATAAGGTTTCGGAAGCTTTGGCCGAGGCTCGAAAACCTCAGAAGATAAGCTGGAAGTTGGGTGTTTGCTCTCTGCCTCCAGTCGAAAACCAATAGTAAAATAAGCATGTAGAAATCTTATGTATTGCTTGTTTGGACGAGGGTTCGAATCCCTCCAACTCCACTTGAGATCCTGTAAATTATTGATTTGCAGGATTTTAATTTTTAAACGCTATTCAAGATGCTATTTTAAAATCATACAATTTCATTTTTTTTCGTTCTAACACAATCGTTGGACGAAGATTTAAAATCATTGTAATAACTAAACGTTATCACTAATCTCTGATTCTTGTAAGCATCAGAGGTGTATTTTATTTTATTAGTTCAGAATATCTTCCGATTTTCGGAATTTCCATCTATATAAACTTGTAAAAGATGAAGTTCTAAATTATATTGAAACCTTTAAAATTAATTATTACACACAATAAATTTATCACCCTCACTTTTTGAAATTATGCTGATATTGCATATTTACGGGTTGATTTTTTCCGATCCGAAGCTTTTAATTAATTACATTTATAAGCCTATGGATAGATATATTTAAACTACATTATTTTAAAGTATCGTATATTAGCAATCAATTTTGATCAGATGTATTTAGTAAACAAGCTTTGGGGATTTTGTAATAAATTAAGGCATGATGGGGTCGACCCAGCAGATTATATTGAACAACTTACATATCTTCTTTTCTTAAAAATGGCAAAAGAAAAGGGAATTTTAGTGCCGGAAGAATATGATTGGGAATCACTTGTTAGAAACTCCAACGAAGATATCATACAACATCTCGAAAATATATTCAAAAAATTAAATAGTGAATCAGGAATTCTCGGAGAAATTTATGCTGAACCAGTATCTAGAGTAAAAAATCCAACTATTCTAAGAGAATTAGTTAAGGAAATTAATAATATAAACTGGAGTGATTTCGATGGAGATATTGTCGGATTAGCATTTGAAGAATTAATTGGAAAGGTGGCAAACGAAGGTAAGAAAGGGGCTGGTCAATATTTCACCCCACGACCCTTAATCCAAGCAATTGTAAATGTAATTAAGCCAAATCCTTTGGAAAATAAAAGTTTTAATATTGGAGATGTTGCAGTAGGTACAGCAGGATTTTTAATTGTTGCGTATGAATGGTTCAAAGAAAACTTTGACCTAAGCAAACTAAGTAGTCGAGATCAAAAAAGACTGGTTAATAGTACTTATTATGGACAAGAACTTGTTCAAAGACCTAGAAGGTTGGCATTAATGAATATGTTCTTGCATGGAATAAATGCGAATATTGTTTTAGGTGATACCATCTATGGTGCTCCGGATGAAAATACATTTTCCTGCATTTTATCAAATCCTCCTTTCGGAAACAAGGGTGCAAACCAAATTCCCGAAAGAGATTTTCCAGTCAAAACAAGTGATAAACAGCTAAATTTCATCCAACATATTATTGAAAAACTTAAGCCAAATGGAAGAGCAGCAATAGTACTTCCTGATAGTTGCTTATCGAGTGATGCTGCAAAAAAAATTTGGTCATTTTACTTGAATCCAAATAAAAAATCAAAATCACAATGTAATTTGCATACAATCTTGAAATTACCTGATGGGGTTTTCGCAGCGTACGCTAATGGTGTTAAAGCGTGTGTTATTTTTCTTGAGAAGGGTAACAGGACAAATGATATATGGCTTTATGATATGAGAAAGAACATGAAAAAGATCACTACTAAAAGTAATATGCTTAGAATAGACCATTTTTCCGAATTTATTAGTTTATATGGATCTGACCCAAATGGAAAAGATCAGAGATTCGAATCTGAAAGGTTCAAATCACATTCTATAAAAGAGGTAGTTAATCGTAATTATGATATTTCTTTTGTCGAAATGACCCAGCCAAAAACCTTCCAACTGCCTAATGAGATTATAGAACAAATGATTGAAGATTACAGATTAAAAATCATTGCTTTAGAGTCATTAAAAAAGAATTTAAATTCCTAAAAAGCTACTCACAATGCAAACAATTCCGTTAAAAGAATTAATCATTTCACAGAAAGGAAAAAAACCACAGAGAATTGCTGAAACAGCATTTGAGGATAGCATTCCATATTTAGATATTGAAACCTTAGAATTAGGTGAAACTCTTAGATTTTCAGACAAATATTCAACAACTATTTCTTCTTCAAAAGATTTATTAATAGTTGCTGATGGTTCAAGAAGTGGTCTAATTTTTAAAGGAAAAGATGGTGCAGTAGGCTCAACATTATTATGCCTAACTCCTGTGAAAATTAATCGTGATTTTTTATTCTATTTTCTTAAATCTCAGTATTCATTCTTAACATCAAATAAAACTGGAGATAGCATACCTCATTTAAATACTGAGCTATTTTTTAATCTTCAAGTCCCATTTCCTCCTCTTTCGGAGCAATTAAAAATAGTAGAAAATTTAAAAGCTTCTTGGTCACAATTTGAAAATGATTTTCATGCAGTTGGAAAGATGATAAATAAGAAATTAATTTCTGAATTAAATTTTTTAAAACTTAATGATATTGACAACAATAATTTGTCTCCAAACAATTTTAAAAATTCATTATTAAGTCATATTTTGAAAGAAAGTGAACAATTTCCAAATGTTAAATTTAAGCATAATGTAAAATTGTCTGATGTTATTGAAAGCGTTAATTACGGAACTGCAAAGCCCATGGGAACAGCTCCGAAAGGAACTGCTATTTTAAGAATTCCAAATTTAAAAGAGTTTCAAATCGATCTTACAAATCTTAAATATGCAATCCTAACCGATAGTGAATATTTAAAACTAAAATTGGAAATAGATGATATCTTAATTATACGTTCGAATGGAAGTATTGGATTGCTAGGAAAATCTTGTTTGGTTACTGAAAAAGAAGCTGGTCTTGGGTTTGCGGGTTATTTAATCCGTATAAGAGTTAAAAAGAATCTTATAAACGCAAAATATTTAAATTTCTGTCTGCATTCACCTATGGTAAGATCGCAAATTGAAAGTATTGATAGGTCAAGTATTTGTCAACGTTTTATATGAAACTCAATTAGCAAAAAAAGAAAGTACATTTTCAAAAAAAATTGGTTCAAATATAGGAGGACATTATTTAGGATTAAGAGATCACAGTAGTTTTTATGAAGAGGATTTTACTTTATGTCCATTTTGCGGATTAGAACCCCTCAAACTTTTAGATTCAGAAGGTCGTCCTGATTACGACCATCTTTTGCCAAAAGGTGATTCACTATATGTTTTTAGTGCCATAAATCTAAAAAATCTTACACCGATGGGAGATCATTGTAACACAAAAAAACGTGCAAAAAACTTATTATTTACCGATACAAATCGCACACATAAAACAATTGCATTTTATCCGTATAGCCTTCCACCAAATCCTTTTGAACTTTACGATATCAGTCTATCTTGTACTAATACTCCTAATAATTCAAATAAATGGAAAGGAAATTGGATCATTGATATTCAGCCAGTCAATCCAGATGATACAGAAACATTAGAAAAAATTAATAGTTGGGATAGAGTGTTTAATATTAAGTCTAGATATTGTGAATATATTCAAGAAAATCTAAGACCACTCATTAATAAAATTATAACTTCAATCGATTCTAAAATAATTGATTTATTGACAGAAGTTAAAGCAAAACTTCAATACTTGTTAGATAACATTTATAAATATGAATATCTATTTATTTCAACTGAAGAAGGTCTCATTCCCAAACGCAATCTTATAATATGGTTTTTATCTAACGATGGATTTCTTATGTCCTATTTAGAACAAAAAAACAAAATTCAAGAAAATGATATTGATATGAGTATGATGGAGCTATAAAAATCTAATTCCTTTTTTCTTTTAAAGTCCAGCCATTTCAAAAAGTTTAGATAATTTAATATTTTTAGCCTCACAAATTCTCATTATAGTAATTAAACTTATTTGATAATCATCGTCTTCTCTTATTCTTCTTACAGTCTTTTCGTCGATATTATTTTCGGTTGCAAATTGACTATTATTATTCATTGGAATAACCCATGTATCCCTTATAAATTCAACAATCTTTCTATTTGCAATTTTCATAGAAGCAAATAAAAGTGATATTCAATAAATTAATTCGGACTCAAATCCGAATTAATGAAATTTTTTATATATTTGTAATACAAGTTACAAGAATGTAACTTTGCGATAGTTCAAAAAAAATAAAGAAGCTATTGCTTAGATTCTCGATTGGAAAACTGGCACTTTTCAAACAGCAACGGGTTGATAAGTAAATGTGCCCACGACCTTGGCGTGGGCTCTCTTATCGTTGCTCGGTATGCCAGTACCTCCAGTCGGTAAGTTGAGTTCCACGCCTTTATTTTGGGCAAGATGTAGTGGGTTAGCGTTTTGAATGGTGCAGAGAATTCATCCTTATTGATCTTAGCAGTTCCTTCCGGTTATCATGTAACTAAAAAAACACTGCTTATGAATAAAAATGAATCTCAGCCAAAGAAGTTAACCGATCTTCAGATATACAATCTGCTGAAAAAAGGAGACGAAAATTCATTAAACTACATTCATACACGGTACAGAAGACTTTTGTTCTGGCTCGGAAAACAGATCCTCGATGATGATTTTGTCGTAGAAACACTTGTGCAGGATACATTCCTCAAACTGTGGTTTCACCGCGATTCCATTGAAACGCCCGATCATATTCGCGGTTTTTTACGTTTTGTTTTAAAAAGAGACTGCCTCACCTATTTCAGCTCTTCCCGAAGCAAATTCGCACGCTTGACGGCTTCTCTTGAAAGTTTTGAGAACTATCAGAACTATCTTGTGGGTTACGATCCCATGCATGATACCGAGCATCTTCTCACTCAGGAATCCGAGCAGAAAAATTACGATGAAGTGAAAAAGGTTTTAAATGTGCTGGATTCCAAAAGAAAACACCTGATCGATCTTTGCCTTGAATATGGCTTTGAGTACAAACCTATCGCAGAAGCAATGGGCAGCAGCATAAAAGACATCAGCAATGAAGTGAACAGAGCCATAGATGATCTTAGGAAAATTTTAAACAGAGATTCTTTTGAACGGTCAAAAGACAAAGCTTCCGGTACTGAAGAGCAGTCAGGACAGCTCAGCAGTCAGCAGCTTGAGATCATCAGAAGAAGGTTTGAACACAAATCTTCCTTCGCAGTGATTGCCCGACAACTCAAATTACCTGAAAAGGAAGTCCATCGCGAATTTCTGTATGCCTACCAACATCTGCAAAATAAAAACACATCTGAAATATCTTTTTGAAATGGAAAAGTCCACGATTACATTGACCCGAAAAATTCAGATGCTGATTGACTTTTCCGAAAATGAAAGAAAAGAGATGTGGGAAAAACTCTACCGCTACCAGAACAGGTGTTTCAGGGCGGCTAATTTTATTGTTTCCCATCTCTATGTTCAGGAAATGATGAAGGATTTCTTTTACCTCACAGAAGAAATCAAATACAAACTGACCGATGCAAACAAAGATGAAATGGGAATGTTCACCCGTTCGAAAACAAACACAACGGCACGCATGGTTTTCGACCGTTTCAAAGGAGAGATCCCAACCGATATTCTGGGAAGCCTTAACAATACAATTCAGTCCACTTTTTCCAAAAACAAAGCCGACTATTGGCAGGGGGTAAAATCACTGAGAAATTTTAAAAGAGATATTCCCATCCCGCTTCCGGTGAAATGCATCAGCAAAATGAGATATGATCCTGAAAAGAAAGCGTTTTGCTTCAACATGTTTGCGATTCCCGTTAAAACGTACCTCGGGAAAGACTTTTTCGGATAAGCGACTGATAATGGAACGGCTTTTAAAGGGAGAGATAAAACTTTGTACATCGCAGATCCAGCTGAAAGCCGGAAAAATATTCTGGCTTGCCGTATTTGAATTTGAAAAGGAGGAACATTCTTTAAAACCTGAAATCATTGCCGAAGCTTCTCTGTCTCTGGAACATCCAATCGTAGCAAAAGCCAACAATGTGCGGATCAGTATTGGCTCGAAAGAGGAGTTTTTATACCGCAGGCTGGCGATTCAGGCAAGTCAGAAAAGGATTCAGAACGGCATTCCCTATGCCCGTTCCGGAAATGGAACCAAACGCAAACAAAAGGCAATGCATAAAACAGAAAATCTGGAAAGCCGTTATGTAAGCCATCGGCTCCATATGTACAGCAGGAAGCTTATTGATTTTTGCATCCGGCAACAGGCAGGAACACTGATTCTCAAAAATCAGGAAGATAAAATCGGCATTGCAAAAGAACAGGAATTTGTGCTCCGCAACTGGAGTTATTATGAATTGCAGACCAAAATAAAATACAAAGCAGAAAAGGCCGGTATCGAATTGATCATCGGATAACTTAAAAAACAACGAGGGTGCTTGTAAACCCGCAGGGTGAGGTCATGATACACTCACTAAATACTTTTAGTATATACAACGGCGTGGGCTCTTTTTTTTAAAACATGCCTATTTGCATTTTAATTTTGAAGTCATTTTTCTACCCTTCGGGGATGGGGAAGAAAAATGACATCAGAATTTTATGTATTAAATTATGTTTTACGGCTGTCCACAAAAGAATTATATGGAAAAAAAATACCTACATTTTATATATCCGCTTTCATAATCATCATTTTATCTGCAAATTTTTTAATTTACAGATTGAATTTTAAAAAACCATAATGGAAGAGGGGAGATGATCGCTTTTTACTACTGCTCAAAGGGCAGGATAAAGCCACCTTAATGCCACTTTAAGCCTTGTTTCAATTATGTTAAGTTTTGTGCTTTAGTGAACACTGAAATCCGGATGGATTTTGTAATCTATTACATACAATGATCTTTCAAAAAATCGGATTAATGTCTATCTGAATAGAAAACATGATCTTGAGTTGAAAAACATCTAAAATCTTTGTAGGTGAAAATAATTGTTAATTTTAATGCTTTCTCTAATAATCCTAAACTCCTGATTACGAAAATACTAAAGCTCACGATGATAAAATAACGATAGTCTACCGACAAAAAAGACTAAAAAAATGTTTTATCGTAAAGAATTTTATATATTTGCACCATCTAACAATAAAAAAAATATTTACTATGTCAGACATTGCATCAAGAGTAAAAGCTATCATCGCTGATAAGCTTGACGTTGAAGAAACAGAAGTGACTCCTGAGGCTAGCTTCACAAACGATTTAGGAGCAGACTCACTAGATACAGTTGAGTTAATCATGGAATTTGAAAAAGAATTCAATATTCAAATCCCTGATGATCAAGCTGAAAAAATTACTACTGTAGGTCACGCTATCGCTTATATCGAAGAAGTAGTAAATAAATAATATTCTCTTCAACAAGAAAGAAATTTAAACAAAGTTTATGGAATTAAAAAGAGTAGTTGTAACTGGTTTTGGAGCGATAACGCCTATTGGTAATAATGCGCAAGAATACTGGGAAAATCTTGTAAAAGGTGAGAGCGGTGCCGCTCCGATTACTCTTTTTGATGCCACAAACTTTAAAACAAAATTCGCCTGCGAGGTGAAAAATTTCGATCCGCTTCAGCATTTCGATAAGAAAGAAGCTAAGAAGATGGATAGAAATACCCAATTGGGTTTGGTTGCTGCAAGAGAAGCAGTAGCCCACTCAAGAATTATTGAAGATCAGGTAGATAAACATAGAGTAGGTGTAATCTGGGGGTCTGGTATTGGTGGTCTTGAAACTTTTGAAACAGAAGTTCTGGGCTGGGCAAATACAGATATTCCAAGATTTAATCCTTTCTTTATTCCGAAAATGATTGCGGATATTACACCTGGACACATCTCTATTGAGTATGGTTTCCATGGTCCCAATTATACTACGGTTTCTGCGTGTGCATCTTCAGCTAATGCCCTCATCGATTCAAAAATGCTTATCCAGTTAGGTAAAGCTGATGTAATCGTGTGTGGAGGTTCCGAAGCTGCCGTTACGGCAAGTGGAGTAGGAGGCTTCAACGCAATGATGGCACTTTCTACAAGAAATGATGACCCAACAACGGCTTCAAGACCTTTTGATAAAGACAGAGATGGCTTTGTATTGGGTGAAGGAGCGGGAACTATTATTCTTGAAGAATACGAGCACGCTGTGAAGCGTGGCGCTACAATTTATGCAGAATTGCTGGGAGGTGGTATGAGTGCAGATGCACATCATATGACTGCACCGCATCCTGAAGGTCTTGGCGCTTATTTAGTAATGAAAAACTGTCTTGAAGACGCTGGTTTAACTGCTGATGAAGTAGATCATATCAATATGCATGGTACATCTACTCCATTAGGAGACATCGCTGAATCAAACGCAATTTCAAGATTATTGGGTGAGCATGCTTTTGATATTCAGATCAATTCTACAAAATCTATGACAGGTCACCTTTTGGGGGCTGCTGGAGTTATCGAAGCTATTGCGGCTTTGGGAACTATTTTACACGGTGTAGTACCGCCAACCATCAATCATTTTACAGATGACGAAAAGATTGACAGCAGACTGAATTTTACATTCAACCAGGCTGCTAAAAAAGACGTGAAAGTGGCTATGAGCAATACTTTCGGTTTTGGTGGGCACAACGCTTGCGTTCTTTTTAAGAAAATCTAAATGTACTGATGGAGTTACAGAAATACTTTTCTAAATTCCTTCTCAAGCAAAGAAAAAGAAAACTCACAGAGAGAGACTCTTTCCTGAGCACAGAACTATACAAAATTCTAGGTGCTGAGGTACAAAATCTTGAGCTCTACCGTGAAGCTTTTTCATTAAAAAGTTCTTCGAAAAACAACGATAGAAACTACGAAAGATTAGAGTTTCTAGGTGATTCCGTTTTGGGGACGATTATTTCGTGTCATTTGTTTCAAACGTATCCTAAAGCAAATGAAGGATATCTTACGCAGATGAAATCTAAAATTGTGAATCGCAAGAACCTGAATAAACTTGGTGAAGATCTCAAACTTACACAGCTTTTGCAAAAGCAAAGTGCTGTAACAGCTTTGGGTGAAAATATTTGTGGTAACCTGTTTGAAGCTTTAGTAGGTGCTGTATATCTCGATTTTCATTATGAAACCTGTAAAAGCATCGTTTTAGAAAGACTCCTTACACCTTCAGAAATTATTAAGCTTGAAAATAAAATTGTAAGCTACAAAGGTCTCCTTCTGGAATGGAGCCAAAAAAAGAAACTCAATATAAAGTACGAAACCTGCGAAGAGATTCAACCTACGAAAGCAGTGGTTTTCAGATGTCACGTTTGGTTTGGTGAAGAGAAAATTGCCAATGCTACAGAGACTTCAAAGAAAAAAGCTGAAGAAAAGGCTGCACAACGCGCATTTTATATTTTAAACAAAAAAGAAAATATTCTTGGAAGTACAAAAGCTTTATGATCTGGATGAGATAGAATCCGAAGATATCACCATTGGTTTGGTGAGGTTGGTAAAATCTATGCAGGATCATGAGTTTTTCTTTAAAATAAATCAGAATTCTGATCTGAGTTTCTCCAGAATAAAAGATCTCGTTTTTCACGGTTCTTATTATGATTATTGCTTTTCCCGTTTTGAAGCATATCATAAATTTACAAAAACATGCTACACTTTCATCTCAAACAGATCATCTGAAAGTAGGCAAAAAAAAATTCAGACCGAACTCTTTGCGGAAGAAGATAACATTAAATTTTTATTAAATAATCAGCCCGATGTGGAATATATTCTGCACAGTTCAGAACAGTATGCTGATTTTTCCGTAATTTTGCTCCCTGAAAATCTTGTATTTCCTATACAGGATTATATTTTGAGTTCTGAAGAAGAACTTTATCAAATAATACAGTATTATGAATAAGTATTTAAAGAAGACAAAAATTATTGCAACGCTGGGTCCGGCTTCATCTTCAAAAGAAGTCATGTTGGGATTAATGAAGGCTGGTGTTGATATTTTCAGAATAAATTTTTCACACGCAGATTACGACCTCGTACGTAGTAATATCAATATTATCAGAGAGCTTAATCAAGAATATGGCTATTCAGTAGGAATTCTTGGAGATCTTCAGGGTCCGAAACTTAGAGTTGGGGTTGTAAAAGAAGGTTCGTACCTTAACCCTGGTGATGTATTGACCTTTACTAATGAGAAAATTGAAGGAGATTCTACGAGAGTTTACATGACGTATCAGCAGTTTCCGATGGACGTAAAAGTTGGGGAAAGAATTCTGATTGATGATGGTAAACTGATGTTGGAAGTCCTTGAGACCAATCAGATTGATACTGTAAAAGCAAAAACGATTCAGGGTGGACCTTTGAGTTCTAAAAAAGGGGTTAACCTTCCGAATACTAACGTTTCTCTTCCTGCTTTAACTGAGAAAGATATTCAGGATGCCAACTTTATGATGGATATGGAGGTAGACTGGATCGCACTTTCATTCGTACGTCATGCTCAGGATATTATTGATTTAAAAGAATTAATTGCGAATCACCCTAACGGTAAGTTTAAAACGCCAATTATTGCTAAAATTGAAAAGCCTGAAGGAGTAAAAAATATTGACGAAATTTTATTGGAATGTGACGGATTAATGGTTGCCCGTGGTGACCTTGGTGTGGAAGTTCCAATGGAAGAAGTACCTGCTATTCAGAAAAATCTGGTTGAAAGAGCAAGATTCTTTTCAAAACCTGTAATCATTGCTACTCAAATGATGGAAACAATGATCAACAGCCTTACTCCGACAAGAGCAGAGGTGAATGACGTCGCCAATTCTGTTTTGGATGGTGCTGATGCCGTGATGCTTTCAGGTGAAACTTCAGTAGGAAGGTATCCTGTGCAGGTAGTTGAAAACATGGCTAAAATTGTGAAGAATATTGAGATGACTCATTTTTACCAACACAAAAACGAGCCGATTGAAAAAGATTACAACTGTATCGACGAAAGATTTATCACCAATCGTGTGTGTCTTGCCGCAGTAAGAATTGCTAAAACGACTAATGTTTCTGCGATTGTAACTTTAACGAACTCCGGTTACACAGCTTTCCAGCTTTCTGCACACAGACCAAATTCTCACATCATCGTTTATAGCGGAAATAAAAGAGTAATCAATATGCTGAATCTTCTTTGGGGAGTACGAGCTTATTATTACGATATGAACAAACCGACTGACGAAACCATTATTCAGGTCAATATGCTGACGCATAATTACGGTTATATCGAGTCTGGTGATTTTGTAATCAACATCAATGCTACACCATCTTTTGAAGGAGGCAAAACAAATACCTTAAGACTGACAACTATTTAATCTAAGTTTAGTCTAAAAATTAAAAATCTCACGGAAATTAATCCGTGAGATTTTTTTTGAATTATTTTTGAATTGAATTAGAATCCTAAACCAACTGTAAATCCTTTTACCGGATTCGGGAATGTTACTGATGAAGCAGCAGCTCCCGTTGTAAGGTTTACAACATAGATTTTATTATCAGTACCAACAGAGGCTAAAAGATAAGCTTTCTGAGACATTGCACCGATATCAAATCCGTTAGCTGATGTGATGTTAATTCCTAAAGCACCTTTTTCAACCAAAACACCTCCGTTTGGTGGGTTTTGAAGGTATAGTTTGTCAGTATTATGATCAATTACATAAAGTTCTGTAGCAGTTGCTCCGGCAAAGTTGTTTGTGTAAGCTGCTGAACTTACTGTTGGTGTTCCCGGGTTTAGTGCAGTGTCAATCGCTGTAACAGCACCGGTAATAGGATCAAGTCTTAAGTTTTGTCCTGTATTACTTACAACTCTTATTTTATCAACTGTAGGATTAAAATCAAATCCGAACTCAGTTCCAACTAAAGGAGTTGTAAGTGTACCTGTACCAACCTGAGTTGCAGCACCAGTTCCAAGATTAATAGTGTAAATTCTGCTTGTGCTTCCTAAAGCATAAAGTTGCCCGTTTAGCGGTCTGAAATCAATTCCTAAAATGCCCTCACCAGTTTGTAAACCTCCAATAGTCTTAGAAACCAGTCCCTGTGAAGGATCGTTAGGATTAAAGATTTGCAGCTCATTAGCGTTATTAATGGCATAAGCTACAGGATTGGTTGGGATTGCAATATCAACTATTTTTGAAGGTAAAGCACCAATACTCGAAGCTTTTCCTGTAGCAAGATCTACACTGTATAAAGCATTTTGTCCACCACTTGTTACTGCCATTAATGCATTTTTATTATCGGGACTGATGTCAAAAGCAGCCTGACCTGTAAACGTAAAACCTAAATTTCCTACTTCTGCCAAAGTACCGTTGTTAGGTGGGTCTTGCTTAAATAATTTTCCTGAAGTCACATCAATATCATATAAAGCAGTGGTTGCAGCTCCAGATGTGCTGTTGGTGTAAGCAATTCCTGTAATAGATGATGTTGTTGCAATAGCTCCGTCGGTTGCGGCAGTTGCTCCGGTTTCAGGATGTAATCTCAGATTTTGTCCGGTACTGGTTACCAAGCGGATTCGGTCAACAGTAGGATTAAAGTCAATCGAAGCAATTGTTCCGGAAATTGCCGGAGTAAAAGCTGTTGTGCTTACCACTCGTGCCGATGCGTTAGTAGTATTAATAACATACAGTTTACTGGCACTGGATAATGCATAAAGCTCACCGGTGGCAGGTCTGAAATCGATGCTCATCAGTTTTTCGCCGGCTGTGATACCGGTTATTGCAGTTTTAGAGATAAAAGTTCCGGTATTTTTGGCATTGAATGAAGTGATTTCATTATTGTCCGTTAGGCCATATACCATAAGATCAGGCCCCTGTACCATGGGCTCCATTCCGTTGACGTCGTCGTCATTACAAGATAATACAGTTGCGACCATTACTCCAGAAAGAAGGAGAGAGAAAAGTTTGTTCATAATGTTTAATATTTGGTTTTAATAATATAGCTATATACGAGCCAAAAATAAAATCGGTTTTAAAAACAGATTTTTTTAATTGAATAATTTGTTTAAATTTGCATTTCCATTGCGGAAAAACTTATGGTTTGCGAGTATTTTGGTTTAGTATTTAAAAGTTTTTTTAATAAAAAGTTTTTGATATTCAAAAAATCGTTATATTTGCACACCGAAAATTTGAATAACAATAAAATAAATAATTTAAATCATGGCAAAGGAAACGTTTAATCGTAACAAACCACACTTGAACATTGGTACTATTGGTCACGTTGACCATGGTAAAACTACACTTACTGCAGCTATTTCTGCTGTATTAGCGAGCAAAGGTCTTGCTGAGAAAAAAGATTTCTCTGCTATTGACTCTGCTCCTGAAGAAAAAGAAAGAGGTATCACGATCAATACTGCTCACATCGAGTACGAAACTGAAAAAAGACACTACGCTCACGTTGACTGTCCAGGTCACGCGGATTACGTAAAGAACATGGTAACGGGTGCTGCTCAGATGGACGGTGCTATCGTTGTATGTGCTGCTACAGACGGACCAATGCCTCAAACTAGAGAGCACATCCTTCTTTGTCGTCAGGTAAACGTACCAAGAATCGTTGTTTTCATGAACAAAGTTGACATGGTAGACGATGCTGAATTGTTAGAGTTAGTTGAAATGGAATTGAGAGACTTATTGTCTACTTACGAATTCGACGGTGATAACTCTCCAGTAATTCAAGGTTCTGCTTTAGGAGCTCTTACTGCTGCTACTGCTGCTACTGTTGATACTGAAGACAAATGGTTCAAATCAGTTGAAGAATTGATGGATGCTGTTGATACTTGGATCGAGCAACCACCAAGAGATACTGATAAGCCTTTCTTGATGCCAATCGAAGACGTATTCTCTATTACAGGTAGAGGTACTGTTGCAACTGGTAGAATCGAAGCTGGTATTATCAACACAGGAGATCCTGTAGATATCATCGGTATGGGTGAAGAAAAATTAACTTCTACTATTACAGGAGTTGAGATGTTCAGAAAAATCCTTGACAGAGGTGAAGCTGGAGATAACGTAGGTCTATTGTTGAGAGGTATTGAAAAAACTGACATCAAGAGAGGTATGGTAATCGCTAAGAAAGATTCTGTGAAGCCTCACAAGAAATTCAAAGCTTCTGTTTATATCCTTTCTAAGGAAGAAGGTGGACGTCACACTCCATTCCACAACAAGTACCGTCCTCAGTTCTACGTAAGAACTACTGACGTTACAGGTGAGATCTTCTTACCAGAAGGTGTAGAAATGGTAATGCCTGGTGATAACTTAGAGATCACTGTAGAATTGCTTCAGCCAATCGCTCTTAACGTAGGTCTTAGATTTGCGATCAGAGAAGGAGGTAGAACAGTTGGTTCAGGTCAGGTTACTGAAATCTTAGACTAATCATCTTAATATAATTAAAGTTCCGTAAGGAAACTTACGGAACTTTTAATCTACGGGCATCGTCCAATGGTAGGATACCGGTCTCCAACACCGTTGATCAGGGTTCGAATCCTTGTGCCCGTGCAAATATAATTTATGAGTTCATTTGTTGATTTTATAAAAGGTTCTTATAACGAATTCAGACATAAAGTTGAATGGCCAAAATGGTCAGATCTTCAGTCTTCTACAATTGTAGTGACTATAGCTACTGTGATTCTTGCATTGTTTACCTTTGGAGTTGATGAGCTTTTCTCTAAAGCAATCAGCAACATCATCGGAATGCTAATCAATATGTTCAACTAAAAAAGGATTTTCCCATAATGAGTGAATTGAAATGGTATGTGCTGAAAGCCATCAGCGGACAGGAAAATAAAGTGAAAAACTATATTGAGACAGAAATCAAACGTTTAGGGTTTGAGCAGTATGTTACTCAGGTAGTGATTCCTATGGAAAAAGTAATCGTTCTTAGAAACGGTAAAAAAGTTCCTAAAGAAAAACCATATTATCCTGGTTACCTAATGGTAGAAGCAGACTTGATGGGGGAGATTCCACATGTCATTAAAAACATTCCGGGAGTAATTTCTTTCTTGAGTTTAACTAAAGGAGGTGACCCAGTTCCAATGAGAAAATCTGAAATTAACAGAATGCTCGGAAGAATGGATGAACTTTCAGAATTTGCTACAGATCTTGAAATTCCTTTCATCGTTGGTGAGAATGTAAAAGTAATCGATGGTCCTTTCAACGGATTCAACGGTACAGTAGAGAAAATTCTTGAAGACAAAAAGAAAATTGAAGTTTCTGTATTAATCTTCGGAAGAAAAACACCGATGGAGCTTAGTTTCATGCAGGTTGAGAAAGTTTAATCTTTTTTTTTAAATATTATAAAACCAATCCGAAAGGGTTGGTTTTTTTATTTGTAATTATTTCATTTTAATTTTTTGAATCATTCACTTTTGTTGTTTCACTTTTATTTAATTTTGTTAAACTAAATCAAAATTAATATAAAACTAAAACCTGTGAAAAAGCTTCAATTGCTGATGTTCTTTTCAGCCCAATTTTGTCTTGCACAAAATCTCATTCACCATACGACCAATTATTTTGGACCAAATGCTAATCCTGTTCCGGAATTTACAGATGCTACCATTCCTAAATTTACCCAGGTAAGTTTTACAGGGGATTATTATTTCGGTCGCGGCGACGAAACGTTTTCGAATCTTACCAAAATTGAAATTCCATTAATAGCTGAAAAAGTTTCAGTAAAAGTCTGGAAAACTCTTATAGAACACTATTCTGTTTCAGATAAAATCGCTGTAAGAAGACAGATGCAGAAGAATGAAGGCTTTGCCACAGGAGATTTTTATGTGCAGACGAGAATTAAGTTATTGTCTGAAGGTCACTCCAAACCCGATTTAGTTTTAAATTCTACTTTAAAAACCGCGTCAGGAAGTGATTTTAAGAACCGACGTTTTTTCAATACCACAGGTTATTATTTTGATGTTGAAATGGCGAAATCTTTTAGGATGAATGGTTTTATTAATGAAATTCGTGTAGTTGCAGATTTGGGATTCTTTTCGTGGGATGTGCTGACGCCGCAAAATAACGTTCAGGATGATGCCATAATGTATGGAGGGAAACTGATTTTAAAACACAAAAATATCAGCTGGGAAAATACTCTATCCGGTTACAATGGCTGGATAACAAGAGTAGAGGATTATGGTGACCGACCAATGATTATTACATCAAAGATAAATCTTCAGAATGATTCGGGAACCGTTTGGTTTCTTCAGTTCCAGCATGGAATCCGATATTTCCCTTACGAGCAGATAAGAATCGGACTACAGCTTCCGTTAAAGAAACTGACCCCGAAATTCTTTTAATATTTATAAAGTATAAGAACTGATTAAATTGATATTCTGAATATTTGCAGGATCAATACTGTATTGCTTCACTTCAGAATTGGTAAAAGCAAATAAATGATTATTGTCGATAATCAAATCACGTGCAGGAACATTGGCAATGGTTTTTACCACACTTGGATTTTGAGGATTGCTGATATCGAAAATCACAATATCATTTTTGTCGCAGATGTAAAGGTAATTTCCATTTAAGGCTAAACCTTTTGCTTCAGAAAGATCACGTTGTGCTATGAGTTGTGGTTGCTGAATATTGGTAGTTTTGTAAACCATCAGAACATTATTTGCGCCACCACAAACCGTATTGGCATGTAAAGTAACGAAAGCATGGGTACTGTTGGCAACTACCGGATCGCACGCTCTGAGGTGTAATGCCTGTGATACAAATTTCGGATTTTCCGGTTCCGCAGCAATGTTATAGATAAACATGCCATTTCGGGATCCTATAAATAGGTAATCGCCGTTGGAAAACAGTGTCTCAATATCAAAACCAACGTTTACTGTTCTTACTTTTACCGGATTTTCGGGATTTGTAATGCTGAAAACATTCAGATTTGAGTGGTCTACCACATACATATTGTTATTTTTAAGAATAAATGTGGCCGTGGAACCTTCTTTTCCGTCACTGCTTTGTTTGTCCGAAGAGTCATTATTACAGCTGAAGAGAAAGACAAGAAGAAATATAAATGATAAATTTTTCATGGTGTTTTTATTTAAGTTTCCAGTCAACAATTATTTTATCAGTCATTGGTGCACCGTCAAAACCATCCGGAGACTGAATGGCAGGAAATACGTTTTCAATTCTTTTTAAAACCTGAACCTCATTGGTAGCTGTATTGATTTTTAATGTAACTAAATCTGTTGCCTGATTAAGGTAAAGAATATCGTTGCGGATTGCAACATCGGTTGAACCTAAAGCTTTCAGATATTTTAATTTTTTAGGATTGGCCGGATCAGAATTGTCGACTATATGAAAACCGTCACGGTTATCATTCACAAAAATGTACTGATCTTTCAGATAAATCTTGGCATTTTTTGTAGTTGGTTTGGGATTTTGAACTTTAATGTCAGCGAGTTGTGTTTTGGTAGCATAAACAGGTTCGTACATCGATTGAGGTTCTGCAATAGGATCGTCTTCAAAGTTGAACAA
Organism: Chryseobacterium sp. HNCC26DJ240; assembly: GCF_057180485.1. Lineage (NCBI taxonomy): Bacteria > Pseudomonadati > Bacteroidota > Flavobacteriia > Flavobacteriales > Weeksellaceae > Chryseobacterium > Chryseobacterium sp. HNCC26DJ240. The sequence continues at coordinate 255,856 of NZ_JBXUGK010000002.1, forward strand.
CCAGCAGGACTGCAACAGAGATAGACTTGCAAACAGCATAAAAAGTTGTAATTTTTTCATTGTGTGGAGATTTGCGATAAAAATAAACATTTAAATGAAACAGAGATATTAAAATAATTTAATTTTATTTCTGAACTTTAATGTGCTAAGTATTTGGTAATTAAAAATAATTTCATAATTTTGCAGTCCGAAAAGTAGGTTTACTTTATGTGAGTGCGGTAACCTGCTGAATAATAAATGCTTCCAAACTCATTAATTATTCAAATTTAAAAAACAAACAATGGCTAAAAAAGTCTTTAAAATGGTTAAGCTCCAGGTAAAAGGAGGAGCAGCAAACCCATCTCCACCAGTAGGTCCAGCTTTGGGTTCTGCAGGTGTGAACATCATGGAGTTTTGTAAGCAATTTAACGGAAGAACCCAAGATAAGCCAGGACAAGTTTTACCTGTAGTAATTACAGTATACGAAGACAAATCTTTTGAATTCGTAATCAAAACTCCTCCTGCAGCAATCCAGTTAATGGATGCGGCTAAAATCAAAGGTGGCTCTGGAGAACCAAACAGAAACAAAGTAGGTGCTGTATCTTGGGCTCAGGTTCAAAAGATTGCTGAAGACAAGATGACTGACCTAAACTGCTTTACTATGGATTCTGCAGTTTCTATGGTTGCAGGTACTGCTAGATCTATGGGATTAAGAGTAACAGGAACTAAACCAACTTTTAACGCTTAATACTTAGAGAAATGGCAAAATTGACTAAAAAGCAAAAAGAAGCTGCTAGCAAAGTAGAAAAAGGAAGAATCTATAACCTTGAAGAAGGTTCTGCTCTTGTAAAAGAGGTGAACACTGCAAAGTTTGATGCTTCTGTAGATATCGCTGTAAGATTAGGAGTTGATCCTAGAAAAGCTAACCAAATGGTAAGAGGTGTAGTATCTCTTCCTCACGGTACTGGTAAAGATGTTAAAGTTTTGGCTTTAGTAACTCCAGATAAAGAAGCTGAAGCTAAAGAAGCTGGTGCTGACTATGTAGGTCTTGACGAATATTTACAGAAAATAAAAGAAGGTTGGACAGATGTTGACGTTATCGTTACTATGCCGGCTGTTATGGGTAAATTAGGACCATTGGGTAGAGTATTAGGACCAAGAGGTTTGATGCCTAACCCAAAATCAGGTACTGTAACTATGGAAATTGGTAAAGCAGTAACTGAAGTAAAAGCTGGTAAAATTGACTTTAAAGTAGACAAATACGGTATTATCCACGCTGGTATTGGTAAAGTATCTTTCGATGCTGCTAAAATCAAGGAGAATGCTCAGGAATTGATCTCTACTTTGATCAAAATGAAACCAACTGCTGCTAAAGGTACTTATGTGAAGAGCATTTATTTGTCTTCTACAATGAGCCCGGGTATTGCAATTGATACAAAAGCTGTTAACTAATTATAATCCTTAAGACAATGACAAAAGACCAAAAAGTTGTAGCAATACAAGAGATCAAAGATTTGCTTCAGGATGCTAAAGTAGTTTATGTAGCTGATCTAGACGGTTTGAACGCTGCTAAATCTTCTGATTTCAGAAGACAGGCTTTCAAGCAAAATATCAAAGTAAAAGTGGTGAAAAATACACTTTTGCAAAAAGCAATGGAGCAGATTGACGGAGTAGATTTCTCTGAAATGTTCGAAACTTTCAAAGGAAACTCTGCATTAATGGTTGCTGATACAGCAAACGCTCCAGCGAAATTAATCAAAGACTTCAGAAAGAAAGACGAGAAGCCTGCTTTAAAATCAGCTTTCGTACAGGAAACATTCTATGTTGGTGACAACAACCTTGATGCGTTAGTAAGCATTAAGTCTAGAGAAGAAATGATCGGTGAAATCATCGGATTACTTCAGTCTCCAATCCAAAGAGTTGTTTCTGCTCTTCAAAATAAAGCTGAAACTGCAGAAACTGCAACTGAAGAAGTTGCTGCACCGGCAGTGGAAGAAACTCCAGCTACTGAAACTCCAGAAGCTGCTGCAGAAGGAGAAGCTCCAGCTGCAGAATAATTAGACTCTCAAAAAAATCAATCAATAATCAACAAAAACATTACAACAATGTCAGATTTAAAAAATTTAGCTGAAACGCTAGTAAACTTAACAGTAAAAGACGTAAACGAATTAGCAACTATCCTTAAAGACGAGTACGGAATCGAGCCTGCTGCTGCTGCAGTAGTAATGGCTGGTCCTGGTGCTGGTGAAGCTGCTGAAGAAAAGACAGAATTCGACGTAATTCTTAAGTCTGCAGGTGCTTCTAAATTGGCTATCGTTAAATTGGTAAAAGATTTAACTGGTGCTGGTCTTAAAGAAGCTAAAGACATCGTAGACGGAGCTCCTTCTGCAATCAAAGAAGGTATCTCTAAAGACGAAGCTGAAGCTCTTAAGAAGCAATTAGAAGAAGCTGGTGCTGAAGTAGAATTGAAATAATTTTCAGTTTTAAAATATAAGAAAGCGGTAGACGAAAGTTTACCGCTTTTTTTGTGATCTAATTTTAAATATATAGCAGTCTTGTTTCTACTTTGTTTAAACTTTGTGGATTTAGGTTGTGATGGTTTTAGATTCCCAATTTTCGCAATTGACCTTTTTCATCGCGACACTATGTTTACAATATAAAATATTTTTTCATGCTAAATGATTCAGTTCATGAATGTAGGATTACATAATTTCACGATGCTCACATTCAATAAATAAAGACAATAATAATTGAGCCGTTTTGAAGCCGATAAAATTGCATAGGCTTGCCATCCCTTATGCTAATTCATCAATACCGATTCGCTGCAATTAGAATAGTTTGCGATACCAGTGTGCATCAATTGGCTATTTGCAATGGTCAAAACTTTTATCTTTTTAAGAGCCTTTGGAAAAGCTTTTTTTGCTTTGTGCTGTCATTTATATTTTAAAATGAAACAATTATGAGTTTAGGAGAAAAAACTAAGATTATTTCTTCGTTTTTCAAAAAAGGCCTTATTTTTTTAGCGAAAAATATTGAATATTAACATAATTTAAAATAAAAATGTTGAAAATTGCTCGATTTATGGTTTTTTACCCTGTTTTTTTTTCTTTAAAAAAAGTTAATTAATTTAAATTTTAAATAATTATCGTCTATAGTTTTAAAGATATATTTAATTCTAAAAGAAACAATGAAAAAAATATAGATTTTTTGCTGTCTGATTTGTTAGAGTTAATTTTGCCGAAGCAATAAAAACGAGTATTGAAAGACATTTATGCAGATTTTAAACTTCATTTGGGGGTGAATTCCCAAAACCTACCTGCGCTTTGTAGGTTTGTTGTCGTACTGTTTTTATTCCTTACTTCATCCATTTCTGCACAAGACAGTCTTCAGTCTAAAATTTCTGACGAAACACAGATTACTGTCATTGGAAAAGCACAGATTTATTCTTCAGATCAATCCTTTAATAAAATTATTGCCGACCAAAAAGTAAAGGTTGTTGCTGTCATCAATTACAAATCCGATGATCGCACCATTTTAATTACTTCAGTCAATAAGACAAAAAATCTGCCTGCAGAAGCAAAGCTTCCACAAAGGAAAATTATCAAACCTATTGATCAGTCTGTTTTAGCAAAGCTTAAAAAAATTGAGAAAAAAGCAGCTGAAAACGGAATTGCCTTTAAAAGCCATGTGTCTGATAAATTTTTTAATGCTGGAAATGTTTCGCAAATTAATTTTATTGTTCCTGACTCTCAAAATCTTTCCATAAAAAGCAATTTAGCTCAGTATACAGAGATTCTGCAAGTCTTTATTCTCATTTTTGAAAATAATAACTTCTATTTTAATACACGTTCTAAGACAGACGGATATTCTGAAACCTATTCATTGCGTCCACCGCCAGTATTAGTTGTTTAGTCTTTTGTAGAATGATGTTATAAAATGTCATTCATAAAGTTTTATTAACTAATATTTTTCAATATGAATTTAAAATTTGAGAAAATAATTTTCTCTTTACTTTTTCTGCTGAGCTGTAATCTTTTGCTTGCTCAGACTATGCCTGCCACTAATGGCGCACCTACAGCAGGTAGTGCACCTTGTGGTAATTGTACGCCGACAGGTTGGAATAATACTGGTGGTACTCCAGACATCGCTAATGGTACAACAGCTGGTGTAACCGGTGGTGCTGGAGGTAGTGGTGTGGGAGCGAATTGGACGGCTTCAATAGGAGGTACAACTAATTTTACTTTACCTAATCCACCAAATAATCATACCACATGGCTTTCTTTAAGAGATGTAGGTACTTTACAAGCTGAAGAGTCAGTAACAACTACCATTAGTGGATTGACTATTGGCAGGACTTATGAAGTTGTAGCATTTTCTGCTACAGCAGTTACGCGTACAAATGGTAACTCATCTGTCAACTATGCTGGTACATACATAGATCAGTTTTTTATGGAAATTGTGGGGAGTGGAGTAACTCCAGTTGCAGTAACTCCTGTGACTGTAAATACTTGGGGAGTGAGTAAGCTTCGTTTTACTGCAACCGCAACTACGCATAGTTTACTCATCAGACCTGGAACTAATGCAAGTGTAGGTACTTCATCTGCAATTGTATATAGTGGTTTGGAAACTGTTCAGTTATCAGTTTCAGTAAATGCTGTAAATACAGTACCTATTGCTGTGTCAGATAACACTCAGACATTACAGAATATTCCGGTAAGTTTCAATATTCTTACGAATGACTCTGATCCTGGTGGGGCTGTTAACGTAGCAACAGTAGATTTAAACCCTGCAACAACTGCAATAGATATTACTTACAATGTTCCTGGGCAAGGAGTTTGGTCTGTTAATTCCATTGGTGTTGTCACATTTACACCGGTTTCAACATTTACAGGAGTTGCAACTATACCTTACACAGTAAGAGATAGCTATACTCAAAACGGTGTAAGTGCTCCTGCTACTTCTAACAGTGCAAATATCAGTGTTACAGTAATAGCGGCAGATGCAGCAGATTCTGATGGTGATGGAATTATTGACAGTATTGACCTTGATGATGATAATGATGGTATTTTAGACAGTGCAGAAGGATTGTGTGCTACAACTTCTTTAGTTGTTAGAGATGGTTTTGATACAACTCTAACGAATACGCCTTTAACAACAAATGGTAATAATATCCAGACAACCAATCCATTTAATGGATGGTCTGCGGCGAATCCTACTACAGGAGCTTTGTTGCCAGCGAGCGCATTCAATATTGTAAGGGTAGACGGTACAGGCTATTCTTTAGGACCTGATTTTGCACAATCCGGATCGCAATATGTAGATATCAATGGCGCAGATGCTTATGTGTATCAGGATTTTACTTTTACAACACCCACTGTAGTTTCAGCTTCAGCATGGTTTGCTAACAGAGCAACTAATGTTGCGGGGTACGTGCCATATACTACAAGAATTGAAATAATAAATACTGCAACAAATGCGGCAGTTGCTCAGGGTAATCAATTATCTTTTACTGTGGCAATGGGTGATGAAGGTTGGTATCAGAGTGCTGTCTCTAATATTGCTTTACCGGCCGGAACTTACAGAATTAGAATGTTAGTAAGTGATTTTGGGCACATGGACTCAATTTCTTACTGCTTCTCTACAGATACTGATGGTGATGGTATTCCAAATCACCTTGATCCGGATTCGGATAACGACGGTTGTCCTGATGTCATCGAAGGTGGTGCAAACTTCCAAAATGGTGCTTCATACATTACAGGAAACAGATTGAATACTACGGTAAATGGTAGTGGTGTAGCTGCAGTTCCTGCAGGAACTACAGGATATACGCAGGCTGGCGGACAGACTGTAGGCACTTCTCAGAGTGCAACAGCTAATGAGTGTTATATTGACGCTAAAAATGACATCACTGAGACACCAAGAAATACTGCGGTGTCTGGTTCGGTGCTTACTAATGACATAGCGATAGGACTTGCGATGTCTACGACAGTACTGCCGACATATCTTAATGCTTCAGGCGTTGCTACAGCATTTGTGTATGGAACACCGGCAAACGTATATTCGGCTGCCGGAGTGTTGGCGGGTTCTATGACGATCAATTCAAACGGAACTTATACTTTCACACCTACGGCAACATTTATCGGAACTGTACCTGTAAATTATACTGCTGTAAGTGCAGGAGGCTTTATAGACACTGCTTCTTTAGAAATTAAAGTAGTTTCTAATGTCAATACCTATTTCAACAATCCACCGATTGCCTTGAATGATAATGGAATTACTAAGATTAATACCAACCTTGCTTCTACAGTTTTAGGAAACGATTCTGATCCTGATGGAAATACCATTACAGTAAGTGCTGTGAATGGTGTAGCAGCTAATGTTGGTGCAGGTATTTCTGTCTCAGGAACAAATTCTGCAGGAACTGCTGTAGCCAATGCAGGAACATTAACTTTAAACGCGGCAGGAACTTATACTTTTGTTCCGACAAACAATTTTACAGGGACTATCAATACAGTTACCTATACAATTACTGATGGAAACGGAGGTACTTCTTCTGCAAATCTAAATATCGAAGTTCAGGCTGCTACTACGCCTCCGGTTGTTTTTGCAAGCGATGACGCAAAAGCTACACCAAAAGGAGTTGCTGCATCAGGAAACATTCTTTCGAATGATACCAAAACGTCTGCAGGTACTTTAACGGTTACAAGCGCAACGGTAAACGGTGCGGCAGTAACGGTAAACGGTAACGCTCAGACAATCGCTGGAGTAGGAACGGTTTCTATCAATCCAACAACAGGTGCATATACTTTCACACCATTGCCAAATTATGTTGGTACAACTCCTGTTGTTTATCAGATATCTGATGGTGCCGGAAATACTTCCACAGCAACTCTATATCTTACATCTTTAGATTTAGGATTTATGGATGCTAAAAATGATATCAACCAAACTCCGGTAAACACTCCGGTGTCAGGTGGGATACTTTCAAATGATGCTTTCTCAGGAACGGCTACCGTAAGTTCAGCTACATACTTAAACGCTACAGGGGTAGTTACAACACTTCCTCTGGGTACAGCCACAAACGTTTATTCAGCTACAGGGGTATTGGCAGGCAGTATGAATTTGGCAGCAAACGGAAATTATACATTCACTCCTGCTACAGGATTTACAGGTGCTGTTCCAATCAATTATACAGCAACAAACTCTGCAGGTCTTACAGATACAGCTTCTCTTGAAGTTAGAGTATTACCTGTAGTAAGCACTACTGCCAATAATGCACCGGTAGCAATCAACGATACAGGTGTTACTAAAGTGGGAGTTACATTAAACTCGAACGTTCTGGCAAACGACAGTGATGCAGACGGAAACGCAATTACAGTAACAGGAGGAACTACGGTAAACTCTGTAGGAGCTACAGTTACACTTACACCTGGAACGGGGGTTACTGTTTCTGGAGTGAACTCTAGCGGTGTAGCGGTAGCCAATGCCGGTACTTTCACATTGAATGCAAACGGAAACTATACATTTGTTCCAAACGGAAACTTTGTAGGTACGGTAAACCCGGTTAACTACAACATTTCAGATGGAAATGGAGGTACTAGTACAGCAATAGTAAGTGTTGAGGTAAAACCAGCAACGGCGCCACCAGTTGTATTTGCAACAGATGATGCTAAAGCTACTCCTAAAGGGGTGCAGACTTCAGGAAATGTTCTTACCAACGATACCAAAACTAGCCCAACTGCTTTAACGGTAACGGGCGCTTCAATAAATGGTACAGCTCTCACGGTAGGTTCAGAAACTACCATCGCTGGAGTTGGTATTGTAAGACTTAATACAGATGGATCTTACATCTTTAGACCACTCCCTAATTATGTAGGAACTACACCGGTATTATATACAACTTGTGAAGCTTCTGTACCACAGAACTGTGCTCCGGCTACATTATACCTTACATCATTAGAGTCTACTTATGTAGATGCTAAAAATGATATCAACCAAACTCCGGTAAACGTTGCTGTTTCAGGATCGGTTGTTACCAATGATTCAGGATCTAGTGCTATTACTATTCCTGCAAGTGGAGCTACTTACCTTAATGCGGCAGGCGTGGCAACTCCTTTCACATTCGGTACTGCTGCAAACGTGTATTCAGCGCCAGGTATTTTAGCAGGTTCAATGACATTCAATGCAAACGGAACTTATTCATTTACTCCGGCTACAGGATTTACAGGTAATGTTCCTGTGAATTATTCATTGACAAATGCAACAGGGCAAACGGATACCGCAACTCTTCAGATTAAAGTGGTTCCTGTGGCAAATGCGTCAGTTAATGATGCACCCGTAGCGCTTAATGATACAGGAGTTACTAAGGTGAATATAACTTTAAACTCAAATGTTTTAGCTAACGACAGTGATCCTGATGCCAACGCACTTGTTGTTACTGCAGGTCTGCAAGGTACAACTCCAATCGTAGTGGCAACGCCAATTACAGTATCTGGGGTAAGTGCTACAGGTGCTGCTGTTACCAATGCAGGTCAGTTTACGCTGAATGCAAACGGAAACTATACATTTGTCCCAGCCACAGGTTTTGTAGGAACGGTAAATCCTATTAACTATGCAATTTCTGATGGTAATGGAGGTGTAGATTCTGCTATATTAAGTATAGATGTGAAGCCTACTACAACCCCACAGGTAGTTTTTGCTAATGATGATGCAAAAGCAACTCCTAAAGGAGTTTCTACTACAGGTACTATTTTAGGTAATGATACCACAACAGGCGGTGGAACACTTTCATTTACTGGAGCTACGGCAGGAGCTACAGCAATCTCACCAGGAGTACAGGCTACAATTCCGGGTGTAGGTAATCTTACAATTAATGCAAATGGTACATATACTTTCGCACCATTGGCAACCTATGTAGGAACAACACCAGTATCTTATACAGTATGTGACAGCAATGCTCCGCAAAACTGTGCGCCGGCTGTACTTTACCTTACTTCTTTAGAAACTTCTGCATATTGCTACAGAGCTCCTAATACCAATGCAGGAATTACATCTCCTGTAAAACACGGTATCACGGCCCTAAACAGAGCAGGATCTGCAACTGCAGAGTGGCCAAGTGTAAGACAAAGTGCCTGGACAGTTCTGGAAGCTAAAACAAAAGGATTTGTGGTAAACAGAATGGCTTTTGATGGCTCAGGAAATCCGGTAGGAATCCCTGTTGCAAACTTTATCGAAGGTATGATGGTGTATGATACAACCAATAACTGTCTGAAAATGTATACCTCTACGAACGGCGGAACTACTTTCGCATGGTATTGTATGACAACTCAAGCATGTCCGAATTAATTTTAAAATCTAGCAAAATGAAAAAAGTAATCACTATAATAATGATTTCTGCAGCAAATATTGCTTTTGCTCAGATTGCGATAGGAAAGGCAAGTATTTCAACCATTCCTTCTACTGTAAATCCCAATCCTTCAGTTTCTCTGGAGTTCGGAGATTATGCAGGAGCGTTACAGGGTAAAGGCTTGGTTCTTCCGTGGGTAGACTCTGCGGGAGCTACTACAGGGGCGGTTTCAGGCACTATTATCTATGATGTGACTGATAAAATCGTGAAATACAAAGTGCCTACTTCGGTAGAACAGACAGGTTGGAAAGCACTTTCAAAAAACGAAACCACTTATGTAGGTACAACTCCAAATTCTGATACCACTGGTGTTGTTAATACATCACTTCAAAATGGTCTTTCAGATGGAGCAAATGCTAAAGCAAGTATAGGAACATTGGCTACACCGGATGTACCGGGAATCCTTGTCTTAGAAAGCGCTACTCAGGCAATGATTTTGCCGAAAGTAGCAAGTCCGCATCTTAATATTGTAAACCCGGAGCCGGGTACGATGGTATATGATACGGATGCAAGACAACTTGCTATCTACAATGGTAAAGTCTGGTCTTTCTGGAAACCTTAAATCAACTAAGAATTTCCACTTAATAATAATTCCGCCTCTGCAAAGGGGCGGAATTTTATTTTATCTGAATTTTATTCAGTCTAAACTTTACTATTATTTCTTCAAAATTAATGTGGTTATTCTTAAAAGCAGAACATTCTAAAACGACAAAATTTTCTGATGGTTCTTGCTTCAGTATTATGGAATCTGTAATTTTCTGCTCATTATTATGATTTAATTTAGATAAAAAATAACACAATTTTAGAGATTGGTTTTCAAAATGAAAAGCCAGATTAAGGGATTGGCTTCTGCGAATTATATTTCTTGCGAGTGTAAATGCATGGTTTATTCTTCAATTAAAATTTTCCAAAACTCAAGTTTTTTTCATAAAAAAGTCCCACCAATGGCAGGACATAAAATTAAGCGAACTAATTTTTTTTTTTTTTTTTTCACTACAAATGTAAAAGGTTTAAATAAGATTTCATTCAGTATAAATACGTAATTTGTCTGATAAATTTTATTTAATCAAGGGCAAAATCTTGTTCTCAAGCATTTTCTTAGAATTTTGCCAATCTTTATTGTAATCTTTCCAGTTGGTAGTGTAAAGCACGTTTCCTCCTTGGTCAACTAAAATGAATTTTCCGTAATCGTCAATCATTTCATTGTGTTTTGGGGTGATTTCAGTGGCAAGCTTTTTATTTCTTCTTCCTGTTTTGGTACCGTAAAGTTCATCTTTTAAAACTCCAAATTTCACATTTTCAGATTTCGATTTAATAAAATTGATGGCATTTCCTAGTCTTTTATCATGTTCAGATTCTACCAGCACTACAAAAAGATTTACTTTTCCGGTTTTTTCGAGTTCTACAGCATCAGGAAAGTGTAGTCTGCAAGGGGCGCACCAAGAAGCTAAGGTATAAAAAACGGTGTAAGGTTTATCCGAATTTTTAGCAAGGCAGATCAGGTCATTCAACTCGACCTTTAAAGCTTCAGATGCATCAGATTTCTGAAGACTGCATGCTTTTGTGTTTTGAGCAGAGAAACTCATCGAAATGAAAAGAAGAATAAGGTAAATGTTTTGTTTCATTGAAAGCTTTTTTAATTTGGACTGTAAAGATTTGATTTAAATGATAATAATATCGAAAGGTAAGATTTAAAATCTTAGCATAAGATAGTAATTATTGATATTGTTGACGAAAATTTACATCTAAAAAAGAGCTGCCGGAAAAAAATCCGACAGCTCTTCGCTTTGGTGTGAAAAAAATAAACCTAAGGTTTCCAGAAGGACCATACTTTCCCGTTGTAAACAGCAATCTGTTTTGTTACGGTATCATAGGCCATCATTCCGGGTTCAGGGTTAATAATGTTGAGATGCGGGCTGGCTACCTTCGGTAGAATCATTGCCTGATTGGTATTCTCCAAAACCAAAATTCCCGGAGGAGTAGATGAGGTTGAAGAGCCAATATTTACTTTCGCATCTGGAGATTCTGTGATATTTGAAGCGTCCTGTAAAGCTGTAGATACAACACCCGTAGTATCAAAATTAGGATTCGTTCCTACGAGAGTAGTTTCATTTTTTGACAAATTGAAATAAGAGTTTGTGCCGTTTTTCAACTTCACAATCTTATCACTCACATCATAAAAGAACGTGCCTTCTACAGAATTTGCCACAGCTGATGCTGAGTTTACGTAAGGAAGGATAATTCCTCTTCCCAACTGCGGACCTGCATAATCACCAAACTCTAACGAAATAGATGGATTGGGTGTATTGGGGGCGGCTGGTGAAGGCAGCGACGTTACAGACGGTTTCCCGATTGCGATCTGTGCAAAAGCAAGCTGTGCTGCACAAATCAGGATTATATTGAATGATTTTTTCATTTTTTTTTGAATTTAAATTAATGTTAAACTTAAATTATTAAAAGTCCGGACAAGCCTGTGTGTTGTAGCACTGCCATCCATTCGCTGTTCCTGTATACACTTTCAGACAATGTACACCGTTGTCATACATGATCATTCCTTCTACATAGTTAGCTGCAGGAATTGCAGATGTAGGCGGGGTAGGCGGAGTAGCTGGGTTACCATCTTCATCAACGAAGGTCGTTCTGTTGATAACGAAGCCTTTTGTTTTAGCTTCAAGCACTGTCCATGCTCCCTGTCTCCCTGTTGGCCATTCTGCGTTTCCTGATCCGGCTCTGTTCAGTGCTGTGATACCATGTTTCACCGGTTGGTTTTTGACAGTTGTTGTAATTGCTTCTTTATAACAGTATCCCGGAAGATCTAGTGAAGTAAGGTATAAAGTAGCTGTAGAACAATTAGGCGTTGGTGTCGCACTATTACACGTAGTGTAAGGAATTACATACGTTCCAACAAATGTAGGAAGTGGTAAGAATATGTAAGCACCCGTAGAGCTGATTGTCACAGTACCTACACCCGTGATAAGAGTTGGAACTCCTATAGCTGGAGGTGCAGATGGTGTTCCGTTAATCGTCACACTTGTTACAGTTAATGTTCCTGCTCCCGTTGTTGTGTCATTCGTAAGCATATTTCCGCTGACAGGAAGACCTTTTACAGTCGCTTTTGCATCATCATTAGCAAAAACTACCGGTGGTGCACTTACTGGTTTTACTTCAATATTTACAATTGCAGTGTCTGTTCCTCCGTTACCGTCACTTATGGTGTAAGTAATAGGATTTACAGTTCCTACAAATCCGGTAGCTGGAGTAAATGTATAGTTTCCTGCTCCGGCACCTGTACCTGTTAAAGCAAATGTACCTGCAGTAACTGTTGCACCTAATGAATTTACTCCTGTTACGGTTACAGCAGCTCCTGCGTTTCCGATAGTGGTAGATCCTTGTGTAGCACCTGTTACGGTAATTGTGTTTCCTACATCCGGATCACTGTCGTTCCCTAAAACGTTGGAAGTTAATATTACACCAGTTTTGGTTACACCTGTATCGTTTAGCGCGACTGGTGCATCATTAGTTGCCGGGTTAGTTACTGGTATAATCTGAATTTCAAGTTGAGCAGTATCTGTCTGTCCTAAGGCGTTTGTCAATGTGTAATTTACAGGTACAGTACCTACATATCCTGTGGCAGGGGTAAATGTGTATGTTCCGTTCGCATTAAACTGAATAGATCCTGCCAATACTCCACCATTATAAATCTGTGTAGAAGTTCCATTGACTGGTAGCGGAGTAGCTGTACCGGCTGCATTCAGGTAAGTAGCACCTGTAATTGCTGGTGTATCAGTTCCTGTGTCATTTGTCATTACATTACCTGAAACCGGTGTGTTTGCAGGAGTTTGGTTAATGTCGTTTTTAGCATCTGCATATCCTGCCTCAAGAGAAGTAAGATACAATGTTGCTGTAGAACAGTTGGCGGTAGGTGTACTACTGTCACAAGAGGTATAAGGTACTCTTAAAGTTCCTACATAACCATTTTCAGGCACAAAAGTATAAACTCCTGTAGCGCTTACATTTACAGTTCCTACTCCTGTGATAGTAACAGTTGTTCCTAAAGTAAGAGGAACTAAAGTCCCTGCAGCGTTGATATATCCTGCAGACGTTACAGTAATTGGTCCTGTACCCAAAGTTGTGTCGTTAGAAACGATATTTCCTGTAGCTGAAACTCCTTGTGGTGTTACTTTGGCATCGTCGTTTGCAAACATATTCTGCGGTGCCAGTGCTGGTTTTACTTCAATGTTTATCACTGCAGTATCTGCACCTCCGGCTCCGTCATTTAACGTATAAGTCACAGGATTCACTGTACCTGTAAAGCCAGCTGCCGGAATGAATGAGTAAGTTCCTGCTGCATTTAATGTAATAGTACCTGCGTTGGTGACTGCTGTACCTGCTGAGTTAACCCCAGCTACGACTGTAGAAGCAATTGGTGTAACGGTTAATGTTGAAGGTGAATCTGGATCACTGTCGTTTCCTAAAACATTAGAGCTTAAAGTAACTCCAGCCTTTGTCACTCCTGTATCGTTAAGTGCTACCGGTGGATTGTTTAATGATGAATTAACAACTGGTACTACCTGAATTTCTAAAGAGGCTGTATCTGTGTTACCTGCTGAATTCGATGCTGTATAATTTACAGGAACGATACCTGTAAAGCCAGTTGCCGGTGTAAATGTATAAGTTCCGTCTGTCGCAAGGGTAATGTTACCTGCTAAAGTTCCTGTTGCTGTATAAATTGAAGTTGATGTAGTAAAAGGTAAATTAACAAAAGTACCGGCAGAATTTCTATACTGAGCAGAAACTAAAGTTACAGCACCTTCTCCACTTACATCATTTCTGACTAATAAACCTGAAACAGGAGTGTTTAAAGGAGTTTGGTTAATGTCATTTTTAGCATCAACATAACATGTATTTACTGCAGAATTGGTTGACGTTCCAATCGCTTGTCCAGTTCCTACAACTGTCGGAATACCATTGGTTGTTGGTGTATTTCCTACGCTTGTTCCCAAGTTTTGATTTGCTGCCGTTGAGCCTGTTCCTACGCTTAATGATCCAAGCGCAGTTGAAAGTTGAGAATTTGTAATTGTAGCTGCACCTTCTATGGCATCTACACAACCATCATTATCAGAATCTAAATCCAGATAATCAGGAATTCCATCGCTGTCGGTATCTCTGATAACACAAGCAGCTCCAAATCCATTGATTCTGTACATGGTAGCATTTCCTAATAAAGCATTGTTATTATTAAAAGTAAATGCAATTGTTTGGTTTCCTGTTACTCCTGTTCTGGTTGCTACTGCTGTAGAAAGTCCGTCATTTTCTGAACTACCAGATGGTATACCGGTAAAACTAGCATAAGACCCTCCTGAATTGCTTAGGGTACTGTTGAAGATAGGCGTCCATGTAGGTGATAAAGAAATTCCGCTACCGTTTGAATTTCCTCCAAATGCAACCAAGATGTCATTGGCTGTAAGTGGTGCAGATTGGGTTGTATTAGCTGCATTATATCCAATAGTTATTGATGTAGGATAATTACTTTGGCTTGCGTATGCAACATTTGGTGTTGCAAGCTCAATATCCCGTACTTGATCATAAACTAATATTTGTGCAGAAAATTCATCGCCCGCACTTAAACCTGCAGTGAAATTACTAAAATTAATACTTTGAGTACCTGTAGGTATTCCGCCTGTGTTTGTGTCAGACAATGCATATACATATTGTGTTCTGCTTAGACGTGCCTGTGTACTTGGTTGATTCAGTGCGGCATCAAAAGAAAAGTTGAAATTTCTTTTTTCCATAGCTGAAGTTCCAAAGGTTACGTCTGGCATTGATGCCGTGTTACCAGCGCTTGAATGTGCTCCTGACTCCCAGTTGCCTCCCAAGCCACCGGTACCAGTATGATCTCTTTCTGTAGTAATAAGAAGTAACATCGCTCTTCTTCCTGATCCTGTATTAGGTACATCAAAATTAATCACTGGTCTTCCTGCGGATCCTGCTCCTGTAGCGGAGAAGGTTCCTGATTTTATAAGGATTGGTGCTATGGCGCAGTAGCCCTCCAAAGAATCTGGAATACCGTCGTTATCGTCGTCTAAGTCAGTAATATTGTCTACACCATCATTGTCGCTATCTAAACAACCATTTGCGGCGTTAGTTAATGATAATCCTATACCTTGTCCAAGATCATTACCAATGTCGTAAGTGCCAGAATTTACCAAATTTGGAACACCGGATGTAAGTCCTGGGTTTGCAACAATATCAATGCTTCCATTAGTGTTCAGCTGTGAAGCTAAAACTTTTTCGTCGCCTTCTATCGCATCAAAACATCCATCACCATCGGAGTCTAAGTCTAAATGGTTAGGAATTCCATCACTATCAGTATCAAAAACATCCGGGATTCCGTCGTTATTGGTGTCTGTGTAATTTGTTAAAGAACCATCAGATACATAAACTGTATTAGTGCCTAAATTATTAATAGTGTCAAGGTAGTTCGGTAATCCGTCTCCATCAGCATCACCATTCGGATTATTACTATTAGATTCAGCGTCATCAAGAATACCATCATTGTCATCATCCAAATCAATTGCATCAAGAATTCCATCTCCGTCAGAATCTTTTGGACAAATATAATAGTGTGGGTTTGCAAGTGCGAAAGCATTATTTAAATTAAATCTTTTTAGATATCCACTAGTACCTTCACTTGTAAAAGTTATGATATTTTTCTTTTGATATTCAAATACAACAGTACTTCTCTCGTCATAAGCAGTAGAGGTAAAGTTTGTTGTGCCTGTAACCTGTAATTGTCCAGTTGTATTAACTGTGAGCGCCGATGCAGGAGCTAATGCTACTGCTAAAAACTTTGGATCAGCAGCGCAATTTGTTCTAAGGACTTCAAATCCCGGGTCTCCATCTATATCTGTAATAGCAAATCTCAAATCCAAGGGAGCTAAAAGAGTTTGAGAGGTAATAGTAGATCCTGATGTTAGAAATCTAAATTCCAAATTTGCTGGACTTGCTGCTCCTTGAGAGAATTGGATATTATCGCCACTTTGAGTAAATGTACCATTCGCTGCCGTTGTACTGGCTAAAATTCTAATATTTGCTGTTGTAGAATTTGTGTAAGTTACTGTTGCATTATATAATCGTTGCGTATTACTGCCACCCGTTACTTGACTTGTAATTATGATACTTTCAAAATGCTGTGCCTTGATAAATGCTCCGATAAAAGTAAATACGAGCATAATCAAGATTTTACTAATAAAATTAAATTTCATTATTAAGTTGTTTTAAGTTAAAAAAAGTTTTATTTAAAAAATAAAATGAATGATTAACATAAAACTGGTGGAGGTCTTACAGATAAGACTTTTGTGAAACCAAATTTTTTGCTTTGGCTGTTGTAATCGAGTATTTTTTTCTCCTGCAGATAATTGAATAATCTGATCAGGACTGCATATTGTTTTTCTGAAATTCCCTTCTGGAAATCGTGTGTTGGGGAAGGGGTAATGAAATTCGACTTCAGAGATCCTCCCAAATGGGCAAACTGCTCCGAAGAATGAGTTTTTATATTGTCTTTTAAACTATATTTTACCTTTGAAAGTGCGGCATTTATTTTTTTATCAACAGATTTCTTTACTTCGTCAATCTTCTTTTTCTTGGCTACTTTCACCTCTTCAGCAAAATTTATCTTTTTTGCTTGATTTTTAATAATAATTTTTGAGCCTACTTTTTTTATACTCAGAAGATTCTGCTGATCATTTGTAATCTTTATCTTTTGAGATTCTATCTGAGCATTAAATATTTCATCTGAAGAATAAACGGTAGCAGTTCCTTTTAAAAATATTCCCACCTGTTCAGATTTGGCTGTCTCCAAACCTACCTGCGCATTTAACTTACTATTGAAAAGTGAAAAAACGAAAAACAGCATTACCCAGAATGGGAAACGCTTTACGGTAAAAACCATGGGAAGGCAAAGGGAATTAGCCAAGGTTATTAGTTTTTAAATTTTTTCAATAGTGCGATACAAATGTAATTATATTTTTTAATAAAATTTAAAAATAAATTTATATTATTAAACTAATTTATTACATATGGTTAATATTTTAAATTATTTGTGATTTAATGCTAAATATTTGTGAAAAATGTAGATTTTTAATATTTCAACGTCAGGTATGATGTTTTTTCTGAATAGATTTACCAAAAATCTTCTGGAAAAGCTGTTTTCCGTAGCTGTAAATTATATAGTAAAAGAGTGTAACGGAAAAATATTTTACATCAAATTCTATTTTTTGCCAATCTCCATCAGTAAATTCCTTGATTAATCCCCAAAAATAAAATGGGTAATCAAAAATAGCCTCGTAGTTATATCTTATCTCGTAATAAGAAAACGAGATCACGAAAAATAGATTGAAGATTCCGTATAAAAACAAGAAGTAATGGATGTAATTTTTTGAGTGGAAAAACGACAAAGGATGCTTAAGAAAATCATTCACTTTTTTACCTGATTTATCAAGTAAGTTAGCAACTCCCGTCAAATCGCTCAAAAGCCAGTAACCGTCTGATCTTATAAAAGGAAGTATCTGCATAAAGCACATGAAAACCATCACTTTGCTAAAATCAACAAAGAAATTATTTCCACTGTAACTGCCTATAATATAAAATATAAGTACAAACCAAAGCTGCATATAGATTCCTGCCAGATTTGCAATGACTTTCTGCTGCTTTGTTGCATGCCACACCGCGCTGATATTGGAATAGAAAACGGGATAAAGGATGTAAATTCCAAAGCCGATACCTCCATTCTTTCCTGTAAATCTTCTGCAAGCCGCTACATGACCGAACTCGTGAAAAATTATCGTTACAAAATAGAGAGCAAATGTATAAATGATAGAAACTGAAAAATTTCCTTTGTTGTTGACGTTGACATCAAAAAAGATACTGTAAACTGAAAAGAAAATCAGTGAAGTAAATGCAAGCCAGAATAATGGCGGGTAAAATAAAAAACTGATGAGTTGGGATATTTTACCGGCTGTTCTTTCAGGAATCAGTATTTTTTCAAATAAAAGAAAGCTTTTCTTTTTGTTTTTAAAATCGAATCTTTTTAGCAGTTCGTTGCTATAAAAAGTAAAATCTTCTTCCGAGTAAATCTCGTGCGTGTATTCATTATAAAGATCAGATGCCTGAGTGTAATTTTCGGCTTGTGAAAGTGCAAGCATTACTGTTTTTACTTCTTCGTCGATGTCGAAAAAGCTATTTTCGATTTCCATCACATAATTACCGTTTTTCTTTTTGGTAAATATGGGTTGTGCACCAAGAAGATTCATCATCACTTCAGTTTTTGATGTTCTGCAATTGCTTTATTGAGTAATTTTGTTAACCAGTTGAATGCTCTCCTTTACTTCTTCAATAATTTGAGTAAGCCAGATTTTAAGTTCAGGAAAATCAAATTTTTCAGAATGCATCAAAGCGTTGTAGTATTGATTTAAAGCGTAAAGGCTGTATTTTTCGCACAGTCCCGATGCGTAGAAAATACGTTCTTCAAAACGGTCTAAATTTTCATCATTTACCAAATTTTCATCAGTAATGATATTTCTTACGTCGCTGTGAAGTAAATTCCACTGTCCGGAATTCAAATCTTTTGCAAAATCATCAATATCATCCATCATCTGCATTCCGTTGAACAGGCAGGTGAAAATATTTTTAATATCATCGTAATCTGCCTTCGCTTCAAAAAGCCAATTCATACCTCTGATAGGAACCAGTGCAAGACTGTGCTTGTTGTAAGACATTTCCTCGAAATCGGAAATTTCCAATGTCGGTTTTCTGATATTGTTGTATTTTTCTTTGATGATATACGAATAATACAGTTTCTCTTCTACAGCAAGATAATCCCAAAACTGATGATCAGCAGGGAAGATTTGTAATAAAGAAAAGATTGCATTTTTGTAATGTTGATTAGATTGGGCTAGAGCGTTCTCGCTGTTTTCTACCTGAGAAACCCAGTCAATATCGTTGTCTATTACTCCATCCTGTAAAAAAACAAAATCTTTATATTCTTTCACTCCATTTTGGAATGTGGAAAATTTGCTTTTGTCATTTATTTTATACCCTGTAGATATGATGAGTAGTAGATTTTGAAACAGGTAATAACCTATGCTGCTTTCTTTTTTCATCGTATGGAGAAGGATTGGTTAGAAATAGAAAAAACGAGCCCGGAAGCTCGCTTTTTTTAGCTTATGAAAGTTTTTTACCAACCTCCACCGCCTGTTCCACCTCCGTTTCCTGGATCTGGTGTAGTTGGAGGGTTTGGTCCACATGGTGGCTGAGGGTTGCAGTTTTTAACTTTGTAGAAAGTGAACTCCTTTCTTTCTTCTAGCTGCTCAATCTTAAGGTCAGCTAATTTTTCTTTTAAATTTTTCATTGGTATGATGTTTTTAAGTATTAAAATACAATTGGTGTATTTTTTTAACTTAGGACAAAGATATAATCTTTTTTATTATAAAAATAAAAATATTGCACTTTTTTAGTTTATTCAATTAAAAATATTTTAATATTGGTTTTCATTTATTTAAATTATTTGTTTTATTATTTGTTTTAATGTAAATTTTATTTGTAAAAAATGTTTTTTGAAACGAAACAAGTGTTTTGAAATGAAATTGAACGTAAATAATTGGCTGTTTGTGTATTAATAATAATTAATGTATATTTGCAGACTCTTTTGGCGCAAAAATTTGTTTATACATTCTTAAAATACTAAAAATCAACTCTTTCATCTGTTTTGAAAGAGGGTTTGTTGTTTTTGGTTGATAAGAATTTATTCATTTCCAGCCTCAGAAGTCATTAAAAGTATTTTGCATTACGCTGTGAAAAGATATACCAGCGTTGCAGTTAGAGATGATTAGAAATCAATATGTTAATATTAAGGTTCTCTGTGCGCCAAAAACACTTTTGCCTTTTTACTTTTATCTTGTTTCTTCTTGTTTCTGATATTTTTTAAAACAAAATATTTTTTAACCCCCTTTCTTAAAAGTTTTATGAGTAAAACAACAGCTACAACTCAGGAAAAGAGAATTAATTTCTCAACAGCGAAAGGAAAAATCGTAACGCCGGACTTTTTGGACATCCAGATTGAGTCGTTTACAGAGTTTTTTCAGCTAGACACACTTCCTGAAGACAGAACAGACGAAGGTTTGTATAAGACTTTCCAGGAGAATTTTCCTATTACAGACTCCAGAAATCAATTCGTTTTAGAATTTATTGATTATCTGGTAGATTCACCACGTTATTCTATCAACGAATGTGTGGAAAGAGGACTGACGTATTCAGTGCCTTTAAAAGCAAGACTTAAGTTATACTGTACAGATCCGGAACATGAAGATTTCCAGACTGTTGTGCAGGATGTGTATTTAGGTCCGGTTCCTTATATGACTCCTTCTGGTTCATTCATTATCAATGGAGCAGAGCGTGTAATCGTAACTCAGTTACACAGATCTCCGGGTGTATTCTTCGGACAGACTTACCACGCTAACGGAACAAAATTATACTATTCAAGAATTATCCCTTTCAAAGGATCTTGGATGGAATTTACAACCGATATCAACAGCGTAATGTACGCATATATCGACCGTAAGAAAAAATTACCTTTAACTACATTATTAAGAGCTATCGGTTATGAATCTGATAAAGACATTCTTCAGATTTTTGACCTTGCAGAAGAAGTGAAAGTTTCTAAAGCTGCCCTTAAGAAAGTAGAAGGTAGAACTTTAGCTGCGAGAGTATTGAACACTTGGTTCGAGGATTTCGTAGACGAAGACACCGGTGAAGTAGTTTCTATCGAAAGAAACGAAATCATCTTAGACAGAGAAACTATTCTTGAAAAAGAACATTTAGATCTTATTTTGGATGCAGGTGTGAAATCTATTTTGATTCACAAAGAAAATGCAAACGAATTCTCTATCATTCAGAATACTTTACAGAAAGACCCTACCAACTCAGAAAAAGAAGCGGTAGAATACATTTACCGTCAGCTTAGAAATGCAGATCCACCAGATGAGGAAACTGCAAGAGGAATTATCGAAAAATTATTCTTCTCTGAGCAAAGATATTCACTTGGTGAAGTAGGACGTTACAGACTGAACAAAAAGTTAGGTCTAAATATTCCTACTACAACTGAGGTTCTTACAAAAGAAGATATCATTGCGATTGTAAGACACTTAATTGAATTGGTAAATTCCAAAGCTGAGGTTGATGATATTGACCACTTATCAAACAGAAGAATTAAAACTGTTGGTGAGCAATTGGCAGGACAGTTCGGTGTAGGTCTTTCGAGAATTGCAAGAACAATTAAAGAGAGAATGAACGTTAGAGATAACGAAATCTTTACTCCGCTTGACCTTGTTAATGCTAAAACTTTAACATCAGTAATCAACTCATTCTTTGGTACCAACCAGCTTTCTCAGTTCATGGACCAAACCAACCCTCTATCAGAAATCACGCACAAGCGTAGACTTTCTGCCCTGGGACCTGGTGGTTTATCAAGAGAAAGAGCAGGTTTCGAGGTACGTGACGTTCACCATACTCACTATGGTAGAATTTGTCCTATTGAAACTCCTGAAGGACCAAACATTGGTTTGATCTCTTCACTAGGTATCTATGCTAAAATCAACAGACTTGGTTTCATCGAAACTCCATACAGAAAAGTAGAAGCTGGTAAAGTTGCACTAAACGATGCTCCGGTTTACTTGAATGCAGAGGATGAAGAAGACAAAGTAATTGCTCAGGCAAACGTTGAGTTAGATGATAACGGAGCGTTCTTAACAGACAGAATTATTGCCAGATTAGATGGTGATTATCCTGTAGTTGAGCCTTCTGAAGTTAATTTGATTGACGTTGCGCCAAACCAGATTTCCGGTATTTCAGCTTCATTGATTCCATTCCTGGAACATGATGATGCGAACCGTGCATTGATGGGATCAAACATGATGCGTCAGGCAGTTCCATTGTTGAAGCCACAGGCTCCAATCGTTGGTACAGGGCTTGAGCAGCAGGTTGCAAGAGATTCAAGAATTTTGATCAATGCTGAAGGTACAGGTACTGTAGAGTATGTGGATGCTGACAGAATCGTAATTAAATATGACAGAAGCGAAGACGAAGATTTGGTACAATTCGAGTCTGCTACTAAAACATATAACCTTACTAAATTCAGAAAGACCAACCAAAGTACTACCATTACATTGAGACCAAACGTAAGAGTTGGTGATGTAGTACAGAAAGGTCAGGTTCTATGCGACGGTTATGCAACTGAAGACGGAGAATTGGCATTGGGTAGAAACTTAGTGGTAGCCTTCATGCCTTGGAAAGGGTACAACTTCGAGGATGCAATTGTAATCAACGAAAAAGTTGTGCGTGAAGACTGGTTTACTTCAATCCACGTGGATGAGTATTCTCTTGAAGTTCGTGATACCAAATTGGGTATGGAAGAACTGACAGCAGATATTCCAAACGTATCTGAAGAAGCTACAAAAGATCTTGATGAGAACGGAATGATCAGAATCGGTGCTGAAGTGAAGCCTGGTGATATCATGATTGGTAAGATTACTCCAAAAGGTGAATCAGATCCTACTCCGGAAGAGAAACTTCTTAGAGCAATCTTTGGTGACAAAGCCGGTGATGTGAAAGATGCTTCATTGAAAGCAGATTCATCATTAAGAGGTGTTGTGATCAACAAAAAACTGTTCTCTAGAAACATCAAAGACAAAAAGAAGAGAACTGAAGAAAAACTGAAGCTTGAAGAGATTGAAAACACTTACAAAGCGAAGTTTGACGAGTTGAGAAATACTTTAATTGAAAAATTAAATACACTTGTTGGAGGTAAAACTTCTCAGGGAGTTACTAATGACCTAGACGAAGAAATCATCGGTAAAGGAACTAAATTTACCTTAAAACTTCTTCAGTCTGTAGAAGATTATGTAAACGTTAGCGGTTCAGACTGGACGGTTGATAACGATAAGAATGAATTGATCAAACAGTTGATTCACAACTACAAAATCAAATTCAACGATATTCAGGGGGTTAAAAACCGTGAGAAATTCGCAATTTCTATCGGAGATGAGCTACCGGCAGGTATCATGAAACTGGCTAAAGTATATATCGCTAAAAAACGTAAACTGAACGTTGGAGATAAAATGGCAGGTCGTCACGGTAACAAAGGTATCGTTTCGAGAATCGTCCGTCAGGAAGATATGCCGTTCCTTGAAGACGGAACACCGGTTGATATCGTATTGAATCCACTTGGGGTACCTTCACGTATGAACATCGGACAGATTTATGAAACAGTTCTTGGATGGGCTGGTCAGAAACTGGGAATGAAGTTCGCTACGCCAATCTTCGACGGTGCTACTCTTGATCAGATCACTGAGTACACAGAGAAAGCAGGAGTTCCTAAATTCGGTCACACTCACCTTTATGATGGTGGTACCGGAGAGAGATTTACTCAGGCAGCAACAGTTGGTATCATCTACATGTTGAAATTAGGGCACATGGTAGACGACAAAATGCACGCACGTTCTATCGGACCTTATTCATTGATTACTCAGCAGCCTTTAGGAGGTAAAGCTCAGTTCGGTGGACAGCGTTTCGGAGAGATGGAGGTTTGGGCACTTGAAGCATTCGGTGCATCAAACATCCTGAGAGAAATCCTTACTGTGAAGTCGGATGACGTGATTGGTAGAGCAAAAACTTATGAAGCGATTGCGAAAGGAGAAGCAATGCCTGAACCAGGTATTCCTGAATCTTTCAACGTATTACTTCACGAGTTACAAGGTCTTGGATTAGACGTAAGATTGGAAGAGTAATAAGACAAGAGACGTATAAACATGAGATACGAGACAATTGTAAAATCAAAGTCTCAAATCTCAAATCTCTTAATCTTTAAATCTAAAAATAAAACAATGTCAAATAAAAATAAATCAAGTAGATTTAATAAAATAACCATCGGTTTAGCTTCTCCGGAATCCATTTTACAGGATTCCAGAGGGGAGGTTTTAAAGCCGGAAACCATTAACTACAGAACGCACAAACCTGAAAGAGACGGTTTGTTCTGTGAAAAAATCTTCGGTCCTATCAAAGATTACGAATGTGCTTGTGGTAAATACAAGAGAATTCGTTACAAGGGGATTGTTTGTGACCGTTGTGGTGTAGAGGTTACGGAGAAAAAAGTACGTAGAGAAAGAATCGGACACATCGGTTTGGTTGTTCCTATCGCGCACATTTGGTATTTCCGTTCTTTACCAAACAAAATCGGTTACCTTTTGGGTATTCCTTCCAAGAAATTAGATATGATCATCTATTACGAGAGATATGTTGTTATTCAGCAGGGTATCGCTAAGAAATTAGATGGTTCTGATTTTGATGACAAAGAATTCCTTACAGAAGAAGAATACCTTGACATCATGGAAACTCTTCCAGTAGAAAACCAGTATCTTGACGATTCAGATCCAAACAAATTCATCGCCAAAATGGGTGCTGAAGCTGTTGAGGAATTATTAAAAAGAATCGATCTTGATGCATTGTCTTTCGACTTGAGACACAAAGCTCACAACGAAGGTTCAAAACAAAGAAGAACTGAAGCTCTGAAAAGATTGAACGTTGTAGAAGCATTGAGAGGTGCCAATACAAGAATGATCAACAGACCGGAGTGGATGATTATGCGTGTGCTTCCTGTAATACCACCAGAATTGAGACCGTTGGTTCCATTGGATGGAGGACGTTTCGCAACTTCTGACTTAAATGACCTTTACAGAAGAGTGATCATCAGAAACAACCGTTTGAAGAGATTATTGGAGATCAAAGCTCCTGAAGTAATCTTGAGAAACGAGAAGCGTATGCTTCAGGAATCTGTAGATTCACTATTCGATAATACAAGAAAATCTTCTGCTGTAAAATCTGAATCAAACAGACCATTGAAATCACTTTCAGATTCATTGAAAGGTAAGCAAGGTCGTTTCCGTCAGAACTTACTAGGGAAAAGGGTAGATTACTCGGCGCGTTCGGTAATTGTTGTAGGTCCAAACTTGCAGCTTCACGAATGTGGTATTCCTAAAGATATGGCAGCTGAACTTTACAAACCGTTCATCATCAGAAAACTGATCGAGAGAGGAATTGTAAAAACAGTAAAATCTGCAAAGAGAATCATCGACAGAAAAGAACCTGTAGTGTATGATATCCTTGAAAACGTGATGAAAGGTCACCCTGTTTTACTAAACAGAGCACCTACGCTTCACAGATTGGGTATTCAGGCATTCCAGCCTAAGATGATCGAAGGTAAGGCGATTCAGCTTCACCCGTTGGTAACAACAGCATTCAACGCCGATTTTGATGGTGACCAGATGGCGGTACATTTACCGTTAGGCCCAGAAGCGATTTTGGAAGCTCAGTTATTGATGTTAGGTTCTCAGAATATTTTGAACCCTGCAAACGGTTCTCCAATTACAGTACCATCTCAAGACATGGTTCTTGGTCTTTATTTCATGACCAAAGAATTGAGCTCTACAGATGAGAAAAAAGTATTGGGAGAAGGTCTTGCATTCTATTCTCCGGAAGAAGCGGAAATCGCATATGCTGAAGGTAGAGTTTCATTGAACGCTAAAGTAAGATGTAGACTTCCAATTAAAGAAAACGGTGAAATTACTACGAAATTAACTGAAACTTCTGTTGGTAGAATCTTATTTAACCAAATCGTTCCTAAACAGTCAGGATATATTAATGAACTTCTTACAAAGAAATCATTAAGAAATGTTATTGGTAAAGTACTTGCTGATACAGATTTCCCTACTACTGTGAAGTTCCTGGATGCAATGAAAGACTTAGGTTATTCAAACGCATTCAAAGGAGGTCTTTCATTCTCATTAGGTGACATTGTAGTTCCTGTTGAGAAAAAGAAAATGATTGCTGATTCTATCGGAACTGTAGACGAAATTAGAGCCAACTATAACATGGGTCTTATTACCGATACAGAACGTTATAATCAGGTAATTGACGTTTGGACGACTACCAACGCAAACCTAACAGAAATGATCATGGGCAGAATGAAAACCGATCAAGGTGGTTTCAACTCTGTATACATGATGCTTGATTCTGGAGCGAGGGGTTCGAAAGAACAGATCCGTCAGTTATCAGGGATGAGAGGTTTGATGGCAAAACCGCAAAAAGCTGGTTCTACCGGTGCGGAAATTATCGAAAACCCGATTCTTGCAAACTTTAAGGAAGGTCTTTCCATCCTTGAGTACTTTATCTCTACCCACGGTGCCCGTAAAGGTCTTGCGGATACCGCTCTTAAGACTGCCGATGCAGGTTACTTAACAAGAAGATTGGTAGACGTTGCACAGGACGTTATCGTTACTGAAGACGACTGTGGTACGCTAAGAGGTACAGAAGTAACTGCACTTAAGAAGAATGATGAGATTGTTGAAAAAATCTCTGAAAGAATTTTAGGTAGAGTTTCATTACATAATGTTTACAATCCTGAAACAGATGAAATCATCGTTAATGCTGATCAGGTAATCAACGAAGCTTTGGCTAAGCAGATCGAAGAGGTTGGTTTGGAAGCTGTTGAAGTACGTTCTCCATTAACTTGTGAGGCTAAAAAAGGTATCTGTGCTAAATGTTACGGTAGAAACCTTGCTACAGGTAAAACCATCCACATGGGTGAAGCTGTAGGGGTTATCGCTGCACAATCCATCGGTGAACCGGGAACTCAGCTTACGTTGAGAACCTTCCACCAAGGGGGTGTATCTACCAACGTATCAGAAAACCCTTCAATCGTTGCAAGAAGAGACGGAATCGTAGAATTGGATGAAGTAAGAACAATTACTTCTGAAGACGAAAATGGTAATACTGCTGAAGTTGTTGTATCACGTACAACAGAATTCAGATTGGTGACTGATAATGAAGCCAGAACTCCATTAATGGTTGCCAACGTACCGTACGGTGCTATATTAGCTGTAAAACCAGGTGATAAAGTAAGTAAAGGTGATCTGATCTGTAAGTGGGATCCGTATAATGCGGTAATCATTGCAGAAACTGCTGGTAAGGTAGAATACGAGGATATCATCCAGGGTATTTCATTCCAGCTGGAGATCGATGAGCAGACAGGATTTGAAGAAAAAGTAATCTCTGAATCAAGAAATAAGAAAGCGGTACCTACATTGAAGGTAGTAGATTCTAAAGGTGTTGAGCAAAAAGGTTACAACTTACCTGTAGGAGCCCACTTAATGGTAAATGACGGTGAAAAAATTAAGGCTGGTAAAGTCTTGATCAAGATCCCGAGAAAAGCTGCTAAGACCGGGGATATCACCGGAGGTCTTCCGAGAGTTACCGAATTATTCGAAGCGAGAAACCCATCTAACCCGGCTGTAGTTACAGAAATCGACGGTGTAGTTTCTTACGGAAAAATCAAGAGAGGTAACCGAGAATTGATCGTTGAAGCTAAAACTGGTGAAAGAAAAATTTATTTAGTTAAATTATCTAATCAGATCTTGGTACAGGAGAATGACTTCGTGAGAGCTGGTTCGCCACTTTCAGACGGTTCAGTTACTCCAGACGACATTCTGAAGATTAAAGGACCAACTGCGGTTCAGGAATATTTGGTAAACGAAATTCAGGAAGTTTACCGTCTTCAGGGGGTAAAAATCGACGACAAGCACTTCGAAATCATCGTAAGACAGATGATGACAAAAGTATCTATCGTTGACGGAGGTGATACTCAGTTCCTTGAAGGTGCACTTGAGCACAAATACGACTTCCTTGAGGAGAACAACAGAGTATTTGGTCTTAAGGTAGTAACTGAAGCTGGTGATTCAAAAACTTTCCAGCCAGGACAGATGATTACCACAAAAGAACTGAGAGATGAAAACTCTAAACTGAAGCGTGAAGATCAGGCTTTAGTTGAAGTAAGAGACGCTTTACCAGCTACAGCAACGCCTGTATTGCAGGGGATTACAAGAGCGGCTCTTCAGACCAAGTCATTCATGTCTGCAGCATCGTTCCAGGAAACGACTAAGGTTCTTAACGAAGCAGCGGTTGCAGGTAAAGTAGACAGCTTGAATGGTCTTAAAGAAAATGTAATTGTAGGACACAGAATTCCTGCAGGTACAGGTCTTAAAGAGTATCAGAATGTAATCGTAGGTTCTAGAAAAGAATTCGAAGATCTTAACTAAAATTAATAATTTGAAATTTGAGGTTTGAAATTATTTTTATACTTTCACAATCTCAAATTTCAATTTTAAAAAATATAATTTATAAAATGGACAACAATCAAAATCCACAAGACGGAAACATCAACATCCAGTTAAACGAAATGGTAGCTTCAGGAGTTTACTGTAACCTTGCTTTAGTAAACCACTCACCATCTGAGTTTGTAGTAGACTTCATCCAGATGATGCCAGGTGTACAGCAGGCAAACGTAAGATCAAGAGTAATCTTGGCACCTCTTCACGCGAAGAGAGTTTTGGCTGCACTTCAGCAAAATATCACCAACTACGAGCAGCAGTTTGGAGAAATCAAGGAAGTTGAGCCTTTCGTATTAGGAGGAAACAACGTAAACGCTTAAGATTTATCTTAATCAAATATAAAGAATACCTTGACGCAAGTCAGGGTATTTTTTTGTGCTTACAACTCTGGTATATTCTATTTGGGCGCCTTTATCCGCCCTCCACTCCCGCTTTTTTGTGCCACTGCATTTCCCCTCGCTTACAAAAAGAGCTCCGTTCAGGTCGGGGCGTAAAATTCCGCTTTTTCTCAACATCTCATAAAAAACCGTATGATTAAATTTGAATAACTTTACGTGAATCTTTGGACGCAAAATTATGTACATCACAAAAAGCCTGCAGAGTCAAATTCGAATTGCTGTACGTGAACCTGTGTTCGTAGAAAAGAATCATTCACATCACAAAAAACCCGCAGGATTAAATTCGAATAGCTTTACGTGAACCTGTGGACGCAAAATTATTCACATCACAAAGAACCCGCAGGGTTAAATTTTAATAGCCGTAGGTGAAACCTATGGTAATAAAATAATGCGCACTACAAAAGAACCCGAAGGGTTCAACAATCTCCCATCTCCCTTCTCCCATCTTCCCACCATCAACTATTTAGAATAACTCAAAATTACAACACATTAAAAATAATTAACATCCATAATTTTCAATTTTATACCTTTGATTCCGTAATTATTTGAAAAATATGTTAGATAATCAGTTTATTGTTGAGAAATTTGGGTTTTTAGGCTCAGAATTTTTAAAAGAAATCAGTAAACATGCCCTCATCTCTACCGTAAAAGCCAAAACTGAAATCGTAAGAGAAGGGCAGAAAAACAAGTTCGTACCTTTTCTTATCAAAGGTTCCGTCAGAGTTTTCACACTTAATGACGGCCGCGAACTTATCTATTATTACGTGAGAGAAAATGATAGTTGTATGATGACGTTCTCTTCTATTTTTTCCGATTACATCAGCCGGATCTATGCAGTAGCAGAAGAAGATTCTGAAGTTTTGCTCATTCCGGTTTCTGTGATGCATGACTGGTTGCTCCGTTTTCCTGCCATCAGCAAACTTTTTTTTCAGGAATATGACAAACGTTTCACAGACGTCATGAATATGGTCAATGAAGCCGTGTTTCATAAACTCGACAAGAGAATTCTCAGCTACATAAAACAGCAGATTGCCATCACAGGCAATCATCCTATTAAACTGACCCATCGTGAAATTGCCACCAACCTTGGCACATCAAGGGAAGTGGTGAGCAGAGTTATGAAAAAAATTGAGAACGAAGGCGAAATTTCCCAAAGCCGGGAAGGCATTAGAATTTCAGAAGCTGAAAATGTTAGTATATTCTAATAAATTTGTTTTAATAATTTTATAATTTCAATTGATAAAAACAATATCATCGGTGACTTTTATCACCAACTTTTAAAAAGGGAAGTCTCTAAGTTTGTTGTATTAATTTCTAACTAAATTTATATGACAAAAACTCTCTTATTTTTGTCGATGTTTTCTTCAGTTCTTGCCTTTTCGCAGGAAGATCTGCTCAAAGATATCGACACCATTTCAACCAACAGCACAGCCTCGCCACCAGCTTTTAAAGCCCTTCAAATCGTTACCGGACAATCTACTAAACTCACTGCAAAAAATGAGTGGTATTTTGTAGTCGCACACCGTTTTGGAGATGTGAGCGAAGGTTTCAAAAACTTTTTCGGATTAGACGACGCTTCCACCAAACTCGGAGCGATTTATGGTTTGACCGACGGAATTTCTTTAAGCCTATCCAGAGAAACCAACATGAAAACCTTTGAATTAGGAGCAAAATACAGGCTACTGAAACAAAACGAAAACGTACCGGTAGATTTGGTAGGGTACAATGTGATGGCTTTGAATACAGATTTGGATAAAGATACCTATCCGCATCTTAAGTTCGGCGACAGACTTTCTTACCTCACGCAGGCTTTGATTTCAAGAAGATTTAATGAAAACTTTTCGCTTCAGTTATCGCCGTCTTACGTTCACAAAAATCTCTACGAACCAACGATTGAAAACGACAATCAATTCCTGACAGGATTGGGCGGACGTTACAAAATTTCAAAAAGAATTTCCATCAACGCAGAGTATTTTGTGAATTTTGATAAAAACAGTTTCTACAAAAATCCATTGTCTCTGGGAATGGATATTGAAACCGGAGGTCACGTTTTTCAGCTTTTGTTCAGTAATTCCCAGTTGAATTCTGATATTGGTTACCTGACCAACGCAACCGGAAAGTGGGAAAAAGGACAGATTTTCTTTGGGTTTAACCTTTACAGAGTATTTTAAAATGAAAAAAATATTGTACACAGCAGCGCTGATTCTTTTCATTACATCCTGTGAAAGCAGAACCTACGAAGAGATTTCAGACAACACGCCGATTACTAGTGTGGTAAAATATGAATCAGATTTAAAACCGATTATGGAAAGCAATTGTACCAGTTGTCATTCTGTGTCAGGTTTCAAACCTCTCAATAATTACAATCTGGTAAAAGCAAACATCGATATTATTATTAACCGGATTCAAAGACCAAGCGGAGATCCTCTGAAAATGCCTCAGGGCGGATCTTTGTCAGCCACTCAGATCAATCTTTTCATCAAATGGAAAGCTGACGGTCTTATTGAAAACTAAAAATTATTTAAAATGAAAAATCTACTTTTAATATTGACTTCATTACTGCTGAGCAATCTTGCTTTAGCCCAGAAATACAGTTCCAAGACGGGAAAAGTAACCATTGAAGCATCCGTTCCGATGTTTGAAGATGTTTTTGCGCAGGATGACAGTAATGTCGTGGTTCTCAACGCGGATAACGGAGAAATGGCGTCGGTTTCAGTGGTGAAAAACTTTAAATTTAAAGTGAAACTGATGGAAGAGCATTTCAATGAAAGCTATGCAGAAACTGCAAAATATCCAAAGGCAACATTTAAAGGAAAAGTGGTAGGTTTTGATAAAACAAAACTGACTGCAAACCCTCAGAAAGTTACCGTTCAGGGCGTATTAAACTTTCACGGTGTTGACAGAAATGTTTCTTCAGCGGCAACGATTTCAGCCAAAGACGGAAAGATCTATCTGAAAGGAAATTTTGTTGCAAAATCAGCAGATTTCAAAGTAACCATCCCGAAAATGGTGATGAAAAAAGTTGCTGAAAATGTGAACGTAGAGTACAATTATACACTCGTGAAACAATGAATAAACTAATTCTATTCACAGTTTTTTTTCTGAGTTTATCATTTGGATTTGCTCAGGAAAAGGCAAAATCAGTATTTGATATTGCAAGAAGCGGAACGGTGGCAGAATTGAAAGATTTAATGAAAACAAATCCGGATATCATCAATCAAACCAATGAAAACGGATTTTCACCATTAATCTTAGCGTGCTATCGGGGAAATGTTGAGGTCGCAGATTTTTTAATAGACAATGTGAAAGATCTCGATTACAAAAGTCAGGATGGTACAGCTTTGGCTGGACTCTCAGTACGTTATAACAAATCTTTGGCAGAGCATTTATTAAAGAAAAATGCAAATCCAAATATTGCAGACAGCACGGGAACGACACCATTATTTTGGGCAGTGAAAGCTGGAAACAAAGAGTTGGTCGGGCTTTTACTTCAATATAAAGCCGACAAAACAATGAAAGATTCAGAGGGAATGACACCTTTTGAATATGCTTTAAAATCAGACAATAAAGAAATTGTAAACCTTTTAAAAAATTAAAAATTATATGAAATCGCCATCAACCAAAATTGAGACACAAACACTGATAATCATGAGCGATTCCATAACTTGTCCCGACTGTTCGGGATGACAATTAAAAAATAATAAATATCCATATATGAAAAAACTTCTACTCATTTCAAGTTTGGCTTTTGCAACCTTTGCACAGGCTCAGTTTTCATCCGGAACAGTAACTTTATCAGCTGCTTCCATGACGGTGAAATTAGACACAAACGCCACTACAGCTACAATTACCTTGATTGGCGACAGCAATTCTATGATGGGAATTGGCTTTGGATCTTCAGGGATGGCAAGTGGAGCGGATGGCTTTATTTATAACTCATCGGCAAGCCGGGATTATACTTTTGGTGGATTTACAACACCTTCTCCAGACACTGTTCAAGATTGGACTGAAACTTCAAATACAGTTTCAGGAAGCACAAGAACCGTTGTAGCAACGAGATCACTGACAGGCGGAGCGGGCGATTTTGCCATTCCCAATACTGCAGGGACAATCAATATTTTCTACGCAAGAACAGGTGGAGGGACAGGAATCGCTTATCATGGCGGAAGCCGTGGCTATGCTTCTTTAACGATGGGTGCTACATTAAGCACAAAAGATTTGTTGGCAGAAAGTAAAAAAGTTGTGCTTTACCCAAATCCTGCTAAAGAATCCGTTAGCTTCAAAAATGCAGATCAGATAAAGTCTGTTGATATTTTTGAATCAACCGGTAGAAAAGTTAAATCTGTCACGTTAGATGGGGGAACCCTGAATGTTTCTGATTTAAAATCTGGCAGCTACTATTTTGAAATTGCTTTAAAAGATGGCAGCAAGACCTTTGAGAAATTGATTAAACAATAAGATGAAAGCCTCAGTGAAAGCTGAGGTTTTTTTTGTTTTATGTAACAAATGTTCTAATGATTTTTATTTAGTACAATAGCGCTATTGAAACATTTATTATTGCCGTTTCCATCAATAGTTATAATTAAAATCGAACCATATTGTAATAAATGCATGCATTCTTGGCATTATCCTAAATTGATCTGTAAGAGCAAAACCTTTGTAGAAAATCCTAGCATAGACATATGAAGCTCCGTAGGAGCGACACCTTTGTAATTGAAATTCTTGATTAATAACTCCTGAGAAATTCAGAAACAATATTTTGAAATTCAGAAACATTAAAACCTCTTGTCGAAGGATGATGCAGACCAATCGCTATACAGTTTCCTCCCGAATAATCTAAATCTCTTACATTCCATCGGTCATTGATTTTTCCTACATGATTTCCCCATCCTGCTTTATTAAAAAAATGCTCCCACAAACGGCTCGAAAAAACAATCACTTTTTTAGGTTTTAAAATATCCAAATATTCTCTGAAAGCTAGTTCAGCCTTATTTTTTTCTGCCATAGTCGGAATCTGGTCTGAACTTGTAAATGCACTTTGAACAGCATTTGCAAAAGCCACATTCTCCCAAAAGTCTGCATGTTGATTATAGCCAAAAATCTTCAGAATCGTTTTATGAAAACTTCCCGCAATATCATCCAATTCAGCAATCTGAGCTTTAGTGAAATCTTGCAGATTATTAGGAGGCCTATTATTAAAATAATGAGAATCTCCGATGATTAAAAGTTTTCCGTAGCGTGATTGGCTGTAGTTTTTTCCAATCCAGGGGGAGAAGCTGAGGTGGGGCATTGTTTTTTTGTTTTAAAAGAAAGAAACCTAACGGGTTTTTAAAACCCGTTAGGTTTTAGATACAGATTGATTCTTAGAATAGATATTATTTAAGTTTCAGTTGTTTTTTAAATTCTTCGGTAACATCAGACATATTAATTGTTCCTTTTTTACTTAAAACTTCAAGTGTTCTTAAATAAGCTTCTCCAAAAAGAGTAGTTATTGTTGCTGCTACCGTCGCACTTATTGCGCCACCTGCTATTGAACCAATTCCAGGAATAAACTTTATTAAATTTGAAACAATTGCTCTACCAGCAAGAGATCCTGCACCTCCAGTTATTGTTGAGCTCACTAAAGTTAGTAGTAAAGCTTTGTCAGTTTTTAAACCAAATGCATAAGAGATTCCAGCTAACATACTCACTTGAATTGGGACAATTGTTATTGCATCTGAAAAAGGGATTGGTGTTGCAGCTGCACCAGCTGCAGTAATTGCTGCAGCTGCAACGATTTTGTGTGATCTTTTGACTTTTTGACTTATGTCAACTTTCTGAGCTGCAGCAAAGGCATTTCGTTGTGCCTCTGGTAAAAGTTCCATAGATAGTTCAACTAAATCGTGTAAACCTGATTGTGGAACATCTATCTCTCCGATTTTAAAAGGTACTGAATTTACACGTACAGCATTTTTAATATTAGGTAAAAGTTCTTTTACTTTCTGTCTAAAACCATCATCATTTATTGCCTTTGTTATAACTGCCACAACCGGAATCTTTTCCGATAAAAATTTTGTCAATTCAATTTCGGCATCTTCTATTCTTCTAGAATTCTCATCTAAACAAATCCATGCTATGTGGATGTGATTTTCTGGATTAGAGTCATTATTTTTTGAATTAATATAATTTTCTAAATCAGTAATAATACTCTTGTAATTTTGAATTTCCAGACCTTTTGTGTCAATTAGAATTATTGGTGATTCCTCCTTTCTGTATTCTGTAATGTTTTGAGTTACGGGTTTTCCTGATCCTGTTGTAGCTAGGTTGTCGTCAAAAACAGCATTTACTAAAGTGGATTTTCCAACACCTGTTTTTCCAGCTATTAATATATTTACTTTTTTCATTTTTCCTTTTGCTTTTTCCATAGCCTCTTTAATGATGTCATCTAAATTTGTCATTGTAATTTTATTTCTTTATAATTTATAATTCCACAAATCTACTCCCCAACCCAGACAAACCACGTCCGTGTAAAAAGTATTTTAAAATTTTTACGCTAAGCTAAATAAAGGTCCTTGAGATTTTTTACGGGTTGCCGTAAATGGAGAAAGTTTATTGGTCTTAGTTTTTGTGAGTGAAATATAGTAAATTTTTTATTTCACTGGAAAGTTAATTCTTATTTAAACTCTAAATTTTTAACCTAAAGAATTAAGATATTACCTTTGCAGAAATTTTCTTCATGAAACGAATTTTTTCATTCTTATTATTCATTATTTCATTTTTATCGTCAGCTCAAAATACTGTTGCAGACACCGCTCAAGTTGTAATTCCGAACAGGCAGAATAGCATTGAAGCTCAGTCTAAACCTTACGTTATTATGATTTCTGCGGATGGTTTCAGGTATGATTATGCTAAAAAATATAACGCTCAACATCTTTTACAGTTTTCAAATCAGGGAGTTCAGGCAAAGGCAATGATTCCGGGTTATCCGAGTATTACTTTTCCCAATCACTGGTCGTTGATTACGGGGATGTATCCTTCTCATCATGGTTTAATTGATAATTTTTTCTTCGATTATAAAAGAAACGAAATGTACCTGATGAGCAAGCAGGAAAAAGCAGAAGACGGAACTTGGTACGGTGGAACTCCGCTTTGGGCTTTGGCTGAAAAACAGGGAGTTTTGTCGGCATCGTTGCAATGGGTAGGTTCTGGAAGTGATGCAGGTGGAAAAAGACCGACCTACTATTATCATTATCACGAAAAATTTTCACCATCACAAAAAGTAGATAAAGTTGTGAATTGGTTGAAGCTTCCGGAAGAAAAAAGACCACATTTTATCTCACTGTATTTTCCGGAAGTTGATGGAGCAGGACATCATTTCGGACCTGAAACCAAGGAAACCGAACAGGCAGTTCATGAAGTGGATGATGCCATTGGAGAATTGGTGAAAAAAGTAAATGATTTAGGTTTAAAGAATGTCAATTTCATCTTTGTTTCAGATCATGGAATGATTACCGTTGATGGAGGAAATCCGCTTGAAATTCCGGCTTTGCTTTTAGATAAAAACAGATTTGACCTTTATAATTCTCAAACATTGTTGAGAGTTTATGTTAAAAATAATGATGAGGTTAAAAGTGTTTTTAACGAATTAAAGAAAAGTAAAACGGATGATTACGAAGTTTATTTAGATAAAAAACTACCAAAATATCTGCATTTTGCAACAAGGGATGATCGATACAACAGAATCGGACAAATTTTGCTGATTCCAAAAGCACCAAAAGTTTTCCTGTTTAAAGATCAGAAAACTTCCATCGGAAAACATGGTTATGATCCGAAAATAGTTCCTGAGATGAAGGCTACTTTTTTCGCTTGGGGGTATTCATTCAGCAATCATCAGGTGATAGAAGAGTTTGAAAATGTAAATGTTTATCCACTCGTAACCGAAATTTTAGGTTTAAAAATTGAAAATAAAATAGACGGAAAACTAAAAGTTCTGAAAAAAACGCTGAAATAAAATATAAATTTTCATTTTTTTCTACAGAATATTCTCATAATGAATCGATTGTTGTTCTTCAATAAGTGATTTTTAAATTGTTTTTTCTAAATTTATAGAATTATTGCCTTTGTGTTGTGATTTTATCTGTTTTGAATTTAAATTATTGAAATATGAGAATAATAATTTTACTTTTTTTATTAATCGTTCATTCTGTCGCTGGCCAGTCACAGTGCTGGAAAAGTATAAGTGGAGGAGGTTGTTTTACCATTGCTGTAAAAAGTGACGGCTCGCTTTGGGGTTGGGGCTGGAATAATAATGGACAATTGGGTGATGGTACAAATATCAATAAGCTTATACCTGTACAATTGGGAACGCAGAAAGATTGGAAAATGGTTGCGGCAGGATATACGCATTCTTTAGCTATAAAAAATGACGGAACGCTCTGGGCATGGGGCTGGAATGCCACAGGTCAGCTTGGTGATGGCACAACCGTTAAAAAAGATTATCCTGTACAGGTGGGTACTGCAAACGATTGGAAAAGTATCAGCGGTGGCTTTCAGCACAGTATGGCCATAAAAAACAACGGTACGCTATGGTGTTGGGGAAGAAATACCGAAGGTCAGTTGGGAGATGGAACGACTGTGCATAAAAATATACCTACTCAGATAGGGACGTCTACTAACTGGTCAAAAATCAGTGCGGGAGAAAGGCATAGCATGGCTCTTACAGGTAATGGGACAATCTGGACGTGGGGACAAAACGTAAGTGGCCTCTTAGGAAATAATGGTGTAGGTTACATCATCAATATCCCAGAGCAGGTTGGGGCAGATACCAATTGGCAAAGCATCAGCGCAGGCCCGGCTCATTGCATGGCTTTGAAAACAAATAATACGCTTTGGGCTTGGGGTACAAATCAAAATGGAAATCTGGGCGACGGCACCAACGTCAACAGATTAATTCCTACACAAATTGGAAGTTCCGCAAATTGGCAGAGCATCAGTGCCGGAACTTTATACAGTACAGCAGTGAAATCTGATGGAACTCTCTGGAGTTGGGGCAGCAATACGTATGGAAGTTTAGGTGACGGAACTTTTACAGATAAAAATTTGCCTGTACAAATTGGTAATATTTCTACCTGGAATAGTGTGGTTTCTGGTAATTTACATAGTCTTGCCCTGAGAAATGATGGGACGCTTTGGACCTACGGATACAATATTTATGGTCAGATCGGTGATAATACCACTCTTGATAAAAATGTACCTACTTATGTAGAATGTATCGTTTTGTCTGTAAATGATGCAAAAGGTAAAAAGGCTCTAAGTATTTATCCAAATCCTACTCATTCAGAATTTACAATTGAAACTGGTGAAAAGATTGTATCTGTCGATGTTTTCGATGTTGTAGGTCACAGAGTGTGGAGCCAGGAATCATCAGAAAAAGTAGTTGATCTTTCGGTATTTCCCCCGGGAGTTTATTTTGCTAAAATCAAAACTGAAAAACAAATCATTCAGCAGAAAATTATTAAAGAATAGCAAAGAATATTACAATATAAAATTGGTTTAAAAATAGTTTCGGCAAGTATTATTAAGCCGAAACTATTTTTATTAAAATTAAGAATTAAACTTTTCTGCAAACTCTTTTGCAAATTCTTCCAGCTTTATATCGCCATCAACAACAGAGCCATGTTCAATAAAATCTTTTTGCACAACACCGGTTCTGATTCCTCTTCCCATTTCTGTATATAATTCTGCCATTTCTTGTGGAACTCCAGCCTGAAGCATACCGTTTAAAGAATCTTCATCCTTAAATTCAACCCATGGAAGCTCAGGTTTTCCAATAGCATTTCCAAAGATTTTTGCAAAATCAGACGCTTTACGCACATCACTTACAATGTATCTTATATTTTTACCTTCTGAATTTTTAAGCAATTCTTCGGCTGCAGATTTAGCAATATCGATAGGATGAACTAATGGAACTGTAGCATCTTCAGGGAAATTTGCTCCAATAATTCCAGCATTTTTAATTAAAGGAATATCATTAAAAAAGTTTAAATAAAAATACCCAGCTCTCAAAAAGGTAACAGAAGTATTTTCCAGCTTATTGTAGAATTGCTCAATGAAATGCAAGCCTTTAATGGGTCCGTTTTCCACAGGAGACTCTACCCCGATACTGCTTAACATTACAACACTCTTTATTCCAGTTTTTTTAATGGCTGCTGCATAATTTTTTCCTGCATTAATTGTATTTTCAACAATATTTATTCCACCCATATTTGGAGGTGTCATCAAAAAAGCGACATCTGCTCCTTCAAAAGTCTCAATTAAAAAATCTAAATCTGTAATAGATCCAATGGCTGCTTTTGCTCCTAAAGCTTCTATTTCGTTTTTCCTGTTGTCATTACTGCTGATTATAATAATATTGTTTCCTTTTGCAATTAATTGCTGAGCAAGTGGCTTTGCTACATTTCCTAATGAACCTGTGATTACAATTTTCATAAAATATTTTTTTATTTCCTGAGACAAAGGTATATTTGTACAAACTTTTATACAAGTACTTACCCTAAAGTATGTATTATGACTGCGATTAAAGAAAGCTCTACCATTCAGCAGAATAAAAAATATGCATTAGATCTTTGTCCAGTTACTTATGTGATGGAAAAAATCGGTGGATATTGGAAACCTATTATTTTATATCATCTTTCAACGAGTGAGAAAAGATATAGTGAACTGAAACGGGCAATTCCTGCAATAACAGAAAAGATGCTTATTCAACATTTAAAACAACTGGAAAGCGATGGTTTAGTTATAAGAACTGCAAAACCTGTTGTTCCTCCACATGTAACTTATCATTTGAGCGAATCTGGAAAAGGTTTAATTCCTGTCATTCATTCAATGGCAGAATGGGCATTTAAAGAAATGGAAGGACAATATATAAAGAAATAAAAAATCACAACGGAACGATATTATAAAGGCTAAGATGCAAATCTATCTGGTAAATTAAATTTGTTGGAAACAATTCCGGCGAACTCTGAGAGCTCGCCGGAATTATTTTATATATTGAAACAATCTTAATTTTTCTGTCCCGCAGCCTGCATCGGATTCACTTTTCCGTTGCTTGCGCCTCTTGTAGATCCCTGCTGATTTTGCTTAAACAACTGGAATTTTGAAGCTTCAGCTGTATTGTTGTCTGCGCTCCAGAAATTATTATCTGTATCAATATCTGCTGTTTCTCTCAAAGGATCCAGCTGAATCGATTTTAATTTTTTACTGAAATAATAGGTTTTTGAAACTTTCTTTTCGTTTTGTCTCCAGATCTGAGCCGAAGCTTTATCTTTTAATTTTGAACCGTCTTCAAATGTAAATTCCAAAATCAGTGGCATTACCAAACCGCCTTTATTGGCAAAGTCAATCTGATAGGCAGTAATGTTTTTCAGTCTTTCCTTATCAGATTTTTCCAGTGGTGAAGTGGCGTCAGATTTAAATGAATATTCCTTGTCGGTATTCACTTTTTCCTGTCCGCGGTCGTATCTGTAATAAAAATCCTGAAGATCTTTGTCTTTTTCAACTTCAAAAACAATAGATTTATCTTCTCTGTTTCGCATTTTTGAGATGTCATCGTATTTATTTTGAACTGGTGCATCTACTTTATATTTTGTTTCCGAAGCAGTTCTTGGCGGAGTGTCGAAATCGGGAGTTGCAACTGTTACTTTTTCAATAGAAATGTCTACAGGATCAGTTCCGTAAAACCATCCTCTCCAGAACCAGTCGAGGTCTTCACCGGATGCATCCTCCATTGTTCTGAAGAAATCTGCAGGCTCAGGGTGTTTAAAAGCCCATCTTTTTGCATAAGTTTTAAAAGCTTTATCAAAAAGTTCTCTTCCCATAATGGTTTCACGAAGAATATTCAGTCCTGTAGCCGGTTTTGCATACGCATTTGGTCCAAATTGTATGATGTTTTCAGAATTACTCATAATCGGTTCCAGCTGATCTTTTGGAAGTTTCATATAATCCACAATCGTCCATGCCGGTCCTCTTCTTGACGGGAATTTATTGTCCCATTTTTCTTCGGTAAGGTATTCTGTGAAAGTATTTAAACCTTCATCCATCCAGCTCCACTGTCTTTCATCTGAATTGATGATCATCGGGAAAAAATTGTGCCCGACTTCATGAATAATAACGCCAATCATTCCGTTTTTAATAGCTTCAGAATACGTTCCGTCTTTCTCTGTACGTCCATAGTTAAAGCAGATCATCGGATATTCCATCCCATTGGAAGCTTCGATAGACTGCGCTACCGGATAAGGATAAGGAATCGTGAATTCTGAATAGGTTTTAATGGTGTGAGCAACAGCCTTTGTTGAAAATTTTCTATACAAACCGTAAGCTTCTTTTGGGTAAAAGCTCATTGCCATTACCTTGTTGTTGTTTTCAGGAATAGTAACTCTCATCCCGTCCCAGACAAATTTTCTTGAGGAAGTCCACGCAAAATCTCTTACATCTTTAGCCTCAAAAACCCATGTTTTTCTTTGCTTTGAATGATTCTTTTCTGCTTT
This sequence comes from Chryseobacterium sp. HNCC26DJ240, assembly GCF_057180485.1. NCBI lineage: Bacteria > Pseudomonadati > Bacteroidota > Flavobacteriia > Flavobacteriales > Weeksellaceae > Chryseobacterium > Chryseobacterium sp. HNCC26DJ240. The sequence continues at coordinate 297,437 of NZ_JBXUGK010000002.1, forward strand.
TTTAGCTTCATCCAAAGTGGCAATTTCCACCGGTTCAGAAGCGCTTTCAGCTTTTTGATATCTTGAATACTGTGCAGCAGTTAGAACTTCACTATAGTTTTTACATTCTCCAGTTCCACCCACCAAATGGTCAGCCGGAACATTCATTTTTACTTTAAAATCTCCAAAAACCAGGGCAAATTCCCCTCGTCCTGTAAACTGGTGATTCTGCCAACCCTGAAAGTCGCTGTACACGCACATTCTCGGGTACCATTGTGTGATGGTGTAAAGGTCATTTCCGTCTTCTGCAAAATTTTCATATCCGCCTCTGCCGCCCATCTGCATACGGTTCGGAATGTTGTAATTCCAGTTAATTTTAAAGACAAATTTTTCACCTTTCTTTAAAATTTTTGGAAGATCAATCCGCATCATTGTTTTGTTGACCGTGTATTTCAAAGGATTTCCTGATGCGTCTGTTACTTTTTCTAAATTCACTCCATAACCGTTATTTTTTACAGGAAGTTCTGTAGCTTTCAGTTGCTGGTCGGTGGTTGCTTTAGGTAAAGTTGAAGACGACTGATAGTCTGCTTTTTTAACGGTGGACTGTTGGTTTTCATCGAGCTGGAGCCAAATGTAATCAAGATCGTCAGGTGAATTGTTGTAGTAAGTAACTGTTTCAGATCCTTTAAGATTTCTTTTGTCCTCATCCAGATAAGCAGTGATATCATAATCTGCTCTATTCTGCCAATAGCCATGTCCCGGAGCTCCTGAAGCAGCTCTGTATATATTTGGAGTAGGTAAAATTCCTCCCAGTTGCTCAAATTTATTTCCATGGTTACTTCCCGGATTATTGAGGATATTCTGCCCCTGAGCAGCAGAAAAAACCAAAAGGACAAATGCGGTTATTTTGAATTTCATTATCAACAGTTTAAGAATTTGTAAATATAATGATAAGTAATTGTAAATTAAATAAAATCGATCAGAAAGGAAGTCTTTCCAGAGTCATTTTCAGGGAAAGTGCAAAAACACCCGATGAAACAAAGAGAATCCAGTCTTTTTTGTTGACTTTAAATAGGTTTAAAAGAATAAACAATATCACCAGAATTGTAGCGACAATCACGATCTGACCCAATTCCAGTCCAACATTGAAACCGAAAAGCGGTACAGCAATGCTTTGGCTTTTGGCAATCATCACACGTGCTGTATTGGCGAATCCCAAACCGTGAATCAGACCAAAAAATAAGGCTAAATAGTAATTGGTTTTATTCCCCGACTGTTTTTTATTTTTCATTAAAATATTTCCCAAAGCCGTCAGAACAATGGTCAGAGGAATCAGAAATTCCACCCAGTCTGATGGCAATCTTACAATGTCTAATATACTAAGTGCTAAAGTAACGGAATGTCCGATGGTAAAAGCGGTAATCAGAACCAGTATTTTTTTCCAGTCGGAATACGAATAGATTGCGATTAAAGCTAAGACAAATAATTGATGATCAAGTGCATCCAGAGAAATAATGTGTTCCCAGCCGAGATTGAGATAGAATAAAAAATCCTGCATTTCAGTTTCGTTTTTAAAAAAGCGATTATACGGAAATTATTTTAACTTTGTCCAAATTTCAGTGTCATGATTGTCAATATAGAATTAGAAAATAAGGAGGATTTCGCATTTATAAAACAATTGTTAGAGAAGATAAAGGGTGTGAAATCGGTGTCTATTGAAAATGAATACGAAAATATAGAAGGATTGCCGGTTCATGTTTTTGAAGCTATCGAAAAGTATGGTGAAACTTTAAATGAAGAAGATATGATTTCTAAGAAAGAATTTGATCAATTTCTTGATGAAGAACTATGGAAGTTAGATTCTCAAAAATAGCCATGCAGACACTTTCTGAGAATATTATATTTCTCAAACGGATTTGGACAAATCGAGAAGTATCTAATTTTTTAAAAGACGTTAGAGGAGTTATTAATAATCTTGAAAATGGTAATTACAATCGTTTTCAGAATTCTGTTTATAAAACAAAAAGTGCTTTAATTGGTAAAAAGCACGTTAGAATGTTTTTTCGCAAAGAAAACGATAATCTAATCACTATCCTTCTCTTTTTTGATATGCGACAAGACCCATGAAAAATTTTAGAACTTCTTCAATGAAAAAAAAACTCTTCAAATCGCTGCTGTCTCTCGCATTTTACTTGCTTCTTGGCTCTTTTGCCTTGTTTCTTACTTCTTTTAGGCACCCTTATCACGTTGGTTCTGTAGAAATTAATCACAATAAAACTTCAAAGACCTTTGAGATTACTGGAAGGTTTTTTATGGATGATTTGGAAAATGCTTTAGGAAAAAAATATGGGAAGCCTTTTCATTTTAATGATCCCAAATTTAAAATTCAACTCAATGAAGCCTTAAAAAATTACAGTGCAGAATATTTAAAACTGAAATCCGACGGAAAATTTTTAAAGATAAATTATGTTGGTTACGAAGAAGATCATGAGTCGGTAAATGTCTATCTGGAAACTGAACCGGTTGAAAAACCGAAGAAAGTGGAAGCCGCTGTAAGTTTTCTGTACAATTATTTCGATGATCAAATCAACATTGTACATTTAATTATCAATGGAAACCGGAAGAGTGAAAAATTAAGTTATCCCAACCGGTATCTGTTCGGGAATTTCTGATAGTGAATACATAAACAAAAGCGTCGCAGTTCAATTGAAATGCGACGCTTTTTATGTTTAAGGATAAACCTCCTTGAATTTCTCTATCAGATGGTCAAGATTGTGACGCTGTACGTACACGGTTTTTACCTCCTCGTATCTTGGAGATTTATAGAAAACTTCATGAAAATCCATGCTGCCGTTCCCTACTTTTACAATTTTCTCTACATCAATGTTCAGTTTTTTCAATTCTTCTTTTAAAACTAGAAATTCGTCTTGAATATTATTCATCTTTATATTTTGTATTAAGTTAAAAATTTGTCAGTAATTTTAGTTTTAGCCCCTTGTAAAGTCAAAGATTTGCTAAATTTTTAATAAATATAGCAATTTGTTTTCGATTAACCATAGGGTTGCGTCTAAAATTTAAGTTTTAACTTAATTACAAAAACTATACCTAAGTGAATAGTTATTAATCAAAAGTGAATTTAATATTAACTGAATATTAACAAATGTTGAATTGATGAGACTTTGCATAAATGATTCTGAACGAATCATTTAAGAAAGGCGAGCTGGGTATTGTCAAAATCAAGCAGAAAAAAAAATTTAAAAAAATTTAAACTTTATGGGTTTTGTGGTATTAAAAATCCTTTAAGCTATGGAAAAACGGGGATCTTTCTTGAGATCTTGACGTTATTTAAGCTAATTAATACGCGGAAACATGCAACAAATAAAAAAATATGAAAAACTGATGCAGATATTTTTAAAGTATCACAGTTTTTCATCAATTTCTAATTCATGTCTGAGTTGCGCTTTGTACAAAGTAGAGTAGTAGCCGTTTTTATCGAGTAGCTCAAGATGTTTACCTTCTTCAACAATTTTTCCGTGCTCCATCACAATGATTTTGTCGGCTTTTTCAATGGTCGAAAGTCGGTGGGCAATGATAATTGAAGTTCGGTTTTTGGTGATTTTTTCAGTCGCTCTCTGAATCAGTTTTTCACTTTCGTGGTCGATTGATGACGTCGCTTCATCTAAAATCAAAATCTTTGGATCTGATAAATAAGCTCTCAAGAATGAAAGCAACTGTCTTTGTCCAAGTGAAATAGATGAACCTCTTTCGCTTACCACATATTCGTAACCGCCGGGAAGACTTTCGATAAAGTCATCGACTTCAATTTCCTTTGCACCGGCTTTTATTTTTTCCAGAGTAACGCTCTCGTCACCAAACGCCAGATTCTCAAAAATACTGCCGTGGAAGAGGAAAACATCCTGCAGAACAACGCCAATGTGACTTCTCAGATTATACAGTTCGTAATCTTTCAGTTCAACATCATCAATGAAAATTTCACCTGAATTAATGTCATACAATCTTGTAATCAAACTGATAATCGTGGATTTTCCTGCACCTGTTGCCCCGACAATCGCTACAGTTTCTCCCGGATTTACTTTAAAATCAATTCCTTTTAAAACTTCCTGCTTATCGTCATAGGCAAAACGGACATCTTTAAACTCAATTTTTCCTTCAAAATGATCTTTGGAAACTTTACCTTCGTTTGGCATCGCATAATCTTCGTCCATTATTCCCAAAACTCTCTCGGCACCTACAATTCCTCTTTGAATATTATTAAATCGGTCTGCAATCTGTCGCAAAGGACGAATCAACATCGAAATAAATTGAATGAATGCAATCACAACCCCTGCACTGATGGTAATATAACCTCCATAAAACAGAACAAATCCGATGAAAAGTGAAGAAATCAATTCAACCACAGGAAAAAACAGCGAGAAAATGAATACCGTTCTCAGTAAAGCACTTTTCAGAGTAATATTAATGTCGTCAAACTTTTTAAATTCAGCCTGCTGTCTGTTAAATACCTGAATAATAGGCATTCCCGCAAGTCTTTCCTGCACAAACGAGTTTTGATTTGAAGTCCATGATCTTTCATCCCCAAAAGCTTTTTTAAGTTTTTTCTGGAAAAATCGCGTGATTACCACCATCAAAGGTAAAATCGCCAAAGAAATATAACTCAAATGCACATCCACCTGAAACATCATAAACAGGACGAAAATAATTCTCAAAACATCACCGAAAACCATCAGAAAACCATCTGTGTAAACCGTAGCAATCGTTTCAACATCGCCCACGGCACGCGTTACCAACTGACCAATCGGTGTCTTATCGAAAAAAGCAGTTCTGAAATAAATCAGTTTGTTATAAAGCCTTTCACGAATGTCTCTGATAACATTTTGTGAAATATAATTGGAAAAATAAACCAAAAAGAAATTTAAAATCGTCTCCGCAAAAACCAATCCGACCAAGCCATAAATATGCTTCATCATCAGGGCTTTGTCTTTCAGTTTCGTGATGTCATTATCCACAATCTGCATTGTGAGATAAGGCCTGTAAGTAGAAACGATAGACAGTATGATAGAAATAATCAGGGTAAAAATAAACCAGGTGCGAAACTTCATACCGATGAAGAAAAGCCTTTTTACAATTGCCCAGGTATCTTGTTTTTTCATTTATAGAATTGACGTAAAGAATTGTTTTGAAAAATTCTCTGCAAATTTACGGCTTTAAAATTTTACAGCCTTTACAAGTCAATAAATAGTCATGAAATATTTCCGATTACTGTAATTGAGCAAATATATCTTACGCCAGTTTTCTCAACCAGTTCAAAATGTATTCTGCAACTTCTTCCCAACCTTTTTCGCCTGCGATAAAGTGACTTCTGCCTTCAAATTCCTTAATATCAACAATACTGTTTCTGTCCTTATAAGCTTCTGCGATTTTTCTGGAAAATGCTGCAGGAAAAATATTGTCATTAGAACCGGCGATGAATAATAACGGTTCGTGAGGTTTGTTTAAATCTAATTTTGCTAAAGATTTGAAAAGCGGATCTCTTGCTAATTTTCTGCTCTCAGGAGCGGCAACAGTTTCATACAATTTATCGCTTTCCGCTTTAGAATAATTATTGAAAAAAGCTTTGTGATACCATTCTTTAGATCCTAAAAACGGAGAGTTTCCTTTGAAAAAATTCACAACAGGCCAAACAATTTTTACTGTTGAAAAAGGTGCCATCACATTTTTTGGAGGAGCGCCATCGATGCTTACACCGGCAACAGCTTTTTCCATATCAATCAGTTTCTGCACCATAAGTCCACCAAATGAATGTCCAATTACGATAGGTTTTTCAGGTAGTTTGTCTATGAATTTTACTAAATTTTGTACCGTATCATCAAAACCTACATTTTTCAGTTCTGAAGGAATATTTTTCTTTAAATCAATTGGATTTCCTTCATGTCCGGGATTGGATGGAGTGTGAACAGTAAAACCCTGTGCTTCGAAATAAGTTTTCCAGTTTTTCCAGCTTGTATTGTTTACGAACAACCCGTGAATCAATACGATAGTTTTTGTTTTCATAATAAATATTGTTTTAAATTATGAGACAAAGTTGCACAGATTAACTGAAGATAATTTTAACTTTGGTTAAAATCGTAAGAATTAATTTAAATTTTAATTTTGACTTTTAATCCCGAATTTTCGGGACAAAGATTTTTTTAAAATTATTGAAAACATTTTTGTTCGCAAAGGCGTAAACTCAGCAAAGAACATATAGTAAAATATTTTGCGCAGATTTGGAAAATTGGGGGAAAGTTTTACTTGATTCTTTTTACTTTTCACTTATCTCTTTTAGCAGCGAATTGCAGCAGCCCGGCTTGAACGGAGCTCTTTTTGCCGGAGCAAAGCGGAGACAAAAAAGCGGGAGTGGAAGAAGGTGAAGCTGCCCAAATAAAAAATAAGAATAATTAATTTACTTCCCTGAAATTCTTTTTCTAATTCTGCTTAAAGACGGTCCCTGAATTCCTAAATATGAAGAAATATGATATAAAGGAACGTTATTGAAAATATCAGGATGCTGTTTCATCAAATCTAAATACCGCTCTTCGGGAGATTTCAGAATAAAGCCTTCAATCCTTGACATCGTCACATTAAAAGCTTCCTGAGCCAAAAGTCTTCCGAATTTTTCCCACTGATGCGACTGCTGATACAATGAGATCAAATCTGTATAGCGAATGTAAATAATGGTAGCATCCGTCAAAGCCTGCGTATGATAATCACAGGGAATCTGGTTGATAAAACTTTTGAAAGAGACCACAAATCCGTTGGCGGAATACAGAAAAACATTCTTTTCTTCTCCTGTCTTTTCGTCAATTGTATAAGATCGGAAAACGCCGTCAACAATAAACCCAAAATAAGTACAAACCGTTGCGCGAAGATTGTAAAATTCTCCTTTTTTGTACTCTTTCGGATGCCAGAAGTCTTCAGAAAGTTTGAAATCTTCTTCTGAAAGATCTGCGAAATGGTTCAGAGCAAAAGCTAAATTTTCGATTGCCGTCATATCTGTCACAGTTCTTTTTTTCCTATTTCTTCAATTTCGTAAGCAGGCTTTCTTAAGCTTTGTTTTTTAAAATTACTTTTTAAAAATGTATAAACGATATAAACAACAATGATGGAGAGAATCCAACCAATTATATTTACTAGAGAAAAACCGGTATAGTTCATATTGTTAACTGAGTCAGGGTCGGTCAGCACCAGATAAACACCGTATGATATTCCGAAAATCAGTTGAGAACCGATGTATATTGCAATTGCCAACACACCATAATGCCATTTGACCTTTCTGTAGGCTTCTGCCAGTTGTGCGTAGTAACGATAAGCACCTACTAAAATAAAAATTGAAAGCATATTTATTAGTTTTTAGATAATAAATATAAAAATTATTATGGTTATAAAGTGTGTTTTATTGTGAAATTCGTTTTTTTAAAACTCATATCCCACATCCACCAGATACAATCCGTGCGCAGGTGCAGAAGTTCCTGCAGAATTTCGGTTTTTGTTTTCGATAATTTTTCGTACATCTTCCGGCTGTATTTTGCCGGCACCGACTTCAATCATCGTTCCTACCATGGCTCTCACCATATTTCTGAGGAAACGGTTGGCTGAAACGGTGAATTTCAATTCAGTTCCGTTCTGTTCCCATTCTGCTTTGTAGATTTTGCAGAGATTGGTTTTGTTGTCGGTATGGAGTTTGGCAAAACTGGTAAAATCTTCGTATTCAAAAAGGATTTTACAGGCTTCGTTCATTTTATCAACATCGATATTCCTTCTCCAGAGTTGCCAGGCTGAATCCTGTGTAAAAGGATTTTTATCCAAAGAAATATAATATTCATACGTTCTGAAAGTAGCATCAAAACGGGCATGGAAATCATCTTTAACTTTAAAAATTCTTTTAATGGAAATATCTGCAGGCAAAAAACTGTTGAGTTTATGTGAAAGCTGGTCACTTAAGATTTGTTCGGTATCAAAATGGGCAAACATTTTTTTTGCGTGAACTCCGGTATCTGTTCGTCCCGCTCCTGTAGTTTTAATTTCTTCCCTTAAAATAGTGGAGAGCGCTTTTTCCAGTTCTTCCTGCACAGAAATATCTTTTGGCTGAATCTGGTAACCAAAATAATTTTTTCCGTTGTATGAAAATTCAATAAAATATCTCAAAGCAATTTTTAAATTTAATTTTAAAATAAATTCAAATTAAGAAATCATTTATTCTAAATAATCTGCATTTACCTTCCTCCTAAAACATCCTGCAAAAATACTTTAATTTGATGATAAAAATTTATAGATTATTTTGAAAACTGATTAAAAACATCCTTTTATAGGTTTTAAAATTCTTATTTTTGCCACCGTATGAAATCGCCATCACAAAAAAATTTTGTTGTAAACACCAATGAAGATATGGCGATAACATATGGCAATTAAAAAAAAATAGATATCTACATATGAAAAGATGGTATCTCTATCCTTTTTCTCTGGGTTATAAGACTGTAACGGGTTTGCGTAATACACTCTATGATTTGGGGATTTTTAAATCTACAAAATTTCGCACACCGGTGATCAACGTCGGTAATCTGTCCGTGGGCGGAAGCGGAAAATCGCCGATGGTCATGTATCTGGCGAAAAGTCTTTCCAAACAATATCGAACCGGCGTTTTGTCAAGAGGTTATGGAAGATTAACTAAAGGTTATGGCATTACAAACTACGAGAGCAACTACAAAACGGTAGGCGATGAGGCGATGCAGCTTTTTGAAAGATTTAAAAACAGATTCGTCATTGCAGTTTCTGAAGAACGTGTTCCCGGAGCCAAAAAAGTGATTGAAGATATGGATCTTGATGTTTTAATTCTCGATGATGCGTTTCAGCACAGAGCGATTAAGGCGGGATTAAATATTCTGATGACTGATTTTAATGATCCTTATTTTAAAGATTATTTGCTTCCTGCCGGAGATTTAAGAGAATCGCGCGCCGGAGTGAAACGTGCAGACATCATTATGGTAAGCAAATGTCCGGATGAACTCACGGATGAAACCAAGCAGTATTACATTTCAAGAATACGGCCTGAGCGTGGGCAAAAAGTATTTTTTTCCTCCATCGGATATGATGAAAACGTGTACGGAAGAGAAAAAATGCTACCTGATAACAATCTGAATTATTACGATATTCTTCTGATTACAGGAATTGCCAATCCGAAACCTCTGCTGACTCATTTGGCTAAATTTTCCCAGCGTGTAAAACATTTGAAATTCAGAGATCATCATAATTTTACTGATGCAGACATCAAAAACATATTAGCTGAATATAAAAAACTGGGCGAGTACAAATTGATTTTAACAACAGAAAAAGACTTCGTCCGTCTGAAAACTTTCGATTATTTAAGAGATCTCGTTTACTACTGGCCAATCAATGTTGTCATCGATAAAAAAGAAGAATTCAATCAGGAGATTATGAATTTCGTCAGAAAACAATATTAAATAAATTTGTTCAGGATAAAAATTTAAGGCGAGAAAAGTTGTGATTTTAACGCGAAGTCTCGCAAAGATTTTGTCTTTCATCTGTCTTCATATTTTTAGTTCGCAAGGGCACTTCGTTCAGCAAATGACAGCAGTAAAACGTGGCTGAGTGAAACGCCATTGCGAACGGAAAGTATTTCCAATGATTTAATAAGATCTTTGCGCACATTGCGTTTAATAAAATTTAATTTTCCGAATAGAATTTCTCAATCGCTCAAATTATGTTAAATCATACAGTATCTTTATAAAAATTACTTTTCAATGTTTAGATTTGTAAAAAAAAATAAATATGAAGCAGTTACTGACTTTTATGATGTTGAGTATTTTCACGTTGGGTTGTTCACAAAAAGCGCCGGACGTTTCTAAAACAAAATTTTCCAAGGAAGCTTTACAACAGAAACTGGAGGATGAAAATGGTAAAAACATCACTGTTCAGGAAATTTTAAATCAGCATAAAGGAAAAGTTTTGGTCATCGATTTCTGGGCTGGCTGGTGCAGAGACTGTCTGAAAGCAATGCCGAAAGCAAAAGAGCTTGAAGAAAGCAATCCAGATATTGATTTTGTTTTCTTCTCACTCGAAAGATCAAAAGAAGGATTTGACAAAAGTCTGGAAAAACATGCTATGAAAGATAAAGAAAACTATTGGTTTTCTACAGGCTGGAAAAATGATTTCAATAATTACATCGAGCTGAACTGGATACCGAGATACATGGTGATTGATCAGAAGTCAGCCATTGCAAAATATTATGCGATTTCTCCTGAAGATCCGGAAATTCAGAAAACGATTGATAGGCTTTCGAAATAAGGTTAAGGCTGAGGCAAAGTTTAAGGTTTAGAAAAAATATACAAAGTCATCTCTTTTAGGGATGATTTTTTTTGATTTTAATGATGAAATTTTATTTAAATTTACTTAAAACTAATCATGATGAATCTCTTAAAAATATTGGGAGTGGTAACTCTTCTCTTTTTGAGTGGTTCTTTTTTTGCACAAAATCATCACTTCATCCGGAATTTTAATACAGAAAATTCTAACCTTGCCGATAATATCATCTATGACATCGAAGAAGACACTAAAGGCTTTCTATGGCTGGCTACAGAGAATGGACTGAGCCGTTTCGATGGTAAAAATTTCTTCAATTATACGGTAAAAAACGGTCTTCCTTCAAACGAAGTTCTTTCAGTAATTAAAGAAAAAAACGGCAGGATTTGGGCCAACTGTTTTAAGCAGCCTCCTTCTTATTTCGATGAAAAAAACAACCGTTTTGTTACAGAAAAAAGTTCTGAAATAGAGGCGAAAAGCAATACTGTAATGTTGCATTATTTTCCTTTGCAGGGCGGAATTGTCTTTTACGGTCACCAATTTCATCTGTATTATCTCAACGGTAAATTACAAAGTATTCAAAATGATTTCTATCCCATTTCATCAAAAACCGGAGATAATGCAACCTTAAATTTCAACACTTTGAATAAACTGTTTCATGCCGACAAAAACATTTTATTTCGTTTTGCAAAGCAAAAAATTTATGTGTTCGATAATCTTGAGGGAAAAATGATAACTGAAATTTCAGCATTAAAAAAAGATCCCTTTACAAGTCCGAAAAAGAAAATTATTTTTCCGGCGAAAATTCAGTGGAAGCGTTTCTATGAAAATCAGCTTTTGATTAATACAGTTGATAATCAATTGACTGTTATAGATTTAAAAACATTTTCAATCGTTAAGAAAATCAAATTTAAAGAAGCTTTTTCCAATGCTTTTATCGATCATTCGGGCAATATCTGGATTTCGGTTCCCAATGGAGGATTACAGTTGTATACTTCTTCTGCCATTCAAAAAATAGATTTGGATGATGTAAAGGTTAATGAAAATTTTCTCAGCGTAGCAAGTGGTTCAAATGGAAATCTCTATGCAGGAAATTATTCAGGGCAAATCATTTTGGTGAGCAAAAACGGACAAAAGGAAGTGTTTGAATTGGAAAATGTGAAAGAGAGAATTCGCAGGATATTATTTTTCAAAAATGCTCCGCTCCTTATTTCAGATTACGGATATGCCTACAAATCTAAAAAGCTGGACAAAATATTGGTCGGGGACGTTTCGAAATCTTTGAAAAACGGAATGAAACTGAACGACAGCATTGCTGTTCTTGGTTCTATCAACAGTCTGATCCGGTTAAATGTTTTGACGAAAAAATACAGATTTCTCAATTTTCCCGAAGAGAGAATCGGCAGTATTGATAAAATTTCTGAAAACGAATTGCTCGTAACTTCTTCTAAAAGACTCTCGGTCTACAATATTGCAAACAATACGAGAGATGATCTGTGGCAGAAACTGAATCTGGCAGAAGGAATTGTCAATGGAAATCTGTTTTTTGTAAGTGATTTATCGGGTGAAATTTCGGTTTTCAAGAACAGAAAACTAATCAAAACCATTAAAAATTCTGAAAATCTACCAACGACAATTTCCAAAATTTTCACCCGTAAAAATAAACTGTGGATGGCTGGAAAAGACGGGTTGTACCAGATGATTTTTAAGGAAGATAATGGTGTTTTCAACTACAGGATTTTCAGAATTACCAAAAGCGACGGCCTTGCTTCAAACAGTATTTTTGATATAACGGAGAATGACAACAATATTTGCGTAGCCACAGAAAATGGAATTTCAATTATTCCCGAAAATTATATTCCTGAAATTTTTGATATTAAACCAGAAGTTATTTCAGTAAAAATCAACAACAGAAATACGACGATATTAAACGAATATTTCCTGAAGAAAAATGAAAATAACATCAGTATTGTTCTTTCTGGGATCGAACTTTCCGGTCATACCAAAGCGATACAGTATTTGGAAAATAACCAGAAAAAATGGATTCCCGTTTCCGGTAATTCAATCAATTTGCAGTTGAAAGGAGGAACCACTGAACTGTCAATTCGTGCTGTGGATACCAATAACAACGCCGGAAAGACGATCAAAAAAATCACTTTTCACGTCGCAATTCCTTTTTATGAGAAGGTTTGGTTTTGGATCATTGTCAGCGGTTTTTTCTTCGGAGGAATTTTTGCGTTGTACGGAAGATGGCGTTTTTTGAAACAACAGGAATTTTACCACCATCAATCTGACTTAGATAATCAGCGAAACAAAATTACGGCTGATCTGCATGACGATTTGGGAGCAACGCTCAGCAGTTTGCAGATCAACAGTGCAATCGCCCAGAAATTACTGGAAAAAGATATTCCGCAGACACAGAAAATTCTTCAGAAAATTGAAGCTCAGGCAAAACATATTTCGGAAAATATTGGCGACATCATCTGGAGTTTAAAGCCGGGTAAAAATGAATTTATGTCTTTAAGCACAAGAATTATCAATTCTGCCAACGAAATTTTAGGTCATACAGAAATTCCTTTTGAAATTAATATAAATTCTGCAATCGATAATGAAATTACAGATTTTACCATGCGAAAAAATATTGTGCTGATTTGCAAGGAAGCATTAAATAACATCGCAAAATACAGCCAGGCAACTGAAGTTGATTTAAATTTAATCAAGGAAGAAAATCAATATATTTTAGAAATTTCAGATAACGGAATTGGTTTCAATCCTGATGAAAAAAGAGGAAACGGTCTGCATAATATGAGAAAAAGAACAGAAGAAATGAACGGGCATTTTGAAATTTGCAGCAATGTTGGGACTTGCATCAAAATTACTATCCCTACAATTAGGGATTGAGAAATCGTGTTTTTACTGATAAATTTGTTGAAGAAAACTGATAACCATGGTTTTCAAACTTTCTAAGATTATTAAATTAAGCTCACACCAAAACAATGATTAAAATATTCGCATACGATGATAGTCCGGAGCGGCTACAAAGCTTGAAGGCATTGATCTCTTTGAGCGACAATCTTTCGTACATCGGCGATGCAGAATGTTGCGAAAACGTTTTGGCTGAAATGACGATGTATTCCCCCGATGTTGTTTTGATGGACATCAACATGCCAAAAGTAGACGGAATTGAAGGTTTGAAAAGAATAAAATCTAAATTTCCTCAGATTAAAGTATTGATTCAGACAGCTTTTGATGACAGTGACAAGGTTTTCAGAGCAATTTCGAACGGGGCGAGTGGTTATATTTTAAAATCAGATCATCCAACCAGAATTTTACAGGCGATCGAAGAAGTTTATGAAGGCGGAGCATCGATGAATCCAGCAATTGCAAAAAAGGTAATGGAATATTTTCTCCCAAAAAAAACAGAAGAAAATTTCACTCCGAAAGAAAAAGAGGTGCTGAAATTTCTCTCAGAAGGTTTAAGCTACAAAATGGTCGCGGATAAGCTTGGCGTAAGTTACTCTACCATCAACACGCATACTAAACATATCTACGAAAAACTACACATTTCATCGCTGGGTGAAGCGATTTCTTGGTATTATAAAAATAATATCAATTAGTTATTCTTAGCTTGCTCATACGCACTATTCCATTGTGTGAACTCATTTTTTTTTTGGGCGCCTTTTTCCGCCCTCCATTCCCGCTGTCATTGCGAGGAACGAAGCAATCTTTTGGTAGCACTGTTTTGGCCCTCGCAATGACGAGCTCCATTCAGGTCGGGGCGCGTGCAATTCACTGTCAAAAATAAAGTTTTAATAAGCATAATTACAGAAACATCAATTACACTTTTATTCAAATCATTCCCGAAACTTCTTCAAAATTTCACTCCCTACAATTAGGGATTTTTTTGTGTTAAAAAAATCTTAAAATTTGTTGAAATATTTAAACTAAATACAATGAAAAAGTACAGCTTATTTTTTACAGGAATTATATTTTCCGTCATGTCTTTGCAATGCAACAACAAAGAGATGACTATAGAAGAAAGTTTTGCACCACCATCTGCAGAACGTTTGAATGCACTGTTTGATCAGGGCGTAACCAACGAAAAAGCTTTTGCCCATTTTGATTCGTCACTTACCAATTATGTTTACACAACTGCCCGTGGCACAACCGTAAAAGTAAACGGAACCTGCCTCAGATTAAACGGTGCACCAATCACCGGAACTGTTATTCTGGAATTTGTAGAAATGTATGACCGTGCAAAAATGATGGCATCCAACAAGCCTACAATGGGAAAAAAAGTTTCCGGCGAACAGGAAATGCTTCTGTCAGGCGGGGAATTTTATATCAACATCAAAAAAGACGGAAATACACTCACCACAACCTGCCCGATTGTCGTAGAAACTTCTACTGCAAATTCAGGCGGAACAGTTGCAGGGATGCAGGCTTTCAACGGAGTGATTGCCAATAATGCGCTCACCTGGGAACCAACCACAAGCTGGGATGTAGTGACAAATGTGCAAACGAATCCCAATAAATATGTGATGGCTCTTCCAGGATTTGGATGGTTCAATTGTGATAAATTTTCAAACTATCCTGAGCCAAAAACGAGCATTACAGCAAACGTTCCTGCAGGATACGGAAATGCTTCACAGGTTTTTATTCTGGCTAAAAATATTCCCAACGCTTTGGGGACAACCTATGGAAAATTTCCTGTAGGATTGCAGTGTTATCTGATTTTTATTTCGGAGAACAATGGAAACTTTATGTGGATTGTAAAAGAACAAACCCTGGCAGCCAATCACACCATTTATTTTGATTTAAAAGATGCCAAAATCGGTAAAAGCGCAGATTTCGTAAGCAGTATTTCACAACTAAATTAAAACAATGAAATCGCCGTGGTTTAGATTGATAAGTTATCTTGAAGATTCCGGCGATTGCATACATCAAATGAAAAACAATAAAAAACTTACTATGAAAAAGAAAATTTTACTTTTAATAATGCTTCAGTTTTGTTTCAATTTTATGTTCGGACAAACTGCAGGCCTGAGTTCTACAAACGATATGAATAAGGGATTCCAAATCTCTCTCAGAGGAGGTTTCGATGCGATTCCTGTTTACGATAATAATACTCCATACATCGATTATGACGGAAACTGGATGGCCGGCGGAAGTATAGACTATTATTTCAACCGCTGGTGGGGAATTGGGGTGGATTTTGATTATCTGGTGAATAATCCGAAGAGTATTTATCCTACCACAAACCTTTTGTACAGCGGATTTCCAATCAATCAGTTTCAGCTAAAGGAAAATTATATTTCCAGAACATTTTTAGGAATCGGACCGGATTTCAGATACAAAAAAAATGACCGATGGAATCTTGAATTAAAACTGCGAGGCGGAATTTCCAACATTAAAGGCGGTTATACCATGCTGGAAGGAACTGTTCCAATCGTTCCGACACCAATGAATATTGCTCTTAATCAACATGCGGGCTACGATGCAAAAAATGTTCTGTCCGGAAAAGCTTCATTGCAGTACAATTATTTTATCAGTAAATCTTTGGGATTGCATTTGGGAATTTATCACATCAATCATTTTAAAGTGGAGGAACTGGTAGATCCGGCAACGGGCTACGCTTCAAGTTATTATGATTTTAAAACCAATCAGGGAGGTGGAAATGATTTAAATTTAGACCCAACTTATAGAAATAAAGCCTGCAACTGCAACATTAATTCTACAGGAATTTACGCAGGAATTACGCTGAGATTTCCAAAAAAAACAGAATGTACAACCTGCCAAATGTGTCCGGTCTGCAAAAAAGTGCATGAGCCACCAATGTGTGTCGCTGCCTGTACGGTTTGCGGTTGCAAAATTTCAATTACTGCTAAAGATAAAATCAGTGGAGAACTCTTAAATGAAACCGACGTCGTTCTTCACAGACAGGACGGAACAATTGTAGAATCAGGTAAAACAAACAGTTTTGGAGTGGTCGTTTTTGATAATGTTCAGGCTGGAGAGTATTCTGTAAAAGGGAAACTTCACAATGTCAATTTACAGGAAAGCAGAATTTCTCAGGCTGATTTTGATCAGTGCAAAGCCAACGGAGGCGTTATTCAAAAAGAAATTCTTTACACGGATGATAATTTTGTTTTGAAAGGGCAGGTCTTCGAATGCAATACGACTAAAACCATCGAAGGTGCAAATATAGAAATGTCACATCTGGCTTCCAACACCAAAAAGAATACGATTTCATCCTCATCCGGAGAGTATATTTTCAATGTCAGTAAGAATACAAAATATGCAATCAAAGGAAACAAAGACGGATATTTCTCCAACGAAATGGAAATCAACACCGCCACGTACGACAGATCAAAATCACTGTTCATCAAGTTTGAAGTGTGTGTAGATCCGTGTGGTAAGGCGATCAGATTGAATAATATCAATTTTAATTTAGATAAATCAGATATTTTGCCCGCATCAGAACCAGACTTAAATTATGTCGTGACTTTGATGAAGAAAAATCCAAAAATCAAAGTTGAACTTTCTTCTCACACAGATTCCAGAGCAAGCAATGCTTATAATCAGAAACTGTCTCAGAGAAGAGCAGATTCCAGCGTCAACTATATCGTTAGCAAAGGGATTGACAGAAGCAGATTGGTTTCACGGGGTGCAGGAGAAACGGAATTGCTGAATTCTTGTGCCGATAACGTAAAATGTTCCGAAGAAGGGCATCGCATCAACCGCAGAACAGAATTTAAAATCCTTTGTGTAGAAAACTATTAACCTAACAAAATGAAACGCTCAGAAAATAAAGTGAAAGCTTACTGAGTGTTTCATTTCAAAATTTAAACACATGAAATTTTTCAATATAAAAACAATTGCAGCGATCAGTGCATTTCTACTCATCAGCTGCGACAAAGAAACCTGCGAATACGTAACCACTTGCGAACCGCTGGGAAATAACACCGGGCAATCCGGCATTTCCATCGTCACGTTCAACGCAGACAACCCGACTGATTTTGTAGCGGCAATTTATGACACAAGAAACAACGCTTCAGTACCCGTGGGAACAGATTGGGCACCCGCTCTCGGCACAGGAGGCAAAATTACAAAACCCGCAGACTGGACCTTGGGTAAACTGGGTAGAATCTTCGGCATTGCAACAGATAAAAACGCAAATGTGTACCTCGCTACATCGGGAGTTTATGGTCAAAACTTTTTGAATACACCTTACCAAAATGCAACTCCCGGTAGAATTTACAAAGCCATGGCAGGAACTTACTCTACCGCTCCATTTGTAGATTTACCCATGTCCTACGCCAGCTCAGCAGGTAGTTTGAACGGAGTTGGGAATGTCGCCTACGACAAAATCAACAATCAGCTTTTTGCAACAAACCTTGATGACGGCAAGATTTACAGAATCTCAATGACGGGTTCGATACTTCAAACCTATGATCCTTTTGCAGCCGATTCCGGAGCGCCGGATATCACAATTCAGGACGAAAGAATCTGGGGAATCGGCGTCAATTACGAAAACGGAAACGTAAAAGTCTATTTTCCGAGAGTTACAGTTCCTTCTACACTTCTTGCAAATAGAAATCTCTATTCAATAACCTTAAATTCCGGTGGAGCAATGCCAACTTCAGCCCCTGCATTGGAAATTACCAGTCTTCCAGGCCGTGCAGAAGCCATTACAGATCTTGAGTTTTCGGCAGATACCAAAAAAATAATTTTGTCAGAAAGAGGAGATCCTCATGATGCTATTGCGTTCAGTTACAGCAAGACCGGAAGCGGATGGAATTTCAATACGCAATATGCCGTCGGTGGTTTTACCGGTAAAAACGCGGCTGGCGGAGTAGATTTCCAGTATATTGGAGATGATAAAAACCTTGTAAAATGCGAAGAGTTTGTTTGGGTAAGCGGCAATTATTTGGAAGCAGCATCAATAAATCCAGGAAGAGTTTACGGCATACAGGGAATAAAATATACCGGAAATACCGTAGCAACAGCACCTTCCACAGATTTATTTATAGACTACAACCCACCGGTTTATAACTTTGCTATGAAAGGAGATATCGGCGATGTGGATGTCATAGATGCCGACCAATGCACCTGTATTTCAAAATAATCAATAAAAACTGATAACCATTTTGTAAAACTAAAATCTCAGCCTTCAGGGTTGAGGTTTTTTTATTTGGGCGCCTGTATCCGCCCTCCGTTCCCGCTGTCATTGCGAGGAACGAAGCAATCTTTTGGTAGAGCTTGTGTGTCCCTCGCAATGACGAGCTCCACTCAGGTCGGGGCGCGTGCAATTCGCTGTCAGAAAAATGAAATCAGAATTCAAAAAATTGTCTGTAATTTTGTACTGATGAGCTTTCCCAACCGCAAAATTATTCATGTCGATATGGATGCATTCTATGCTTCCGTGGAGCAGCATGATAATCCTGCACTCAGAGGTCAGCCGGTTGCTGTGGGAGGCGGTCATCGCGGCGTGGTTTCTGCGGCGAGTTATGAGGCCAGAAAGTACGGCGTTCGCTCGGCAATGCCCAGCAAAACTGCGAAAGAAAAGTGTCCACATTTGATATTTGTTCCACCAAGATTTGCACGTTACAAAGAAATTTCAAAAAAAATTCGTGAGATATTTTATGAATACACAGATTTGGTAGAGCCACTTTCTCTGGATGAAGCCTACCTTGACGTTACCGAAAACAAAAAAGAAATAGAATCTGCCAATCAGATTGCAAAGGAAATCCGTCAGAAAATTTTTGAGCAGACAGGCTTAACGGCTTCTGCAGGAATTTCCATCAATAAATTTTTAGCCAAAGTCGCTTCAGATATCAATAAACCCAACGGACAAAAGACCATTCATCCCGATAAAGTAGAAAAATTTCTGGAAGATTTGCCTGTTGAAAAGTTTTACGGTGTAGGAAAAGTGACCGCCAACAAAATGTACAGTCTGGCGATCTATAAAGGAATAGATTTAAAGAAAAGAACGGTAGAAGATTTAACGAGACTTTTCGGTAAGTCCGGAAAATACTATTACGACGTCGTGCGGGGAATTCACAATTCTGAAGTGAAGCCTCACCGGATTCAGAAAAGTGTGGCGGTAGAACGTACATTTTTTGAAGACCTTTTTGATCAGCAGCAAATTGATGAAAAACTCCAGAGTCTGAGTGAAGAATTACACAGCAGACTGCAAAAAAACAACATCATGGGAAGATCGCTTACTTTGAAAATAAAGTATAAAGATTTCTCATTATTTACAAGAAGTTTCACAAAAGAAGAATATTATTCATCAGCGGAAGAATATTTCAACACCGGAAAAAAGCTTTGGGAACTGCGTCCTTATGATAAAGCGGTACGATTATTGGGATTATCCGTGTCACAACTCAACACCGAAGAAAAAAAGCAGGTTTCTGTACAGCTTAAAATCCCATTTGAGGAATTTCGGAACGAGTTGTAATCACTTACAAACTATTTATTGATCAAAATCAACTTTAGATGACAAACCCAACAATGATTCAATACTTCCATTGGTATTCCGAAGGCAACGGAACACTGTGGAACGAAGCCAATAAAAACGCAGAATATCTTTCAGAATTAGGAATCAGTGCCGTTTGGTTTCCTCCGGCTTACAAGAGCACAAACGGTGGAAATTCAGTGGGTTACGATGCTTACGATCTTTTCGATTTGGGAGAATTTGACCAGAAAAATTCCATCCCTACAAAGTATGGAACCAAAGAAGATTACGTTAAAGCCATTAAAGCATTAAAGAAAAAAAATATTCAGGTGATTGTTGACATCGTTTTAGGCCACAAAGCCGGAGGTGATGAACTGGAAAAATTTAAAGTCGTAAAAGTCGATGAAAACAACCGTGATAAAGTAATTTCCCGCGAAATTGATATTGAATCTTACACCAAATTTACTTTTCCCGGACGTGGAAAAAAATACTCCGATTTTGAATGGAATTTCACCTGCTTCAGCGGTGTAGACTATGCCGAAGGAAAAGAATCACACATCTACAAAATCAAATCTGAATACGGCGACGATTGGGAAGAAATGATTGACGATGAAAAGGGAAACTACGATTACCTGATGTACAATGACGTAGAGCATAGAAATCCTCATGTGCGTGAAGAGCTCAATAAATGGGCGAATTGGTATTTCGAACAAACCGATTTTGATGGCGTAAGATTAGACGCTTTAAAGCATATTTCCTTTGAATTTTATAAAGAATGGCTCACGATGCTCCGTTCCAATTCAGGAAAAAACATTTTTGCCGTTGGAGAATACTGGGCTCCGGGACAACTCAATCTTTTACAAAAATATATTGATGCGACGGAAGGCTGCATGAGTCTTTTCGACAGCTCGCTTCACAACAATTTTCACACAGCTTCTCAGGAGGGAGATTCCTACGATTTAAGACAGATTTTTGAGCAGACGCTTACACAGGCAGATCCTTTACATTCGGTGAGTCTGGTTGATAATCACGATACGCAACCGCTTCAGGATCTGGAAGCACCGGTGGAAGAGTGGTTTAAACCTTTGGCCTATGCACTTATTTTATTACGTGTTGATGGTTATCCTTGCGTTTTTTATCCCGATTTATTTGGAGCAAGCTATAAAGACAATGGCAACGACGGTAATGAATATGAGATTTTCCTCAATAAAGTCGACGGTATTGAAGAGCTTTTAAAAGCCAGAAAAAATAACGCCCACGGTGATCAGAGAGATTATTTTGAAGACGCCAACTGCCTCGGCTGGGTGCGTGAAGGAGATGATGAGCACGACGGTTGTGCTGTAGTTTTAAGCAACAAAGATGCGTACGAAAAACCTATGGAAATGGGTGAAAGATACATCGGAAAAACATTTTATGATGTTTTGGGAAGATCTGAAGATAAAATTGTGATTGACGAAAACGGTTGGGGAAATTTTCCTGTTCCGGCTGGCAATGTGAGTGTCTGGCTTGCAGAAAATTAATTTTTTACTGTTGTAGCAATGAAGTCGCGATATGTTGGTAGAAAATTTACATAGTTAAAAGGTAAGGTGCGAAGCACCGAAATATTGGTAAAAACGATTTAATTTTTAACTTTTTTAATATCTAAAATTTCAGGTCTGTCTTTCGGATCTGAAATTTTTCCGTTTCTGGCAAATTCTGCCCAAACGGAACGCAGCTTTTTTCCTTGCTTAAAAATATAATCCCATGGAACATCTACTAAAAGTCCGGCTTCTTTCCATGCCTCTTTGTTAGCGAAGATTAAGGGAAGATCAAAACAATGCGATGCTCCTATAAAATGGTTTTTTAAAGTTGATCTGATTTTATATAAATGAATACTTCCGCCTCCTGAAGCATAGTTTTGAGCAAAAACTTCAGCTGGTTTTCCGTAAATTGATTTGGTCGTTGTTCTGACAATTCTGTTCAGGATTTTCTCCGGAAGATAAGTGTAGATGCCTTCCTGAGCGGTTTTTACATAAAAGGAAGTTTCATCTTCATTAAAACCAATCAGAACATCAATTTTTGAAGCGTTCTGTTTCCATTTATCAAGAGTGAAATTTTCTTCGGGAAGTGGAGCATACCCGTACTTGAGACAGAAAGGCATGGCTGCTTTTAAACCATATTTAAAACTGGATGGAAGAAAATTCTGGTAAGAATCAACCATTTTCAGAACATCTTTTTCAGTTTTCAGAAAATCAGTCTGACTAAAAAGTTCGGTATACATTTTTTCTCGTTTCAACCTGAAACCCAGCGGTGCACTTTGAATAATAACTCTTTTAAATAACTCTTCCACACCTTCTGAAATTAAAAGATGAGCAGTCGCATCGCCACCTGATGATTGACCGAAAAGTGTAATGTTATCAGGATTTCCTCCAAAACCGGAAATGTATTTTTTAATCCATTTTAAAGCTTCAATAATATCAAACAATCCGAGATTCGCAGGTCGCTCATCATTGCCTCCCAGAAATCCAAATAAACCTAAACGGTAGGACACTGAAACGACAATAACATTCTGTTCTTTTACCCAAACCGAAGGATCGGAAGTGGGCAAATCTCCACAGCCAATTTCGTACGAACCACCATGAATCCAAACGATAACGGGAAGTTTTTCTTCAACTAAATTTTCAGGTCTGGTGATTGTTAAGAATTGAGTTGATTCTTCCGGCTGAAATTTTTCCAAATCTGTTTTACCAATTAACCTTTCCAAAAGTGGACTGATTTTCTGCGGACAAACCGGAGTTTTATCTGAAACGAAATTTTCTGCAAAATCTAATGGTATTGGCTTTTTAAACCTTTCAGATTGAGCATAGCGAATGCTTTTAGCTTTAATGACACCATTTTCCTTAAAAGCTAAAATTTTTCCGAATGAAGTTTCAAAAGTGTGATTGTGTAGTTGCTGATTTGTACTCATCTTCCGGTTCAAAACCGAAAATTAAGAAATAAAACAGTAATCCGGGTAAATAATCTGTAGAATTGGTAAGTGGTTTTTCGAAAAAAGGTCGGAAATTTGTAAGACAAAAGATTACATTTAAAATTATCAATAAATTATGAGCACATTTTCTGTAAAAGCTTTTGGAGCAGAATCCAAAGAGGCTGACCTTAAAGAAATGAATATTGAAAGAAGAGAAATTACCGCCAACGATGTGGAGATTGAAATTCTTTACTGCGGGGTTTGTCACTCCGATTTGCATACCGCAAGAAACGATTGGGGCGGAACAAAATATCCGTCAGTTCCAGGTCACGAAATCGTTGGAAAAATCACAAAAGTGGGTGCTGATGTATCTAAATTTCAGGTAGGTGATCTTGCCGGTGTTGGATGTATCGTAGATTCATGCGGACATTGCGACAGCTGCAAACACGATCTTGAGCAATATTGCGAAAACGGATTTACCGGAACTTACAATGGGAAAGACAAACATTTGGGTGGACACACTTTCGGTGGTTATTCTCAGAAAGTGGTTGTAGATGCTGGTCACGTATTAAAAGTTCCTGCCAATCTTGATCTGGCTGCCGTTGCACCGCTTCTTTGTGCAGGTATCACGACATGGTCACCTTTGAGACACTGGAATGTTGGTAAAGATTCTAAAGTTGCTGTAATTGGTTTAGGTGGTTTGGGTCACATGGCGATTAAACTTGCAAAAGGTTTGGGCGCTGAGGTTACTTTATTTTCAAGAACTCCTGGAAAAACTGAAGATGCTAAAAATTTAGGTGCAGATAACGTGATTATTTCTACTGATGATGCGCAAATGGCAACGGTTCAGAGAAAATTTGATTTGATTATTGATACCGTTCCCTACGATCATGATGTCAATCCTTATGTGAATACTTTAAATATAAACGGAACTTTGGTTTTGGTAGGATTTATCGGTAAAATGGATGAGGCATTATTCACACCGCCAATGATTATGGGAAGAAGATCTGTTGCAGGATCTGTAATCGGTGGTATTGCTGAAACTCAGGAAATGCTGGATTTCTGTGGCGAGCACAACATCGTTTCTGAAATTGAAATGATCAAAATGCAGGACATCAACGAGGCATACGAAAGAATGCTGAAAAGCGACGTGAGATACCGTTTTGTGATTGATATGCAGTCTTTGTCTTAGAATTTATTTTAAATATTTTGAAAGCATCGGCGGGCCATTGGCCCGCCGATGCTTGTTTTTAACCAGACAATCAAAAAATGCAATTTTCTTGAGTCTTTTTAGTATTTTCGTGAAAAATTGAAGCCTTAATGAAAAAACTAACAGCATTATTATTCGTATTGTTTTCTATTTCTATTTTCGCTCAGGAGGATGTTTACTTCGGAAAAAAGAAGCTCGTAGCAGCAGAAGTCATTTTAGAAAATGGAGATGTCAAAACTGGATTTCTTCAGGATTTCCAAAGCGACAGGTTTTACAATGGAGATGTACAGTCTTTCAGTGGAATTGAGAAAAATTTCAAATTTGAGGTAAAAGAATTTAAATTCAAAGAAGGAACGGGTTCTGCAGTTCAGTTGATCAATATTTCAGACTTAAAAAGAATTGTACTTCTGAATAATGATGGCTCTGAAAGACTGGTTTACGACAAGATGAAACTGAAAACCATCAACTCTAAAAATGAAGTTGTTGACCTTAATAAAACAGTCATTCTTCCTTTGGAACAGGAGGGAAAACTAAATCTTTATGGAATTACGATTGTGGCTTATGGGCAGGCAAGTCCGTACTCCAGAGGTCCTGCGAACCAATATTTAACGACATTATTTATTCCTTACCTTAAAAGTTCCAACAGCGAATATGCTTATTTGCCCTTCGATATCAACAGAATGAATCTTTTTAATTTAGGAAAACTGGAAAGTAAATTTAAAAAAGCTTTAGAAGAAGCAACGAAAGAATGTCCGGAGTTTCAGGCTAATATTGACGAAACCATGAAGGTTTTTGAAAAAAGTCAGAAAAAAGATTTAAAGCAAATGTATTATGACAAAGAGGAAAAGAAAAAGCAAATCCGAAAGCAGACTAAAAATAAAGCAGAAGAAAATTTCCTTCAAATGAAAGTTGATGCAGAGTACGGAATGAAGCCTTACCTTCAATTGGTAGATGATTACAACAAGAAATGCAGTAAATAAACAACAGTAACCTCTGAAAATTTCGGAGGTTTTTTTCTGCCAAAATTTCCACTCTAAATTAAAAATCTGCCAAAATCTTTAAATCTACCCGTTGGCATACAATTAGACAACTTCAACGGAGAAATAATTTAAAAAAATAACATATTATGTCAGTAAACTTTAAACCCTTAGCAGACAGAGTTTTGATCGAGCCAATCGCAGCAGAAACTAAAACAGCTTCAGGTATTATTATTCCAGACACTGCAAAAGAAAAACCACAAGAAGGTACCGTAATAGCAGTAGGTCCTGGTAAAAAAGATGAGCCTACAACTGTACAAGTAGGTGACAAAGTTCTTTATGGAAAATATTCAGGTTCAGAATTAAAATTAGACGGAAAAGATTTCATTATCGCTAAAGAGTCTGATTTATTAGGAGTAATAGGTTAAGCTGATAGCTATTGGCTAATGGCAGGTGGCTTTCCAGCGTTGAAAATAGACAATGAGAGATTTTAAGAAATTTGAAGTTTGGCAATTAAGTCATCAGCTGACTTTGAAAATTTACAAAGCAACCAGAGTTTTTCCAAAAGAGGAATTATTTGGTGTCACCTCTCAAATCAGAAGATCATTCGCTTCTATCGGATATAATATTTCGGAAGGTAGTGGTAGAAATTCAGATAAAGAATTTGCTAATTTCATCAACATCGCATTAGGATCATCTAACGAAGCCGAGAACCAATTAATTCTTTCAAAAGATTTAGAATATCTGTCAGAAAAAGATTTCCAAATCCTTTCGGACGAATTAACAATACTAAAAAAGAAGCTTGTCGCCCTTTGGAACAGGCTCAACGGAAATTAGCTTTTAGCTACTAGCTGATAGCTAAGAAAATATTAAAATCAAATTATCAATTAATACAGCGAATCGCTAAAGCCAAAAGCCAAAAGCAATTCGCCAAAAGCAAAAAAAATATGGCAAAAGAAATAAAATTCGATATCGAGTCAAGAGACGCTCTAAAAAGAGGTGTTGATGCATTGGCTAATGCAGTAAAAGTAACTTTAGGACCAAAAGGTAGAAACGTTGTCATCGAAAAATCTTTCGGTGCACCTCACGTAACTAAAGATGGTGTTTCTGTAGCAAAAGAAATCGAACTTGAAGACAGAGTAGAAAACATGGGAGCGCAAATGGTAAAAGAAGTTGCTTCCAAAACCAATGATATTGCAGGAGACGGTACTACTACCGCTACTGTTTTGGCACAGGCTATCGTAAGAGAAGGTCTTAAAAACGTAGCTGCAGGCGCAAACCCAATGGACTTGAAAAGAGGAATCGACAAAGCGGTAACAGCTGTTGTTGCAAACCTTAAAGAGCAGTCTAAAGAAGTGGGTGATTCTACAGAAATGGTGAAGCAGGTAGCTTCAGTTTCTGCAAACAATGACGAAACTATCGGTTCATTAATCGCTGAAGCTTTCGGAAAAGTGGGTAAAGAAGGAGTTATCACTGTAGAAGAAGCTAAAGGTATCGACACAACAGTAGACGTTGTGGAAGGTATGCAGTTTGACAGAGGATACCAGTCGCCTTATTTCGTGACGAATCCTGAGAAAATGTTAGCTGAATTGGAAAATCCATACATTCTTTTAGTAGAGAAAAAAATCTCTTCAATGAAAGAATTACTTCCAGTTCTTGAACCAATTGCTCAAGGAGGTAAATCTTTATTAATTATCTCTGAAGAAGTGGAAGGTGAAGCTTTGGCAACTTTGGTAGTTAACAAATTAAGAGGTTCTCTTAAAATTGCTGCTGTAAAAGCTCCGGGATTTGGAGACAGAAGAAAAGCAATGTTGGAAGATATCGCTATCCTAACTGGAGGTCAGGTAATTTCTGAAGAGCAAGGTTTCACAATGGAAAACATTACCATTGATATGTTGGGAACTGCTGAAAAAGTAACAATCGACAAAGACAACACAACAGTTGTAAATGGTGGTGGTGAAGAAAGCAAAATCAAAGGTAGAGTAAACCAAATCAAAGCTCAGATGGAAACGACTACTTCTGACTACGACAGAGAAAAACTACAGGAGAGACTGGCTAAATTGGCTGGTGGTGTTGCCGTACTTTACGTAGGTGCAGCTTCTGAAGTTGAAATGAAAGAGAAAAAAGACAGAGTTGACGATGCATTAAACGCTACAAGAGCAGCAGTTGAAGAAGGTATCGTTGCAGGTGGTGGTGTTGCTTTGGTAAGAGCTATTGAAGCTTTGGCTAATCTTACAGGCATCAACGCTGACGAAACTACAGGTATTAAAATCGTAAAAAGAGCGATCGAAGAGCCATTGAGACAAATCGTTGCCAACGCAGGAGGTGAAGGTTCTGTAATCGTAGCTAAAGTTGCAGAAGGAACTGCAGATTTCGGTTACAACGCTAAAACTGACGAGTATGTAAACATGCTTGAAGCAGGAATCATCGACCCTACGAAAGTAACAAGAGTTGCCCTTGAAAATGCAGCTTCTGTTTCTGGAATGCTATTAACCACTGAGTGTGTAATCACTGAAATCAAGAGCGCAGAACCAGCTATGCCAATGGGAGGTGGAATGCCAGGAATGATGTAACGCGGCGTGTCGCCGAGACAATATTTTTTAAAACCGTTCAGATTTTTCTGAGCGGTTTTTTATTACTTTTATAAAAAAAAATAATCATGCAAATAACAAAAGATAATTATTCCGCTTTAGGAGAAAGAAATATTTTTGAAGAATTTTACGAACTAATTGAGAAATACAGAATTATGGATAATTCATTTCCAATAAATTCATTATATAAAAACTTATATAATTTTGATATAGCTTTTCAAGAATTTAGTTCCGGAAATAGCGAAGTTTCAAACAAAATTGTTTACAAATATATTGACCAATGTTTATTTAGTTTTTTAGCTATATTTAAAACTAAAAGTTTTTCAGATAGACCTATTTATTGGGCATTAAATAGGTTTATAAAATTTTCAACTTTTTTATTGGACAAATCATTTGGTATTAATAATGAGGAATTTTTTTTTAGAAATATTACACAAAATTTTCCCTCGTTAATAAAAGAAAATTCAAACAATAATGTTTTTCCTAGAAATGAAGCTGTTCCTTATTGGATTGCCTACAGTAGTAATATCTTTCAATTTACTAATACAGAAAATGATATTAGTCGAGAATTTGGTATTACAAGTTCTGATTTTTATAATCATATTGATATTGAATCACCTAACAAAAGATTTTGGGCTTATACAAATAATTATGCTGTTTATGAACTTATTTTGAAAAATGATAAATTAAATTTTATCAAATCTAAAAAAACATATGAAATGGAAATTAAATTACATATTTCCAATTCCACAAATGATGCTTCAAAACTTTCAAGCTCGCTATTCATGATAATAAATGCTTTAGCTAGTATTGAAAATGTTGAAGTTAAATTTGATGATTTGCAAGTTGGTAGTATATTAGCTAAAATCAGGCTTCACATTAAAGATTTATTTGCCAAAGAAGAAACTAAAGCATTACTAGAAACAACTAAAGAAGGCGTTGTAAAAGCACTTTCTGCTGGACAGGTTTCACATGTTGAAACAAAATTTAAAAATGCTGAGATAAAGAAAATACATAAAGAAACTGAATATTTAGATCAGGAACTTAGAGCAAAACCTTCGGATATTCAGGCAGAAATTCTAAATGCACTTAACTTGGAAAAAATGGCTTTAGAAAACGAGCAAATGAGAATAAAAAATGCAAATGATAAGCTTGATATGATTGAAAAACTTTCTGACTTAGCACAAAAAGGAATTTTGGATGCTGATACAATTCAAATTGATATTAATGGATTTTTATATCTGTTAAAAAGTGACGAAAATATTTCAGGTAATTTGGATCAAACAATTGATGATATTTCATAAAAAAAATGTGAAAATTGTTTTTAAAAAATAGTTTCAACATCCAAGCGATTTATGATTTTCTTGAATTACATTTTCAGTTTAGCTCGCTTAACTAATAAATAGTCATTTGAAAAATTTTATATTTACGTGTATCATAAATCTATTTTTAAGTTAAATTCTCCATATTAATATTATAAACATGAATAAAAGATTTCAAGTATTTATTAGCTCTACGTTTACCGATTTAAAAGATGAAAGATCAAAAGTAATTCAAACAATTATGGAATTGGATTGTATTCCTGCCGGAATGGAAATATTTCCAGCAATTGATGAAGAGCAGTTTGAATTTATTAAAAAAGTAATTGATGATTGCGATTATTATGTTCTGATTATTGGAGGTAGATATGGAACCTTATCTGAAGATGGAGTTAGTTATACAGAGAAAGAATATGATTATGCATTAGAGAAAAAAATTAAAGTTATTGCTCTGATCCACGGTAATCCCGATTCAATTCCTTTAGGTAAATCTGAAAAAGATAATAGTTTAAGGCACAAGTTAGATGATTTCAAAAAGAAAGTATCAACTGGTAGATTGGTAAAATATTGGAACAGCACAGATGAGCTAGCTGGTTTAATAGCTTTAAGTCTATCTAAAACTATAAAAACTTATCCCGCAATCGGATGGGTCAGAGGTAATACAACCTCGAAAGTTGAAGCGCTTGAAGAATTAAATCAGCAGAGAAAGATTAATGATGATTTAAGAATGGAATTACAGAAAATAAAGGAAAGTCTTAATAAGCAACCTGCTGTGGAGAATTTAGCAGATTTAGATCAAGAGTATATAGTTACTGGAAAAAGTTTGGGGAAATATTCTTCAAACTGGGAAATTAAGACAACTTGGAAAGAACTCTTTTACGTTATATCTCCCTATTTATTAGAAAACCCGATAGATTCAACGGTGAGAGGGAAATTATCACGCGAATTATTTAATAAAGTAAATAATGGCGGACACTCACCAACTATAAACTCCGAAAAATACGAAACAATTAAAATCCAATTTAAATTATTAAAATTGGTAGATATAATATATTCTAAAGCAACAAATGGACAAATGGGATTATTTTGGAAATTAACGAAATCAGGAGAACAACTTATGTACGAATTGCGCAGTGTTAAAAAGTAGTTTCCAATTTACTTCTCCTCGCTGGTATGAACATCTCGCTCGTACAAACAAGAATAAAAACCGCTCACATCCGAGCGGTTTTTCCATTCATAAACAAAGTCGATATCTCACATTTCTTATCCATCACTTTTCCCTATATTTAAAACATATTTTTCCACACAGAAAATCAATTAACCCAAACCTCAACGCCCTTGAAAACAAAATTATTACTCCTTTCACTTTTCGGTTTATATTTAAGCAATGCACAAACCTTAAATTTTAAACATCTTTCGGATATGTCTGTGAGAAGAGGGGCGATAACCAGTACAATTGCAGATGGCAATATCTATGTGAGCAACGGGTATAAAGATTCTGATGGTAATGCTACAATTATTGAAAAATATAGTATTAAAGATAACCGGTGGAGTGTTATAAACTCCAGTCTGGTTCCAAAAAGATTCGCCAATTCGGAGACTTACGGTAATAAAGTTTATATTTTTAACGGGTGGGGAAACAGCCATCTTGAAATTATAGACCTTGAAACTCATAAAAAAACGAAAGGAGCTGTTAATCGTGCCTACACCGGAAATGCAGGTTCTGCCATCCATAACGGAAAAATATATACGTTCGGCGGAAGTGGGCTCAACAATGCCGCGACCACAGTATTTTCTGATAGATTCCAATATTATGACATTGCTTCAGACACATGGCATACTTTACCGAATATGCCAACAGCCAGAGAAGCAAGGGGCAAAATTGTGAATGATAAGCTCTATGTAATCGGTGGTTTTAACGGTACATCATCCCGTCTGGTCAACGTGTTCGATCTCAACAAAAATGAGTGGACTGAGCAATATACGATGCCTGCTGCGATATCCGGTCATTCTTTAGCGGTATCCGGTACTAAGATTTTTATTGCAGGCGGTTATAATAATCAAAATTTTCTGGCCTATTTTGATACAGAAACTAACAAGCTGCATAGGTTATCATCCAATATGATTCCCAGAAGACATGCTGCTGCGGAAATCTATAACAATAAATTATACATCATGGGCGGAAGTACAGCATCCTCAACCAAATCATCTATTAAAAGCATTCAGGTTGCAGATATTAGCGAAGAGGTGCTTTCTGCTAAATAAACTATTAATAACAGAAGGAATGATTAAGTAACGTCATTGCGAGGTACGAAGCAATCTTATCTTAAATAACAAACCGTTCTACATTTTGCGATTTTTTTTATAAATTGTTCCGATGTCGCGGATTTGCAATCCGTGACTCCAAACGTTAATTACGCTGGTGCGAGAGTCTCGCTCGTACCCACAACGATTTAAATTTTCCCCAAAAAACCCAACAAACCATTCCAATAATTATTAAATTTGAAATACACCAAATTAATAATCATCAGAATATGAACAACACAAAAATCCAGACAGTTTCCGCAGCGCTATTGGCTTTGATGACTTGGTTTTGCGTCATCCTTCAGTTTTACATTTCGCCCGACACTTTTACCAATGTCATCAGTTATTTTACGATTTTGTGTAATTCCTTAATTGCGGTAAGCCTCACGTATTCTGCTTTCTTCCCGAAAACTACATTTGGGAAATTCTTTTCAGGCCTGTCTGTAAAAACGGCAGTTGCATTGTATATTTTTATTGTGTTTGTAGTGTACAACACCGTTTTGCGAGGAATCTGGAAACCCACCGGATGGCAGTTGTTTTTAGACAATATGCTTCACGTAGCCATTCCGATTTTGTATATTCTGTATTGGCTGTTTTTGGTAAATAAAGGAAAACTCAATTGGAATAACGGTTTTTACTGGCTGATATTTCCATTAATTTATCTGATCTATTCATTGATTCGCGGCTCGATTGTCGGTTGGTATCCTTATCCTTTTTTAAATGTAGACAAATTGGGTTTTGGGCAGGTTTTAATTAATATTTTCATCATGCTCATCATATTTTTGGTAAGCGGCTCTGCATTGATTGCCATTAATAATCGGTTTGAAAAAAAGTAGATTTTGACTTTAATTTCGTCAGCGACGGTGATATTTATTGATAATCAATTTTGTTTGAAAATTATTGTGGTCTTTTATAAGTTTACAACTGAGGACTTATAATATTAAGCTTATAAAAGATCCTCCTGTTCTTAGTGTTCAAATTACATGTACCTCAAATAGCGAATTTTTAAATTTATTTTAAACTAAAAAAGACCAATATGCCCAATAAAGATTTAGAAAAATACATCAAAGACATCGGAACTCCAAGGGATTATTCAGACAGCAGATATTTGGTTTATATAGAATTGTACAAGGCAGATAAAAAATTAAAGAAAATTATCTCAGAGCATTGTAAAGTCATCAAAGCTCTGGAATTTGGTTACTTATGTGAAGCGCATCTTCAGGCAATTCCCGAAATTATTAGATCGCTTTCTTTGAAGAATCATGCGGTATATCAGGTTGTGAGGCTGGCGAAAATTTCCTGAAATAATTTAACATCATGCAGCGTTCTGTTTTTCCCAATCAAACTGTTGTGTTACTTTTATACTGACTTGATATCCAGGATTTGCAATCCGTGACGTTCGTAACATAAACCGCTTCCTCAAAAGCGGTTTTCATATTAAATAATTACATAAAGATATCCTAGATTTCCAAGCCATAACTTTCAATTTGTATTATTTTCTAATGTTAAAAAAACTTAGCTTTAAACTTAGAATTCAATATTCTATAATCTGTGAGTTTTAACTATATTTGCCAGCGATTTTAGATTGAAATCGAAATCTCAACAGAAAATAAATCCCAACTTTTAATTTAAAAAACAGTGAAAACAAAATTTTTACTTCTTCCTCTTTTTGCTTCGTTATTTGCAAATGCACAAAGCCTGACTTTTCAAAATCTTACTGATATGCCTGCCGGAGTAGGGGCTAGCACAAGTGTACTCGTGAATAATGACATCTATGTGAGCACCGGTTACACTGCAAACGGAGAAACCGGAAATATTCAAAGGTATAATATTAACAATAATAGCTGGGATGTTCTCGATACGATGTTGACGCCCAAAAGATTTGCCAGTTCGGCAACTTACAACAATAAAATTTATGTCTTTAATGGTTGGGCAAACAGCAATGTTGAAATTTTAGATCTTGCAACAAACACTTTGTCAAACGGGGCAACCAATCCTAATTATGCAGGAAATTTAGGCTCCGCAATCTACAATGGAAAAATATATGTGTTTGGCGGGAGTGGACTGAACGGTGGTTCAACCTACACCTATACCAACAAATTTCAGTATTACGATATTGCATTAAACACCTGGAATCAATTGCCAGACATGCCGACAGCAAAAGAAACGAAAGGTAAAATCGTTAATAGCAAACTGTATGTGATTGGAGGCTATAACGGTACCAATTCTAATGTGATAGATGTTTATGACCTCATAACCAATCAGTGGACGAATCAATATACAATGCCGGTTGGGGTTTCAGGACATTCATTAGCGGTATCTAACAATAAGATTTTTATTGTTGGCGAGTATACTAACCAGACATTTTTAGCCTATTTTGATACTACTACCAATCAACTGCATCAGTTATCTTCCAATATGATTGGTAGAAGACATTCGGTGGCGGAGGTACATAACAACAAATTATACATTTTTGGAGGTAATACTACAGATATGATTACTTCATCAATTAAAAGTGCTCAGGTTGCAGATATCAGTGAAGCTACACTTTCTGTAAATGAAAATAATGTGTTTAAAATACAGGCATATCCGAACCCGTTCAGAGATAATTTCGTCATTAAAAATAAAAACGACAACCAGTTTGAGTATATTATTTTTTCAATAGACGGAAAGCAGATCACTAAAGGTTCAGCCAATTTTAATCAAAATATCGATTTGTCAATTTTGGAAAAGGGAATCTATATTTTTAGTTTTAAAAATGAAAAAGGACTTTTGGAGCAGATTAAAATAATAAAAAAATAGTTACGATAATTATTGCAGGAAATACTCTTTTTTATCATAATTAAATCATGCTCATCAAAGATTTCCCTACATAAACGATAGTTAAAAGCAATGCAAAAAAGAAACGTCCCATTTTCAGCGTTCATCAATTTATTAAAAGATAGAAGACCTTTTTCTATTTTGGGAATTTTATTTCCTCTGTCGGCAATTTTGATCCCTACTATCATAATTATCATTTTAAATTTAGACAAACAGCCATTCGAAAGCTATGATTATGACAAGATAGAGAAAAATGGTACTGAGAAAAACGCTGTAATTTCAGATATTGAAAACACGAATACTACGGTTAACGGGAAATCTGTGAAAATTATTACCTATAAATTTAATCATGAAGGAAAAGAAACAACAGATCAATTTAAAACATTAGAATCCGATAAAATACCGAATCTGAATGTTGGAAAAGAAGTGAAGATAAAATTTTTCGAAAACCAATCTGTTATAAATGATATTGAACATTTTGTTTTTCCTGTCTATTTTGTTTTTCTCTTAGCATCTGTTTTTCTGCTGGTTGGAATTCCGTTTTTTTTGATATCAGTAATTCCGTCCCTGAAAAACTACAATCTCTACAAAAGCGGAATTGTAAAAGATGCCGAAATGATTTCTATGGAAGTCAACACCAACGTATTATCAAAAAATGGTTTTAAAAGCTACCGAACCGGTAGCCAAACTATAGCAATCAATTACTTTTTCACAGGAAAAAATGGTCAAAAAGTCTTCGGAAAATCTACCACGACTGATTTTTCTGTTTTAAATGAGAAAAAATCCGGTGATTTGATTAAAATATTTGTTTCCGAAAATGATGAAAATAAATCATGTCTCATCCCAAAACTGGAAGCACTAAAAAATAACTGGAAAATATAGGTACAATTATTTTTCAGCCAGTATCTAAACCATAAAACCGCTCTGTCATGAGCGGTTTTCTTATTTCAAAACAAATTCCTAAGTTTACAGATTTTCCAACCTCAAAAACATACTCATCATGCAAGACAAAAAAGACGGAAAAGTTTTAGACGAAGGCCCATTTTACCACGGTACAAAAGCTGATTTGAACATTGGAGATTTGCTAAATGCGGGTTTTAATTCAAATTATAAATCTGAGGTCATTATGAATCACATTTATTTCACAGCTTTACCAAATGGGGCAGGGCTGGCTGCCGCATTGGCTGAAGGTAACGGTCACGATAGAATCTACATTGTAGAACCTACCGGTGAGTTTGAAAATGATCCCAACGTTACCGATAAAAAATTTCCCGGAAATCCTACAAGATCTTACCGAAGTACAGAACCTTTAAAAATCGTAGGTGAACTGAAAGATTGGATAAGGCTCACTGATGAAGAACTGCAAAACTGGAGAGAAAGAATAGCAAAGCTCCGTGAAAATCCAGATGCGGAAATTATCAATTGATTGATTTAGAAGTGTTATTTTTATCTCTAAATATTTTAAGATGAAATCTTTAGTTACTTTTATACTGACCATTTTGGGAATTTTATCTTATTCGCAGGAAAAAATTTTTACAGCAGATTATCGAAATATGTATACCTCACGGAATTGTTGGAGTTGAGAAAAAATCATAAATCAATATAATTAACATAATATATTTTCGTTCTGATTTTAAACTGGAACCATGAAGAATTTTTTCATAATACCTTTTACTCTTATTTCGCTGATGTTATTTTCACAGAAAATAATTTCTCCAAAGTATGTATTTAAGCAAAATATCAATAAAGTAGAATTGAGAAAAACAAATGACCCCTATTTATTTGATTATAAGCAGGTCGCATATATTGGTAAGCTCTCGAAAAAGATAAATATTGAATATGAGTTTGGTATCTACACAGAAACAAGAACAAAATTTTTGGAGCAATATTATAGAAAAGAAAACTTTGAAGCTTTGAATAGTGGGTTTAAACAACGTCACTTCAAAAAATTTGCAATTCATGTAGATTACAAACAACAGACGCCACTATTTAAAACAGAATTAGATACTTTAAAAATGTCTGTGGTAGACGCTGATATGAGAATTGACAGCTTAGCCGCAGGATTTAATATTAAAGATGAAATTCCTTATCAGACAATCTTTTATGATGGTTTTCCGGTTACGATATATAATTTTGAAGAGCAGGAAAGAGTGATTGGGTATGGAAATAACGTAGCTATGGAACTTGAAGCACTAGACAAAAATAATGTCTGGAAAAAGGTAATTGGAGTTACAAGATACCATTGTGGAGTAGGTATTTCTTATTTTGTTATAAAGCCAAACGAAATTGTAACGGTTTTTGTACCTCGTTTAAAGGGTGATTTTAAAACAAAATTTAGATACAGAATGGGAAATATTGTTTCTAATGAGTTTGATGGAAGTATTGATGAGAAATATTTTAAAGCCCAGTAAGATGAGATGTTTAGGATTTTTTCTTTTAATTTTTGTTTCTTCATTATATTCATCTCAAAGTAAGAGTTTGGTAGAACTTTTTGCTCAGGTTGAAAATGATTCAATCATTAAAGTTTCAGTTAAAAATATTACAAAAGACTCTCTTTTTATTGGAACTCAGGATTCTAAATTTTACATGCTTAAAGAAGCCAAAAATAAATTTGGGATTTGGAAGCCAATAGAGTTTTGGAAGTATTCATCTTGTGGAAATAGTTATTTTGAGTCTGCGAAAATTCCACCAAATGCTACAGAACTTACAGAAGTAGAATACGAGAAAGGTCAATATCATACGGAAGTCAGAATTAAATTTCTTTTAAAAAATCAATTATATTATTCAAACAATTTTAAATTGTCTATCAACCCGAAATCATTTGAAATCAAAGAAGATATGGTTGATAACTATCTTTACAAAAGAGCATTAAATATTTCAGATGCTGATCTTGCAGAAGAAGTAGTTTTGTTAAAACCCTTTGCGATGGATAAGTTGACAGCAATACAAAAAGCAAAATTGGAAGAATTAAATAAAAAGATTAAATCTAGAGAATAAATTGTCGTATTTTCATTAAGAAAACAGCAATAAATTCCAGTGCAGCAATAATCAAAAGCATACTCAGCGGTCGATTATCTAAGTCGTTGTCAAATTTAGTAACGGTGAAATTGTCAGTAAGAAAGTGAAGTTATTAAGAATTACTGTTAAGAAATATCACTATTCAATAATGTTAAAAATTCTTAAAATTAATTTGAAATGACATCTCTTTTTTTGTGTAATTTTAGATAAAATTTACATCATGAAAAAAACTTTACTGTCTTTAACACTTTGTGCTTCTTTAGCTAACGCTCAAACTACGATTACCAAAGCATTTCACGACCCATCTGCGGGTGAAGTTAACAATTATGTAAGCCTGAATGGTACGCCAAATAATACAGCAACCGGCGCCAATACATTGTTTGATAATTCATCACTTACGCAGGGAGCCGCAAGCCCGGGAACATATTCCACACCTGCTGCCTCAGAGATAGCTTCGTACCCAGGATCTACATTAAAATATGTGAACGGTGGAACTACTGTTTTTTACAAGCAGACTGCTGCGAAATTAGAAATTACTGCATTAATAACACCCGAGGCAACAATTAATCTGAATGCCAATAACGGGACTTTTCTAAGCTATCCGACTTCATATAATACAACAGAAACAGATACTGCTTCTGGTGTTTTTAGCTATTCGGGGATTAGTGGGAACGTTTCCGGAACTATCAATATTAATGCTGACGCTTCAGGTACATTACTTGTGGGTCCAAAAACATACAACAATGTTTTAAGGGTAAAATCTATACAGAATTTTACAATGTCCTTTTTCGGTTCAACTTTAGGAACTGTGGTTAATACGTCTTACGCCTATTATGACAGTTCACATAAAGCGCCATTGTTTACAACTACCAACGCTGTAATTACAGTGGGTACTGGTGCACCTCAAAACAGCGATGTGGCGCAGGCATTAAATGAAGTGTATCTTGCTGTACAGGATGCGCAGCTGAAAAACAAACTTGAATTTTATCCTAATCCTGCAACAGATGTTGTGCATTTTAAAAATGCCGAAAATGCAAATGTGATGATTTATAACGCAGATGGAAAAATTTTAAAGCAGATTAAAAAGAGCAACGAGGCTGTTCAGGTGTCAGATTTACCGTCTGGAGTTTATTTCATTACCGCTGAAAAAGACGGTACTTTATCTGAAACTAAAAAGCTGATTAAAAAATAATTCATTTTTGCCTGCTTTTTGATATAGATTTTTCACACCAAAATCACCAAATCATGACCCGAAAAATTACCTCACTTTTGGCCATAAGCATAATGTCCTTTATGCAGGCTCAGATTGAAAGTCCGATTCCGCCGGCTGCAGAAGTTCCGGAAAAAATGAATATCGTTAAAACCAATGTGACGGCATATGCTTTCAGAAATTTTAACCTTACCTACGAAAGATCCATCAATCAATGGTTTTCACTGACGATAGGATTTGGAACAATGCCTGAAGGAAAAGTTCCTTTTATCAATTCTTTTTTGGATGACGATGATGAGAAGCAATTCCAAAATTTAGAAATAAAAGCAACCAACTTTACTTTAGAACCAAGGTTCTACATCGGTCACGGGTACGGAAAAGGATTTTATTTTGCTCCATATTACCGTTATTCAAGTGTAGAATCAAATAATTTTGATTTTTACTATAATTTTCAGCCCGTAAATGGCGTTGTTTATCCAATACCTTTAGTAGGAAAAGGAGAAGCAGGCGGTCACAGCGGAGGTTTGATGGTTGGAGCTCAGTTTTTTCTTAATAAAGCTCAGAATCTAGTTCTTGATTTTTGGATTGCCGGAGCACATTATGGAACCGGTAAAGGAGATTTTGCCCTGACAAGCGACATCTATCTTACCCCGGAAATGCAGGCTCAGCTTAAGAAAGAAATTGAAGATCTTGATGTTCCTTTTGTAGATTACACGGTAGAAACCAATACCGAAGGTGCAAAAATAAAAGTAGATGGTCCGTGGGCTGGCTTCAGAAGCGGATTATCGATAGGATATAGATTCTGATAGATTTTCTTAGTCCATGTCATCCTGAGTCCGTCGAAGAATATGTTGTGTAGAAAATGTTTTGAAAAACTGACTGAATTTTCGGTTTAAATCTAAAACTGCGTCATCAGATCATTGGTCTCTTTTGCATGTAAATACAGTTCCTGAAAGAAGTTGTCATAGCATTCTTTCAGGAATTTTTTGTTATCTGAAAACGCTTCAAAGACAGGAATGTCTTTTTCTAAATATTTCGCTTTGTTTAAAACATTCTTCATGCTGAAACCAATGTTTTTGTCACTCCGGTAATTGTAAAGCCAGTCATCAGATTCCATTCTTGAGAGCATCAGTTTGAAATTTTCAGGGAAAAGATGTAGGTGTTGATTTAATACTTTATAAACATTTTTCGAATGTGCTTTCCAGTCTTGTAATGAATTAACTGTTAAATCATTAGCTAAAAAATAATCCATCGAAACATCTACAAATGCTCCTGAATATAATCTGACAAGCGGACTGAAAACTTTCTTTGCCTCATGAATTGCAGGATGAGAATCTGTAAACGTGTCGATGGCGCGGTGCATCGTAATTCCGTTTTGGATGTCTTTGGGAAACGAAAAGCGGTCTTTATTCCGGATATGGTCTTCCAGAAACTGCCCGACAATCTGCCCGTCGGAAAAAGATAGAAAAGAGTGGGCGAGGAAGTTCATAAACGAATATAGAAATTTTTAAGCAGACTTTCGCTATTTAAAATGGTTTCAACCCAAACTCCTTTTTCGTAATTAGTGTAATTGAATGAAATTTTCTGTAAATCTATCTTATTGGGAGAAATTAAATTTAAAATCAATTCCTCTTCATGAACTGCAGCATCAAACTGAACCGGAAATAAAAATGTATTTTGAATCTGAAGATCTTTATATCCAAAGGCAACCGTAGAGTCTGAACCCAATGGTGTCACACGTTCATTTTCTTTGTAAATGTCGATTGAGTGAGCATGTCTTTCGATAATTTTCAGACCAGACTGTAATGCTAAAAAGTAAATAATTGATGAAAACTGGCAGATTCCGCCACCAAAATCATTTGAAATTTTATTCTGAATCAAATTCCGACCCTTTCTGAAATTATTCTTTGAATCCGGTTTTCCTACAGTTTTCCAAAATGAAAAAACTTCGTCAGGCTGAATGATGAGGTGGTTAATTTTTTCGGCTACAATTTTAAGATTGTGAATTTTATTTTCATGAAATTCTCCTTTTCTGATGGCTTGTTTCAGTTCTGTTTTAAATTCGCCAATCAAATTTTCACTAAAATTTTTAGAATAAACAAATGGCTTTTTTCGTTCACCAAGATGTCTCTGCCAAAGTTTGATTTGCAGTTTTAAAAAATTCGGAAGAAGTTTTCTGGCAATTTTTCTCATTTCTTTTCAAGAACAATAATGTTGTACGAAGCCCATTTTTTCAAAAAGGTTTTGCACAGAAAAATGTCTAAACCCAAAAACAGATGTCGCAATTTTTTCGGAAACCTTTGGATAGGAAATAAGAGAATTCCGGATTGTTTTGTAATCTTCCAGTTGTTCTTTACAAGATCAAAAATTTCAGATTCTGTAAATGCGTTGTTGGCGTGCCAGCTTTCCTGTGGTGAAATGCTTTTCTTTCTTTTTTTAGTAGGATAATCAAAGATTAAAACTCCGTTTTGATTTAATTTTAAATCACATTCATCCAGAAATTTTATTGTTTCTTCTTTGGTTTGATGCATAATCACATGGAAGCAAAAAATACAGTCAAACTGAATAGTAAAAGGAATCTTAGAAATATTTCCGATTTCAAAAGTCTTTTCTGAATGTTTTTTTTGAGAAATATTGATCATTTCCTCGCTAAAATCTGTGCCGTGAGTAGCAAAATTCATCAGTCGTCCGGTTCCGCAACCTAAATCTAAAATCGTATCAAAATTTTTATTCTTTAAAAATGAATTCAAAAAATACCTTTCCTGCTGATCGATGTATTTTCCATAGGAATTTTCAAAGCGGTTTTCATCATACGTTTTCGCAAGATTGTTATAATATTGATAGATACTGTTTTCGCTCATTCTTGAAACTGTGATATAAAATTAAAGATGAAGATAAGCAGAAAAACAAATCCTCCGAATAAATTTATTCAGAGGATTTATATTTTTTATAAATGTAAGCTTTTAATCATAACACTAAAATTTTCAGTCATTTTGTTATTCCGGAGGAATCTAAACTGCTTTATTTTCAGTGTGTTGAGATTCCTGCGCAATGACAAAACAAACCGTTGAAATTTAATTTATTATTCATTATTTTTAAAACAAGATTATTTAATAATAAACTTTTTGCTTCCGATAAAAGAATTCTTGTCTGTGTAAACGCTCAGAAAATAATCTCCGGAAGGCAATCCTCTCAAATCGATGGTTTTTTTGTCTGAAGTTAAAACAATCTGTCCTACGACATTGATGATTTTAAAAGTATAAATTTCATCGTTTTTAATCCAGATATTGATTTCGTCTTTCGCAGGATTGGGATAAATGGTAAAATCTTTTACATTTTGATTTTTAATTTCAAAAGTTCCCAGATTTGAAGTTGGCATAAACTGCGATACCACACAGGCAAAACGTGCAAAACCGAAAGCTTCGTCCGAAGGATTTGCATTTCCTGCAGCAATTCCTGTTGGTGCTGAATTGTAGTTTACATTGGGGTTTGCCCATCGGTTTATTCTGCTGCAGCTGATTGTTGCAGAAGTACATTCATCATTGTAGGCCATGATTGTTCTCCATCTTTGTGAAGAGGTACTTGCTGTTCCCAAAGTAATTGCTGCTCTGTTGATATAGCCATGATGATTGCTGCATGGTGAAGTAGCTGTATCTACATACCAATCGTGTCTTAAACCCATGTTGTGACCCATCTCGTGAGCCATAGAGTAGTTTGAAACTACACAACTGAAGACTGTTGCAGAAAAAGCTGAATTAGCACTGTAATTTCCGGGTACAGTATTAAGGTATCCCAGTCCGCAAGTGTTTGTAGGTGAGGAGGTTATTAAAGCGCAAATATCTGCGCCGTAAGTCGTTCTTAAGGTGTGAACATCGTCCATAAACCCATCATTATTGTTTCTGAATCTCGGTAAATCTGTGCCTAAACTTCCAGATTCTGTATAGCTGATTTCTCCTGAATAAACCAGATTAATTGTCGCGTTAGAAACTCCAGAATTTTGCAAAGCGTTATTGAAATTTGTAATAGCCGTTGCTACAAAAGAATTGCTTTGAGGAGCACCTCCCCATGCTGTCTGTGCTGCAGTGGTGTAAACAATCAAAACGTCAATAGTGCTGGCACCGCATATTGGTGTAGATTGCAAACATACATCCGCATTGAGTTTTTGCTGTATAGAAGTTTCGCTGAGCATAAAGTCATTTTTTGAATCCTGACTGATAAGGCTGGCTTCGTTGACCACGGAAACCGCAAACAGATTACTTTTAAGTTGATGGAAAATTACTTTTTCACCCAAATTTGAAGCGTACATTCCTGTCACTATCCCGTCGTAAGTTGATAAAACCAATTCAGATTTTGGCTCGTTTTCTACAGTGTAAGAATACGATTTGCTTTTGTTGCTGTAAAAGAATGTTTTTGAAAGTTTTGTTTTAATATTTCTGCCGTCGGGTAATGGGATTTCCAAATCAGACTGTAGATCAAACGCCGCTTGGTGATAATACTTTGATTTAATGTAAGTTGAAGCTAAAAGCGGATTGATTTTTTCCTCTGGATTGAGATTAATTTCATTAATTGGATTTTGAAATATTTTGTTTTGAGCAAGAAATAATACACTGCAAAGAAGCATTAAAAGGGTTATCTTACCTTTCATATCATGTAGAGTTAAAAGTTTTATATTGTAAATATAATTTTTTTCCGCATAATATTGATAACCTGTTTAAATTTAATTTATTAACGAAAAATAAAAATGATTCTGAGGGAAATTTTACTTAAAAAAGTCTCTCGTGAAAATCTTCAACCTTGCTCACTTCTTCAATTTTTATCCCGAATTTTTTCTTTGGGAGTTTATTTAAATTGGAAATAAAAATCTTCTCGTAACCCAGTTTTTCAGCCTCCGTAATTCTCTGTTCAGCCTGTGCAATAGGACGGATTTCTCCGCTTAAACCAATTTCTCCCGCAAAACAGTAATGTTCTGAGATGGCAATGTCTTCATTTGATGAAAGAATAGACGCAACGACCGCTAAATCCAAAGCAGGATCGTCAGTTTTTATTCCTCCTGTAATATTTAAGAAAACATCTTTCGCACCCAATTGGAAGCCCGCTCTTTTTTCTAAAACAGCCAGAAGCATATTTAATCTTTTCGAATCAAAACCGGTGCAGCTTCTTTGTGGCGTTCCGTAAACGGCTGTACTTACCAAAGCCTGGATTTCCAAAAGCATTGGACGGTTTCCCTCTAAAGTTACTGCAACTGAATTTCCTGAAAGTTCTTCAGATTTTTTGGTAATTAAGATTTCTGATGGATTTTTAATTTCCTTTAAACCTTGTGAAACCATTTCATAAATACCAATTTCTGCAGTCGACCCAAAACGGTTTTTGTTGGCTCTTAACAATCTGAAAAGGTGATTTCTGTCTCCGTCAAAGTTTAAAACCACGTCCACCATGTGTTCCAGAACTTTT
This sequence comes from Chryseobacterium sp. HNCC26DJ240, assembly GCF_057180485.1. Classification (NCBI taxonomy): domain Bacteria; kingdom Pseudomonadati; phylum Bacteroidota; class Flavobacteriia; order Flavobacteriales; family Weeksellaceae; genus Chryseobacterium; species Chryseobacterium sp. HNCC26DJ240. The sequence goes on from NZ_JBXUGK010000002.1 coordinate 341,100, forward strand.
GGTCCGGCAATTTGCCCATCTTTCGTGATGTGACCAACTAAAAATACAGGAACATTATTCTCCTTGGCATATTTTATAATCTCATTCGAGCATTCACGAATTTGCGAAACGGTTCCCGGCGAGCTTTCAATCAGCTGAGACTGCAAAGTTTGAATGGAATCAATAATCACAAAATCAGGCTCCAGCTTTTTTGCTTCATGAAGAATTTTTTCCAATGAAGTTTCTGTGTACAGAAAACAGTTTGGATTTTTGATTTCAGCCAAACGGTCGGCTCTCATTTTAATCTGCGAGGCACTTTCTTCGCCTGAAACATAGAAAATTTTCTTTTTCATCTTCAAGGCAAGTTGTAAAAGAAGGGTAGATTTTCCAATTCCGGGTTCGCCACCAATCAACGTGACCGATCCCAAAACAATTCCACCGCCTAAAACTCTGTTAAGTTCATCGGAAGGTGTTTTTATTCTCGGTTCTTCCACGGCTTCAACTTCAATGATGTTGATGACGTGCTGTTTCGATTTTGAAAAAGGAGGAGTTTTAGACGAAGTTTTTTCCACTATTTCTTCTACCAAAGTGTTCCATTCCAGACAATTTTTACATTGTCCGGTCCACTGTGGGTATTGTGAACCACAGTTCTGACAGAAATATGCTGTTTTGAGTTTTGCCATACTGCGAAGTTGAAGATTTTTTTTGAAATTTTCTTAATTTTAGGAGATGAAAAATGTTTTGCTTAAAAGTTTAGTTGTTTTTGCGGTGATGAGTATTTTAAACGTCGAATTGATTAACGGTTCTAAAATACTGCTGGATTCAGGATATAAAAAAGTAAGTGGAATTCAATATTCAATGCTGTATATTGAGCTGATTTTTATTTCAATAATAGGGTTAATAACGGTGATGATTTTTAGAAAAAACTATGATTCAATATTTCGGATATCAGTTTTGTTTGAAACACTTTATTTACTGATGCTTATGATTTCAGGAATAAATCCTTTCCTGTATTTTACAGAAAGTTCAGATTTAAATCTGACTAAACTGTTTTTTTATATTAATTCCTTTATTGTGCTTCTGATAATGTATTTAATTCATTTATTTTATTTAAAAATAATTTCTTCAAAACAAAAATCTTAACATAGATCAATGTGCAATAAAATAGAAAACCATATCTTTGATTCGTTTTAAAGCAATTAAAGATTGTTTTAACTTTAAAAAGATTATAATAGTTTTTCATATTATATAATTTGGTTTGGGTAAAGGTTTTCGATAGCAGTATTGGAAACCTTTTTTGTTTGATTTTTAATTTTAAAGTACAACAAAATTGCTTTGCTTTTCTTTTTGTCCTAACTTTGCACAAACCTAATCTAATGAGTAAAAAGAATACAAAGTACATCTTTGTGACAGGAGGTGTAACTTCATCTTTGGGAAAGGGAATCGTTTCAGCTTCTCTTGGACTTCTACTAAAATCACGTGGCTTCAGTGTAACAATTCAAAAACTAGATCCTTATATTAATATCGATCCGGGTACTTTGAATCCTTATGAACATGGAGAATGCTACGTTACCGAAGATGGTGCAGAGACGGATCTGGATTTAGGTCACTACGAGCGTTATCTTGACTCGCCGACTTCTCAAAACAACAACGTTACCACAGGAAAAATCTACCAGACTGTAATTGAAAAAGAAAGAAAAGGAGACTTCCTTGGAAAAACAGTTCAGGTAATTCCTCATATTACAAACGAAATCAAACGTAGAATTAAAATTCTTTCTAAACAGAATTACGATATTATTATTACTGAAATCGGTGGAACTGTAGGAGATATTGAATCTTTGCCTTACATCGAAACTGTTCGTCAGCTGAAATGGGAACTGGGTGAGAAAAATTCTATGGTGATTCACCTTACTTTATTGCCTTATCTGGCTTCAAGTGGGGAGTTAAAAACAAAACCTTCTCAGCATTCCGTTCGTCAGTTGATGGAAAGCGGAATTATGGCAGATGTGTTAGTTTGCAGAACCGAACACAAAATTCCGAAAGATCAGAGAGCAAAACTGGCTCAATTCTGTAACGTTCCTTTGGATAATGTGATTGAATGTAAAGATCTGGAAACAATTTACGAAGTTCCAATGTACCTTCAAAAGCAAAATTTTGATGATGTTGTTCTTAAAGAATTAGATTTGAAAAGCGACAAGGAAGCAGATCTTAAAGACTGGAAAACTTTCCTTAAGAAATTCCAAAATCCTAAAAAATCGGTAGAAATTGCTTTGGTAGGAAAATATATTTCTCTTCAGGACTCTTATATTTCAATTGCAGAAGCTTTCAAACACGCAGGTGCCGATTTGGAAACTGAAGTTAAAATCAGATGGGTTTACAGTGGTGATTTAACCAAAGAAAACATCAAGGAAGCTTTAGATGGTGTTTCTGGTATTTTGGTTGCACCAGGATTTGGAGACAGAGGTATTGAAGGCAAAATTCTTACGGCTCAGTATGCAAGAGAAAACAAAGTTCCGATGTTGGGAATTTGTTTGGGAATGCAGATTATGACTGTAGAATTCGCAAGAAACGTTTTAGGATATGCTAAAGCCAATTCAATGGAATTTGATACGTCTACAGAACATCCTGTAATTTCTTTAATGGAAGAGCAGAAAAATGTAGTAGACAAAGGCGGAACAATGCGTTTAGGAGCCTGGAAATGTGCTTTGAAGAATGGATCAAAACTGAATGAGATTTACGGAGCAAAGAATATTTCTGAAAGACACCGCCACAGATACGAATTCAACAGTGATTATATCGCAGAATTTGAAGATAACGGTTTCAATGCAACAGGTACAAACCCAGAAACAGGCCTTGTAGAAGCGTTGGAAATGGCTGATCACCCATTCTACGTGGGAGTACAGTATCACCCGGAATACAAGAGTACGGTTGCGACACCGCATCCTTTATTCAGAGCTTTCATTAAGGCTTGTTCAGCAAAATAACACGATTTATAAATCTTCAGGGTATTCAAAATCTTGAAGGTTTGAATGGATATAAAGTAATTTAAAAATTATAAACGTCATAGATGAACTCAGACTGATCTTTCTCAGCCTGAGTTTATTATATAGTAATATATTATAGTATAGAGTTCTGATAAAAAAACAGTATTTTTGTCGACTTAAAAAAGTAATAAAATTATTACTTCATAAAATTTAAAAATTTTAATAAAAATAAAATGCAACAGAACAAAGGACTCGATAAAAGTCAGATGATTAGTTTTGCGGTTTTATGTTTGGTTCTTTTCGGATTCATGTTTTATTTCCAGAGAAATAGTGCTGAAGAAGAAAAACTGAAAGCTGAACAACAGAAAACAGAACAGGCAAAAAGCGCTGTAAAGCAGACTCAGGCAGCTCAAATCAACACTAATGTAACTCCCGGAGCGATTCAAAATGTAAATCTTGCAAATGATGAGCTTAAAATTGAATTCTCAAGTCTGGGAGGTCAGGTTTCTAAAGTAGAGCTTGCTAAATTTAAAGCCTATAATAAAAAAACTGATGTTGCAGATCTTCCGCTTTATCTGATTACTAAAAATAACTCCAACTATGGTTTTCAGTTTAAGGATAAATCGGGGAAAACTATCAATACTAAAGATTTAGTTTTTACTCCTTCAGTTGCTGGAAATGTAGCAACGTTGACGGCTAATTTAAATGGTGCTGTTATTCAGTTTATTTATACTTTAAATAATGATTCTAAAGCTGAATTAAAAGATAAATATGCCTTAGATTTTAAAGTGAAAACCCAAGGTTTATCTAAAATTTCTTCTGATAACAAAGCAGATTTTATCTGGGATTATAATGTGAGAAATCTTGAAAAGGGTAGAGCACAGGAGCAGTCTCATTCTGAGTTTTCTTACGCGTTCAATAATTATAAAGATTATGATTATGACGGAAGAACAGATATGACTGAGGATGAAGAAACGCTGAACTGGATTGGTGTAAAGCAGCAGTTTTTCTCTTCTGTAATCGAATCTAAAACTGGTTTTACCAACAGTAAAGGATATCAGGATACAATCGAGGAAGGAGAATATCTTAAAAAACTTAATTATGAAGGTTTCGTAGCAATGAGCGGTGGCGAACTGAATCAGGATTTTACCTGGTACTTCATGCCATTGGATTTGCCTTTATTGAAGTCTTATGACAAAAACTTTGACGAGATTTTACCACTTGGGTGGTCATTCATCGGAGCAATGAACCGTTATTTCTTCATGCCGATGTACAACTTCATCGCAACTTGGGGATTGTCTGCAGGTTGGGTGATTTTCTTAATGACGATTATTGTTAAATTAATCTTATCTCCAATCATGTACAAACAGCACAAGTTGAGTGCGATGATGAGGGTGATCCGTCCGGAAATCGATGAGGCAACTGCTAAATTCAAGGATGCGGATCCAATGAAAAAGCAGCAGGCTACCATGGAAATTTACAGAAAAGCAGGTGTGAATCAAATGGCGGGATGTCTTCCGGCTTTGGTGCAGATTCCGATTTTCTATGCGTTATTCCGTTTCTTCCCGAACTTTATTGACTTGAGAGGTCAAGGATTCTGGTTTGCTAAAGACTTAACGGCTTACGATGATTTGATTAAATTGCCTTTCAATGTACCATTCTTGGGAGATCACTTAAGTGTTTTTGCTATTGCGTGTACTGTAGTAATTCTAATCTATACCGTAATGACTTCAGGAAATATGCAGCAGCCACAACAGGAGGGGATGCCGAACATGAAAGTATTAATGTATATTTTCCCAATCACATTCCTGTTCTTCCTTAATACTTCAGCATCTGGTTTATCTTGGTATTATTTTGTATCAAATGCAATTAACATTTTGATTATTTTGGTTATCAAATATGTGATTTTAGATGAAAAGAAAATTCACGCACAGATTCAGGCCAATAAAGAAAAGCCTAAAACGGAAAGCAAATTCCAAAAAAGAATGCGTGAGATGATGGAAAAGGCTCAGGAGCAGCAAAAAGCTCAGGGTCAGCAAAAATCAAACAGAAAATAAAGGTTTTAAACTATTTAAAATACAAAGAGAAGCATAGTAAATGCTTCTCTTTTTTATTTAGATTGATTTCAAATAAAAATCTTTGGCTTAATAATATATTAATCTTAAATTAACATTTAGTTTAATCATATTTCAATCTGAAAGATTTTCGGTGGTGTAGAGTGGGACCGTGCTTTATGAGCGCTTGCTGATGATGTTTGGTGGCATATCCAAAATTGGTATTCCATCCATATTCCGGAAATTCTTCGTGAAGTTGCATCATTAAAAGATCCCGGTAGTTTTTTGCTAATATTGAAGCGGCTGCAATTGCCAGGATTTTAGAATCTCCTTTTATAATGCATTGGTGGGGGATAAAATTGTAAGGGTGAAATTTATTACCGTCTACAAGAATAAATTCAGGGCGGATACTCAGTTTATCCAAAGCGCCGTGCATAGCATGAATACTGGCATTCAGAATATTATACTCATCAATATAGGATGGAGGAAGTTCGTGAATAGCATAGCTTTTCACATGGTCTTTTATATAAGAGTCAAGCTCGATTCTTGTTTTAAAATTAAGTTTTTTAGAATCATCAATTAAATGCTGCTCAAAAGTTTCATCTATAATCACAGCTGCAGCTACTACCGGACCGCACAGGCAGCCTCTTCCCACTTCATCACATCCGGCTTCAATATATTCAGAGTATTTTTTAATTAACTGATTCATTTTTTAAACTGAAAAATATGTGCAAATATAAGAGCAAATTCTTTATTATTGAAATCATAAAAAAGCTCTGTTTATACTTATACATTTGTAAAAATTTTGTAATTATTATAATATCTGCACGTTGTGTTAAATATTTTTAACAAAACATTTGTTTAATTTAAGAAAGTTTCACATATTTGCATTTAGTAAAAAATAATCAATTTAAATATGAAGAAATTAACTACTAGTGTTTTGGCGGTAGTTCTTACATCATCCTTTGCGATGGTAAGTGCTCAGGAAACACCTGGTGATTCTATTAAAACTCAGGACATCCGTGAAGTAATAGTAACTGGAGCTTTAGGTTTAAAGAAAAGACAAGATGCGGTAACATCTACTAACCAGGTAGTAAACAGCGCAGAAATTACTCAGGCAAACAACCCGAATGCAGTTCAGGCCTTGACAGGTAAAGTTTCTGGCTTACAAATTAATACAACGAATAACTCTGTTAATCCTACAACAAGAGTTGTTTTGAGGGGGCCGAGATCAATCTCAGGAAACAATCAGGCATTGGTTGTAATTGATGGTGTAATATCTACCTTAGGAATCTTACAAAATATTCCACCTGAAATTATTGATAATATGAACATTATCAAAGGTATGCAGGGGGCTGCCATATATGGTGAGAGAGGTAGCAATGGTGTTATTGTAGTGACTACAAAAAGAGGAACTAAGTCCGAAAAATTACAATTCGTTCTTACCAGCTCTATCGATTTCTCAAAAGTCTTCAAAATGCCTATTAGACAAAAAATCTATGGGCAAGGTTATCCTGGGGATACTTTTGATTTAACAGACTATGGAGGGGCAAACTGGACTCCTTATGAAAATACAAACTGGGGACCTGCTTATTCATCAGCTTTAGGCGGTCAGTCATTGTTAGTGGGTATGCCTGCGGCAGATAATACATGGTTAAGAGAAACTTTTAGTTATAAAGAAGATGGTATGTCAAATTTCTTTAGAACTGGGGTTTTGATGCAGAATGGTGTATCTGTTACAGCTGGAGGATCTGACTCTTATGTTTTCTTATCTGTAAACAGAGCAGAGAATGATTTTGTAGTAGAAAAAGATAATTTAAAAAGAAACAACTTCATTTTTAAAGCTGGTAAACAGTTAGGTAAATTTAGAATTGATGGTAACGTTAATTATTTAGATCTGAAAACATCCAATACCAATTCTAATCTTTATGGTCAGCTACTACAGACGTCTTCAAATGTCGATGTTAGACAGTTTAGAAATGCTCTTCCGGATGCAAGTTATAGTATCTATCAGGTAAATCCTTATTGGACGATTGATAATGACAGAACTGATACCAAAGACAGAACAATTACCGGATTGATTAATATGGAATATAAGCTAAACGATAATATTTCATTTACTTACTCGGGAACTGCCGTTTCAGGTTCTACAATACAGGAAAGTCATTTAAATGCTTTTGCTTTTGACAGGGAGTATGATGGTACTGGAACTCCAATTGACGGAACACATCCGACGGATTATGGTCTAGACCCTATCGTTTCAAATTACTATAAGAGTGTATCTTCTAGTTTCAGATATTATGGCGACTTAATGGCTAATTTTGATTATAATTTTACAGATGATCTGAATTTCAAATTAAATGTTGGTCATAATATTCAGGATAGTTCCTCATCAACCTCTCAGGTAGGTGGTGAAAATCTTCAGGTTCCGGGATGGTATCATATTAATAATGTTTTACAACCTGATAAGTTTTATAGTCTTAATAATAATAAGTCAAGAGCAAGATCATTTGCTTGGTTCGCCAATTTAGATTTGGCTTATAAAGATTATTTATTTTTCAATTCTACTTTTAGATACGAGAAAAGTTCAGCTACAAGTGTTAATCCTGTAACTACGGAGGGTGTTCAATTACCTTTCAGCAATAAAGGATATCCATATTACTCGTTTGGTGCTTCATTTATTCCTACAAAAGCATTTGCGAGCCTTAAAGGGAATGTTTTGAATTATGCTAAAGTAAGCTTGAACTACAGTCGTGTTGGAAACAGTTCTACTATTCCTACTTATGGTTTAGACAGAATAGGTAACTTTCCTTTAGGCTTTCCATTCGGTTCAACATCATCTTATTTACCTGCTACAGTAATATATTCGCAGGATATCGAACCTGAATTCTTTAAGTCAAAAGAAGCTTCATTACAGCTAGGTTTCTTCAAAGACAGGATTACTTTAGACGGGTCAGTATATAGAACTGATACTGACAATTTTATTACAACAATCACAACCTCCTCTGCTTCTGGAATCACTAATTTCCAGGATAATATTGGAAATAGTAGAAACCAAGGTTTTGAAGTAGATTTAGGACTTACACCAATTAAAACAAAAGATTTTGAATGGAAAATGAGAGGATCCTATTCAACGTATGAAACGGAAATTTTATCACTAAGTGAGGGAGCTGATGAAGTGGTATTAAGTACTGCAGGTAACCTCGGTATTTATGCCGTAAAAGGTGAGAGCTTCCCAGTAATCAAAGGAACTAAATACAGAAGAGATCCAAATGGAAATATCATTGTTAACGCAAACGGTAATCCATTGTCAACAACTACTTTCGAAGTTTTAGGAAAGGTTAATCCGGATTATATTTTAGGTTTTAGTACTTCATTTAAATTTAAAGGAATTACTTTAAGTGGTACTGCAGATTACAGAACAGGAAACAGCTTTGTTTCTTTAGCTAAACAGAATTTAGGTTCTACAGGTTCTTTGGAAAAAACAGCAGATTTTGACAGATCGCAAGGTTATGTAATTCCAAATTCTGTGCAGTTGGTTAATGGTCAGTATGTTGCCAATACCACACCTGTAGGTAATGACAGATCTTATTTTGGTGTGATGAACTACTTTACAACAGCAACATATTCATCGGTAGGTGAAGAATTTGTGGTTGATGGTACTGCCTTAAAAGTAAGAGAAATTGCATTAACCTATGATTTACCAAAATCAATTTTAAGAAATACATTCGTGAATTCTTTAACAGTGGGTGTGTATGCAAGAAATCCATTCTTTATTTATGCTAAAGATAACAGAAACTTTAACGATCCGGAAACTGCTAATACCAGTGGAAACGCTGCCGGGATTGCTGTTACGGGACAGTATCCAAGTATGAGAACCTATGGTTTTAATCTTAATGTAACTTTTTAAAAAAAAAAATGAAAAATAATAAATTTTTTGGAACAATAGTGGCTGCCACTCTATGTTTCACTGCAACATCTTGCTCTAATGAGTATCTGGATGTGAATGACAATCCGAACGCAATTCAGGCAGAAAAAATTACTCCTGAACTTATGATTCCGGGTGCTATAAGTACAGCATACAGAACTCAGGCTGGAAATATGATGCAGTTTGGAAATCTTATGATGAACAGTTGGGCAGGAAATTCATATACAATTGCTGGTCCATTTTCAAGAGAATTTAGTTTGGCAAGTGTAGACAATACATTTTATGGCGCAATCTGGAATGGCTTATACCCAAGAATTGCTAACTTTGACCAGGTAGAGAAGTTTAGCAATGCAGACCGTAAGCAAGATTACTATATTGCGATTGCCAAAATTATGAAAGCATATTACATGCAGTATATTGTAGATTTGTATGGTGATGCTCCGTACAGCGAAGCATTTCTCGGTCAGCAAAATACTACGCCTAAGTATGATAACGATGCAGATATCTACAAAAGTCTGATTACGAAATTAGAAGAGGCTAATGCACTGATTGATTTACCTAATTCTCCTGCTGAGGTACCTACGTCTGATATTGTTTTTGGAGGAAATATGTCAAAATGGAAAGCATTGTCTAATACTATTAAATTAAGAATGCTTGTAAGAATGTCTAAGGTAACAGGTGATTTAGCTGTTTATCGAAATACTAAACTTCAAAGTCTTAGCAACGCTGTATTTATTGATGAAGAAGTTACTGTAAATCCGGGATATACTGCGGATAATGACGATCAGATGAATCCTTACATTTTGAATTGGGCTAGAAATGCATCTGGTCAACAAGTAGGGAATTATACCACTGTTGTGGTTTCTGAGCACATGGCAAATGCTTTGGAAGGAAATGTAATATTAAATGATGCTAATTATACTAAATTTACAGGGCTTAAAGATCCTAGAAGAACCAGATTGTTTACTGCAGTACCATCTGTAGATTATACTGGTGCAGCTTTTACTGGTCTGAAAGGGGTTAGACAAGGAAATGTACCAGGGCAACCAGGGGTTCCTGTAACCAATGTAAATACGTCAAAATTAGGAATAGGTAATTTTTCCGGAGCCGCTGCTGTCACTACGTGGACCCAGGTAATTACTCAAAATAATTTACGTGGTGGCGTATTATTTTCAAGAGCAGAAAGTAATTTACTACAGGCAGAAGCCGCACTTAGATGGCCTACCATCTTCACAACTATTAATGCAAAAACCAAATTTGATACTTCTATTTCAGCAAACGGAATTTGGTTAGGAGCTACTGCTTCTCAAGTTAATACTTACATTACTAATGCTAATACTAAAGTTGGACTAGGATGGATTGGAACAGATACACAGAAGATAGAAGCTATTATGACTCAAAAATGGATTGCTCTTACAAATATCAATCCTACTGAAATGTTTATTGAGTATAATAGAACTGGTTATCCTTTTACTCCAATGGCTACTACAGCTCAATATCCTAATAAACCATACAGACTGGTATATCCTAACTCTGAATATGCTGCAAACTCAGCGAACGTTCCAAATATTTCTAGTGCAGATGTATTCGTTAAAAACCAATACACTCCATTCTGGAATCAGAACTAATTTTTAGCAAAGCTTAAATTATACTATAGACCGCCTTCGGGCGGTTTTTTTATTTCCGTATATTTGTACTTCAAATTAGAATAATGAATATTAAAGATATCATAGAACAGAAACTGGCAGAGGTTATCCTTAATGTCTATCAGTTGAAAGATATAAAACTGGAGATTCAGGAGAATAAAACTGAGTTTGAAGGCGATTTTACCATTGTTACTTTTCCATTGGTGAAGCAATTGAAGAAAAACCCTGAAAGTATTGGTGTTGAATTGGGACAGGCTTTGACTGAACAGACTGAATTGCTTGAAAGTTTCAACGTCGTAAAAGGATTTTTAAATGTAAAAGTTCAGAATCAGTTTTTTGTTGATCAGTTTTCAACCGTTTCTGAACAGTTTTCAACTATCGAAAAGAAAAACGAAACCGTAATGGTGGAATATTCTTCACCAAATACCAATAAACCACTTCACTTAGGACATGTCAGAAACAATTTATTAGGTTTTTCTGTGGCTCAGATTCTTGAGGAGGCCGGTTATGATGTGATCAAAAGTCAGATTATTAACGACAGAGGAATTCATATCTGTAAATCGATGTTGGCTTGGGAGAGATTTGGGAAAGGAGAAACTCCGGAAACAGATCATGTGAAAGGGGATAAGTTTGTAGGAAATTACTACGTAAAATTTGATCAGGAATATAAAAAAGAAATTGCTGAATTAGTTGAACAGGGTATTTCTGAAGATCAGGCTAAAAAAGACGCGCCTCTGATGAAAGAAGCTCAACAGATGCTTCTCGATTGGGAAAATGAAGACGAAAAAGTAAGAAATCTTTGGAACGAAATGAACTCTTGGGTTTATAAAGGTTTCGGTGAAACTTACAAAAGACTTGGGGTAGATTTCGATCAGGTTCAATATGAAAGTAATACCTATATTTTAGGTAAAGACCTTATTCAGGAAGGTTTGGACAGAGGTGTTCTCTTTCAGAAGGAAGACGGTTCGGTTTGGTGTGATCTGACGGATGAAGGTTTAGACCAAAAACTTTTGCTTCGTTCAGACGGAACTTCCGTGTACATGACTCAGGATTTGGGAACAGCTGTGGAACGATTTAAAGAAAACAATCTTCAGAAGTTGATTTACACCGTAGGAAACGAGCAGGATTATCACTTCCAGGTCTTGTTTAAAGTTTTAAAGAAACTCGGTTACGAATGGGCAGATCAGTTATTCCATTTATCATATGGAATGGTAGAACTTCCGAACGGGAAAATGAAATCGCGTGAAGGAACTGTAGTTGATGCAGATGAATTGATGCAGGATATGTTTGATATTGCAAAATCTAAATCTGAAGAGCTTGGAAAACTTGAAAACTTTACAGAGGAAGAGAAAAATATCAACTACGAAAATATTGGAATGGGAGCATTAAAATATTTCATGCTGAAAGTCGATCCGAAGAAGAAAATGCTTTTCAATCCTGAAGAAAGTATTGATTTTAATGGAAATACGGGACCATTTATTCTGTATACTTACGCCCGCATTCATTCGCTGCTGATTAAGGCGAACTACATGAACAAACCAATTGCTGAAGTAGAACTAAATCAACATGAAAAAGAACTAATTATGCAACTAACAAATTATAAATCTGTGGTTGAAAGAGCTGCTGAATCATTAAGTCCGGCTTTGGTTGCAAATTATCTATATGATTTGGTGAAAACGTACAATTCCTTCTATCAGAGCAATATTATTTTGAAGCTTGAGGATGAAAATTTAAAACAATTCCGTTTGAATTTGTCCAATCTCACAGCGCTGACTATAAAAAAATCTTTGTCACTTCTTGGTATAGGAACGGTAAACAGAATGTAAAACAAAAGCCTCTCAGAAATTTCTGAGAGGCTTTTTTATGTTTATACTGCAGGCGTTTCATTTTTGACCTGACTGTCTTTATACAATTTTGCGCTGCTCCATTTGGCGTGTTTTGATGGCGCTATTCTGTAACCTTTTTTGTAAGTATACACCTTTGTAAATTCAGCTCCGAAGAAAATCATCAGACAGGAATAATTGATCCAAAGCATTACCAAAATGATGGTTCCAGCGGTACCAAATGCTGAAGTTGGTTTAAATTCACTAAAGTATAAACTCAGTAGAAACTTCCCTAAAGTAAACAAAACGGAAGTCAACATTGCCCCTTTCCAAACAGATTTCCAGCTGATTTCTACGTCAGGCAAAACTTTGTACATCAATGCAAACAAGAGGGTCGTAACTCCAAAACCTACTGCAAAGTTGATTATTTCAATAATATAGTATGTTTCCAAACCAATTGTTCTGGCAATAAAATCATTTAAAATACTGATTACTAAAGTCAAAACCATAGTGATCACAAGCAAAAAGCCTAAAATAAGGATCATTCCTAAAGAGTTGGCTCTATCCAGTAAAAATTTCACCAGGGCCTTTTTTGGCGCAGCTTCTACATCCCAAAGATTATTTAATGATCGCTGTAACTGGAAGAATAATGTTGTTGCACCAAAAACCAACGAACCGATACCGACAATTTTCATAAAAATATTTTCTTTATCAATGAGTGCACCGGCAATCATTTCTTCCACGCTTTTTGCCGCGTCTGCACCCATCATTCCGCTGATTTGAGTGCTTATTTGTCCGCGAATTGCATCTTCACCAAAGAAATATCCGGCAAGCCAAATGATAATAATCAACAATCCAGGAATGGAAAAAATAGCATAGTAAGCCAGGCTCGCTGAATCATTGGAGGCAGATGAACTGTTGTATTCGGTAAATGTTTCTTTGACGGTTTCCCAGAAAAATTTTAATTCTTTTAGCATAGTTGAAATATTTAAAAGTGTGATTTGGTTTAAATCTCTATTTTCGAAAGGAAAAATTGATTGTTATAAGTAACGCAAAGACTATTCCTTAAAGGAAATTGTCACAAATTTCGTTCGATAATTTGTATGAGTGAGAAATATTAGATGGCAAAATCTACAATGTCGTTTTACAGAATCTTTAAATTAATTTTTTCCGGCAAATCAGGATTAAATACCCTGCAATTCCACTATATCGATTGATGTTTGAGAATAAATCGGGTAGACATAGAAAATATAATTCTCAGCTAAAGCCTCCGGAATTTTTAAACAAAAAAAAACGGACTAAAGCCCGTTTCTACTAATATTTTATTTTGTAATTCATTGAAATGTGATACAATCAAAAGCCAAGAGCGAATTACCATCAGCCAAAAGCTTCCTAGAATGGATATCCAATAGCAATATTTAAAATTAAATTATCTCTTCTCCAGCCGGAATCTCCAAAATTGATTCTGTCAAGAACCCATCTGTCACTTTTTTCGTAGTAAGGCACTCGCAAAGGCATTGCTAAATCTAGTCTTAAAATTAAAATTGAAAAGTCTAGTCTTAAACCAACACCGGCTCCAACAGCAACTTCACTTAAAAATTCTTTGGAAAATTTTCCGCCAGGTCTTGTGTTTTCTCCAGCTTCATTAAACTCATCGTTTATTAACCAGATATTTCCGGCATCCACAAACGCGGCTACATTTAAAAATTTGTATAAATTGGCTCTGTATTCTGCATTTAATTCCAGTTTAACATCACCTGCCTGATCAAATACAAAATTACCTTCCTGTGTTCTCGGATCGTAGCTCCCGGGGCCTAAAGTTCTTGCTCTGAAAGCCCTGATACTGTTACTACCCCCCACAAAAAACTGTCTTGAAAAAGGAATGTACTTTGAATTTCCATAAGGAAGCGCAACGCCTGCAATCAAACGTGTTGCGAGTGATGTCTTTTCGGTAAATTTGTGATAGAAACGGACATCATTTTCAATCTTAGCATATTGGCTGAAAGGAACTCCAAAAATATTTTTTTGTTTTCCTTCCTTTTCGTTTGCACCGGTGATTAATCCGGTAATGTTTCCCGCCAAATCGAGCATCCCTTTATAATAGAATGTATTTTTCTGAGGAAGCATTGTGGTGGAGTAGGTATAAGAATACGTCGGTCCGAAAATTAGCTGTTGGTCTGTGATTCTCTGCAGATATGGATTGTTTTTAGCTCTTTCATCAAATTTTGGGGTAACATTCGCAGGGTCGATCAATGAAACATCAATTACATTAAGCTCATGCTCTTTTCTTACATTTTCTTTCCACTGATATCCGAATGTCGCATTAAAAGTATTTAATGTGTATAAAGTGGTTCTGTTCTGAAACTCATATCCCAATTTAATATTCGTTCTTGGGACAAAAGCACTTGATGAATTAAAACGAAACGGTGCCACAATTCTAGGAATCGATAACTGTGCATTGGCTCCTGCTCTGAAAATATTTTCTGCATCTGCAGGGCCACCAATCTGGACGTCAAAAGCACCATACACAGAGGCTTTAAACTGTTCTGCTCCTCGGAAAAAATTTCTTTGAGTCCAGTTTAGATTTAATTCACTTCCTGCATAATTGGCGGAGTTGGTTCTTCCTAAAGCTTCCAGACGCAAAGACTGAAGTTCTCTCGGCGTTAAAATATAGTAGGCATCGAATTTATGATTCAAAGAATCTGAAACCACAAATTCATTTTTTACAAATTTAAAAACCCCTAAACTGATGAGTCTGTTCAGTGATAAATTGTGGTCTTTTCTGTTGTAAATATCGCCTTTGTCAAAATACAACGCACGGTCAAACATTCTTGGTTTGAATTTCTTCTTGGGATCAACGACATAAATATCGTTGTATTCGTAGCCTTTAAGAGAATCTTCGCTCATCGGGATATTGTACAGTCCGTTTTTGGCATCACGAAGATTATAATTTGGGAAAACCACCACTTTATCAATGGTAAACTGCTCTGTCGCCAGTTTTGGTGTGTTGTCCTTTAACTTGACAATCATTTCCACTTTATGATCTTTGCTGACGGTGCTGTCTGCCTGAACGATGATGTTGTCGGGATTAAAATAGTAGAAACCTTTGTCTTTCAGTCCGTCATCAATTCTTTGTCTTTCTGCTTTAATCACGTCGAGGTCAAAAGGATTTCCGGCTTTCAGTAATGATTTATCTTTTAAAATCTGAATTTCCTGATTGATTAAACTGGAATCTGCAGGAAATTTCACATTGCTGATTAAGTATCTTCCGCCAGGATTCAACGTGTAAATGACCTGAGCTTTTTTATTTTTTGAAACGGTATCGTATTTCGCTTTAGCATTGAAATATCCTTTGTTTTCAGAATAATTGACGATAATATCTTTATTGAATTCTCTGTCAACATCGCCGAGCAAAACAGGTTCTTCCCCAAATTTATATTTCAGCCAATATCTCAAACCTTTTTCTTTCTTCGGTTCTTTGGTCGCATTGTAAGCGTACAGTTTTGGTCTTAAACCCAAGAATGAAGAGTTCGGTTTTGGCGTAAGATTTTCTTCCAAAGCTGATTGCAGTGCGGATTTTTCTTTCTTGGTTAAAGAATCACTTTCTACTTTTACTTCTGCTCCCGTGTAAAGAAGCTGGCCGTCTTTTAGAAATTTTGTGTTGCTGCAGGAGATAATCGTCGCAGTCATTGCAGAAGCGAAAAAATATTTATAATAGGTAGTTATATTGATCTTCATGTTTAGATTTAGATTTTTGTTAATGGAATTATCCTTTTCCAGTTATTTAATTGTTGAATGAAAAACTTTAAAAGCTAATTTTGCTCCAATTCCAGAAAGTATAATGCCCTTCTCTTTCCTCAACTTTGTAAATTTCCTTACATTTTGTACACTCAACTATGTAATAATCTATCCATTTACTTTCTATCAAAATAGTGTCTAAAATACTGATATTTCCTTTTTCAAGTTCTTTATTAGGATTAAAACAGTCGTACTGTAATTCTCTTTTCACAACATCATTTGTTAGTAGATACTTTTCACTATATAAACCACAGTAACATTCCAGTTTGAATCTGTGAAACTCAATAGTTTTAATTGCAAAGTCAACGAACCTTTGATTTGAAGCAAACATTCCTCCAAGACTTAGATTATTGGTTTTTTTAATTATTGATGGTAAAAACTCGATTAAAGATTCAATTTTTCCGTGATTTTGGCCTATATCAATTATTTCGCAAGCCGATCTCCAAACTTTATGATTATCTTTCGAAGTAATATCCTCTATAATTTCTTCCGTTGTCATTACTCGTATGTTCTATTTAGTTGAAACATCCTTCTCATAACACATTATTTGAATTCTACGACTTCCTTATCCTTATTTCTTTTATTCTGAACGCCTTCACGATTACGGTTATTTCTCGATTTTCTGAAAATATCCCTGAATTTATCATAATCTAAAGTAATTACAAAGCCAAGTCCTGTTTCCACGATTTGCCCTTGCAACGCCACCTGATATTCGTTTTTACGGTAAGCTCGCAGCGTATATCTTCCGTCTCTTGAAAGAGCGTAATCTATCTGTACATCTCCGGCAATATTGGTTGTATTTTCATCAGGTCTCGCTTCGCCTTCCACACCGAAATTACTTCCTACAGAAACTTTCAGTCTGTCATTCAATAATCTTTTACTTAAACCAACATTCAGGTCGGTTCTGGTATTTTGTGTTCCTGTAGAGTAGTCTTCGGTTGATTCCAGATCAAAATTCAGATCGACTCCTTTAATTAAATCTCCCGCTAAATTATTCAGCTGCTGAGAAAGTATTTTACTCACACTCTGTCTCGCCATCGTCTCCGCAGAAACTCCGGAATTGCTTTGGAACGGATTTTCCCCGATAAATCTGTTCAGTAAAAGCAAAGCAAAAACCTGCTTGTTCATTTCATTCTCATCCTGTCTCAATTGAGCCAATTTTCCATCAATTGTTTCGGTTACCTGAGAAGAAACAGCATTGTTTTTTTCGTCTGTAGTAATATCAAATGAAATTACTGGTTTCATAAGTTCTCCTTTCAAAATCAGCAAAGTGTTGAATGGAATTCTCTGTTTGTACTGATTCAGCTCATCCTGATTGACCTGCTGTTCAACCAAATCAATCGGTGCGGTCTGTGTTTTATAAATTGCTGTGATGTCGAGGTTTGCCGTTGTCGGTTCGCCAGTCCATGTGATTGTACTTCCTTTCTGAATGTCAAATTTTCTTTTCAGAACACTTACCGACATTTCGTAGCTACCCTGTTCAACAGAATAAACACCGACCAAAGTCACTTTTCCTGATGGATCGATACCACCTGTAAGGTCAGCTTCTCCCTGAAGTTTTACAAAATCTCCTGCCGCTTTGTCAATAACAATCGACATTTTTGCTTCTTTGCTGAGCTCAATATTTACATTAACATCCAAACCTTTTATCGGACTTTCAGCTTTGATAGAATCTGCCGAAATGGTTTTATTTAATGCAATCTGATCCTGATCAATAAATTCTACAATTCCGTCTCTTTCCTGTAATGAAGGAGATGATTGCGGAAGTACAAATGTGAAATCTGTCGTTTTTGAAACGGCCAGTCTTCCGTCTACTTTTGGTAAATCTAAATTTCCTCTTACTTTCAATGCTGCATCAATCGATAGAATTCCATACAGTAAAGCGTCGTTTGACTTTTCTGAATTTACTACTTTGAAATCTTTCGCATCCAGATCAAGGTTGAAGGCAAAATCTCTGTACGTTTTCGTCAGAACCTGTCCGTCGATATTTAAAGCATTTCCGTCCTTATCTTTGATTTTGAAATCATCAAACTCAATTCCCCGGTTGGTAAATCCTATTTTATCGTTAATTCCTCTGAAATCACTTCCTGTCTGGGAAATCATCATTCCGACGTTATTCATTTTAATATCGCCCAAAATCTTCGGAGCAGTGGTAGTTCCCGTAATTTTCAAATCTCCGGAAAGATAACCTTCCGTATTCGTAATTGCATTTGCTGTGAAACCCTGCAATGTTTTCATCTGAAGCTGATTCATATTTAAATCCAGATCAAATGTGCTCGACGAAGTGTTGTAATTTCCTAAAATTTTCACATCATTGCTGTTCCCCGAAAGTGCGATATCAGCGTTCAGAAGGTTCGCAGACTGGTTATTGACTTTTATATCTAAATTACCGACCGGACTTCCAAAGACAAACAGATCAGTCACATCAATATCCGAAGTGAAGGTCATATTTTTGGTTAAATCTCTCAACTGAGCCGTACCGTTAATCGTTCCTTTAGCTAAAAGAGAATCTTTTTTAATGATCTCCGTGATGGTTTCAATTTTAAAATTTTTCAGGGAAACATTCAAAGGACTTGTCGGAGAACTGCTTTCAGACTGCAAAGAAATTTCAGCGCCTGAATTGGAAAGCGTGAAATTATCGGCAACAATTCCCTGAGTGAAAATCGAGATTTTGTTGTTTTCGGCAACCGTCCAATCCATGTAATTCAGTTTCAGACCATTTGGATTCAATGAAATCTCGGTAATGTCGTTCATCGACTTGGCATTTCCGGCAATCAGAAATTGCGTCGCATCCTTATCATCTTTCGTCGTAATGTTGTAATTGATTACATTTTCAGCAACATCACCATTGATATTGACTTTTTTCAAGGCAAAACTTTCACTTGCCAATGAGGCAACACTCAAATCATATTGTAATGCCTGATTTTCGTTGGTAATTTTTAAACTCGTATTTTCTAAAGTATTTGTCCCATACAAAACCTGCGGAATCTGTGCATCCAAAAGGATTTGCTGGGAATCTGCATTATAATTTCCGTTGATGTTGATGGTTTCAAAACTTTTCAGTTCAGGAACAAATTTTCTGATCAGATCATCATTTTTAATTTTAGCATTAAAAGTGAAAAACTGTCCGGCATCAACTTTCTGAGCGGTTGAAGGTTTTTGAAACTGATAATATTGATTGATGGTCTGCGTTAATGCTCCAAAAATCTGCGTCAGTTTGTATTTTCCGTTGAGTTCAACATCTGCGATCTGAGAATTAAATTTAATTAAAGTAGAATCTGCCGTCGAAACTGCATTTAAATTAATTTCCTGAAGCGGATAAACTTCTTTCGTATCTGAAATAGCAAAGTTTTTTAAATTTAAATATCCATTCAGGTTGTCCGGATCTAAGGTTTTAAAATCACCGTCAATCGCTCCTGCAATAATCATTGGCGAGCTGTAAAATCCGAGTTTGTTTAAATCTAATTTATTGATGTTTCCATTCACTTTCACTGTCGGATTGTCATTGAAAACTCCTGAAGCCGCAAGATGCAGATTGGCATTCGGATCTTTAGAATTGAGGTCGATATCGTAAGCACCACGGTTGATTTTCCCTTTCAGATTCATGTTCTGATAAGTATAACCGTTATAAGTCGCCGATCTCACGTCGCCTGAAAGGTTTGCAGACATCGTTTTAGGATCAAAACCCTGTCCTTTTGCATTGATTTGTGCTGTGATGCTACCTAAATCTTTATTTTGAATAAGTTTTCCGATCTGTAAACTTTGAAGATTGGCTTTTACATCAAATGTTTCTCTGTTTTTTCTTCTTAAATCTGCTTTTGCAATAATTGCAGCATTTCCTAATGTGGAAGTCAGACGTAAATTGGTGTCTACCACCTGTGTCGTTCCTTTTGCAGTACCGCGAATCGTAAAAAAAGACGGCAAGGTAATATTGTTTGGAATCGTGTTTTTCGGAACTAAATTATAAATGGTTTTTGACGCAGTAGATAATTCCGTAACATTCAAGTCGTAATACAACTGGTCTGGATTCATTGCATTTTTGATTTTTCCTGAAGCAATAACTTTTAACTGATCCAAACCTGAAACTTTTAAATTCTGAATCGACAGATCATTAACGGTTCCTCTCACAAAAGCGTTTACGTTTAAAATTGCATTTGGGTATTTATTGAATGGAGCGGTATTTCTTAAAGTCGGAACGATGTTTAAAATATCAGAAAATCCAATTTTAGAATCACGGATATCGGCTGAAATCTGTACAGCTCCCAAATTGGAGGATAATTGTTCAATCGAATTATAATTTAAAACAACTTCATCTCTCAAGATCGTTTTCGGAGTCTGTAAATAAAGGTTTTTCAGGTAAGCCTGCTTTTCACCGTACACAAAATCAGTATTGAATTTCTGAACATTCAGACCTTGCGCCTCCTGAATTTCTGCTGATTTTACAGATCCGGCAAAACCATTGTTTACCATTTTGAAATTGCGGACATCAAGATTTAATTTGGCAAAATTCAGGTGATTGAAATCCATTCCTGATCTGGTAGGAGCGACTGCCATGTTGTTGTAAGCAACTTTTACATCATCCAAAAGCAGTTTTCCTAAAATCACTTTCATTGCTTTTTCCTTCGTAGAAACTTTAGAAACTTCAGGTTGCTCATCCTTTTTAGGATTGGCATTTTCTGTTGGCAAAAATAGATTGGCGTTGATGTTTGCTCCGGTCAGATAAACATTTCCAACATTGTAATCGTTATTTTCAAGGTCGATGCTGTTTACTTTTGTGCTTAATTCTTTAAATAAAACTTTTGCAAAAGTCTTGGAATTATCATCGCCGTAATCGATATTGAAATTGGTCAGTTTAATTCCTTTCAAGCCCAGTTTCATTGGTTTTTTCTGGTTCAGGGAATCTACTTTTTCTTCTACATTTTTGGCCACTTCTTCTACCAGATCCTGTTTCAGTTTTAATTTTAATCCATCCAGATTAATATCGTTGACTGCATAATTATTGTTTTGAAGATCAAACGTTTTAACCCTTGTATCAAATGAACTGAAATAAACTTTGATATCATTTTTAGACTGTTGATCATTGAAAGTGACGCCAATATCTTTCAGTCTGATTTTATCTAAAGAAATAATAAAAGGTTTTGAAGGTTTCTGCTCCTGCTCTTTATCAGAAGTCGCAAAAGCATCAATTACGTAATCAAAATTAAAATTTCCTTTAGGATCTCTGACTACATTTGCGCGGACACCCTCGAGATCAACGGAAGTAATATCGGCCTTAGATTTTATCAGTTTCCACATATCCAATCCCACATCAAATTTTCTTACTGCTAAAAGGGTGTCGATGTTTTGCCCTTTTAGATAAAGATTTTCAATGACCAAACTATTGGGAAAACCAACATAAACTTTATCCAGACTTACTTTTGTTTTGATTTTTTTCTCAAGATAAACAATAAGTTTGTCTTTAATGTAGTTTTGAACTGCTGGGAGACGCAGACTGAGGAGGAGAATTGTGATCAGCAAAATAATCGAAATAATGAATATTCCGATACGCTTGAAGAGCTTCCGATAGTTTATTTTTAGTGTCAAAAGTGGCGTTTTTAGTAGGTTTATTAGTCCTTAAGATGGTATGTTAAATCCTACTGCAATGATTACGCCATTGTAAATATAAATCCTGCTCCGGCTATCTGTGTGGTATCTGTTTTAGGTCAAAATCAAGTGAATAGTTTGGGCTGTGACTGTCAAAGTCAGGATGTTTTGTTCAAAAAGCCTTCTTTTCATTTGTTTAATTTTGAAATAGTTGTAAAATTTACAAACGAAAGCAAATTACAGCACTGGTACAACATAGGATTATCATAATTAAATTTTTGCTTCTCCATATCTATTAAGTATTGGAAGACTGATTTTTAGATTTAAACCATAAATATCATATTGGGTAATAATCTTTTGATAAAGGTATTGACTACCTTTGTTCTAAGCTATTCGGCAATCTTCTAAAACATATCCAAAACTTCTAAAATAAAAACACATGAAAATTTGTGGACAAAGCATCAGAAAAATACGACGAGAGAAAGATTACACCCAAGAATACATGGCGTTTGAAATGGGTATTTCTCAGAAAGCCTATTCAGACATCGAAAATTCTAAAGTAAAAATGAACATCGAAATTCTGACAAAAATTTCCGGGATTTTGGAGATTAAGCCTTCAGATATCTGCAGTATTTCGCACAAGTGTGGAAATGATGAGTACGAAGAAAAATATAAGGATTTGCTCCACTACATGAAGATGAATAAGATTGAGATTCCAAAAGAATATCTTTAGTTTAAAAATGTCATTTTAGAAAAATAGATGGCAAATTTTTTCTAAACAATTATTCAAAACTATCGGGCATATTTTTCAAACATATATTTTGTTAATTTCTTTAATTCTTTACCATTCTCAGGATTTTTCCCATCATAAGTGAAAAATTCTACATTGTTGTCCAGTTTTGAATACCAAACCTTACCTAAAGATTTTTCTGTAATTGTATCCGGAGAAGTAATCTTTTTTAAATTTTCTAAGATTTTCAAATCAAGTGCAATAAGCCCGTTTTTTGTAGAATTGCAAACTTCAGCAATATATTCTTTGCCATTCCAATACATGCATTGAGGTGTTTCTAAAGTGGAGCCATCTGTAGTTCCTAAAATTCTTACAATCTGAGTCTTTGGAGTCTGTTCTCTCATTTTTTCGCCTTTTTCATCTGCTGGTTTGCTTCGAAAAGTAGATGTATCTGTAAGATTTAATGGAATGTCGGCTTTTTCAGCAGTTTGATTTTTATTTATGTAGTTTCCTCCAAAAAAACCCACTATAAGTAAAACCCCAATAATTCCCATGTTGCTTTGTTTGGCTAAGAAATCTGGCATTTTAATAATTGGTTTATTAATGACTGTTATTGCCAAATTAGACAACGCTTGAGTTATTTTGTATTCAAAACTTTTCCAACCGGAACAGTAATCACTAAAGCTGTCGAAGCCTAAATACTTGCTTAAATCATCCAATACTGACGTTTTTGTATGATAATCACCTTCTTCTTTAACAATTGCCTTATAGTAGTTTTCGAATGTTTTATAGCTTAATGTAATTTTGTATTCATCGCGTAAAACAATTTCAAGATTTTTTAAAATTCCGCTAAATGAAGTCTCAGGAGTTGCCTTAGAGGCTTTTTCATATACATCCTCCAATAGTTTTTTTCTCTCGGGTAAAAATTTTGACATGGTTGTTGGTTATTAGCGTGAAAGTTATAAAAATTTATATTTATCACCTTACGGTTTTCCATAAAGATTTAATTGAAAAACTTTCCAAAAACTTTCCAAAAACTTTCTAACCCTTCCTTTGTTATCTACTGCATCTTTGCATCAGAGATTAGTGAAAAACAAAACATTACAAAAACAAATTTACAAAACTGATTTCTAAACTCACCTGATAAAACGGAAGAAAACTCCGGGTTGGGAAGCAGATGTTTCTCTTCCGTTTTTGATGGTTTACTTCCCAAAAAATTTAAGAAGCGCTTCAATTTTTTTAAACGTGAATACTATCTGCGATCTGCTTCGCAGGGAAGAGCACGAATGCTTTAACATTTAAATTTTTTGAAAAAATGATACAATTTATTTTAGTGCTATTAGGCTTAGCATTTGGAAATCATAACTCAGGCTCATCATGTAACAATAACGGACAGACAACTACTCAAATCACCAATCCCGGCGGCGGAACAGATCCGGGAGAGGGTGTAGATCCGGATGGACCAGGCAGTGGGGGAGGAACGACAGGAGATACAGGACAAACTCCTCCTCCTTTTACAAATCCATAATAATTACTAAGGACAGATTGTACAAATCTGTCCTTTTTACTATTTTGCGGTATAAAAACTAAGAAACGTTGAAAAGAATATCTCTAATAATTTTGCCCGTCATACTACTTTATTGTTCAAAAAAAGAAAATAAGGAAGAAAATCAAAAAGAAGAAAATGCCTTACATAAAAAAGCAAGGGTTTTTAGAGAGTCTAAAAAAACTGATTCTGCATTTTACTATTACACTTTAGCCCAAGACGAATATATTAAAAATAATGACTCGTTGAGAGCTGGACAGTGTTTGGTTAACATGGCAATCATCGAGAATGGCAAGGGAGATTTTTACGGATCTATTGAAACTTCTGTCAAGGCAAACTCTTATTTTAAAAATACAAGAGACAGTATTGTAAGAAGAGATTTAGCTTCAAGCTTTAACAATATGGGTATAGCATCAGCATTCATGTATAATTATGATGATGCCATTAAGTTCTATAAACAAGCAATTGAATATTCTATTTCTGAAGATAAAAAGTTTACGTATTATAATAATTTAGCTGTTTCTTTATTGTATAAAAAAAAACCTACACAAGCTCTGAAGTATTTAAAATATGCAATTTTAGCTTCAGACAGTAAAGATTATTCTCGGGCATTAAATAATTATGGAAAAGCTAAATTTTGGAAAAATAAAAATTACAATCCTCTTCCTGATTTTTATAGAGCTATAAAAATTAGACAAGAAACTAATGATTTGGAGGGATTAAACTCAAGCTATTCTACTTTATCTGATTATTTCAAAGATACAGATAAAAAGAAAGCACTTTTTTATGCTCAAAAAATGCTACAAACGGCAACAAATGTGAGAAACCCTGAGGATAAACTTCAAGCTTTAGATAAGCTTATTAAACTTGATGATGAAAACATTATTAAATATTTTAATTATTATCAGCAGCTTAATGATAGCTTAATAATTTCAAGAAACAGAGCTAAAAATCAATTTGCTTATTTCAGATATGGTATTGAGAAGGAAAAAGCAGAAAATTTAAGTCTAAAAGCTTCAGCAATAGAGAAAGATAATCATATTCTACGTCAGTATTTTATATTGGCTCTTTTAATGGCTGTTATAATTCTTATAGTAATTGGTTACAGAAAAAGACAGTTAAAATTAAAACAAGAAAAACAACTTGAAATAAAAAACAATCAACTCAAAATGTCGAAAAAAGTACATGATGTAGTTGCTAACGGGCTTTATCACATGATGATTGATGTTCAGAATAATCCTGAAATGGACAAAACAAAAATTCTTAATGATATTGAGAAAATGTATGAAGAATCAAGAGATATTTCTCATGAAAATACCACTGAAGTAGATTTTTACACGCGTTTCGGAAACATGATTGCTTCTTACAGTACTCCTGACCAAAAAATTCTGCCTGTAGGATACGATGAAGATATTTGGAATGAATTCTCACATAATACCCGTCTAGAACTTTTTTACAGTGTAAGAGAGCTTTTGGTGAATATGAAAAAACACAGTCAGGCAAAATTGGTTGTTTTAAAATTCGAAAAAGATGAACTTTCTCTAAATATAAAATATACAGACAACGGGGTAGGAATTGATGATTTAAAAAATAAAAAAGGCACAGGTATTTCTAATGTGGAAAACCGTATTGAGGTTATTGGTGGAGATATTAATTTTGAAAAAAATCCTAAAGGAGGATTAATTATTCAAATTGTTATTCCAAAAAATTAGAAATATGTTTAAAAAAATTATTATTGCCGAAGACCACGAAATAAGAAATCTTGGAGTGATCAATACACTCACGAATCTTAAAATTAAAAATTTTGAATTTGAAAGCTATTGTGACGAAGCTTTAAAAAAAATAAAAAAAGCAGTTGATGAAAATAATCCTTATGACTTGCTTATTACCGATCTTTCCTTTGATGAAAATCATATAAACCAAAATATAAAATCCGGTACCGAACTCATCGCTGAAGCGAGAAAAATACAGCCAGATATTAAAGTTATCGTATTTTCAATAGAAAATAAGCCAAAAGTAATTGATGATCTTTATAAAATAAATGAAATCAACGGATTTGTAAGTAAGGGCCGAGATGACGGCAAAGAGCTTAAAAAAACTATGAATAAAGTGTACAATGGGGAAACCGTTATTCCTCAGGGTATTTTGAACAGCATTAGAAATGTGCCTTTGGAAATTATTACAGATTATGATTTATCAATTTTGAAATATTTAGCAAAAGGCTGGACGCAAACGGAAATTGAAAACCATTTTAAAGAAAACAACATTACACCCAACAGCAAAAGTTCCATCGAAAAAAAGCTGAATGATCTACGTGAAAGTCTTAATGCAAAAAACAATATCGAATTAATCGTGATCTGCAAAGACAGCGGGATTATCTAAAAACATATTCTGATTTAAAATCAAACCTTTCAAAATAATTTGGAAGGTTTTTTTTGTTTTATGGTTTTCCGTAAGGATTGACATTTAAAGGGTTATACTTTTGGAATGTTAAACAATAAAAATTTTATTATGAAAAAATACTATGTAAACAAGAAAGCTCAAACTAATGGAGATCATGAAGTTCACACTTCAGATTGTAGATATCTTCCAGATGTTTCCAATAGAAAATATCTTGGTGAATATTCATCTTGTAAAGATGCTGTAAAAGAAGCTAAAAAAGAATATTCAAAATCAAATGGTTGTAAAACATGTTCAAATGAATGTCACACAAGCTAAATAAATCAATCATGGAATAAAGTAGTACCCTTTGTTGCAACAGCAAATCAACAAAACATGAGCTCAAGTATTATTGCTCAACAATTGGAAAATTTAATTTTGGTTCAGTCGGCAGAGGGCTGGAAATATTTAAGATTAGAAAGTGTTTCCACATACATTCAACCGGTAGAAGGTTGTTTTGGAATAGGTCAGCAAAAACCAGGATATATGACGTCTTATCAAGTAGCTGTTTTTACGAAATAAACAAATGAAATATCTTCTGCTCTTTGTCATTAAAATGTATTGGCTAATAATTCCGGCTTCAAAAAGGCGAAAATGCATTTTCAGAACAAGCTGTTCCAAATATGTTTATTCGGAAACTATTAATAAAGGAATTATTTCAGGTCTAAAAGCTTTCAAATACAGATTTGAAAATTGTAGAGCAGGAGCTCATTTTATCGAAAATCCAATTACAGGAAATTTTCAGATTATTTTACCAAACAATCAAATTCTTGATGAAAAAGAAATTTCTGAAAGATTTATAAAAAAATAACAATTATGGGAAAATTTATCATTACAAAAAGAAAAAACGACGACTATCAGTTCAATCTGAAAGCTGGAAACGGGCAAGTAATTCTTGCAAGTCAAGGATATGCCACAAAACAAGGTTGCAAAAACGGAATTGAATCTGTGAAAACGAATGCTGTTTTTGATAATCATTATGACAGAAGGGTTTCTTCAAACAGTCAATATTATTTCAATTTAAAAGCCGGTAACGGAGAAATTATCGGAACAAGTGAAATGTATACAACGACCAGCGCAAGGGATAACGGAATTGAATCGATAAAAACCAACGCTCCAACTGCTGAAATCGTTGATGAAACTCTTTAAAATTGAATACCATGGATCTTAAAATTAAATTAGAACAGCTTCACCAAAAGGTTGTTGGCTTAAAAGAGCAAATCAGTACAGAAGAAGCTACAAAAAATGCTTTTGTAATGCCTTTTATACAGATTTTGGGTTATGATATTTTTAATCCGACTGAAGTTATTCCGGAACACGTTTGCGACATCGGAACAAAAAAAGGTGAAAAAGTAGATTATGTTATCAAAAATAATGACGAGCCTATTTTTATCATCGAATGTAAGCACTGGAAAGAAAGTGCAGATGCACACAATTCTCAGCTTCACAGATATTACCATGTTTCAAAGACAAGATTTGGAGTTTTAACAAATGGAATCGTTTATAATTTCTACACAGATCTTGAGAAACCTAATATTATGGATGAAAAACCTTTTTTCACCATAAATATTGAAGATTTAAAAGATAGCTCGATTAAAATTCTGGAAAGTTTTACCAAGAAAGATTACAACCTGGAAAGTATTTTGGATTCTGCGGAAGCTCTAAAATACATCAAAGCCATCAGAAAAGAGTTTGAAAAAGAGATTGAAAATCCGTCTGATGAATTGGTTAAACTTTTAGTCAATCGTTTTTTTGAAAAACCTTTGACCGCAAACCGAATGATTTCTTTTAAAGAATATGCGAAGAAAGCATTAACAACTTCTATTAATGAGTCAATCAGTTACAGGTTAAAATCTGCATTAAGCATTAACGAACAAATCGAGAAACGGGAAGATGATATAAAAACATCTCCACTAATCGATGAAAATAACGACTCTAAAATCGTTACCACAGAAGAAGAACTGGAAGGTTTTCAAATTGTGAAAGCGATTCTGAGAGAGAAAATTCCTTCTTCAAGAATTGCTTACAGAGATACTTTGTCCTATTTCGGAATTTTACTGGATGATAATAATAGAAAGCCTTTGTGCAGATTGCATTTCAATACAGCTAATAAATATCTTGAAACTTTCCATAACGGAAAAGAAGCAGGAGAAAAAATTCTGCTGAATAATCTTGATGAAATTTATAATTACAAAGCTGAGCTTTTGAAAACACTGGAAAATTATCAATAATGTGAGTTTTAGCAATTGTTAATCCCCAAAAAAGGAAGTTCAGTATTCAGTGTTTTGCTGGACATTTATTCCGCTTTGTCTTTCAATAATTGATTTCTTCACTTTTATTTTTATGACACAAAATTGATTCAATTCAAAATATAACAGATAATTTACAATGAAAAAACTATTACTTACAAGCCTTTTAGGATTAGGTTCATTATTACCGGCAAACTCTTTAGCTGCTGACAATTCAGCAACATTTAAAACAGAGCTTTCTACAACAAAACAAAAAAAGAAAAGCAAAAAGAGTAAAAACAAAAGAACTACTTCTGCGTCAACAAATAAGGGATGTACTTATAACGGGCATACTTTATATGTTGGGAAAAGAGGTGGTTGCTACTACATGGCGGGAAACAGTAAAGAATATGTGGACAGGTCATACTGTTCAAGCTGTAACTAAATCACAATAAAAGTCCTGCGAAATTTAAATCAAATAATATAAAATCTTTTTATAATATCTTTATTTAAATTTTGAGGTAATAAGTGCCAATCTTATGATCTTATTCTTTGTATAAATGTTGCATTCATTTTTAGGATTAATATCAAAACTTAGTGGCTAATCCAAAGTTTTGGTATTGATCCTTTTTTAGATTGTCATATCCAGCAATTAAACATAAAAAAACCACCCTTTAAAAGAGTGGTTTGTAGACCCACAGGGATTCGAACCCCGAATGACGGTACCAAAAACCGGAGTGTTACCGTTACACTATAGGTCTGTTTTATTTTGGTGATGCAAATTTAAAACTTTTTTCGTTATCTGCAAATCATTTTCTTATTTTTTTTAAATTTACAAAAGATTTTAACGGTAGGAAATATGCTGATCAACTTCAATAATCTAAAAATTAACCAATTAGAACATCAAACAGAATTCGAAAAAAAAGTAACTTTTTTTATTGAAGAGTGGCTTTCAGGCTCTGAAACAGTAAAGGTGCAGACCTCAGGCTCAACCGGAACACCAAAAATTTTTGAAATTGAAAAACAAAAGATGCTCAATTCAGCAAAAATGACTTGTGATTTTTTAAATTTAAAGGAAAATCATTCGGCTTTGATTTGTTTACCTATCGAGTATATTTCAGGTAAAATGATGGTGGTGAGGGCTTTTGAAAGAAAATTAAAATTAATAATTAAAAATCCGTCCACAAAACCTTTGGAAGATTTGGATGAGGAAGTCGATTTTTGTGCGATGACTCCTTTGCAGGTAGAAAATTCTTTAGACAAAATTCATCTGATCAAAAATTTAATTATTGGCGGAGCTTCCGTTTCTGAATCTTTAAAGTCTAAAATATCTGAAGTTTTGCATCAGCAATCTCAAATTTCAAATTTCAAATCTCAAATTTTCGAGACCTACGGAATGTCTGAAACGCTCTCGCACATTGCTTTAAAAGAAATTTATCCAAAACGGAATGAATATTTTCAAACTCTTAACGATATTGAAATTTCATTGGATGAAAGAGGGTGCTTAAGAATTTCCGCACCAAATTTGAATGATGAGATTTTACAAACGAATGATTTAGTTGATGTTAAAGGCGAAAAACAATTTAAGTTTTTAGGAAGAATTGATAATGTGATCAATTCCGGTGGGGCAAAAATTTTTCCTGAAGAATTGGAGGCATTAGTGAAAAAAGAAATTTCCAATGAAGTCGTATTTTTAGGTTTAAAAGATGAGGTCTTGGGTGAAAAGCTCATCTTGGTAATAGAAGATATTGACTGTTCAAAATATGGTCAGTCTGAGCGTAGTCGAAGACTCAAATCTCAAATCTCAAATCTCAAATTTGAAAAGTCTTTCCATAAACCGAAAGAAATTATCTTTGTTGAAGAAATTCCCAGAACACCGAATGGAAAGGTAAATCGGAAAGAATTATTACATTTAATCAACGGTATTTAAAACTTCCATCATCCATCATCAAACATCCATCATCAAAGTATGAAAGACTTCACCAGAGAACTCAGCTTTAAAACTTCCAGAAGCAGTGGAGCAGGCGGGCAAAACGTTAATAAAGTGGAAACATCAGTTACCGTAATGTGGAACGTGGAGGAATCTGAATTTTTCAATGTTTTTCAGAAAGATTTAATTCAAACTAAACTCAAAAACAGGATTAATTCTGAAGGGATTTTACAGTTAACAGTTTCAGAGTCGAGAACTCAGCTTCAGAACAAAAAAATTGCAATTGAGAAGATTTTAGAAATTGTGAACGATTCTGTAGTTATTCCCAAAACCCGTTTTAAGACAAAACCTTCAAAAGCTAAGGTTCAAAAAAGACTGGATTCCAAAAAGAAACTCTCTGACAAAAAAGAAAACAGAAGATTTAAATTTTAATTATTCGTTAATTCTCCATTTAAGGAAAAGGTTTATTTTTGCCGAAATATTCCATCATGATTAAAAATTTATTAGTAACAGCAATGCTGTCGGTATCAGCGGTTTCTTTCGCTCAAAAAATATCTTTAACTCCATCCATCGGCTACGCATGGAGAGTCAACAAAATTCCGGATAACTTAAGTCCTCAGGAAAAAGCTTACATAAAAGGTCTTAAAAGTGGTATGAACTTCGATGTTGCCTTGCGTTATGAGGTGAAAAACGGATTTAATATAGGTTTTAAATATTCAAATTACAGTGCTTCACACACCGGAAGACTGAGCGTAATCGACAATATGGGAAATATCACAAGTGCTACCGTAGCGACCAATGATGCGATCAATTTCTATGGTCCTTTATTTTCACTAACAAACTTTGAAGAAGATACAAAACATAAATTCATTATGGATGCAGCGCTTGGAGCTATTACCTATACCACAAAAACAGGAAATGTAAAAGGAAAAGGAGCAAGTTTGGGTGCGGAAGTCGATTTTGCGTACCAATATCAAATTCACAAACGTATTTTGATAGGACCAAAAATTGGTCTTTCAGGAGGAACTTTATCAAGCATGACATTCAACGGACAAAAAGTTACATTTGAGGAAGACCAAAAAGAAGGTTTAACACGACTTTCTTTAAGTGCTGCCGCTACTTTCCGTTTTTAAGTTTTATCTTTGCAAAAATTAAAAATAATGAGCAAACCGATTACCGAGTTTATCGAAAAATATTATCTGCATTTCAATGCTGCGGCTTTGGTAGATGCATCAAAAGGATATGTTGCGCACCTTAAAGACGGTGGAAAAATGATGATTACTTTAGCTGGAGCAATGTCTACTGCTGAATTAGGAAAGATTTTGGCTGAAATGATCCGTCAGGGAAAAGTAGATTTTATCTCTTGTACAGGTGCAAACCTTGAAGAAGATTTGATGAACCTTGTAGCGCATTCTCACTACGAAAGAGTGCCTCATTACAGAGATTTAACGGCTCAGGATGAGTGGGATCTTTTGGAAAGAGGCTTAAACAGAGTTACAGACACTTGTATTCCTGAAGAAGAAGCTTTCAGAAGACTGCAGAAACATATCGTAGAAATCTGGAAAGATGCTGAAGCTAAAGGAGAAAGATATTTCCCGCATGAATTCATGTACAAAATGATTCTTTCAGGAGTTTTGGAGCAGTATTACGAAATTCCAAGAGAAAATTCCTGGATGATTGCTGCCGCGGAAGCTAATTTGCCGATCGTGGTTCCTGGATGGGAAGATTCTACCATGGGTAATATTTTCGCTTCTTACTGTCTCAAAGGAGAATTGACTGCTACCACCATGAAATCAGGTATTGAATACATGACCTATTTGGCAGACTGGTACACTAAAAATTCTGCAGGAAAAGGAGTTGGTTTCTTCCAGATTGGTGGAGGAATTGCAGGGGATTTCCCAATTTGTGTTGTTCCAATGTTGTATCAGGATATGGAAATGCATGACATCCCGTTCTGGTCATATTTCTGTCAGATTTCAGATTCGACTACTTCTTACGGTTCTTACTCAGGAGCAGTTCCGAACGAGAAAATTACTTGGGGTAAATTAGATATCACAACACCGAAATTCATCGTTGAAAGTGATGCTACAATCTGTGCACCATTGATGTTCTCTTACATTTTGGAAAACTAATTTTTACAGTTAAAAATTAATTATATTAAAAAGGCTTAGCAATAAGCCTTTTATTGTTTTAAGACCTTGGAAACACTTCAGAAAAATAAGTTCGATGCTTTAACGGGAATGCGCGCCATTGCCGCTATCATGGTTTTTGTTTATCATAACCGAAAATACTGGCGAAACGATCTTCCTTTTGAAGTTATGCGTTTTATCAGCGAATGGCATGTTGGTGTAACCCTATTTTTTGTGTTGAGCGGATTTTTGCTGGCTTATCGCTATGAAGAGAAGCCTTTACAATCCGGAAAATCTTATTTAAAATATATTCTTCTCCGGATTGCAAGAATTTTTCCGCTGTACTGGATTTTGCTGAGCTGTTATTTTCTGGATGCAGCGTATTCTAAAAATGTAAACACTTATTTCCTGCAATATTCTTTGTTTTATTCTTTGTTTGAAAGCTATTCTGTTTCGGGAATTGTTCAGGCTTGGTCGTTGACGGTTGAATTTTTCTTTTACTTATTATCGCCGTTGTTGTTTTTACTTTTAAAGAAAAGCTGGAGATACTGCATTCTGTTTTTAATAGGATTTTTCCTTTTAGGGTGGGGAATCGGGTATGGTCTTAAAGAATTCAACGGAAACCCGAAAGGCTTTTTATCTCCTTTAAAATTTATGGTCGGAAGCACATTTTTCGGACGAAGCCTGGAGTTTTTCTTCGGAATGTTGCTCGCTTATTTAATGAAAAAAGAAAACGGTGTTCAGTTTTTAAATAAGATTAAAAAACCGACACTTTGGGGCGGAATTGCTGTCCTTATTTTAATCTTTTGTATCAGATTTTTTGCCAGAAATAATTTCGTACACGGCGTGGAACGTTGGGAAGGAAGACTGATTCACGAATTATTTTTACCCATCGGAATGATCGTGTTCTTTTGGGGATTGATATCTGAAAAAACGTGGGTTTCGAAAGTTCTTTCCACAAAATTCTTTATTCTTCTAGGGAATGCTTCATTTGTTTTTTACTTGATTCATCTAAGCTATTTCAACATGAAACTGAAATCTTATGTTTATCTTCCGGATAAGAATTTTGTACTGCTTTGGATCTGCTCAATAATTATTTATCTCTTGATTGAAAAACCATTGTACGAACTTAGCAGAAAGTGGATTTCGAAAATCTAATGCTGTTTTTTTGAAACATTAAGTTCATAAAGAATTTAAGCAAGATGCTGTGTAGTTTTAAGAATCAATAAATTGATTTTTTTTTTAGATTATTAAGAGTTATGCTAAAAAAATCTGTGTAAATCCTTCAAATCTATGGGAGATAATCAATCCATAGAATTAATCAACACAAAATATCTATACGCCAAAATTCCTTTCTGAAACTTTGTCAACTTCAATGGATCTTTATCACTTAGTTTAGGCAAAATTTTCTTATTGATTTTATTTAAAAATTTAAAAACAGACTTTTTCATACTTTCTATTTTTTGATTTAATTTAAAATTCAAAAATTGTGCAGTTCTGTATGAAGACGGAAAATGGAAGATGGAAGATGGGAGTTTTAGTGTTTTTAAAAACAAAAATTGCCCTCAAAAATGAAGACAATTATTTATAGCCAAAAGCCAGAAGCCATTAGCTAGAAGCACTTTATGGGTTTCCGTACATATTAGATTCTCCGCCGTCAATCGCAATTACCTGTCCTGAAACATAACCATTCTCATCACTTAAAAGATAAGCAACCAAATTTCCGACATCTTTCGGATCTCCTAATTTTCTTGTAGGATTTCTTGATGCATATTCTTTTTCAGCCGCTTTCGGGTCTGCAGGATTTACCTGATTAAAAGCTTCAGCCACCATCGGCGTTAAAATTGCTCCAGGAGCAATGGCGTTGGTCAAAATATTATCTTTTCCATATTCCAAAGCGGCATTTTTCGTCATTCCGGCGACAGCGTGTTTGGTCGCAACATAAGCAGTTTGATTCAATACACCTCTGATTCCGCCTACAGAAGCTACGTTGACGATTCTTCCGCTTCCGTTTTTCTGCATTTCAGGAATTACATATTTCATTCCGTAGTAAACTCCCAAAAGGTTGATGTCGATTACTTTTTTGAAAACTTCAATGTCATAATCAATGAGCGGAGCCTGCTTTCCTTCTATTCCTGCGTTATTGTACAGTCCGTCAACTTTTCCGAACTCTTTTACGGTTTGGTCAACGTAATTTTTTACATTTTCTTCTACCGAAACATCTGCGGTTACCGTCAGAAATTTACTTTTCGGATATTTTGACTGTAAATCTGCTTTTGCTTTTTCTAAAGCCTCGCCGTTAAAATCTACAAGCGTAAGATCAGCTCCTTTTGCTGCTAATGCATCTGCAGCAGCCAATCCTAATCCCATCGCAGCACCAGTTACGATTACTGCTTTTCCTTTAAAATTTGACATATTATTTGTTGTTTGTTAATGCTTCAATTTACAACAATGATGCCTTTTCTTAAATTAATCTGTGATAAAACTTTGTTAAATTTTAATTGCTTGAATCTTTGATTTTGATTGAATAGAATTATTACATTTGAAAACTAATATGAAATGAGATGAACGAAATATTCAAACAACAAGTCTGGGAAATTTCAAAACTCATACCGAAAGGGAGAGTTTCTTCTTATGGAGCGATTGCTAAAGCAGTTGGTTTTCCAAATCACTCCCGTCATGTAGGAAAAGCGATGGGCGGTTGTCCAAAAGATGTTCCGGCGCATCGGGTGATTTCCAGCTCGGGAACTTTGTCGGTTCCGGAATTTCAGGAAAGACTGGAAGCCGAAGGAATTGAGGTGGAAAATTTCAGAATTAAAAATTTCAAAAAGCTATTCTGGAATCCTTTGGAAGAATTGTAAATTGCTTTTGGCAAATAGCTTCTTGCTATTGGCTTCTAAAAAACGTTTTAATGTACCTATTAATTTTATTCTAGCTAAGAAAATTACCGTTCAGAATATAAAAATAACCATTCAGTGATTTAATTTTTCAAAAAAACTTTGTAACAGATATCTTTGCTTCATAATTAAAAATAATATTATGAAAGCTAAATCTACTATCACATTTCTATTCGTAATTTTTACTCAATTATTTCAGGCTCAGATTGATGATAAATTTTACCAGCCGAGTAAAAAGTTTATGCCTATCGATTTAAAGTTTGAAGACATTACGATTCCTGTAGGAAAAGACACCATTACCGCCATCTTTTTTAAACCTCAAGCAAAACCAAAAGCAACGATTTTATTTTTTCACGGTGCAGGTGGAAATGTTTCTTCTTATTTCTTTATGGTGAAACCTTTGATTGAAAACGGATTTCAGGTTGCCATGGTCGATTTCAGAGGGTACGGAAAATCTACGGGAACGCCAACTCACATGAATGTTGCAGCAGACGGGCAAAAGTTCTTTGATCTGATGGCTCAAAGAAAAGATGTGAAAAATACAAAACTGATTATTTATGGAGCATCGTTAGGCTCTCAGATTTCAGTTCATTTGGCTAAAAACAATAAAAATAAAATTTCAGGATTGGTCATTGATGGCGGAATGTCTTCGTTTGCAGATATTGCAGCTGTTTTTGCTCCGCAGTTTAAAGACGCTCTTGCAAAAATGCTGGCTTCTGTTTATTCTGCGAAAGAAGATATTAAATCGACAGAAGGACTTCCAAAGCTTTTTATCTACAGCAAAAATGATAAAACAGTTCCGTTTTCTCAGGGTGAAGAACTTTTCAAAAATGCTCCTGAACCGAAACAGTTTTTTGAATTTACAGCAGATCACTTGGGTGCTGTAACAGAAAAGCCTTCGGAAGTTGTAAAAGCTGTTGATGCTTTGATTAAGTAAAAATTTAAAGTTGTCACGGCGGAGTATTTGCTTTGCCGTGACAACTGAAGTACGTCAATTTGAATCAAGCTCCTTGTTAATTTTCAATAGCATTTGTTTTCCATTTTCATTTTGAGGATTTAGTTCAACCGATTTTTGATACATTTTTATCGCTTCTTCTTTTTGATTATTGACTAACAAAGCTTCTCCATAACTATCAAATAAATTTGCATCTTCAGGAAACTCTGTCGTAGCAAGTTTAAATATTTCTAATGACTCATTCTTTTTCCCAAGTCTTAACAGTTCATAGCCTAATTTGTTTAGCTCGTTGGGGTTTTCAAAATCATATTCTTTTGGTTGATTTTCTTTTAGTAAACGGTATGTTCCTAAAGCTTTATTTATATCGGTAGGGGATTCTTTTCTTATGGCTTGATAAACAGATTTTTTAGGAATTTCATATTCTTTTCCCAACATCAAATTGTGAATACGATGTCCTAAATCCCAAACCCTGTTTAAATTATTCGACAATAGAATAATCGTAATATTATTTTTTAAATCGTTTAAAAAGATTGATTCAAATTTATAAGAAACTCCATTATGTCTTTGTAAATCTTCTTTTTCAAAATATCTGCCAAGTGATCCGCCTTCGTCTTTTGCATAGGGATTATTTAACAGAGTTTGAAAAGATTCTTTGGATATTAGTCGATTAGAATTCATTGCTTCAATCCATTGATACAAATCATTGATATCTACCCAAAGCCACCCGCTAATAAATTTCAATTCCGGGCATCGTACGTTGTCTATATCATAACAAGATGTTCGATTTTTATATCCCAATTTTGCATCAAATACAGAATTGGTCATTTTCAATGGTTTAATGATATTTTTAATGACAAAATCCTCATATGAAGTGCCGCTTACTTTTTCAATGATTCTTCTTTGCAAAAATACATTGCCATTATCATATTTGTAATTGGTTCCTGGTTCAAACAATAAGTTTTGATTGTTTCTAAGAATTTTCCATGCATCTTCATCATTTATTATAGTTAGACCTGACTCGATTCGGGGAATGCCACTAGCATAATTAACAAGATGTCGTATGGTTACTTTCTCTGACCATTTTGGCAATCCTAAATTAAATTTGGAAATCGGGTCATCAAGACTGAGAAAACCGCGTTCTGCCAAAATCATGATGGAAACCGCATTAAATTCCTTTGCGATAGATCCAATATTAAATATTGACTGATTATCTAAATAAGTTTGTTTTGTTTCATCCGCAAAACCAAACGATTTTTGATAGATGATTTTATTATTTTTAGCAACAAGGACATTTCCATTGAACAAACCTCTTTCATAAGATTTGGTCATTAAGGAATCAATTTTACTGATGTAAACAGCATTTTTTTCTGTTTTAAAACTTCTGGTGCCGCAACTAAAGACGATTAAAAAAACTAAAAAACAGCCGATATTCCTTGCAAGATGATGCATTTTCATAAAGTTTAATTTTCTTTAAAACAATTTAATATTGATGCAAAAATGCGTCAGAACACATTACTACGCGACCGATTAAAAAAAATCGAACTCATTTTTTGAAAATAATTTGATTTTACAAAGATTGTTTTCTGAAATCTGTCGGAGTTTTTCCTGTATATTTTTTGAAAGAAGTATTGAATGAAGATTTGGAATTAAATCCAACTTGATATAAGATTTCCAAAACAGTCAGTTCCTTTTGACAAGGATCTTTAAGAATTTGCATTGCTTTTTGAATTCTATATTCATTCACGAAATCGAAAAAATGTTTATCCATATAAGAATTAATTAAAACAGATAAATCTTTAACCGGCATTTTCACCTGCTCCGCCAAATCCTGAATAGTTAATGAAGAATCCAGATAAGGCTCTTTATCCTGCATGAAATTTTTTAATAATTCCATTTCCTTATTTTTTTCATCATCTGTTAATGAATTGTTTTTTTGTTTGGGGACTTCTGCAACAGGTTTTAGATCAGAATTTACGCCCCGGAAGAACTCAGGATTGTTTAAAGCAACAAAAAGATACCAACTTGTACAAAATAAAAATGCAAAGCCATCAAGAGTTACAATCCAGGCTCGGATTTCTCCCGGTCCATAGATGAAAGTAACCAGCCATCTTATAATGACTATAAAATGTATGACGTAGTACAGAATTGTTATTTTATAAAGTGCTTGAAGGATTGAAATATTCGGGTTTGCGTAATTTTCAAGATAGACTGTTCTGGACTTTCTGATCACCAGAAATGAAGCGATAAAATATACTTGAAACAGAAATTCAAAAAGAAATTGAAAAAACTGCATTAAAGGCATATCATTCATGCCATTTATAAAATGGATTTTTGAGGCTCTCTCTACAGAATAAATTCCCCACATGATATACAAATTGTAAGCAAAAAATGGGATTGTATGCAGCAAATGTTTTGGTTTTAACCGAAAATTGGAATAACAAATAGACAATACATAAAGGTAAAACGAGGCCGGAGCCAAATAGACAAAGCCCCAACGAAAAGCCTCAAGGTTGATATGATTCACTGGAAATTCCCGCTGCAAAAACTTTAATGCATCTACAGCATTTATAAAAAGAAAGAATGCAAGAAGCCAATTTGATAGTCTGTGTTTTGTTTTTACAGTAATCAAAAACAGGGCAAGCAAAAGCACCATGAAAATTCCAATTGAGGAAACGAGATATAAAAAGTTGAACTGATCCATGTTTTTTTATCAAAGCCAAAGTTAATACTTCTATGATATTTTTTCATGAAAAATCCGGAACAACAAAGTCATTCCGGATTTACAATATAATCAGTTAAATTACTTTTCCAATTGTTGATAGCTTCTCTGAATGAAGTCTGTCAATTCTTTTCCTTTCAGTAAATTCTGAGATAATTTAGCCAAATCTAAAGCGTACTTAATCTGAGAACTTTTCTCATCAGCATTTTCATTAGCCAAAATTTTGGTGGCAAATTCACTGTTTGAGTTGACTACAAGATTATACATTTCAGGGAAACCACCCATTCCGAACATTCCGCCACCGCCGGTTGCCTGCATATCTTTCATTCTACGCATGAATTCTGGCTGGGTGATTGTGAATGGAGCATCTGTGCTGTCTAAATCTTCCAGTTGAACTGTGAATTTCTTGTCATTGATTGACTCTTCGACATTTTTCTTCAACGTTTCTTTTTCAGTTTCATTTAATTTAGAAATTGCAGGCTCGTCTTTTTTAATCAAATTATTGATATGATCAGCATCTACTCTGGCGAAAGAAATTTTTTCTTTTGTAGATTCCAGTTTTTGAATTAAGTGCGGAACAATCGGTGAATCTAAAAGAATAACTTCATACCCTTTATCTTTCGCAGACTGAATGTAAGAGTGCTGTTCATCAGCATTCGTAGCATAAAGAATCACTAAATTTCCGTCTTTGTCGGTTTGATTTGCTTTGATTTTTTCTTCTAATTCATTCCAAAGGAAATATTTGCCGTCGGTTGTGGGATACAGTGCAAATTTGTCAGATTTTTCGAAGAATTTGTCTTCAGAAATCATTCCGTATTCGATAACGATTTTGATGTCGTTCCATTTTTTGTCGTAATCTTCACGGTTTTCATTGATTAAAGAAACCATTTTGTCGGCTACTTTCTTCGTGATGTAAGAAGAAATTTTCTTTACTGCACCGTCTGCCTGGAGATAAGAACGGGATACATTCAACGGGATATCCGGAGAATCAATTACCCCTCTCAGCAACATCAAAAAGTCAGGAACAATTCCTTTCACCTCATCGGTTACGAAAACCTGATTCTGATATAATTGAATTTTATCTTTTTCAATGTTTAAATTATTCGCCAATTTGGGGAAATATAAAACACCAGTTAAATTGAAAGGATAATCAACATTCAAATGGATGTTGAACAACGGCTCCTCAAACTGCATCGGGTACAATTCGTGATAGAACGATTTGTAATCTTCGTCTTTCAGTTCGCTTGGAGATTTCGTCCAGGCCGGAGTCGGGTTGTTGACGATATTATCAACCTCCACTGTTTCTGCAACGGCATCTTCTGCAGCACCTTCCGGTAATGGAAGTGTTTCAGTTTTTGTCCCGAATTTAATGGGAACAGGCATGAATTTGTTGTATTTCGTCAACAATTCACGGATTTTATTTTCTTCTAAAAATTCTAACGAGTCTTCTGCGATATGAAGGATGATCTCAGTTCCTCTGTCGGTTTTTGCGGTAGTTTCTTCCAATGTGAATTCCGGACTTCCGTCGCAAATCCAGTGAACTGCGGTTTCATCTTTGTAAGATTTAGAAATAATTTCCACTTTTTCTGCCACCATAAATGCAGAGTAGAATCCTAAACCGAAATGGCCAATAATTCCTGAATCTTTTGCAGAATCTTTATATTTATCTAAGAACTCCTCAGCTCCTGAAAACGCAACCTGGTTGATGTATTTTTCAACTTCTTCACCAGTCATCCCCAAGCCCTGGTCGATGATGTAAAGTTTCTTGTTTTCCTTATCAATTTTCACCTCGATTTTCGGATTTCCGTAATCTACCTGTGCTTCACCAATGTTGGTTAAATGTTTCAATTTCAATGTTGCATCGGTAGCATTTGAAATTAATTCTCTTAAAAATATTTCGTGGTCGCTGTACAAAAACTTTTTAATCAACGGAAAAATATTCTCCACCGAAACATTGATATTTCCTTTTGTCATTTTTTTTGGATTTTAAATTTGATGAATAATTCTCAAAAGAAATACCATTGAGCGGAAAGTGACAGATTGG
The DNA here is from genome assembly GCF_057180485.1 of Chryseobacterium sp. HNCC26DJ240. Taxonomy (NCBI): domain Bacteria; kingdom Pseudomonadati; phylum Bacteroidota; class Flavobacteriia; order Flavobacteriales; family Weeksellaceae; genus Chryseobacterium; species Chryseobacterium sp. HNCC26DJ240. The sequence goes on from NZ_JBXUGK010000002.1 coordinate 382,512, forward strand.
CATTTTTATTTTGCAGAAATAGGTCTTCCTTCTAAAACAAAAAAGACAGCCTCTCAGCTGTCTCTGTATTTGATCAAAACAAAATTAGTTCTTTTTGTTAATGATTTCTTCTTTTACTTTGTTTTCAAGCTCTTCCGCCAGTTCAGGATTATCTTTCAACAAATCTCTTACTCCATCACGACCTTGTCCCAATTTAGTTTCACCGTAGCTAAACCAAGAACCGCTTTTCTTCACAATTCCCATATCTACTGCAGTATCCAAGATTTCGCCGGTTTTAGAAACGCCTTCACCATACATAATGTCAAATTCAGCCATTTTGAAAGGTGGAGCAACTTTGTTTTTCACAATTTTCACTTTCACACGGCTACCAACAGCTTCGTCACCGTTTTTAATTGGCGCAGATGCTTTTCTGATATCTACTCTTACTGAAGCGTAGAATTTCAAAGCGTTACCACCAGTTGTAGTTTCAGGGTTTCCGAACATTACTCCGATTTTTTCTCTTAGCTGGTTGATGAAAATCACGGTACATTTTGTTCTTGAAATCGTTGCAGTCAGTTTTCTCAAAGCCTGAGACATCAATCTTGCGTGAAGCCCCATTTTAGAATCTCCCATTTCCCCCTCAATCTCCGCTTTTGGAGTCAAAGCGGCAACAGAGTCAATGACAACAATATCAATTGCACCCGAACGAATCAAATTATCTGCAATTTCCAAAGCCTGTTCACCGTTATCCGGCTGAGAAATAATCAGGTTTTCTAAGTCGATTCCTAATTTTCCTGCATAACCTCTGTCGAAAGCGTGCTCAGCATCGATAAATGCTGCAATTCCGCCTGCTTTTTGAGCTTCTGCGATGGCATGTAAAGTTAAAGTGGTTTTACCTGAAGATTCTGGTCCGTAGATCTCAATAATTCTTCCTCTCGGATATCCGCCAACGCCCAAAGCGATGTCTAATCCTAAAGATCCGGAAGGAATAACTTCGATGGTAGTGTCGATTGCACTGTCTCCCAACGTCATTACAGTTCCTTTTCCGTATGTTTTATCTAGTTTGTCAAGCACCAATGCAAGTGCTTTTTTCTTATCATCTATGTTGCTCATATCTCGTTAAAATAATTTATCAAAATTACATAATTTTAAATTCAAATGCTAATATTTTTTGTTTTCAGAAATTGTTTTTAGCGTTAAAAAATGATAAAGTTTCAGTTTGAAAAAAGGCCAAATAAAGAATTAAAAATAAAGATTTCTTGTGACAGGCTGGATCCTAGCCCCGATTGTCGCGGCATCCTTTTTCTGGCATGGCTTTGCAAAAAAGCGTTGGTGAAAAAGATACAGCAGAAAGCGGGATTAAGCTCCTGAAAAAATCAATGAAAATTAGAATTCTGGGTAATGTTCAAATAATCCTTCAAAACTTTCATTTGGTCTTTATTGCCTTTTTTAATTCTGGCCTCACGGCTTACGGTGGAATCGTAAATTTTATTGATGATTTTCTTTGTCACCGGAAACCCTTTTCTGAAAGGAACTTCAGGAATTTGCAGCCTTTTGCAAACGTCGTCGCCTAATAAATACCAAGTGCAGCAAATGTGCAGATACCTCAGATTTTTTCTTTCAAATTTGTACTTTAAAATTGGATTTTCCAATGATTCGTTCAACAGTGAATGTGCCAGCAAAACCGAATCTTTATCGGATGGTGGCTGGATGGATGTCCACAAATAAAAATATTCTGTTGCCTGTTTTTTATTGTCGGGAAGAAGTTCTACGGGGATTCCAAGCAAATATCCGACGTATTTCCAAAGGTGGAAATGTCCTTTTTCTTCCTCTTCGGAAATGGTATTTCCTAATTTAAGCAAACTGTGCATAAACACAAGGCTGAAACCAATGTAGGTCGCCATCATGTCCCAGGAATTGATGGGTTCGCCCCAGTTTTCTTTATCCCAGTTTTTATAATGTTTTCTGATCGAAAGTCTTGCGTAAGAATGAATTAATCTGGTTTTTATAGCAAATTCGTAGCCTTTTTTATGAATTTCCAAAGCATCGTAACGGGTAACGTTTACCCAGAAATCCAATGTTTCTGAAAGTCTTTTCACTGCACCTTTTTTTAAAGCTTCGGTGGCAATTAAAGGTTTGTTGAGGTAAGAATAGTCGTAGCCGCCAATCAGACAATAGTCTCTGAGCGAAATCAGAGAGTCCAGATTGCTTCGCATGCAGAGTTCGGCTCCACTTTTAATTAAATTTAAATCCAGCCAATCGGGTAGGTTTTGGGTTTGCTGGAAAAGTTTTTTTACACTTTCCGGAACGTTATCATTTTCTGAAACGCCGTTCCTGATGTAACTTTCAATTTCCCTTGAAGCTTCAGGATAGCTTTTTTTAAAATAAACTTCTCTTACCACCTCATCACCAATTTCGTCAACGTGATAAAAGAAATGTGAGAACTTATCAAAATCTTTAAAACTCAGTTCAGCTCCGGAAAGATCAGTCAGCTGTTTCCCGTTTCCTGTCGTCCAGAAATCTTTGAAATGCTGTGAATCTTTAAATCTCGGCTGTAAAATCTGCTTTTCCATTAAGGATAAAGTTACATAAATTTTAGATGAAAAACTGTGTGAGATTTGTCAGTTGATTTGAGATTTGAGATTTGAGATTTGAGGTTTGAAATTTGAGGTTTGAAATTTGAGGTTTGAAATTTGAGGTTTGAGATTCTGGATTCGAGTTTTTGGGTACGATGTACTGGATTCTGGATTCGAGTTTTAGAATTTGATATTAGTTTAGGATTTTTAATTAAATAATTATTTATCAATCATCAATCATCAATCATCAATCATCAATCATCAATCATCAATCATCAATCATTTTTAATAATTACCCATCACTCATTACCCATCAAACCAATCCCCATTCAAAAGCTTTTCTGATGAGTTCTTTGCTGTTTCGTGAGTCGGTTTTTTTGAGGATGTTTTTGCGATGGCTTCTGATGGTGTGTTCTGAAAGAATAAGCATGTCAGAAATTTCTTTGCCAGAATAACCTTTGGCAATTAAAATCAAAATTTCAATTTCCCTTTTAGTAAGATTCGGAGAATCTGAACTTTTCTTTTCATCTGTGGGCTGCACAGTAAACTGGTGAAAATCTTTTCGGGGCGTGATGCCTGTAATCAAAACAGTGTATGGATTTTGTGGCGTAATGTGCTGAATATTGGTGTGAATGTTAATCGATTGAAACAAGCGGTTGTTTTCATCCATCAAAGTGTGAATGGCCTGATGGTGGAAAAGTTCATATTTCCCTTTTTTGGTTTTCATTCTGAAACAATAGCTTGGTTTGAGGAAAAGCTGATGTTCAATACCGATTTGCCTGATTTTTTCAACGACAATTTTTTCAGCCTTTAAAACAAAAGGAACATCATCCGGATGAATGAGACTGAAAATTTCGCTGAGGTAAGTAGGATATTCTGAAAGACCGTGAATCTTAAGAATATTTTTGTGATGATGTGAAATGGTAGAGTCAGCGAGGTTGATTACATAATAGTAAAAGTTTCCTATGGAGAACATTTCACCAATAATTTTCTCTATGGAAGGCTTTGTAAGAGCTTTTGATTTGTCTTGTCCTGCAAAGCTTTCCCAGATTTGTGAAAGTAAATGTTTATCCTCCGGATTTTCCATTTTTTATATTTGAAACTAAAATACTTAAAATTTGTTAAAAATACCCCAAAAGGGCTATTTTTTTATGTTAAATAATTTGCAATTTTTGTAGAAACAATAATCATGAAAACTCTATTATAAAATTGGAGTTATTTTTCAAAGTTTTATTGCGTTTTCTTAAAGCTTTAGAGCAGGAAGGTAAAAGCTCTGATGATGAAAAAAAAAGAATTAAAATTCCTTCAAAATAGCCACTGTCAGAGAGATTAGTGGTTTTTTTGTGCACGGATAATTAAAATTGTTATGTCTGAAAGCATTTAATAAATACCCTTTATGGGTTATTTTTTTTCCAATATAATAGTTACAACTTTAATCAAGTGATTTAACATAAAAATTAAATTTTCAACAATACCTTCAAGTGTTGAATTTAAAATAACAAATCATCATTATTTACAGTTTTAAATTATTTAACTTAATAAAATTTACCATGAAAAAATTATCATTTATTCTATTTTTTGCATTGTCTGCTACATGTTTTGCCCAAGAAGAAAAAAAAGAACCTGAAAATCTGGTTATTGATGGTTCGAAACTACCAGAAGTAGATAAATATGATCGATCTAAAGTAAGAAATGTTGTTACTCACTTTGATGGGTCTAATGAGGTTTGTGATTTTCTAAAGGTGGAAAAAAGCGGAGGGAAAGTTACTGCAACTCCTGAAAGTTTCGGTTGCTTTAGCTGGATTTTCAGCAAAAAAGGGAAGGTAGTTGCCATAAAAGGTATTCAGGGAAAAGGAGGTAAAGCTTACCAAGCTTATTCATCTGACGGGAAATTGGATGTCGGCATTACTTGCGACTGTTTTCTTTTTCATTAAAAATATAAAAAAACCTTCCAAATCTGGAAGGTTTCATTATTTATAGGTAATTTCTTACTACTTAGATAGTGTAGAAGCGTGAATCAACATATCCACCAATTTGTTTGAGTAACCCATCTCGTTATCATACCAAGAAACCAATTTTACAAAGTTTGGAGAAAGTGAAATACCAGCGTCTTTATCAAAGATTGAAGTTCTCTTATCTCCTACGAAATCCTGAGAAACTACAGCATCTTCAGTGTATCCAAGAATACCTTTCAATTCGCCTTCAGAAGCCGCTTTGATTACAGCACAGATTTCTTCGTAAGAAGCACCTTTTTCAAGTCTTACCGTTAAATCCACTACAGAAACGTCAACGGTTGGTACTCTGAAAGACATACCTGTCAGTTTTCCGTTCAAAGAAGGGATTACTTTTCCTACTGCTTTTGCAGCACCTGTAGAAGAAGGGATGATGTTGTTTAATGCAGCTCTACCGCCTCTCCAGTCTTTCATCGAAGGACCGTCAACCGTTTTCTGAGTAGCTGTTGTAGCGTGTACAGTAGTCATCAAACCTTCTACGATTCCGAAATTATCGTGAATTACTTTAGCCAAAGGAGCTAAGCAGTTTGTAGTACAAGATGCGTTTGATAAGATTTTTACGTCATCAGTAAGTTCAAGGTGGTTTACACCCATTACAAACATTGGCGTATCGTCTTTTGAAGGAGCAGAAAGAATTACTTTTTTAGCACCTGCTGCAAGGTGTTTCGCAGCACTTTCTTTATCTAAAAATAAACCAGTTGATTCTACTACGTAGTCAGCACCGATTTCGTCCCACTTTAGGTTGCTTGGGTCTTTTTCTGCAGTAACTCTGATTTTTTTACCGTTTACTACAAGGTCATTTCCGTCTACAGAAACTTCTCCCGGGAAAATACCGTGTACAGAATCATATTTTAGCATATAAGCCATGTATTCTGCATTGATAAGGTCATTGATACCAACTACTTCTACGTTGTCTCTTTCAGTCATTGCTCTGAAAACAAGACGACCGATTCTACCAAACCCGTTAATACCTACTTTAATTGTTGACATAATTGTTTTGATTTATTTAATTATATAATATATTAGATTGCTAAAATTTCTGAAATCAAAAGAAGATCTTTGTTGATTTCATTGTGTTTTTTGATGGCCTCTTCGATTGGGGTGTAGGTCAAATCATTAGAACGCATTCCCGCCATCACATTGGTTTCACCTTTCATTAATCCTACCACAGCACCGTAACCCAGTCTGCTCGCTAAAACTCTGTCTGCACAGCTTGGTGATCCGCCTCTTTGGATGTGTCCCAAAATAGCTACACGAATATCATAATCAGGGAATTCTTCCTTGGTTTTTTCAGCTAATTCATAAATGTTGGCTAATTTTTCGCCTTCTGCTACAACAACAATGCTTGAAGCTTTTCCTGTCTTTTCAGCTGTTCTGAATTTACCGAATAAATCTTCGATGCTGTCTTTTCTTTCAGGAATTAAAATATCAAGAGCACCCGTTGCCAAGCCACTGTTTAGTGCAATAAAACCGGCATCGCGACCCATTACTTCCACAAAGAAAACTCTGTTATGTGAAGTCGCTGTATCACGAATTTTATCGATGGCATCCATTGCTGTATTCAAAGCGGTATCGTAACCAATCGTGTTGTCTGTACCAAAAATATCGTTGTCGATAGTTCCCGGAACACCGATGGTTCTGATGCCAAATTCTTCGTTGAAAATTTTTGCTCCTGTAAAAGTTCCGTCACCGCCAATGCATACTAAACCTTCAATTCCATATTTCATGCAATTTTCATAGGCTTTTTGACGACCTTCTTTGGTTCTGAATTCTGCTGAACGGGCAGATTTTAGAATCGTTCCACCCTGATTGATTATATTTTTTACGGATCGAGGTCCCATTTTCAGGAAATCATCATGGATGAGGCCGTTGTAGCCTTCTCTCACTCCGTAGCATTCGATGTTATAGTAATTGGCAGTTCTTACAACCGCTCTTAATGCTGCGTTCATCCCTGGAGAATCTCCTCCTGAGGTTAAAACTGCAATTTTTTTTACAGCACTTTCTTTCATTTAATAAAAAATTTCGAACACAAATTTACAAAAACAAGTTCAGATAATTGCAGTATCTTCACAATACTTTTCATCCTTTAGTGTCCTGCTTTAATAAGAGCCAAGTAAAAAGTAAAAAGAGCCAAGTGGAGTGAGAAAGTGCAAAAAAAAGATGGTGGAGGTCTAAATTACTGACAAGGTTGTGCAAATTTGATTTATTCGTGATTGGATTATTTTTTTTTTAACATTTTAAAAAAAAATCTGTGGAAATCTGTGAGATCTGTGCGGAATTTAATGCTTCTCAGTCAAATATTTCCAATACCTTTTTGGAACGTGCTGAATATGTAATTTTAAATTTTTTCTTTCCACAATATTGGTTTTGAAAAAATACCGCTGCCATAATTTCTGATATTGATTTTCCTCATCATGAAATTTTTCCTGATACTTTTTCAAATCTATTTTTTCATCTGGATAAAAGAAATCGCAGGTTTCCAGATCGTGCAGAAGTCCGTAGTTTCTTCTTAAATCATAAATCATCCATTTCTGATCCTGATAACGGTTCTTGAAATGATTTCTGATTAAGGGTAAAACATTGAAGTCAGGATCTATCTTTGCGAAAAAAACGTCATCCTGCATCTTTTCAAAGCGAACGAAAGCCGTCATCCGATGCCGTTCTCTACTTACCGATTTTGAAATTTTAGCAATTCTCAGAATATCCTGATCTGCATAATTCTGAAGAATATTTTCTTTCGGATATTGAATCGATTGCCTTACTGCAGATAAAATAATCTGTTCTAAATCATGTTCTTCTGATAAAAAAACTTTTACCAATTCATGAATTCCAGGTTTACCGATGTTTTCTTCCAGTTTGTTTAAAACCCTCTCAGATTTTTCCTGATTAGTTACAACTTCATGAATTTCCGCAAAAATATTTTCCTGATGAAATCTTTCCCTGCTCACAATTTCCACATCTTTATACCTATACTCGAAAACTTCGAATATCGCAGTGAAAAGTCCGTCGAAACTGCCGTCGTAGAGGAGGGTGGTCATGTTTTTAATTTGAAAATGAAATAATTTGGAAATGGGATAATTTAAAAAATGGTAATAATTTTAAAGTGTTGCTCCTCAGTTTGTCATGCTGAAAGCATCTAAGCATAGTATTAGAGAGGCAAATTTTAAAATTTATGTTGAGATCCTTTTAGGATGACAAAGACAATGTTTATATTTAGAAATATTGCGTGTAAGTCTTGATGACAAATCTTGTAATTTGTGTTAATCTAAATTTTATAACAAATTAGTTTTAATTCAGCATCATTCATTTCAACACCAAACTGTCCAATTTTATCAATGATTGATTTTATTTGACTTAAATCTTGGGTATCGTTTCCAGAACTGACAATTTTTGGGAAAATTAAATATTCAATTTCTCTGTATTCCAGCCATTCTCCAAAAGAATTATTTCCTTCAAATCCATGGTGCCAATAATCAAACTCATAAATGCTGTTTTCATCAAGATACAATTCTCCAATTTTATCGGTCTGAACTTTTTTAAACTGAATTTTATTTATATTTTCAATATTCTCAACCAAGCCGTCAATGAGTCGAACCCATTTTGAATTAGACATCAATCGTTGGCTGAATTTTGAAATTGCACTATCAATTATTTTATTTTGTAATTGAGAATGAATCAATGCTTTTTTAGTTTTCATAATTAAAACAAAGTCAACTGCTGCGAAAACTGGTTCTGGAATTTAGACTGACTTCCGCCTATCAAAAGTTTTCTAAGATTCAAATCCGTCAAATGTCTTAGGAAAATATTTCCTGCAGTGAAATCAATAAAATATTTTGCACGATTTACCGCTGCACCTAACTTTTGAAGATTCTCAATCGTCAAAACCTGAAAACGTCTCGCCGACAAAATTTTCTTTGCAGTTTTTACACCAATTCCCGGAATTCTTAAAATCATCTGATAGTCTGCCGTTTGAAGATTTACCGGAAACTGGTCCAAGTGTCGTAAAGCCCAGCTCAGTTTCGGATCTACTTCAAGATCTAAAAACGGCATATTCGGATCTAAAATTTCATCTGCTTTAAAACCATAAAAACGCATCAGCCAATCTGATTGATACAATCGGTTTTCCCTCAAAACAGGAACTTCCGCAGTGATTGCCGGCAAACGGTTGTCGACCGTAACCGGAATATATCCTGAATAATAAACACGCTTCATCCCATAATTTTTGTAGAAATGATCGGCAACTTTTATGATCTGTAAATCGTTTTCGTGCGTGGCACCTACAATCATTTGTGTCGATTGCCCCGCAGGAGCAAATTTGGGAACACTTCTGATGATTTTTTTCTCATCTTTATATTGCTGAATACCTTTCTGAACAATTCTCATCGGTTGAAGCATGTCTTCACGATTTTTATCAGGAGCCAGTAATTTTAAACCGGATTCAGTCGGGATTTCAAGATTTACAGATAATCTGTCGGCGTACAGTGCGGCTTCATTCATCAAATCATCACTCGCTCCGGGAATTGATTTCAAATGAATGTAACCATTGAAATTATGCTCTGTTCTCAGTTTTTTTGCAACCCGAATTAGGCGTTCCATTGTTGTATCGGCATCTTTGAAGATTCCAGAACTTAAAAATAAGCCTTCAATATAATTTCTGCGGTAAAAGTTGATGGTTAAATCTACCACTTCTTCCACCGTAAATGCGGCTCTTTTTATATCATTTGATTTTCTGGAAACACAGTAAATACAATCGTAAATGCAGTGATTCGTCAAAAGAATTTTAAGCAAAGAAACACAGCGGCCGTCTTCGGTATAGGTATGACAAATTCCGCTTGCTGAACTGTCGCCCAAACCGCCGCTTTTATTTTTTCTGTTTCCACCGCTTGATGAGCACGAAACATCATATTTCGCAGCATCAGCCAGTATTTCCAGTTTTTCTTTAAGGCGGTCAAAATTCATTTAAATATAATTTGAATCAGATTGAAAATCATTTTCGATGTTCAAAAATAAGTCCAAAATTGAGAAATATCACTCTTTTTTAAAGCAACTTATCCACAATAGACACTAACAAATTTACTATATTTACGGTCATTAATTTATGCGTGAAATCGTAAACCGACGATTGTCATCTTTAAGAATTTAAAAATAATATTATGAATCATAAACCCGTTGAAGGTTTTTCTAAATTGACAAAACAAGGGAAAATCGATTGGCTCGTTAGCGAATATCTTGAAGGAAATACCGATTATCAGAATATACTTAATCAATATTGGAATGAAAATTTAGATCTTCAGAAACTTCACGACGAGTTTTCTGAAAATACGATTTCCAATTTCTACATGCCTTACGGAATTGCCCCAAATTTCCTGATCGACGGAAAATTATTTGCCCTTCCGATGGCTGTTGAGGAAAGTTCGGTGGTTGCCGCAGCTTCAAAAGCAGCCAAATTCTGGATTGATAAAGGAGGGTTTAAAACAACAATTATCAACACCGAAAAACTCGGTCATACGCATTTTATCATCGACGTAGAATCTCATAAACTTCAGCATTTTTTTAATTTTAATTTAAAGAAAAAATTGTTTGAGTCAACAGAAAGCATCACAGCAAACATGAGAAATCGTGGCGGTGGAATTTTAGATATAAAACTCATCGACAAGACTGCGGAAATGCCGAATTATTACCAGCTGAAAGCGAGTTTCGATACGGTGGATTCTATGGGAGCCAATTTTATCAATTCTTGTTTGGAGCAGTTTGGTAAAACTTTAAAACAGGAAATTGCAGTAAGTGAAGATTTTTCTCAGGAAGAAAAGAATTCCCTTCAGGTTATTATGAATATTCTTTCCAATTTCACTCCGGACTGTATAGTAAGAGCTGAAGTTTCCTGTAAAATTGAAGATTTGAAAGACGACAGCGGAATTTCTAACGAAGAATTTGCAAGAAAATTCAAACAGGCCGTTACGATTGCTGAAATTGAACCTTTCCGTGCTACAACGCACAATAAAGGAATTATGAACGGTGTGGATGCCGTTGTGATCGCTACCGGAAATGATTTCAGAGCCACGGAAGCCTGTGCACACGCCTACGCAGCGAGAAACGGAAAATATTCTTCATTAACCCATTGCACCATCGACAACGGAATTTTCAGATTCTGGATTGATCTGCCAATTTCTGTAGGCGTTGTAGGAGGTTTGACGAATCTTCATCCATTGGTAAAATTCTCTTTAGCATTGCTTGGAAAACCTTCTGCTCAGGAATTGATGAGTATTTTGGCGGTTTCAGGTCTGGCTCAGAATTTCGGAGCGTTGAGATCTTTGGTAACCACAGGAATTCAGAAAGGTCACATGAAAATGCATTTGTTTAATATTTTAAATCAATTTGGAGCGACGGAAGAAGAGAAACAACATTTTGTGACTTACTTTAAAGATAAAACGGTGAGTCATCATGAAGTGATTGCGGAACTGGAGAAATTGAGAAGTAAATAAATCTAAAAATAAAAATGAAAACAATTACTTTATTCTTCGGAGCCGCTTTCGGAATGTTATCCGTTATTTTAGGCGCTTTTGGAGCACACGCTTTAAAGAAAATTTTGTCTGTAGAGAGACTGGAAAGTTTTGAAACTGGCGTAAGATATCAAATGTATGCCGCATTCTTTTTATTGATTGCAGGCTATATTTTAAAATTTGACACGTCATCACAAAAATGGATTTCCATATTGATGATCGCCGGAACGCTGCTGTTCTCTTTCAGCATTTATGGTCTGAGCTTACAGGATCATTTTGGTTTAAATCTAAAATTTTTAGGACCAATCACACCACTTGGAGGATTGTTTATGATTTTAGCTTGGATGATGCTGATTTTTTACTTTGTCAAGAATAAAATATAAATACAAAAGTCTTCGACAGGCTCAGACTGACACTGCTTAAGTAACAGTTAGTATTAGAATTGTCACGTTGAGCCTGTCGAAGCATTCTTAAGTTTGGCGAAATCCCTTTTCGCACAATAACAAAACACACTTTCTACAAATGATGATCGTAATTTTAAACTAAATTAAAATGAAAATCAACAGACGCCGCCGCTTGATACGAACTTTCAATCTTTTGGATCAACCCATCAGGTTCAATCCTTTCGTATTCAGCCGTACTTTTTTTATGTGGTCAATCACAGGTTTGGTGGGCGGAATTATCGCCGGATTATACTGGATTGTTTTAGAACATTTCACAGAGTTTTTACATCAGTTTCACGGATGGATGGTGATTCCGACCATGGCAATTGCAGGACTTTTGGCGGGTTTGGTCATCCATTTTATCGGCGATCCGGGAGAAATTCATTTGATTGTAAACAACATCAGATTCAATAAAGGAAAACTGGAACCGAAAAATAATCCTTCGATGATTCTGTCGTCGCTTTTTTGCGTGGCATCCGGAGGAAGTTTAGGTCCCGAAGCGCCTTTGGTACAAGTAACTGGTTCTACAGGAACGTATCTCGGTAAACTTTTCAGGCTGAAAGGCGAAGAATTGCGTTCGTTGAGTATCGCCGGAATGGCTTCAGGTTTCACAGCACTTTTCGGTGCACCACTTGGGGGAAGTTTATTCTCTCTTGAAATTCTCCATCACAAACACGCTGTAGAATATTACAAAGCGATTATTCCGGCTTTGGTAGCGAGTTGTTTCAGTTATCTGATGTTTGCTTTGATTATCCACTTAGGAATTGGAGCGACTTGGGATTTGAAAGCTTATCATTACACCGGCGTTTACGATTTCCTTTACGCTTCTCTTTTTGGAATTGTAGGAACTTTATTTGGCTGGATTTTTATTTTCGTCGTTAAATTTTTCAAAAAAGCTTTTGAATACAGAAAATTCCCGATTTACATCAAAACTTTGGTAGGTGGAATTTTATTGGGAATTATTGCGTTTTACTTCCCATTAACAAGATATTTCGGGCATCATGAAGTGAATGAACTCATCAATGGAGGCTACACTTTGAATTTTTTAATCATTATTTTAATATTTAAAATTTTAGCGATTGCCATCACCGTGACATCAGGCTGGAGAGGTGGTTTTATCATTCCGCTTTTCTTTGTGGGCACGACTTTAGGGTTGATTATTCATCATCTATTTCCTACAGTTGATACTACTTTGGCAATTGTAAGTTGTATGGCGGCCATCAATGCGTGTGTCACGAGAACGCCGATGAGTACAACAATTATTCTGGGAACTTTAACCGGTTTTACTTATTTCGTTCCAATACTTTTTGCGAGCTTGACGGGTTATTTCTTAGCTCCGAAGATTCCGTTCATTGGCTCGCAGTCTGAGAAACTTTCAGAAGAATAAAAACAGATTACGATTGTCATTTTTTTTAACATAATATAAAATCAGCAGGAATTTTGTCATTGACTACGTCGAATCTTCGATTTCCGTAGGAATCTAAACTGCTTGATTTAAATTGTGTTGAGATTCCTGCGGAATGACAAACAAACTGTAAAAATTAAGTTCTTTTCAATTACGGATATTGCTTAAACGGATTAATACATCACAAAAAGTTCAGGTTTTGCCTGAACTTTTTGTTTTTACAATCTCTCGCAGATTTCGGAGATTATGCAGTTTTTTTGATCTGTTCCATTTGCAAAATTTGCGAGAGAATCTTCTTAATGGTTCAAATTAAAATTCTAGAGTGTGAAATTCTCCTTCATCCACTTTAGCTTATTAAAGCTTTTCAAAAACTTTGTTCTGATAGAAATAAATTTCTCCTGAGCTTCAATCACTTTATTTTCCCTTGAATTGATCAGGAAAAGCGAGCTTTCCCCGTTACTGTATCTCGTTTCTTCGGCACTCAAAAGTCTTTTGTAATTCTGAAGATTATTTCTTGATAAATCAATTTGAGTGTGATAATTTTGAATTTCGTTTTTGTAAGTCTCAATTTTCACATCAAGTTCTCTGATTTTAATATTGGTATCGAGCTGGTTTTGATTTAATTTAATTTTCGCCATCTGGTAATTCGCTCTTGCTTCCCTTTGAAAAACCGGAATTTCAAGCTTCAAACCATACTGGAAATTATTATCAAACAAAGGCAGAAAGTCGGCGGAATAATTTTCTTTGTTAAAAAAATTATAGGTAAAATCAACCTTCGGAAGGAAGCTTTGCCATTTTAAACGCCTTTCGCTTTCGAGAATATTTTGCTTCTGACTGTAATATAAAATCGATTGATGTGAATTGATTTGTCTGGATTCAACATCATGAATTAGAAATTCAAAATCAGAATACGCTAAATGTTCTGCAAGATTGTCCGAAGGATAAATCATCGCTGAAAGCTCATAAAACTGCTGATTGTCTTTCCAAAGATACAACTGAAGTTGCTGCGTACTTTTTACAAAACTTAAAAAAGCATCTCTTTGCTGAAGTTCAAAACTTTGAAGCTGAGAAAGTGCTTCAATTGTATCAATAGCAGGTTTTTCGCCAAACTCAAATGTTTTTCGGGTTAATTTTAAACGTTCTTTATTGATGTCTACAATTTCAGATTTTAGCTTGTAAATTTCATAGTTCTGAACCCATTCCCAATAGGTGTTTTCTGCTTCAAGCAATAAATCATTGGTTAAAACAGCCTGTTCAGCTTCGGTCATTTTCAAACCGAATTTTGCCTGATCAAGCATAGCTCTTCTCTTATCATATAAAAGATTTTTAGCTAATGGAACCGTAACTCCAAATTGATACAAGCCACCTTTTGTGTCGCTGTTGTTCAATTTTTGTCCGTCAAGATGATTGTAGCTTCCATGTACATCGATTCCGTACCAGGTCGGAATCCCGAGTTCCAGATTTTTCTGTTCGTAATATTTTGTTCCGTCGATATTTTTCTCGCCCAATTTTCCTGCCAAAAGGGGATCAAAACTTCCTCTTGCTCTTGTAATTTCGGCTTCTGCAATTTTGTTTTGAAGTTGATATTTTAAAGCTAAAGGATGATAGTTTTTAACAACATTGATAAATTCGGAAGCGGAAATTTTCAACGAATCCTGAGCAGAATTTAAGCTGAACAGCAACAGAAAAAGCAGCAGAAAAAATTTATTTTGTCTTTTCATCTTTAGCTGATTTTGCATTCGTAACTTCATAATAATCCGGCGGGAAACCATTGATGTTTCGCCATAATTCATACCAGATCGGAACATCATTTAAAATCGCAATGCCCTGAACGCCGGTTCCCATTTTGATTTTTCTTGGCCATTGTTTTTCGTTTTTATCTTCAATAATTAAAGCTTTAAACATTCCGTTTGCGCTGATGTTACTTTCTACAGCCACAACTTTTCCTGCAAAAGTTCCGTAGCTGGAATCCGGCCAACCTGAGAAAACAATCGCCGGAAATCCGTCAAAAATACTCATCACGCGCTGTCCTTCTTTGATCAAAGGCAAATCAACAGGTTTGATGTAAATTTCCACGGCGTGATCAACCGTTGTAGGAACCACCGTTCCGATATTTTCACCGTCTTTCAAGACTTCACCAATTCCGGCTTTGTTAAGCTGAACAATCTGCCCGTCCTGAGAGGCGAGGATGAAGTATAAGCCCTGTCTTGCTTTGTAATTGGCAACCTGATTCTGAAGTTTGGCAATATCACCGTCGCTTCCTTCAATCTGTCCCATACTTGAAAACCGCTCGCCTTCAATTTTGCTTAATTTCTCATTGTAATCCTGTGTAACAGCATTTTGCTCAATCTGAGTATTTAGAATTTCCTGTTGGGTTTGCGCAACTTTATTTTCGTAAGCGGTTTTCTTGGCAATTGAATTTTGGTAAGATATACTTCTCTGCTGAAATTGAGTGAGAGAAACCAAACCTTCGTCATACATTCTTTTCTGTCTTTCAAACTGGTCTTCAGAAAGCTTTAATTCATTTGTTGCAGCTGCAAGTTCGGCCTGTTCGCCAATCAATTTACTGTTGAGCTGTATAATTTTTATTTTAACCTGATTTAATTTTAAATCCCTCGACGCATTCAAAGCTTCGAGTTGGTTTTTAGCCGTTCCTACTTTGGCTTCGTAATAATCTCTTACTCCTTTTTTGGCATTCACCTGCTGCTCGGTTCTCTGTACCAAAAGCGGATCCATGTAATCTTCCTTAATCTCGGAAAGTTGAAGAAGCGTATCGCCTTTTTTTACGTAATCTCCGTTTTTTACATTCCATTTAATAATTCTCCCGGGAATTGGGGAATTTAATTGTTGAGGCCGCTGTGACTGATACAAAGAGGAAACATTTCCTTTCACTTTAATATTCTGTGTCCATGGCAGAAACAAGGTGATGATTCCGGCGAGAAGAATGAATATAAACCATCTCTTCACCCTCGATTTTCTGTTGATATGGTATATTTTGTCGTATGCTTGTAGTTTCATTTTGTGCTGAATTTTATGAAATAATATTTAAACTTCCATTTTCCAGATGAATGTGCTGATCGGCATTGTAGATCATATTTTTGTCTGGCGAAACAATCACGATGGTGCAGTTTTGTTTCAATTCCTGAAGATAATCACTCAGTTTTTCCTGAAAATTTTCAGACATTCCAGCCAGAGGATTTTCAAGTAAGATCAGTCTCTTTTCGCCCAGTAAAGAGCGGAGCATCAGAATTTTCTTTTTAGAACTGAAAGTTAGCTCAGAATCTGTATCACTGATTTCTGTAGTAAAACCATTACTGAAACTGCTCGAAATACTGTCAATTCCTAATTTTTCTGAAAGCTGAAGAATGCTTTCGGTGTTGCTGTTGGTATTCCCAAGCAAAATATTTTCTAAAACGGTTCCCTGAATGACTTTCATATTTTCAAGATATAAACCTACATTACTTCTGAAATCTGTTTTATTTAAATTTTTCAGCGGAATTTTGTCGAAAAGTATCGTTCCCGAACTCGGTTCATAAAAACCTGCGAGCATATTGAGAAGCAAGGATTTTCCTGTACCCATTTTTCCGGTGATGACGGTAAGACTGTTTTCTTTTAATCTGAAATTTACATCCGATAAAATTGCCGGTGTATCATTAAATGCGAAATCAACATCTTTAAATTCAATCTCAATTCCTTTGTCTTTTTGGGATAGTACAATGTCGCCATCGGTTTCTTCTTTTAATTCAGTTACTTTTGTCAGTTTAGCATAAGAAGCGATAAGGTCGTAGTAACTTTCTAGGCTTACAATCAGTTTTTCAACCGCCGACATAATGGTTAATACCACAATTTCTGCTGCGATAAAGGCTCCGATATTCAACTGTTGGTTGATCATCAAATACGTTCCAATCGCTAAAATTGCCAATGTGATGATGACTTTAAAAGCGATAATGGTTTTGTACTGAAAAACAAGAATTTTGAAGTGAGAAGTCCTGTGATCCAGATACTCCACAACTCTTGAATCTGTACCCTGAAGATGCGTTTTTTTACCCGAATGCATTTTGAAAGTCTTTACAGATGCTGCAATATCTTCAATCCAGGCTGCAGTGTCATATTTTTTATCACTTTCTTCGAGGCTGGATTTAATTCCGCTCTCCATACTGTAAATGAAAATAAGAACGACAAGGATAATTACCAAAGCACCGAAGGCCAGAAACCAAGGATGGTAAAAGGAGAGCAGCAAAATTCCGAAGACTATCTGAATCAATGCTGTCGGGATTTCCAGTAAAATTTTTGAAATTCCTTTCTGAAGATTCTGAACATCAAAAAAACGGTTGACCAATTCTGGTAAATAATATTTTCGGGTTTCTGAAAGATTGACCCGTGGAAGTTTTTCTGCAAAAGCCATAGAGAATTCAACAAAAATTTTCTGCTGTATTTTTTCGATGATCTGGAATACTTTCAGGCGGAAATGGCCTACCAAAAATGTCCCCAAAACCACAAAAAATATCAGAAGATAGATGGAAGTTACCATCGTGGCTCCCATTACAAAGCTGATGATTGACTGTATTCCCAGCGGGATACTCAGTGAAACCAAACCATTGAGGATAGCGTAAAAATAAATGTTTGAAACGTCTTTTTTTTCTTTTGTGATGTAGCGAAACAGTTTTTTACTGTGGTCGCTTGCTGATCTTAATGCCATTTTTCTTATTTGATAAGGTTAAATGTGATGTGTTTTAAATATCCAAGTACGTAGTCTGTGTGCCCGGTTTGATGCTGGTCTGTGAGATTCGGCAAATGCTCGCTGAAAAAATGCTGGTCGTGAGCGGTTTCTAAAAGTGTGCTTGCCATCGAAAGCGGGTAGGGGAAATCTGGTTTTGCCTGCGAAATAATCTTTGAAATACATTTGCAGAGGCTTTCCAATGGGTTGAAAATCATTTCTTTGCTTATTTCGTCTACTTCTTTTACAAGGTAAGATTTGCTGCTTTCTGCAATAACAATGGAATGCAGTTTACAGATGTCGTAATCATCTACTTCATCGCAGGAATTGTTGTGATGCGTGATAATTTCTAAAATTTTCTCCAGCTTTTCTAATGGAATTTTAATCTCGGAAGTTTTCAGCTCAGACATAAATTCCAGGTAAGACCAATACCAGTTGAGAATATAAGTCAGCAGTTTGTATTTTGATGAGAAATAACGGTAGATTGTTGCTTCTGTGGAGTTGATTTTTGCTGCCAGTTTTTTGAATGTGAAATGCTCGAATCCGGTATCGAAAATCAATTCTATAGCGTGTTTCAGGATGGATTTTCCAACTTCGCTTTTTTCAGGATCTTTGAGATATAATTTGTCGTTTACTTTAAATTTGAGCTGAAAATTCATTGAGATTATTTATTTAAAATCTGTATTCTCAAAAATAATTAACTGTTTTCAATAAAAGTATTACTATACATTAGAATAGTATTAGAATGTAATTAGAAAAACTTACTGCTTTGGATTAAAAATCCATGGGAAGCAGTAATTATCTTTAAAATCGGAAGAAATTTATGTCAAAGGGATTAAATCATTTAAAAGTTCGATAATTTTTCTTTCCTTCCTTATTCATTTTTATTAAATTTGTCAACCTTTAAATATTAAAATAAAATAATAAAAATAATATGAATCTTCACGAGTATCAATCAAAAGAGATTTTATCAAAGTATGGAGTAGCTATCCAACGTGGTTTCGTTGCAAACAACGTAGATGAAGCTGTAGCAGCTGCAGAAAAATTGACTGCTGAAACCGGAGCTCAGGCTTGGGTTGTAAAAGCGCAGATTCACGCAGGTGGCCGTGGTAAAGGTGGTGGTGTAAAATTTTCTCCAAACATGGATAAGCTTAAAGAAAACGCTGGAAACATCATCGGAATGCAGTTGATCACTCCACAAACCTCTGCTGAAGGTAAAAAAGTACACTCTGTTTTGGTTGCAGAAGATGTTTATTATCCGGGAGAATCTGAAACTAAAGAATTTTATGTTTCTATTCTTTTAGACAGAGCTGAAGGGAAAAATACAATCGTTTATTCTACTGAAGGAGGTATGGATATTGAGCACGTTGCTGAAGTAACTCCTCACTTAATCCACAACGAATTAATTGATCCTACTTTGGGTCTTCAGGGTTTCCAGGCTAGAAAAATTGCTTTCAATTTAGGTCTTGAAGGGAATGCTTTCAAAGAATTCACAAAATTCATCTCTTCTTTATATAATGCTTATGTAGGAATTGATGCTTCTCTTTTCGAAATCAACCCTGTTTTGAAAACTTCTGATAACAAAATTATCGCTGTAGATGCTAAAGTAACTTTGGATGGTAACTCATTGTTCCGTCACAAAGATTTAGCTGAGTTGAGAGATACAAGAGAAGAAGATCCTTTAGATGTTGAAGCTGGTGAAGCTGGTCTTAACTTCGTAAAATTAGACGGTAACGTTGCCTGTATGGTAAACGGTGCCGGTCTTGCAATGGCAACTATGGATATCATCAAATTATCTGGTGGTAACCCTGCTAACTTCCTTGACGTAGGAGGTACTGCTGATGCTGCAAGAGTACAGACAGCTTTTGAAATCGTTTTGAGAGATCCAAACGTAAAAGCTATCCTGATCAACATCTTCGGAGGTATCGTAAGATGTGACAGAGTAGCTCAAGGTGTTGTAGACGCTTACAACGCAATGGGAAGCCTTCCGGTTCCATTGATCGTGAGATTACAGGGAACTAACGCTGTAGAAGCTAAAAAATTAATTGACGAAGCTGGATTACCAATTCACTCCGCAATTACTTTGGAAGAGGCTGCAAACAAAGTAAAAGAAGTTTTAGCTTAAGACTAGAATTTTCATATAAATCTAAACCGTTTCAATTTTTGAAGCGGTTTTTTTTGTTTAAAATAATTATAAATGATTCATTTTAAAATCTTAATTTTACTACAGTTAAGTTCTAAAATGAAAATATATCTTTATTTTTTTCTGTTTTTATTTCTTAATTGTCAATCTCAGGTTGGTAAGAGCCATTCTTTGCCTCCATCTAAAGTAATTCACTTCGAAGATAAATATCATTATCCATTTATTTTAATTCAGAAAGATTTTCTGATTATAACTTCTCAGGAAAAAATGGATGAGGTTTTCAGTGTAATTCATCAAAAAAATAAAGGAAACCGGTATTCTCCTGTTCCGGCAGTTGTGGAGGATGAAACTTATGTTGTCATCAAGCCCAAATTAAAAAATTCCAATGATGTTTTAATAGAAGAAATCAGTTTGGATAAAAATATACTTTATCTTAAAGTAAAAGAATTTAACAATCCTGATTTTGAAAAATCTGCCCGGAAACCACCAAATATTCTTTTAAAATTAGCTGGAAATATCAGGTTTAAAAAAGTAATCACAAAATACTAATATTTAATATAATTTACATGAAAACAAAAACATTTATTCTTTCGTGTCTGCTGGCAGCGGCACAGGTTTTTGCTCAGGATAATTACTGGTCAAAACTTAAAGATAACAAAGTGAAACGTGAAAATCTCAGCCCGAGATGGGTTGTTCCCAACACATTTTCTCTGTATCAGCTTGATTTAGATAAAATTAAAAATGATCTGAAAAATGCGCCTCAGCGCTTTTCAAATAATGAAAATCTCGTTATTAAATTTCCTGATTCTGATGGGAAAACGAGAGATTACATCGTTCAGGAAGCTTCTATAATGGAACCTGAGCTGCAGGCAAAATTTCCTGAAATCCGTACTTACGTCGGCTGGCAGAAAAATCATCCTGAAAATACAATTCGTTTCAGTACTACACCTTCTACAGGAATCAGCGTGATGTACTTTGATAATTGGGAAGTAAGCTATCTCGACAGTTATGCGAAAGATCATTCTTCTTTTATTCTCTACAAAAGAAAGGATCTTCCGAAAAATGACAGGCTCTTCGAATGCCATATTGAAAATCAACTGGATAATTTAAAAAACAACGGTGGCTCAGCAAACAAAGCACCGTTGGTTTCTGACGGGCAGTTTAGAAATTACAGAACTGCAATTGCTGCCACGGGAGAATACACCGCTTTTCATGGTGGAACAGTTGCTTTGGCAATGGCGGCTATAGTGACTACAATGAACAGGGTGAATGGCGTCTACGAAAAAACGATTTCTACTACAATGACATTGGTTGCCAATAATAATCTTATTGTTTACACCAATGCAGGGACGGATCCTTATACCAACGGAAACCCGGGAACGATGATTACGCAGAATCAGACAAATACAAATTCTGTCATAGGTACTGCAAACTACGATATCGGTCACGTTTTTGGTACAAACAGTGGTGGTCTGGCAGGGTTAGGTGTTATTTGTGTGGCAGGGAACAAAGCCAGAGGGGTCACCGGCTCGGGAGCTCCAATTAATGATCCTTTTGATATCGACTATGTTGCTCATGAATTGGGACATCAGTTTGGAGCTAATCACACATTCAGAGCAGCTACTTCTTCCTGCAGTGGAAATGCAAACAATTCTACAGCTTACGAGCCTGGAAGCGGAAGTACAATTATGGCTTACGCAGGAATTTGTGGAACCAACAACAACGTTCAGAATAACAGTGATGCTTACTTCCATGCGGCCAGCATTCTGGAGATGTATGCTGTCGTTCAAAGATCGACCGACTGTTCTGTGAAAACTTCAAACAGTAATGGAGTTCCTACAGCAGATGCCGGCGCAGATTACATCATTCCAAAAAGCACAGCATTTGTGTTGACAGGCGTTGGTACAGATCCCAACAATGATCCGCTGACCTATTTATGGGAACAATATGATAACACCAATAATACGCAGCCACCTGTTTCTACAGCAACGGCAGGTCCTGTTTACCGTTCCTTAACTCCTACAGTTTCTCCATCAAGATATTTTCCGGTGATGACCTCTGTTTTAGCTAATAATTTGGTTCCGAAATGGGAAGTTACTCCAAGTGTGGCAAGAACGCTCAATTTTTCTCTTGTCGTAAATGATAATAAATCCACAGGAAATCAGGCTGCAAGAGACGTGATGGTTGTTACAGTTACTGATGACGGTCCGTTTGCAGTGACATCTCAAACATCAAATGCAGCGATTGACGGAAATTCTACCATTCCTGTAAACTGGGATGTTGCAGGAACGAATGGAGGAACCATCAATACTGCGAATGTCACGATTTTACTTTCTAAAGATGGTGGAGCCAACTTCAATACTGTTTTGGCAGCAAGCGTTCCGAACAATGGTTCTGCTAATGTGACGATTCCTAACGAAAATATTGCCAATGCAAGAATTATGGTTAAGGCATTGAATAATATTTATTTTGCAGTAAATTCTACTAATTTCCCTGTCAATCAGGTAGCACTTTCAACATCTGAAACTGCAATTAAAAATTATTCAATTTATCCAAATCCAGCTTCTGATTTTATTACTGTATCATTAAAAAGACTATCACAAAAAGCAGATTACGAAATGTTTGATGCATCCGGAAGATTAATTTTGAAAGGAAACTTTGCCGGAGAAACTAAAATTGATGTAAGAACTTTAACCAATGGAAATTACATTTTAACCTTAGTTTTAGAAGGTGGTGAGAAATTCTCAGAGAAATTTATCATTAAAAAATAGATAAAATATTTACCTAAAAAAGAAGCTCCGAAGAAACAAATCTTCGGAGCTTTTATATTTAAAAAAGTATCTAATATTCTTCTTTTGACGACTCGTCTTTCAGTAAACTCACAGCTGAAGAAGTTCCGATTCTTTTCACACCCAAATCAATCATTTTTTGAGCATCTTCGGGAGTTCTCACGCCACCTGCCGCCTTTACAGGAAGTTTTCCTGCATTGTCGAGCATTGTTTTTATGCCTTCAAAAGTTGCTCCATTAGGCTTGCCGTCTTTAGTTTCATAAAATCCGGTTGATGATTTCACGAAGATGTTCTGAAGATCTTCTTCGTTAAAATTTTCTTCTGCCCAGCTTGAAATTTTCTTGGTTAAATCTGCAATCTGATCATCAGTCAAAGCGGCAATTTCAATAATCCATTTACAGATTTTGTGATGGTCTAAACAGAGTTTTGTGCATTTTAAAAATTCATTTTTTACCAATTCAATATTCCCGTTCAGATACTCGGAATAATTGATTACAAAATCCAGTTCATCAGCACCATCTTCAATTGCTTTTTCAGCTTCCGTAAGTTTTTCTTCGATTGTGTAAGTTCCTTCATGAAAACCAATGACGGTTCCAACCTTTACATGCGAATCTCTTTCTGAAAGAAATTTTTTAACTTCAGAAACGTATTCAGGTCTTATCATTACGGCAAAAATTCCGTTATCCACAGCCTCTTTTGCAAGTTCGAAAACTTTCTCCAGAGTTTGTGCTTCCGAAAGACCAGATTGTTGAGGTGTTTTAAGGTACGTTGAATCTAAAAAATCTGCAATATTCATTAATTATACTTTTAGCTGTCTTGCAATACTTTGCTCAAGAGAGATAAAAGTTTCAGTACGTGTCACCCCCTTGAATTTCTGCAATTTACTAAGAATTTGCATTAAATGGTCATTGTCTTTGCAGAGAACTTTCAGAAAAACGGCATAATTTCCGGTTGTGTAATGTGCTTCTACTACTTCATTTACTTCTTTCAGAGCTTTCACTACATCTGCGTAATGGCTTGGCTGATCCAGAAAAATTCCAATAAAGGAAACCACTTTAAATCCAATTTTTTTAGGATTTAAAAAAGAAATAGTACTTTCTATTACGCCTGCGTGCTCCAGTTTTTTTATTCTTTGGTGAACTGCGGTAGTGGAAATCCCGACTCTCGACGAGATGTGAGCAAGCGACGTTTTGGAGTTGTCCATCAGCATGTAAATGATTTGCTTATCGATGGCGTCTAGGTAGTAGTCTGTATTGTTAGCGTTCTTCATTTTTTGATTTAGTTTAATGTTTTTAAAGAATGATGTTAATTTATATGTTTAGTTTTTAGTTGAATAAGAACAGGGAAATGATCGCTGTAACCTCCCAGATAACGTGTGCCGGCAAAGGTTCTGAATGGTCTTCCAGACATGGTCTTGGATTTTAGCGTGAGTTGCTGGTGATTGAAGACCTCTGCCACTTCAAACTGCAGCTGATTTTCCTGATTGAAAAAATTCCCTGATAGTAGAATTTGATCAAATAACAAACCACTTTTGTAATGAAATGTAGAATATTTTCTGCTTAAAAATAAGTCTGAAAAAGGATTTTCTAATGCATTCTTCTGAAAGGTCTTATCTGAAAGGATTTTCAGCACTTCATCATCAGGATTTTCATTAAAATCTCCGCATACAATGATTTTTTCGTCAGAGTTTTCCTGAATTTTGTTGATTCTGTTTTTTAATTCCTGAAGGATGTATAATCTCTTTGGTTTGTTGACGTCTTTTTCTCTTTTAGAAGGAAGATGAAGCACAAAAACATTGATGATTTCTTCCTCAAATTTTACTTTGGCGTAAAGCACATCACGTGTGGTGTCATAATACTTCTCGTCAAGTCCGGATTCTTCAAAGAAAAAAGTGATGGGTTCTGAATCTAAAATTTTGATTTTAGAATGATCGTACAAAAGGGCAACATCTACATTTCTTTCATCAAGAGATTTGTAGTGCAGAATAGCGTATCCCCGCAGAGGTTCTGTCTGAATTAAATCTTTCAGAACGCGGTCTCCTGAAATTTCGGCGAGACCAATCATAAAAGGCAATTGCTGATGTTGCTCTTCGATAAGCCGAAAAGCATGTGCAATTTTATTAAGTTTATACTGATACTTCCTGAAATCCCAGTTGAAAAGACCACTATGGGTTTTCTCAGACTTGTGGCTGGGCTTAGAATCCGGTAAAAACAAATTTTCAACGTTATAGAATGCAAAAATCTCCATTGATTTGTTTGCAAAAAATTAATATTCTATCTAGCCTTTCAAAAATTTGTGTGGTTAAAAATACAAATAGTTTTTTGATGAATTGTCATTTCAATTGATATTTTAACGTTAACTAATGTAAACATAATGATATTTCATTGATTTACAAAAAATTAGCGGTTAAAATAAATGTCGAATTAAATTCATATTAAATGGATGGTAAAATTCTGAATTTTGCAATCTACAGTAAGTCAGGTCTTTTTTCTGTTGTAATGCGTACAGCCTCGTCGTAGCGCCAGTCTTCGATCATTTTAGAGTTACCGCTAAGGAGTACTTTCGGTACTTCTAGACCTTTGTAAACTTCGGGTCTGGTGTAGATGGGTGGTGAAAGTAAGTTGTCTTGAAAGCTGTCTGTCAAAGCACTTTGTTCGTCGTTCAAAACTCCGGGAAGTAATCTGATCACAGAGTCGGCCAAAACACAGGCAGCAAGCTCGCCACCTGTCAAAACATAGTCTCCAATGGAGATTTCTTTGGTAATGTGAAGTTCTCTTACACGCTGGTCAATCCCTTTGTAATGACCGCAGAGAAAGATTAGATTGTCTTTAATAGAAAGCGTATTCGCAATTTTTTGATTTAAAGTAACGCCATCCGGAGTAAGATAAATTACTTCATCATAATCACGTTGTGCTTTAAGTTCAGAAATGCACTTATCAATGGGCTCAATCATCATCACCATTCCTGCACCGCCGCCGTAAGGTTCGTCGTCAATTTGTCGGTGTTTGTTGATTGACCAGTCTCTGAGTTGATGAAAATGGACTTCGGCAAGACCTTTATCCATCGCTCTTTTAAGGATAGATGTTTGAAATGGACTTTCCATGAGTTCTGGAAGTACGCTTATAATATCAATTCTCATTGTAATGTTCCGTTTTTCTTGTTGGATAGGATGATTAATCTTAAAGATGAATCTTTATTAAAATAACTCCACATCCAGTTAAAAAAGACGGCAAGCTTATTTCTAACGCTCAAAATTAGCATTAAGTGAAGGAACATCCAAAAATACCATGCAAGAAAACCCTGAAATTTAATAAAAGGAAGATCTACAACAGCCCTATGCTTCCCGATGGTTGCGAGAGAACCTTTGTCATCGTATTCATACTCAATCCATTCTGATTCATTTTTCTTCAAAAGGTTTTTACCTAAATTTTTTGCCTGATTGATTGCCACATTCGCCACTTGAGGATGCCCCTGAGGATATTTCGGCGTTTCCATATAAGAAATGTCGCCAATGGCGTAGATATTATTAAAGCCTTTGATTTTGTTGAATCTGTCGGTAATGTATCTGTTTCGGTTGATTTTTTCCTGCTCAAATCCATCGATGATATTTCCGGTAACTCCTGCTGCCCAGATGACGTTGTTGGAGGCAATCTCTTTTCCGCTTTTCATATAAACTCTGTCGCCATCGTAATCGGTAACGTATTCGCCACTCAGGAAATCTACGCCGAGATCTTTCAGGTATTTTTCAGATTGGGTCTGAGCTTCTTCGCTCATTACCGCTAAAGGTTTTTCAGTCGAACTTACAAGAATGATTTTAAGATGGTCGAAATTCATGTAAGGATAATCCCTTGGAAGAATTTCTTTTTTCATTTCAGAGAAAGCTCCGGCGAGTTCAACTCCGGTGGGGCCGCTTCCTACAATGACGATGTTCCAGTTGCCGTCGTCGCTTCTGCTTTTTTCAAGGATTAATCTTTCGAAAGTCATCAAAACATGATTTCTGATGCTGATAGCTTCCTGCGTATTTTTCATCCCAAAAGCTCTGGATTCCATTTCTTTATTGCCGAAAAAATTGGTTTTACATCCTGTAGCGATAATCAGTTTATCATAACTGAATTCTGCACCTTCGGCAATGACTTTATTTTGAAAAGGAATGATTTCTTTCACTTCAGTCAGCCTGAACTGTGTATTTCTCGACTGCTGAAAAATTTTACGGAAAGGGAACGAGATATTGGAAGGTTCTATCCTCCCACACGCCACCTGATAAAAGAGCGGCTGAAACATGTGATGATTTACACGGTCGAGAACGATGACCTTTTTGTTTTTGTTGTTCAGCGTTTTGGCCAATTGCAATCCGGCAAAACCTCCTCCAATGATGATGATTTTCTCCCTTGTTTCCATACTAACAAATGTACTGATTTAATTGCTTTTTGGGCTTTGATTTTGGTTTAAATTAGGTTTAAAAATTATTAATTTTATTATGTTTTATTCTAACTTTTCAATAGAGTTATATAATTTGTCTTTTCATAAAATGTATAGAAATCGTATATTTCAAAACAAATATTTCAAGTGCAGCAGAAATGCTCAAAGTCTGGAGAGTTTGCGTAGCGGGGGGGAGTTAACTGTTGGTCCAGGTATTCATAAAGGATCTAACGTGATATCGCAAGAATATCAATTTATTGGTAAGGATTTAGTAAAGGCAGTGAATGAAAAAGCTAAACCACATCCTTAATTTTTAATAGTTATGAAAGATAAAAAATATTGCTGTGAAAAATTCAGCTTCTTCAATAGACAAGGAAGTGATATGGCGCTCAATATTCGAATAGTTAAATATGTTGGAGATTTTAAAGTTAGAATGTTGGCAATAAACTCCAATATGAATGATAAAGGTTTTGTTATTACATCTGGCTATAAAAATAGTGTAAATGATGAAGAAACTATGAGGATGATTATAAATCACTGTCCATTTTGTGGTCAAAAGCTGAGTGACTTTTATAAATCAGATGATTATGTCCAAGAAACAATAGGGTGATTAAATCCCTGTTGCGCAAAATCGGGCTAATGTATCAAAGTTAGTGATGAAGAATTTTCAAAATGTAAATCATTGATTTTTAAATGAATTTTAAAACAAGCAATCAAAGCAAGATTAGGTATTTCCTTACTCTTGTTTATTTTATCAGAAAAAAACATACGCAAATGACTGAAGATTATTCCTCGTGTATCAGAGTTAGTGATGAAAAAAATGTAGCACCTGCTAACCGAAAAATATTATTAAAAACCGGACTACAAAAACAAAAAAGCAACAATATGTCTGTAAGAATTGTGGCAAGAGATTTCTTCAGTTTTACACTTATCAGGCTTATAGAAAAAATACGGATATAAAAATAATTCAATTTATAAAAGAAAAAAGCATAGAATTTTTATCACTAAAATACTAAACAAAACAAAAAGAAATTGCCAAAAAAACTTAGTTTTGTACTCTGATGAAAAGAAAAAACTACACCAGAAAAGTTGCCGCAAAACGCCATAAAAACACCCGCAAAAGAGCCAATCTCCGCAGGATTATTGTGCTGGCTGTACTTGCGTTGACGCTTTTAGGAACCGGTTTTTTTCTGAAACAGAAAATCTCTTATTATTACGCTCTGTATTTTAATAAAACCTCACACAAAAAACTTAAAAATTCTGAGCGGGAAGCAGCGAGAATTCAGAAAATCATCAGTGAAAATTTAGATAAAACTTATGGGCTTGATATTTCTCATTATCAAAACAAAGAGGATATTACATGGGACAGTTTAAGTATTGGCAATAAAACCATTCCCTTAGAATTTGTTGTGATGAGAGCTACGATGGGAAACCGCAATGCTGATAAACATTTTAATGATTTTTGGGAGCAGGCTAAAAAGCATGAACTGATTCGTGGGGCTTACCATTTTTACCGCGCTGATGAAGATCCTGTAAGACAAGCGAACAACTTTCTCGAAAATGTAAAACTTGAATCGGGCGATCTCCCTCCAATTTTAGATATTGAAAAAATTCCGAGGAAAAAATCTAAAGAAAAATTGGTTGAAGATTTAAAGGTTTGGTGCAAAATTGTGGAGGAAACTTATGGTAAAAAACCGATTATCTACACTTATTATCATTATTACAAAGATTTTCTGAAAGGTGAATTTGATGATTATCCACTATGGCTTGCCAATTACAACGATGTTCCTACACCGTCACCCGATGATCATTTTGATTTCTGGCAGTTTACAGAAAACGGAATCGTGCACGGCATCAATACCAAAGTTGATCTTGATTTGTATAACGGAAGCCTGTGGTCGCTGAAAAGTTTGACTTTGGATTGAATTATTTCTTCAGAAATTCAATGATATCCTGATTTAGCTGATTGGCATTTTCAAATGGAATCATGTGCGTGGTATCTTTATAGATTTTCAGTTTTGCATTAGGAATTTCATTTGAAATCAGATCAGAATGGGCAGGCTTGATTACATCTCTTTCTCCGGCAATCACCAGAACTTCAGATTGGATTTTATTTAAATCTTTAGTCGAAATATTCGGCTCTTTCAACATCAGTTTAAGCAATCTCAGTTCATTGAATTTCTTCGGATTGTTTTCAAACTGCATTGCTTTGAGATTCAATTTGAATGTTGTGATCAGTTCATCATCGATTCCATCAACGGTGGCGTTGGCTCCGATGGTGATCAGTTTATTCAGATTTTCAGGATATTTCAACGCAAACTCAAGCCCTGTAGTTCCACCATCGCTCCAGCCTGCAATGTTTACTTTTTTTAATCCTAAATCATCCACCAAAGCTTTCATATCATCAGCGAAAATTTTATACGAAAAATCTTTTTTAGTTTTATCAATACTTTTTCCCTGCGCTCGGGTGTCAACGGCTATCACTTTAAAATACTTCGACAGTTCCGGAATCTGCTGATAAAAATCCCTGATGCTTCCTGAGTTTCCGTGGAGCAAAAGCAGAGGCTCGCCTTCACCGTAAGTTTCGTAGTACAAATCTGCATCTTTCAGTTTCAAAACTTTACCTGAAGATGTATTTTTCCCGTAAATTGACTGTTCTGCTTCCATGTGATATTTGCTTACATCAGGAATAAGATTTGAAAGATGGCTATCATTTTCATCAGATTCCTGCATTTCATTTTTTCCGTTTTTGTCTACTTTTACATCAATGTTAATCGCAGGGGCAGCCATGGTCATTTTTATCCAGTCGCCATAAAATTTTCTGAGATAACCGGTTCTGAAAAGTGCCGCACTGATGTTCAGTCTTCCCTCAAATTCTTTTAAAAACTGAATTCCGACAAAAAATTTACCCTGAACCCAAATATTTTGGTCATTGACATCCAAAGTAAAGGTAGCATCTATAATTTTATCTTTCGTCAGTTCGACAGTTATTTCTTCATCTAAAATACTTTCTCCCGGCATGCCATTCTTTTCATTATAAATAGTGTAGCGCATGATGATGGGACGGTCTGCTGTGATGCTTGCGATATTCAGATGGATGTTTTTAATCTTAGATTTCTTGCTTGCCTTAAATTCCAAAGCGGTTTCACCTAAAAAATTATCTTTGCTTAACTCTGGATTTACAGAATACATGACACTCTTCGTTTTCGTATTCACGCCCCAGTTTTTATCAACGAATTTTTTAGGTGTAATCTTTACTTCCTGAATATTTTTGATTTTTTCATTAAGGAAAATTTTTCGGTCGTTTTGCTTTAGAAAATTCTCAACACTTTCTGTATAAGTTTCGTAACCTGCAACATCAATTCTTACTTTGGCAGAAGGGTTTACCTTTGAAAAATCAATAGAAAACCGACCTTTCTCATCACTGATGATTCCAATGTTTTCTTTTTCAACACCTACTTTTACGTAAGGGATCGGAGTGTTTTCTTCTTTAGACAAAACAGTTCCGGAAACGATCTGAGCCTGTAGCCAAAACGCAGACAACAGCAGAATTAAAATATTGAGTTTCTTCATAATAAAAGTTTGATGCAAAAATCAATATTTCAGTTTGTAAACGCTCTTAAAACGTTATTAAATTTAAAGGAGTTTTCGTTAAATAAAGTTTAAAAAATCACATCAAAGTGAGCGCGTGTATTTAGATTTACTTAAACGGTTTTCTCTGAACCCATTCTGTTTTTGGAGAAATTGATGGGAAAATTCTTTCCATGAAAGGATTGATCATGAAATTATTGTGTTTTATCAATCCGAAAATTTCAAAGGGTTCGGCGCCGATGGTTGATTTTATTTCTAATGCTGTTCTGCCGAAAATAATTCTTGAAAATTTCTCATCGATTCCGAATTTTACCATATCCAAAAGCATATTCAGGTAGATTTGCTTTTCTTTCTGAAGGTTTTTGTCGTAGCCTAAAAAATAGGTATCCACATCATCATTGTTTAGAATCAAAGTATAAAAACCAATCATTTCATCATGAAGAAAATATCCAAAAACTCTGAAATTGTCCTGCATAGATTCTTTGAGTCTGTAGAAATGATTTTCAGGCAGAAAAAAGGTGTTGAAAGGTGCGTTGTCAGCGACATTTTGATAAAGAAAATTGATTCTTTCACTGTATTTTTTAATATCATTTAAATCTAATTCTCTCTTTTCTATTTCCTTTGATTTTTTTCTCGCCGTATTGGCTCTGCTACGGTATTTGGTGGAAAAATCGTTTAAATAGTCATCAAAATTCTCCCATGAATCATTAATTTTCAACATCATATTTGGCTGTACAGAAAACCTGAAATATTTGTCGTGATTTTTACTCTGAAAAAGTTCAATAAACTTGCTCTGGAAATCTTTATATATGATCAAAGACGATTTTCTGTAAGTGTTCTGCATATATTCTGTCGCTTCGCCCAGTAAAACAGATGCCTGTTTTGTAGTGATTTTTTCGCTGTCAAAATAAAAACCATTTTGTCCGGTAAGCATATTATTTCCTACGAATAAAACGTCTTTGCTGAATTTTTTGGCTAAATAATTTTTTATATCACAATAGATTTCGCCTTTTTGAAAAGTCTGGTGATGCGTAAAACTTAAATATTGGAATAACGCTCCACCAATCAGAATTTCACCGGAAAAAAATGCAGCGAAAAAACACTCCATATTTTCCGGTTTTGCATCTTCAAGCACTTCAAAATAAGGTCTTGAAAGAAGTGTATTGTGTTGAGCAATAGTATTTTCCCAATCCAGGGGAAGCTCTTTTGCTGACTGATAGATTTTAAAAGTGTAATCCATAAAAAAAGGCTACAAAGTAACCTTTTATTTTAATTGTAAATTATTTCGGAGAGGTAAGGTTAAATCCGTCAACAGCGTACCAGCCGCAGATAATTCCGCCCATGATTGTAATTGTGATCGTCCAGTAACCGGCATTCAACAAAACATATTTCCATGATTTTCTTTCAAATGCAGCATTGATTCCGAAAAGCGGAAAAACGAAGAAAATTCCTGTCATAAAAGAATGCAAAGCACCATGACCAAATGATCTGAAGGCCATTCTGTACTCATTCATAAATGTAGTGTAAGAAGTTTTGGCAAGAGTTTCATCACCACCGATCATGCCCAAAGCTCCAAACTGATGAATGGTTACAAACTGCAGAAACATTCCGATGAGGATTGACAGAAATATGGACAGAATAAAGATCAAGCCCATATTCGATTTCTTCATTTTATCTTCACTGATACCAGCGACACGCATCCAAACCGTTCCGAAAACTTTCGGATGATACCAGATAAAGCCCGTGATAAGAGGAATAAGTGATGCGGCAAGAATTGCGAAAAAATTAGTTTGTAGCATAGTTTTGTGTTTTAAAAATCTGTCGCATAAATCTACATTAAAAAATAATACAAGCCCACAAATGCCTACAAATACTTTTGAATTTGTATTTTCGCAGTCAATTATCAATATTACATATCATTTATCATAATGAATTACGTTTCTGCAGAAAATCTTACCAAGTCTTACGGGATAAAAACTCTTTTTAAAGACATTAATTTCAACATCAATGAAGGTGACAAAATAGCCATCGTTGCCAAAAACGGCAGTGGAAAATCTACCCTTCTCAAGATTTTGATGGGAAAAGAGATTGCCGACAGTGGTAATGTGGTCATCAATAAAGATATTCAGGTGGTTTTGTTTGATCAGGAAATCGATTTTGAATCTGATCTCTCGATTGAGGAATTCATGATGACTTTAGATTCTGCGCCTATTTTAGCTTTAAAAAAATACCATCACGCCTTGCTTTCGGGAGATCCGGATGAAATGGAAACGGCATTGGCTGAAATGGAAATTCACAAAGCGTGGGATCTTGAAAATGAAATGAGCCAGATTCTTTCTCAGCTTAAAATCACAGATTTGACCGCAAAAATGGGAATGCTTTCGGGTGGACAGATCAAACGTGTTGCTTTGGCTAAACTTTTAACAGAAACCAGAGCCGAGCACCGTCACACGCTTTTGATCATGGATGAGCCTACCAACCACCTCGATGTGGAAATGGTAGAATGGCTTGAAAGTTATTTAAATAAAGCAAAAATTACTCTTCTTCTCGTAACGCACGACCGTTATTTCCTTGATGCAGTCTGTGGAATTATCTGGGAAATGGAAGATCAGAATCTCTACGTTCATCAAGGTGCTTATGCGACTTATCTGGAGAATAAAATGATTCGTGAGGATAACATGAATTCCACGATTGACAAAGCTCAAAATCTTTACAGAAAAGAGTTGGAGTGGATGAGAAGACAGCCGAAAGCAAGAACTACAAAATCAAAATCCAGACAGGACGATTTCTATGAAACCGAAAAGGTTGCTAAAACCGATACCCGAAAAGAAAAATTGGAGCTTGATTTTGAAATGAAACGATTAGGCAATAAAATTCTTGAACTGAAAGATATTTCTAAAAGTTATGGAGATAAATTGCTGCTGAAAGACTTCAGTTATTCATTCCAGAGAGGAGAAAAAGTAGGGATTGTGGGGAAAAACGGAGCGGGAAAATCTACTTTATTAAATATCATTCAGGGTTTTGAACCGAAAGATTGCGGAGAGATTGAAACCGGTGAAACGATTAAATTTGGATATTTTTCACAGAAAGGTTTAAAATATAAAGAGGAAGAAAGAGTTATTGATTTTATTAAAGATATTTCAGAGAATTTCCCTTTGGCAAACGGCAGAACGATTACGGCATCTCAGTTTTTGAGATTATTCTTATTTGATGATCAGACTCAGTATTCGCCGATTTCCAAGCTTTCGGGTGGAGAAAAAAGAAGGCTGCATTTGATGTATGTTTTATATCAAAATCCTAACTTTTTGATTTTTGATGAGCCTACGAATGACCTTGACCTTCCAACATTGACGGTTTTGGAGAATTTCCTTTTAAATTTTCAGGGAAGTTTAATTATCGTTTCTCACGACAGGTATTTTATGGACAGAATTGTTGACCATGTTCTGGCATTTGAAGGAGAAGGGAAAATCAAAGATTTCATCGGAAACTTTTCAGAATACAGAGAAAATAAGAAGATGGAAGAGGGAAGTAAGAAGATGGAAGACGGAAGAGGGAAGGTGGAAGCTGCTGTTAAAAAGCAGGAAGCCGCTAAAAAAGTTGAGACGATTCTTCCAACTTCCAACACCCCAATTCCCGCTAAAAAGAAACTTTCTTTTAAAGAGCAACGCGAACTGGAAACGATCGAAAAAGAAATTCCTGAACTGGAATCTAAGAGAGCGGCCATTCTGGATGAGCTGAGCAACGAATCTGACTACGATAAGATTTCAAAACTTTCAGCCAATCTAGAACATGTTTCTCAAAAACTGGAAAATCATGAAATGAGATGGCTTGAGCTGCAGGAAGAATAATCAGAATTTATTTCAATTTAAAATAAAAAAAACGAGCTGTTCAGAATTGGACAGCTCGTTTTTAGTTTTAATTATTTCTTTTTAACCATCGTAAAAATGCTGTATGAAAGAAATGCAATTCCAAGAACTAAAAATCCATATTTTAAATATATATTATCCTCCATCAGTGTAATTCCGATGATGACAAACAGTAAACCGAGCACTGTGAAACTTGAACTTCTTTTTTGCATATTTCAGTTTTTATATCATTAAAAATTTAAATCGATAATTTTTCCCTGCTCTGAGCTTTCCATAGCTGCGTCAATGATTTTCATGTTGATTACAACTTCTTCTGCTGGTGATGGAAGATAATATCCGAAAACGATATGTTCGTAAATATTTTGATAATAGTTCATATAATTTCCGGCCTCACTTGAAGTCAAAACCCTTTCTGTTTCTGAATTTTCATTGAAAATATTTAAAATTCCGTCTGCAGAACCGAGTGGGGCAGTCCATTCTTTTCCGTATTCAGGAACTGCTCCTGCAACGAGTTGATTTTCCTGATCATCTGATCTTTGCTGAAGAAAACAACCTTTGTCCCCGAAAATTTTGTAGGCGTAATGATCTTCTTTTGTGAAAACTGAAGATTTCAAACGAAGTCGTAATTCATTTTCGTAGTAGAAAAGAATTTCAAAATAATCATTGGCAAAATCATTTCCTTTCATCGAAAATACATCGGCAAAAACTTTTTCAGGCTGACCAAAAAGCTGAACCGCCTGATCGATGAGGTGGGCACCAAGATCGTGTACCGAGCCTGAACCTGAAAGATTGGGATCTTCCTTATGAAGTTTCGCACTCGCTTCAGTTCTGAATCTGTCAAAACGAATTTCAACTTCTTTTATATTTCCTAAAACTTTTTCATTCAAAATCTTCTGTACCTGAAGATAATCTCTGTCGAATCTCCTGTTTTGATAGACACTAACAAAAAGATTTTTTTCAGCTGCCAGTTTTGCAAGGTCTTCAGCTTCTGTGGCATTTACAGTAAAAGGTTTTTCTACAATTACATTTTTACCTGTCTCCAAAGCCATTTTTGCATATTCAAAATGAGTTTGCACCGGCGTATTGACTACTACCAAATCAATTTCTGCATTCTGCAGCATTTCTTCTACTGAGCGATAGATTACAGCATCAGAATATTTCTCTTTAGACTCTTCTTTGGATCTTTCTACAATTGCCGAGAGAAAAAAACCGGGATGTTGTTTTAGAAAAGGTGCATGAAATACTTTTCCGCTCATTCCGAAGGCGCAAAGACCTACTTTGATTAATTGCATAGATTATATTTTACAACAAATATATCTAATATAATCAGGATAAGAAATTTTCAAATTCATTTAGATAAAAGATAATATTTCAAATAATGATAAAAATCATTTTCTAATTTTTATTAATTCTAAATAATAATATACATTTGCGCATCAAATAAATTACTCAAACTAAGTATACTATTTATGAAAAAGAAACTAATAACTTCTGCGTTATTATGTACCATTGTGTCTTTACACGCACAATCTGACCCGAAAACAGACTCTGCAAATGTAAGAACGATTGAAGACGTAAACCTCCATAAAACAGGTAACATCAACAAAGCTAAACCTGCTACAACAAAATCAAATCTTACAATAATGGAAAATCCGCAGGCAATCTCCATTATTACTCACGAAATTATTGAACAGCAACAAGCAAAACAGCTGAGTGATGTACTTCAAAATGCCAATGGTGTTTATCTTACTTCTTCCAGAGGAGGTTCGCAGGACAGTTTTGGAGGTAGAGGTTTTATTTTCGGAAATGATAATCTTTACAAAAATGGATCAAGAATAAACAGCGGTGTTTTCCCGGAAGTGACAGGTCTTGAAAGGGTGGAAGTTTTGAAAGGCGCAACAGCAATGCTTTACGGAAATGCTGCGGCAGGAGGAATTATTAACCTTGTAACTAAAAAACCAAAATTCAATTTTGGAGGAAGCGTAGGAATGAATGCCGGAAGCTGGAATTCTTACAAACCAATGGTAGATGTTTATGGTCCTTTATCTAAAAATGTTGCATTCAGAATCAATGGAACTTATGAGTATGCTGAAAGCTTCAGAGATGTTGTAAATTCTAAAAAATATTATTTTAATCCTTCATTTTTGATTAATATTTCTCCGAAATCACAGTTAATTATTGAAGCCGATTATCTTAAAAATGATATTATTCCGGATTTCGGTATCGGAGCGATTATTAATAAAGATCAAACCTTTTCCCTAAATGATCAACTTTCAAGAAATGCTTTTGTAGGAACCGACTGGCAATATCAAAATGTAGAGCAGACTTCTGCCAATGCTACATTCAATCATCAGATTAATGATAAATGGTCATTAAATGCTACTGCTTCTTACCAAAATTACGTTAAAGATTATTTTTCTACCGAAAGAGTTCAGTGGGGTTACAGCAATGCTGCAGCAACGAGATTGAGCTGGAACCGACCTTTAAACCGAACCTACAATGAGCAAAATTACACATCTGCTCAGGTCAATTTAAACGGAGAATTCAACACTGGGAAAATCAATCACAAAGTATTAATAGGAAGTGATGCAGATTATGGAGCTTCAGATTCTTATACTTACTACAATCCAGACAACAGAGATTTATATGGTACAAGCTATTTTTACGGAACTAATGGTTTGGCTACCGGAGGAACGCTTTATTTAGATGATCCTTCAACCTGGGCAACCGGTTCAATGCCAAATTCTGAAAAATTAGTAAAAACAAGAATCAATACAAGGAGAATAGGAGTCTATGCACAGGATTTTATAAGCCTTACTAAGCAATTTAAGGTAATCGCAGGTTTGAGATGGTCTTACATCGAAAATATGCCGACAATCCGTACCGATTTTAAAAAGGTGGTAAATAATAAGGTTGATTTAAATTCTACAGCAAATAAAAGTTTTGTAAACAATTCTGCAACATCGGATCAGGCGCTTTCTCCAAAAATTGGTTTGGTGTATATGCCAAATGATAATTTATCTGTTTTTGCGACTTATACCAATTCTTTTGCAACAAATGCAGGATATACTTCAGACTTACTGGCAAATTTTGATACAAGCGGCACCGCTGAACAGGTGAAAGCAAGGGTTTCTAATTTACAGCAACAGTCTATCAAACCAACAACGGTTGATCAATACGAGATCGGAGCAAAGAAAAACATCTGGAACAATGCTTTGGCTGTAAACTTAACTGTTTATCAAATCCTTTATCATAATTTTTATCAAAATTATTTTTATGTAGATACTACCACTAAACCGGGGACCACAATCATCCAAACTCCGGATTCCAACCTGAAAGAATTTGCAGGAAAAATGAGAAGCCGTGGTGTAGAGCTTGACATCACAGGAAATCCTACCGACAACATTTCAATCATTGGAGGTTTTTCTTACAACAACGCAGTTTATATTGACACACCGGAAAAAGGGTATGTGGAAAAACAAAGACTTGTAAGAACTCCGGCTACGACAGCAAATGCATCGGTTTTCTATAAATTTACAAATTATGCAAAAGGGCTGAAGGTGGGTCTTGGTGCCTATTTTATAGGCGACAGAATTGCAGGATGGAATGATTCTAAATCTACCAATATCTCAAGAAATGGCGTGAGCAGAATGTTTGAACTTAAAGATTACACCACTGTAACAGTTTCTTTAGGATACGAATGGGAAAAATTCTCACTTCAGGGAAGAGTAGGAAACCTGTTTGATGTAGTAAATTACAACGTCCACGAAAACTACTCTGTAAACCCGATTACACCAAGAAATTATTACTTTACATTGACGTACAAACTTTAACAATTTTGTATCAACAATAATTTTATATTCTAAAGTGGAAGTTGCATTTTTGCAGCCTCCACTTTTAATCTTTTAAACCAATACTGAAAAATGGATAAAATTAAAGACACACGCAGTTTCATGAGAATCGTTCACCGTTATTTAGGTTATTTTATGGCGGGAATAATGGCGGTTTACGCCGTAAGCGGAATGCTTCTCATTTATCGCGATACCGACTTTCTGAAACAGGAAAAGAAATTTGAGAAAACTTTAGCCAAAAATCTTGACGAAAAAGCTTTAGGCAAAGAATTAAAACTGAAAAATTTTGAGGTTACCAAAAAAGTAGGAGCTATAACTCACTTTAAAGAAGGAACGTATGATGCCACAACGGGAGAAGCAAAATATTCTAAAATGGAACTTCCTCTGGTTTTAGATAAAATGGCAAAACTTCACAAAGCCAAATCTGCAGACACTTTGTCGCCACTCAATGCATTTTTCGGGCTTTGCCTTTTCTTTTTTGTAATATCCAGTTTCTGGATGTTTAACCCCAAAACAAAAGCATTCAAAAAAGGAGTGAAATTTGCAGTTGCAGGGCTGGTTGTTGCAATTATTCTGATGCTGATATAATACAGGTATTGGCTTGATGGCATATTTATTGAAATAGCTAATTTATAAATCACATATTAACTATTAAAATATACATTATGAAAAAGCTGATCTTTACAGGACTGTTGGCAGTTGCAGGTCTTACATCAAATGCCAATGCGCAAATACAGGAAGGAAACTGGATGGTAGGTAGTAGCTTACTTTCAAGCAGATTCGGTTTGAATACTAACGCAGGTTATGATATCTCGATTCAGCCAAGAGCAGCATACTTTGTAAAAGACAACGTAGCAGTTGGGGGTTATGTAACATTGGGAACAGCAAAAGTTACAAAAGATTCAGGTACTAAATTTACTTATGGCGTTGGAGCTTTGGGTCGTTATTATCTTTCTCCGGGAGAGCAGGGAGTTGATAACTTACTAAATCACGGCAGATGGTTTTTCGAAGGTAACGTTGGTATCGGAGGACAAAATACTAAAGGTGGTACCAATACTACAGGTTTAGACTTCGGAGTAGGTCCTGGATATTCTTACTTTATCACTCCAAACATTGGTGTTGAAGGTTTAGTGAAATACGCAGGTATTACAGGATTTGGTAACGAAGGTCTTACTTCAAACATTACATTCAATGTAGGTTTCAGTATTTTCTTACCCACTTCAAAAGGAAGAGAAGTAATGAATGACGTTAAAAACTAATTATACAAGTTTAACGAAATAAAAAAGCGGTCTGAAAATTTTTCAGACCGCTTTTGCAATTAAACTAAACTATATAAATAAATAAAAAATCCAAAATTAAATATTGGGTTGAGGTGTAAAACGCAGGTAAGGTTTCACTTCTCTCACGCCTTTAGGGTACAATTCTTTAGCGTCTTCCGTGGAAATTGCTGGAGGTACAATAACTTCATCTCCGTTTTTCCAATTGGCTGGTGTTGTCACTTTATAGTTGTCTACGAGTTGAAGTGAGTCTAAAACTCTTAAAACTTCATCAAAATTTCTTCCGGTAGAAGCAGGATAAGTGATAATTAATCTTACTTTTTTTGCTGGATCAATAATCAGTAAAGATCTTACAGTGGCCGTAGCAGAAGCATTTGGGTGGATGAAATCATAGAGTTCTGAAACTCTTTTATCGTGATCTGCAATAATCGGAAATTGTACATCTGTATTTTGAGTTTCATTAATATCTGAAATCCATTTTTTATGATCTTCCACATTGTCAACACTTAAAGCGATTACTTTTGTATCTCTCTTCTCAAATTCTGATTTCAGTTTTGATGTAAAACCTAATTCTGTCGTACAAACCGGAGTGAAATCTGCTGGATGTGAAAACAATATTCCCCACGATTCTCCAAGGAATTCGTAAAAATTAATTTCTCCTAATGAAGAATCTGCTTTAAAATCCGGCGCGGTGTCTCCCAGTTTTATTGACATAATATTTTGTTTTATTAGTCTACAAATTTAATAGACTTTTATGAACTGGCAAAATTTTTGTTGAAAAAATATGTTTAAATTTAAATTAAAATATTCTTATGGAATTTAATCCTCACGGGTACATCGATACAATTACTAAAGTCCTTGAAAACTGGTATGTTGCGTTTGCAAGACTTACTCCAAAATTGATTGTCGGCGCAATTGTATTTTCATTTTTTCTTTTGACGAGTAAATATTTAAGTAAAATCGCAGTAAAACTTTTTCATAAATTTTTCCCAAAAAGCACAGCGGAAGCTTCTGTTACTACCACCGTTGCTGTTTTCAGATTTTTAATTTTGGTCATCGGAATTTTCATTACACTCGAAATCATGGGATTCAGCAGTTTCTTGTGGAAATTTATCGGAAGTTTAGGAGTTGCGGGGGTTATCGCCGGGGTGGCCTTGAAGGATTTGGTTTCAAGTATATTCTCGGGAATGCTGATTGGTATTGACAAAGCCTTCAAAGTCGGAGATTACATTACCATCGGAAACCATTCCGGAACAGTTCTCGACATCGGACTTCTTACTACAAAAATGACGACTGACGACGGAAAAAAAGTTTTTATTCCGAATCAGGTTATTTTTAATGCTCCCTTTTATAATATTACTTCTTCACCACAGCGGAGAATTATTTTGAATTTTGAAATTCCGGCAGATGAAGACATTAACAAAGCCAAACAGGGAATTTTAGAAATCGTACAGAACATCGAAGAACTCGACCGTCCTGAAAATGTAGATGTGGTCTACACAGATTTAAAACAGGGCGTTTTCAATCTGCAGGTAAGATTCTGGATGAAGGTTGGATCAAATATGCTTTTAGTGAAAAATGAAGTTTTAACAAAAATAAAAGACCGTTTTGATGCAGATGGGGTACATCTTGTAACGCCCACCAGCATTCAGATTTCCAATCCAAATACCGATATTACTTCATTATCCGGCGAATCGTAGGATTGTTGATTTTTAAATTTGGCTTAAAAAATGCTGTGTTTCCTTCAGTAAAATTTAAAAATTTTAAATCGATGAAAAATTTAATTTCAATTCTGGCAGTTTTAATGATCACATTCTCTGCCAGTGCACAGGAAAAGCAAACTGTAAAAGAAGCGGTGAAAAAAGACGCTCAAGCGGTGGGTAACACTGCTAAAAAAGGCGCCAACGCAACTAAAAAAGGTGTACAGCAAGGTGCAAAATGGACAGAGAAAACGGCAAAGAAAGGAGCCTCTGCAACTAAAAAAGGCGTGAAGCAAGGTGCAAACTGGACAGAAAAAACTGCTAAAAAAGGTGCAAAAGCTGTAGAAAAAACCTATCAGGATGTAAAAACTGATATCAAGAAATAATTTTCCTGAAAACAACTTGGAAAAGCACAAACCCATCAAAATCTTGATGGGTTTGTTTTTTATCCTCTAACCCTGCCAGCGTTCAAAACGCTGGCAGGGTTGTTTAAATCTTATAAAGACAAATAAATAGATTTCAGTTCAGATATTTTTTTGAAGCGAAACTCAATTTATTCTCAAACTTATTGATTCAATTTGATCTAAACCTCAACCTTATCCTAAGCCTTAACCTGAAACTCCTCGTAAAACGCCTG
Organism: Chryseobacterium sp. HNCC26DJ240; assembly: GCF_057180485.1. Taxonomy (NCBI): domain Bacteria; kingdom Pseudomonadati; phylum Bacteroidota; class Flavobacteriia; order Flavobacteriales; family Weeksellaceae; genus Chryseobacterium; species Chryseobacterium sp. HNCC26DJ240. Next base: position 424,417 of record NZ_JBXUGK010000002.1, read on the forward strand.
AGTCTCTTTAATCACCTCATCCATTTCAACCAAAGAATAAACCTCAAGAAACTTCCTTCTGAAATCTTTGAAATGAGGAATTCCTCTGAAATAATTGCTGTAATGCTGTCTCATTTCGATCAGTCCCAGTTTCTCGCCTTTCCATTCTGCACTCCATTCTGCGTGCTGGCGAACCGCTAAAAGTCGGTCTGAAATCGTTGGTGCATCCAAATGTTCTCCGGTGGCAAAGAAATGTTTGATTTCATTAAAAATCCACGGATAGCCGATTGCGGCACGGCCAATCATGATTCCATCACAAGCGTATTTATTTTTATATTCTAAAGCTTTTTCAGGAGAATCGATATCGCCGTTTCCAAAAATAGGAATTTCAATATTAGGATTTTGCTTGATTCTTGAGATGTGTTCCCAGTCGGCTTCCCCTTTGTACATCTGTCCGCGGGTTCTTGCGTGAATCGTCAATGCTTTGATTCCAGTTTCCTGAAGACGTTCAGCCACTTCATCGATATTGATTGAATTGCTGTCCCATCCCAAACGGGTTTTCACGGTCACAGGAAGGCTTGTAGAACTCACAACGGCCTTTGTTAAACGAACCATCATATCAACATCCTTCAAAACTCCGGCACCGGCACCTTTGCAAACCACTTTTTTTACCGGACAACCAAAATTGATGTCCACCAAATCGGGGTTTACCGTTTCCACAATTCTTGCAGACATCGCCATCGCTTCCTCATCGCCACCAAAAATCTGGATTCCTACAGGTCTTTCATAATCGAAAATATCCAGCTTCTTTCTGCTTTTCATCGCGTCACGAATCAAGCCTTCAGAAGAGATAAATTCCGAATACATCATATCTGCACCGTGCAATTTGCAAAGTCTTCTGTATGGCGGATCGCTCACATCCTCCATCGGAGCAAGCAAAAGCGGAAATTGTGGCAGTTCTATGTTGCCTATTTTTATCATATTGCAAATTTACGAAATTCTAAACTTTCAGCATTTTGAAATTATCTATTGCTGTTATCGCTATGAAATCAACTTGAAATTTTCCACTTTTTTACCTTCCAAATGTTTTTCCCAACGTTCTAAAATGGGTTGTTCAAGTTTAAATTCACGATACTCGTCAGGCGACATAATCGGAATTCCACTGATGATCGGGTAGACTCTTTTGCAGTTGTCGCAGATGAGTAAACCTTCGATAATATTTTCAGTTTCATCCTGCGAGATCACGGTTAATTTTAAATCTGATTTGTCAAACGGACAGCATAATTTTTCTATGGTTTTTATTCTCATTTTTTTACTTTTTAATTTTTTGATGATAATTTTTTATTGTTTCAGACGGATTTTCTGCACTCATTATTCCTGAAACAACAGCGATTCCGTCGTAAATAAGTTCATCGAAATTTTTAATATTATTTAAATCAATTCCTCCGGCAAGAAAAATTTTTCCGCTAAAAATACTTTTCGCTTTTTGAACAGTTTCAAAATCCACCAGTTCACAGCTGTTTGCTGTTTGGGATGGAAACATCGAGCAGAAAGAAATGTAATCAAAATGATGATTTTCAGCATATTTAATAGTTGAAAGATCATTGTTGCAGGTAATTCCAGCAATAAAATCACGCTTGATTTCTTTTTTTATTTCATTAAAGTTTTCAGGGATTTCATCGAAATGAATTCCATCCAGCGGAATGTTTTTTAAATATTCCCATCTATTATTAATGATTAAAGGAATGTTCTGTAGAGAAGTTTTTTCATTAATTTTTAAAAGCAGTTCTTCAATATTCTGATTGTCTTTGAAATTTTCCCAGATCTGAATGGCTGCTATTTTTTCTTTTACGATTAAATCCAATTTAGATAAAAGAATTTCCTCGTCCATCGATGGATCTATGATGACATAAATTCCGGAATCTATTTTTAAATTTCTCATTATTTCCATCCGTTTTTATAAGCGTTGAAAAATGCTTTCCAGTAAGGATCTTCATCGAAATAAATTAAATCACTTTCTATTTCTCGCTCAATTAATTTAATTCCTTTTGATTTATCTGTAATTCTTCCCACTTCTACACAGGGAATTTGATTTAATTCTAATCTTGAAATAATCTCGGAAACCTTCTCTTTTTTACAGGTAATAATCATCGAACCTGCGCCGATGCAATATCTTGGATTCAGAGAAAACAGTTCACAAACCGCCGATTGTACTTCTCCAATCGGAAGTTTTTCATTAAAAATCTCAGCACCGTTTCCTGATGCGATTGCCAATTCGTAAATAGCTCCCAAAACGCCGCCTTCCGTCACATCGTGCATTGCCGTCACTCCGGAATTTTCATCTTGCGTGGCAGTCAAAGCGTCTTTTAAAGATGAGGTTTCATAAAAGGAAGCAGATGCAGAATAGTAAAATTCTTTTCCGATTTTATTTTTAACGGTCTCAGGAAAACTCATCGCTAAAATGGCTGCCGATGAAAGTGCACTGGTTTTGGTTACTAAAATTGAGTCTCCTGCGTTTGCATATTTTGAAACTAAAATTTTATCTTTTGGTGCAACGGTAATCAAAGTTCCGCCACCAGCCATGGTAGAATTCTGTCCTTCAATAAATCCGGTATGTCCGCCTGTGATGCTTACACCGATATCTTTACAGAACTGATGAATATAATTCCAGTACATTTCGAAATCATTTTTAGAAAGAGTAGCAGGAAGGTTTAAAACAAACTGCCCAAACATCGGAGCAAAGCCCGTCGTCGCCATATCATTTGCCATCAGATGCACCGACAGCCATGCCGATTCTTCCAATCCCAAAGACGGAATCAGAGAAAGCGGATCGCTCGTCATAGCCATCGCTTTTCCGTCATGCAGATCTACAACCGAAACATCGACGCCAAAATCGGGACCTACGAGCACTTCATCACGCCTTTTTCCGCATCGTTGCTTTAGAAAATCTTCAAATTGAGAATGATTTATTTTACCTAATGTCTCGCTCATTCCACATCATTTAACTGAATGTAAAGTCCAAAAAAATCGCCCACGGGAACATTCCACTGCTGAACGGGGAACCATTTTGGTAGTCCGGTACAAGTCCATTCGATCGTATATTTTCTTCCGGCCAAAGCTTCATCGATAATTTCAGTCAGCATTTTTGGAGTATAGAAAGTTGCCGTCACGTAGAAAGGATTCTTTCCAAACAGCTGCTGAACTCTTCTTCGTGCAACCTTCGGAGAATTCCTGTTCATCATTCCCATGGCGATTCCGTACTTCGCAACACGGGCAGCTTCCCGAATGACTTTCACAGGATCTTTGTAATATTCAAATGTTGTGATAAATGCCAAGGAATCGAAAGTATGATCTTTGAAAGGCATAAAATGAGAATCTGCCATCACGAGATCGCCTTCAAAAAGATGAACGGCTTGTGATAACATTAAAGGCGAAATGTCTCCGCCCGTCGCTTCAATCCCGATGTTTTTCCACCAGCGGGTAAATCGGGTAGTGCCACAACCAAATTCTAAAAGTGTTTTCACCCGCTGATCTTTGGAAACGAGCTGTTCCATTACTTTTTTCTGCCAGATTTCGGCACGTTTGTATCGGCCTTCATACCACAATTCGTAAGTGTCGGTATGTTCTCGGTTGAAAAACCACTCGGGTCTTCCTTGCCAGTTTTTGTCTTGTTGGGGGATAAGTTCTCCGGAATACTTTGTTACTTCCATTTTATTTTATGTTGATTTATTCAGTTCAGACCACGGATAAGCATGCGAACGAATAAAGCATAAAATGAAAATATTTTAAGCAGACATCCCTACGTTGGCATTATCCAAATCAGGTCATCGGGTATGATCTCAGCCTTGCGGCACCCCGTGTATTTATTAGTGAACAAAGATAAGGAAAGGTGGTGTAAGAGCCAAGTAAAAAGTAGAAAGAACCATGTGAAAAGAGCCAAGGTAAAAGGAAAAAGAGCCAAGATTAAAGATAAGGGTAAGTAGGTATTAAAGTTTTGCGAACCACGAAGTGGTTCAATATCATTAGCCGTGGGTGAAACCCATGGGGAAGAACCAAGGTAAAAGGGAAATGACCCAATTTTAAAGATAAGGGTAATAGAATATCAAAGTTTTGCGAACCACGAAGTGGTTCAATATCAGTAGACGTGGGTGAAAAACATGGAGAAGAACAAGGTTTAAAATTCAGAAAAAAAATAATCTACGAAACCTTTATAGTAAATGCTGCCGTACACTTGAGCAAATCCTCGCCAGCATTTCAAAAAAGCACGCCTGCATTTCGAAAAAGCACACCTGCAATTTAAAACTCATCAGTAAGCATTTCAAAACTCATCGGAAATCGCTTTTAAATTCCTCACAAATCATTTCAAAAATGTTTAATAAAAGATTTGCTGACATAACAGAAAACTCCAAAACACCTGGGAAAGCACAATCTGCTCAAACTCTCAAACCCTCCAACTCAAAAACTCGCCTTCACCTGCATGCTTCCAATATGAATCGTACGCTCGCCGGAATTTCTCCCTTCGTAATTTAAATTTAACTGAAGAAATGAATTTAAAGACTGCTGAATAAATACACTCCAAACCTGGTTTTTGCCTGGTTTCAAACCGTCCAGCATTTGGTTTCCAACAATGCTGAAACTGTTTCCTGTAAAATCATTGTTGATGAATGAGAAATTGGCTCTGATGGAAGTTTTCTTGCGCTCCCATTGTACGGTTCCTGTGATGTCGAAAGCTTTCAAAAGTTCTTCGCCGTCTGTACGCTGCTTTTCACGGTACGCGGATGAGAATTCTGCCTGAACAGCATCGGTAAATTTATAGGTTGCCTTAGGTTTCGTTTCAAAATTATTTAAAATATAATCTCTGGTTGAAAAAAGCTGGGAAGAGTTTTTAAGTTCATGCACAGAGTTTTCCCAGTCGATTCTGAATTCTTTATTAAACCAATACCCAAGATTCACAAAATGGGATTTTTGCTTTCTTTCTTCATTGCTGAAATTGGCATTGATGAGATTGTTGTTGGAGATAAAACGATAATTTCCGTTCCAGCCGGATTTTTCGGTAGGATTAAACTGTACTGAGGTTAAAATATTCTGATTCTTTAAAATCTGGTCATCACTTTTCTCGAAAGGATTTAAGACCAAAACTTTCTCTCTCTTGAAATAGGAGTTTTGGGAATTTAAGGAAACATTGAAATTCCAGCGCTTCAGAAACTTATTTTCAGAATCAAAAACAATTGATGGATTAACGAATAATGCCAGCTGAAGTTTGTTTTTATTGGAAGGCAAATACCTCACGGAATTGGTGTAAACCCTTATGTACTGTGCCAAATCTGAGTATTCAGCAATCTCAAATTCATCAAGTTGCTGCACGCCGTCGCCGTTGTAATCGGTCCATTTGTAAACTCCCTGTCCGTCTGTCACTTTGATATATTGAAATTCCCGCTGCGCTTCCTGCCCATTCCCCAATTCATAGAAAGCCTGCAATCTTGCACCGTTTCTGAAAAGTTGCTGATTATAAAGTATGTTTCCAACTACAAAATCATTGTTTCTGCTTAGGTCTGCAAGGTCAGCAGAATTGAAAAACTTTCTGTAATGAACCAAAGCAGTTAAAGTTGTTTTTTCATTTTTAATCAACTGACTTTCCGCCATGAATCCTAAAATGCTGTTGATATTCTGAAGGCTGTTATCACGCACGGAATCGTTATCTCTTAAATAAGCTTTGGTCAAAAGTCTGGTTCTCGCACTGTCGCCAATTTTTTTCTGCACAAAAACTTCTCTCCAACTAAAACTCGTAACGTCCATCAATTGAGTGTTATTGTAGTATTTTTCGTTGTGCTCCATGCTTCCGCCAACCGTCCAGCTGCCTTTTTTGCCGGTGTATTCAGAAGAAGCGCCTCCACGGATAAATTTCGTGTCCTGCAACGTTGCACTTGTGTTCAGGTAAGATAAATTTCCTTTGGTGAAGAATTTATTTTTAATCCATCCGAAATCAAGGTCATTTTTGATTCCTTTGTAAGAATCTCTTTCGTCGAGGTAATTGAGTCTGTAGTTTAAAACAGATTTGTTATTCCATTTATTTAAAAAGCTGAAGATAAAACGGTTTTGCGTTCTGTTGCTGAATTCCTGAGCAAGGTTGAAATCTCTGGAGAATTCTACATCATTGATTCGATCTAAAATTCTGAACTGCCTGTCGATGTACTGATATTCGAAGCTCGGAGTTCCTTTCCAGTTCTTTTTGCCGAATGTTTTATTCCCGAAAATTCTTCCTGCGTAACCCAGATTTTTATCGGAATCTTTCGATGAAAAAAGATTGATATCATAATTGCTTAAAGAAAAGTCAGCACCGATCTTTCCGTCTTTTAAGAGAAATTCAGAATTCATGGTATAAACCTGAGATTTTTCCGGAGCAGGAAGTTTTCTCACGGCACGGTAATCTCCCATATTCGGACCAACGTATTCGAAAACCCTTCCGTTGTTGGTGGTTTGAGCCACTTTATAATCACCAAGATTGGCTCCGAAGAACGTAAACGAAAGTGTAAACAAAGCTTGTGTGGCATCGGTAGAAAACTGATAGTAATTTCCATTCGGATCCTGTACCAGACGATAGAGAATCTTGTTGACATCATATTCTGTCTGCACAGCTGACGGTGCATACATCAGGTTAGGATCGTTCCCTGCTTCAGCAAGAATTTTCTCGTCTTCTTTGGATAAGTTTAAAGCTAAAGGAGCATTTTTATTGTCATTTTCCATGAACCAGTTAAGGCCAATTCTCATCTTTTCCCTTTTGTGTTCTACTTTTCCGGTGAAAAGGTATCGGGAATAATTTCTGTTGGTATAATTATAGGAAATGGTAATAAAATTCTGCTGGAAGATTGGTCTGAAACTGGTAAACGTGACCTCGCCGGTATTATAATTAATAACGTAATCCTGATTTTCACCTCTCTTCATTAAAATTCCGTCAATGAAAACCTGCTCGGAACCGGAAATTAAAGTAATAAACTGTTCACCGTTTTTTCCGGTAAGACGGTATGGTCCCTGATTTCCTTCCACACCCTGAAAACGGATACGGTGAAATTCACTTCGGGCCACACCCATTGAGATGTCGGTAAATGTTTTATTTTCTTTCCCGAACTCAGTCTGAAACTGAAGTCCCATGCTTCGCCGCTGGTATTTTGCAAAATAGTTTTTGTTGTCTACCAAATCCAAATGTCCCGCTCTAAGGATAGATTTATCCTTTATATTAAGCTGCATGTAGATTTTGTCGAATTCTTCAAGCGTTTGAGTGTAACCGTCGGCCTGTATGGGAAGATTGTGATCTGAAATACTCGCCAGAATGGTAACATCTTTAGAAAGCTTTCCGGAAATCTGAAGATCCATAGAACTCTGCACAGATTGCCCCTGATTATTCCCGAAAGTGATCCCTCGAATAATGGAACCTTTGGAATTCAATTCTCCCAAAAATCTTGACTTATCATTCTTTGCCAAAACAGCTTCATCGATGATAATTCTGTTTTTGGTTTTCACAAAATCCATCGTGTCTTTGGTAAAAAGATCGCGGCTGAGTCTTGTGAAAATAACGCTGTCTGTTTTTGCGGCCAATGCACTGTCAGATTTTATGGAATCTTTGGGGAGGTTGGGGTTTTTCCACGTGAATATCTGAGCATTACCCGTAAATAATCCCATAATAACCAACACAAAAGTGATATAATAGTTGCGCAACCCCTCTCAGAAATAAGTTGTAAAAATAACTAAAAAAACGGTACAAATGATTTTTAGCATTATTAACAAATATTTAATCTATTTATTGCGTAATCAGGAATTTTAGCATTAATTTTGCTTCGTAAATTATTAATTATTAAAATTTTATAAAAAATTAAGTTATGAAAAAGATCTTTACAGTTTTAGGTATTGTTGCAATTGCATCTCTTGCAAATGCGCAAATCGTAATTAACGAAGTATATGGCGGTGGTGGTAACGGTGGTGCTACTCACACTCATGATTTTATTGAATTAATTAACAGAGGTACAGCACCTGTAACTCTTACAGGTGCAACTCTACAATATGCTTCTGCTGCAGGTACTTTTAACGTTTATCAGGAGCTACCTACTATTACATTAGCACCTGGACAAACATATTTAGTTCAGGAAGCTGAAGGAAATGGTAATGGTGCAGCATTGCCAACGCCTGATTTTATTCCTGCAAGCACTGTTAATTTTGCAAACGGACAAGTAGGAAACACAGGTTTTGCAATGCAGGGGTCAAATGTTAAAGTTGCATTAGCTCAGGGTGTTGTACAAGTTGTAACGCCAACTGATAGTCATGTTATTGATTTCGTAGGAACAGGAACTGCAAATCAATTTGAAGGAACGGTAGCTGGAGCTATGTCTAATTCTACGTCAGCTTCAAGAACAAACGGTGTTGATACAAATAATAATGGTGTTGATTTTACAATAGGAACTCCTACACCTCAAAACTCAACTACAGGCAATCTTGCAGTTTCAGATGTTAAAAAAGTAACTGGTAACTTCATTAAAAACACTTTGGTAAAAAACAACGAAATCATTTTCGGTTCAGATGTGAAAGATATTAAAATCTACACTTTATCTGGAGCTATCGTTAAAACGGGTGATGTGAAAAACGGATCTACGTTAAACGTTGCTGAATTGGCTAAAGGAAACTATATCGTAACAGGTATTGTAAACAAAGAGCCGGTTTCTCAGAAAATCTTAAAAGACTAATTTTTAAGTCATATAAATATCAGACAGCTGCAGAAATGCAGCTGTTTTTTTTGGTGTTAGTTTAAATAAAATCAAACAGTAACTCTTTTATTTATTCACTTTTAGTTTGAGTAATATTAATAATTATGTAATTGTAATTTTTAAATTTTTCGTAATTATAGCCCTAATTTTGCCCTGTAAATTATTAATTAACTAAAAAATAAAATTAAAAGTTATGAAAAAGATTTATTCTATCGTTGCAGGAGTTTTGTTTGCTGCGACAGTACATGCACAGGGAACTGAAAATTTTGATACAAGAACAGCTACAGCCGGAACAAGCTACACGACCGCCAGTTTTAGTGGTGCCAATAGTACAACATGGGATTTAAGCGACGGCCGTATCGTAGAATCCAATACCAATAACGTGACAATTTCTGATATGACTGCACTTATCAGAGAGGGATCGGGAGGGCAAACTATTTCTTTTCCGAACGGAATTGGAACCTTAAGTTTTCAATATAAAAAAGCTTTTACAGGTGGTGCAACAAGAACAATTCAGCTGTACGTGAACGGAACCATGGTGAATGAAACTGCTGATTTCGGAACAGGTAACGGTGCACAGACTACGGTCTACAACTACTCTTATCTTATCAATTCAGCAAATCCGGTTACAGTAAGGGTTGCTGCTACAGGTGCTCAGGTTTCTATTGATAATTTTGCATGGACAGCCGCAGATGGGCTTTCAGTTGCAGATTTCAAAAAAGTAAGTCCAAACTTTATCAAAAACACTTTGGTTAAAAACAACGAAATCATTTTCGGTTCTGATGTAAAAGATTTTAAAGTGTATACTTTATCAGGAGCTATCGTTAAAACAGGTGATGTGAAAAACGGATCTACTTTAAATGTTGCTGAACTGGCTAAAGGAAACTATATCGTTACAGGTATCGTAAACAACCAGCCGGTGTCTCAGAAAATCTTAAAAGACTAATTCTTAGTTAAGATATAAATAAGGAACAGCTGTAGAAAATGCAGCTGTTTTTTTTTCTGCTTATACATTGCACTCTTAGAAAATTTAAATCTTTTATGAGAAAGTTTATTGCACGGCCGCATTGAACTTTCCCGTGTTCCGGCAAATGTGTTGCAGGGGTGCGACGGGCTTGTAAGGTTTCCGGCAAAGCTGTTGCAGGGGTGCGGGAAGCTTTCTGTTAGGGTGTTTTCTAATTTTTAGACTTGTTAGGTGTTTTCGTGAGATTTGTACAATAATTTACTGAGTAAGTAGTGAAGGTGAATTTTTTATTTTCAAAAATGGTTTAGTACCAACCTCTCCTCGCAGCATTAATAATTGTTCCAAGATTTAAAATCAAAGTATAACGGATTCTTTTGCCATAATCTTTAAAGCCAGGCTCAAATCCTAAACTCGACTGTACCGGAAGATACACTTCAAGAAAATCAGGGATCACACGTACTTTCAGACCCGAATCCCAGATGAATTTTGGATCGAAGTTTTTGTTTTTATAAACTCCTGCATCAGCGTAAACGTGTATCATTTTCCATACACTCGTATCTAGATTAAAAGAAGTAATCCATTGATTAACGGAGCCTGGAATGAATGATTTAAAACCTCCGTCTGCCAAAACATATTGTTGGGAAAGCAGTCCTTCCGTAGCACTTTGACCTAAGAGATTGTACGAAAATGAATAATCTGAAACTCTTGATATTCCGTAATTGAAAGTGTTGTTTCTGGTTTCGTTTCTTGCAAAATATCCTGCAAAAAGTCTTAAGCTCAGTTTCTGTCTTGGGGCAAATTCCCAACGGTAAAAGGCTTCAGCTGTGATTTTATTGTAATCTTCCATCCCTTGAGTGCTGATGCTTACACTTTTCTCATGAATCATTTGGTTATCGGTATATCCGTAACCCACGCTCCACAAATTGTACTTGGAATAATCGCGGTTAGCTATCATTCTTGCACTCAGATCCCGCTGATAATAGTTGTATGAAACAGCTATTCCCCGACTCACAGTACTTCTCGGAGGTTTCTGAAAACTGATTCCCGCAGATGCTGAAGCTCTGGAATATGCCAGTTTGTAATCATAATGAAACTGAGCCGCAGAAACTCCGAAAGTCAAAGCTCTGATAAAACTTTCAGCCGGCAGAAAAGAGTAGGAGACACCTCCCGAACCTACCATTTTTCCGGTTCCTGTGCTGTAATAAGGTGTTACGGAATAGGCAAATTTCTGATCGAAAAGAGATTCGTTTCTAAAGTTCATCCCAAGCAGAAATTTGTCATAAGCATTGCTGAAACGCACTCTCGGATTTAAATATATTTCATTAAACTCAGGATTCGGAATATCTTTGATGAGTTTAAATTTGATCTTTTTTGAATTGGAGAATATACCTTTTGTGTAAAGATAATTGTCTCTGTAATTGGGCTCAGGAAATATGTAGCCGTTGTTCAGCGTAATTTTATAAAGATTATCTGCCGGAATTTCGAAGGTTTTAAGCCTTTCACCTTTCTCCGTTTCCACCCAATAAGATTTTCTGGAACCGTCACGATTTTCTGTTTCAAGTTTTACAGGAATTGCTTGGTCAGTATTTTTTACAATCCGAACTTCCAGAGCTTCGTCTTTTTTAGCTCTGAAATTTTTCAGTCTGAAATTATCACGGTTTTTCTGTTTTAAAAAATCACTGAAATAAGCTGAAGATTTCTCTTTTTCAGCCAGATCTTTCAGGAAATCTTCGGGATTGATTTGTGTGTCTGTATTTTCTGATATGTAATTTTTAACCAAATCATTAAACTGATTTTCCCCCATTTTATCGGCAGTGTAGCTGAACAGACTTCCTGTCTCAAAGTTGGAAATCGCCATATCGTTGAAGTTGCTCAGCTCCGAAAATCTTTCACCAATTTTTTGATCGAGATTCTGAGTCATGATATATTGATATGCCAAACCATATCGATCAAGCAGTTTTACTTCTGAAGCATGGAAGAATTTTACAGGTTTAATTCCTAAAATCTTTGTCTCGGTGAGATTTCCCAGAAGTTTCGCATCACGGTAAAATTTCTTTAAATATTGAATTTCAAGATAAGATTTCAGTCCGTTTTTGAACCAGTGATGATCTTGTTTATCAGCGATAATTTTTTCATCTAAAACTTTTTTAGAAACGATTCCAAAATAGTCCTGATCTGCTTTTTCAGCATCTGTGAAAAGTTTAAAATTAAATATCCAGAATTTGATATCATTGTTTCCAAAGAAGTCTTCTTTAGCCCTGAATTTTTCAGAAATAAAAAGCCTTTCGGGGATTGTCCCGATTCTGTCTTCTATAAATTTAAGTTGCAGCGGAAGGAAAAATTCAAGATTCTGTTTTTCCTGCTCACTGATGTTGTAGCCGAGTTTGATTTCTGTTTTAAAACTATCTGAACCGATATTTAAAACAGGAAATTTGTCTTTCGAAATAATAAATTCCGGATCAGAATCAAGATAACCTTCAAATGAATTGTCGGTGGTCTGATCAAGATTTCCCTGAGCCTGAAATTCTGCAGGCAGATTCAAATCAATCTTCCAAAAGGTATTGAAATTCACAGATTCTTCAATATCGAGATAATTCCGGCTCAGATTATTTTCTCTATCAAAATGATCGGGAACGATGAAGAAATATTTCAGCGAAGTATTGATATCGGAAGTCCCGTAACCCGTAAATTTTTTATCGGGAAGCTGAAGTTTATATTTTAAATTTAAAACAATTTCTTCTCCGGCTTTTAGAGGATTTTGAAGCGGTAAATAAAGGTTTTCAGTATTTTTCTTTTCAATTAAAAAGTTCTGATCATCTCTGGTAATGCTCAGTTCAAGTAATTTTCCGAGTTCGTCCTGTTTTGCAAAATGAAGTTTGTTGTTCCGGTCTTCCAGTTTTCTGTACACCAAAGCGGTTTTGCGGTTGTTGTAAGCGGCAATCCAGTTGAGAAGTTTCAGGCTGTCCAGATCTTTATCAGAGTGGTTGTGGTACACAATTCTCTGTTCAACGTCAAGTGTTTTTCGGTCTTGAGAAAGTTTAGCACTGATAAAAATACTGTCTTTCTGTGCAGAAATCTGTACAAACCCTAAAAACGAAATAATAACGATGCTGAACTTTTTCAAAATGGCTGATAAAGCATCAAATATAACGTATTTTAGATTTAAATTTAATCATATTTTAAATTAATTTTTAGTCTGAAAAGAACGGTTATTTATCCACAAAAGTCTGTTTTTTCAGGTCGAAAAGTTTTATCTTTTTAAAAATGAGATTTTGATTTCGCCCTTTCATGGCTTTTTCTAACTGAATGATACGAAAAACACAGGGCATTACCCTGTGCTGTTGATTTCGCTCCTGCGGAGCTTATGATATGCAATGTATTTCTACAAAGAATCCTGATATGCTTTCCACCCTTCGTTTTTATACGTAAGCGCTGCTTCTTCAGGGTTTTCAGATTTGTAAATTCCTCTTCCTACGATGATGAAATCTGTGTGAAGTGTCTTAAATACGTGCTCCGGAGTGTTGTACTGCTGTCCTTTTCCGTCTCCTGAATCTGCTAAATTCACTCCGGGAGTAAAGAGCAACATTTCGTCCGGCAACTGATTTTGAGAAACGCCACCAATCACATTGGGATGCGAAGCCGCCACTTTTAAAGCTTCTTCACGGTATGCGCTTGTGGTCAAAGTTCCTTTCGAAGACATTCCGACAATCGCAACAACTCCTACATTTTTAAAGCAATCCAGAGATTCATACCCGCCGATGACCTGAGAGGTGACAAAATCTGCCCAATCCGTAATTTTGAAAACGCCGCTGGTAAACTGAAGCTCCTGAGTGTTTCCGATGTCAGCAAATTTGCGGTCTTCCATTAATAAGAATCGATGTTTTTGAGCCAAAGCTTTTAATGGAACAATGGTTTTTTCATAATCGAAATCTGAAATGATGTCGATGTGTGTTTTTAAAGCGATAACGTGTGGTCCCACTTTTTCAGCCAAAGCCAAAAGTTCGTCAGTCGTTGTCACATCAGCTGATGCGATAAGATTTGATTCTTTTGCCAAAGCTGTTTCCAACAATTTTTTAGAAACTGAATGCTGGGCATTTTCAAATTTTTCCTGATAAGAAAGTCTTTTTTTCTCATCAAACTGAATGTGATTTCCTTTCAAAAAGTCCTGAATTCTTTTCACTTCATCGTCTGAAAGTTCGCCTTCTTTCTGAAGAATAGTGCAGACTTCCGAGATATTGAAAAGGGTATGAACTTTAAATCCTTTGCTTTCCAAAAGCTGTTTTCCGCCCTGTTCACGGTCTAAAACCACAATAATGTCCGCAACCTTCAGATCTTCATTTTCTACTTCGGCAATGGTTTCGATTAAAGATTTTCCGGATGTGATTACGTCTTCCACCAAAAGACAGTTTTGTCCTTTTTGATAAATTCCTTCGATCAGTTTTTTGGTTCCGTAATTTTTTGCCTCTTTTCTTTTAATAATTAATGGAATATAACTTTCAAGAGACATCGCCGTAGCCATCGGAAGTGCAGCGTAAGGAACACCACAAATCAAATCAAAATTATCCAGCGGAAGCATTTCCAAAAGATAATTGGCAAGGTTTTTAAGGATTTTCGGGTCTGATGCCAATGGTCTTAAATCTACATAAAACGGACTTTCGATACCGCTTTTCAAAGTAAATCTTCCAAATTTGATGATTCCCAGCTTGTAGCATTCTAAAAAGAATTCTTTCTTACTTTCCATTAATTTTTTATTAGATTCTGCAAATTTAAGGATTTGAATTTTAAATGACGACTCGCTTAGACGTTTCACGGTCATTTATTTTAAAATTAAAAAAGTCATTTCCCTTTTAAGAAAATGACTTTTCTGAGCTATTATTTTACGATCTCAGCGTCGATAATTTTGGTTTCGCCCAATCTCCTTTCGGCTTCCCAAAGAAGAAATTTATCTACTTCCCGAATGAGTTTAGGAATTGCGAGCGACAAAATCGCCAAATCATCCATTACTCCCACCACGGGAAAGATAAAATCAGGAATTAAATCTATCGGAGAAATGACGTAAAGTAAACCCAACATGGGTAAAATCACATCAATTGATCTCATGGGATACATTCCCTTTCTCCAGAATTTCACCATTCGGAAAATATCCGGAATTTTTTTGATAAAGCCTTTGTGGCGAATTGCTTCTTTAGCAAGATGAAGTTTAGAATATTTCATTTTGTGTTTGTTTTTAATTTAACATTTTTATAATTCACAAATTCTGTACCAGCAAATAATAAAAAGTGTTAAGATAATTTTCGGTGTCTAAAATACACATTATTAGATATTAAAAAACTTTTTTCAGTAAAAAATTTATCAGAATTATTTAATGATATTATCAATGAACTGATGAATGGTTTCGGCATCCCAGTTGGTTGCAGCATCTTCTTTAATAATAATTCTCCCCGTTTTGTCCAGCAAAAATGTTGTGGGAAAAGCCTTTGGAAGCAGTTTTTCTGAAATCGGACTCTGTGCAATATAAACAGGAACGGTATAATTATTTTCTTTTAAATATTTTCTTACAGCGTCTTCCTGATCGTTCATGGCAATCAAAACAAAATCTACATGACCTTTTCTGCCGTCATACAGTTTCTGGATGGATGGCCACTCTTTACGACATGGCGGACACCACGTTCCCCAAAAATTCAGAAATATCGGTTTGTCTTTAAAGTTTTTAAGATTGGTACTTGCCACGTTGATGCCTTTCAGTTCTACATCATAATCTTCAGGAGCGATGTGTACCGCTTTTTCAATTGCAGCCACCGGAAAAAAAGCTTCTTTCAGTTTAAGCTGAAGACCGGGAATAAAAAAGATGCAACCCAGAATAACCAGAATGACGATATAAATAATGTTTTTTTTCATATGTACTTATTTATTGTTTTTAAAGGTCATCCCGAAGAGTCGGGACAAGTAATGCAATCGCTTTGTCTTTAATGAGATGGTTGTTTTGTAAAGTAGGCGATTTCATATTTAATTTTTCTGTAATTTACAGTAATTCAAGGATTTCTGCAACAGCATCTTTACCTCTGTTTTTTGCATAGTAAAGTTGAAGATCATTGTAGAAAGTCTCCCTCGGATACGCTTCGGGATCAGCCTTAAACTTAAGTAAAAGTTCGTGCCCGAATTTTGGACGCGGTCCCCACGAATTTTTCACACTAAAGTCTTCATTTAAAATTAGAACTTTAGGAATCGATTCTGTGCCGTTTGTCAGAAACTGATTGATCAGGCTTTTATCGCTGTCTCTAAGGAATATTTTTACTTCATTTTTTCCTTCAAAAAACTTCACCAACGCCGGAACTGTCGCGCTTGCGTCACCGCACCAAGCTTCAGAGATAATTAAAATCTTTCCTTTAAAATTTTTTGACTCCAAGGTTTGAAGCTGCTCTTCATCCGGTGTATATTTTTTCCACGTTCTGTCGATGCGTTGAAGCCCGAGTTCGTAGTATTGTTTATATTCTTTTTCCTGTTCATTTGCAGGATTTTCAAGTCTTTGTCTTCCGATTTGCACATATTCTTCGAAAGAAATGGCGTTGTCCCAGTAATTTTTCATTACTAATTTATATTAAAAATTGTTGATGTTTCTTGTTTTGTTAATCAGGTAAAGGTCGGCAAGTACGAAAGCTGCAAGGGCTTCCACCACGGGAACTGCTCGCGGCAGAACGCAGGCATCATGTCTCCCTTTTCCTTCCACGGTTACCTTTTCGCCACTTCTATTCACACTTTCCTGGGGCTGTAAAATTGTGGCAACAGGTTTAAAAGCGACTCTGAAATAAATATCCATTCCATTGGAAATTCCACCCTGAATTCCTCCTGAAAGATTGGATTTAGTTGAAAAATCTTCGTTAAAAAGATCGTTGTGCTCTTTGCCTGTCATTTTTGCACCACAGAAACCGCTTCCGTATTCAAAACCTTTACAGGCATTGATGTTAAGCATTGCTTTTGCCAGTTCAGCCTGTAGTTTTGAGAAAACGGGCTCGCCAATTCCTGCAGGTACATTTTTGATAACACAGGTGATTGTTCCCCCGATAGTATTGCCTTCTTTTTTGATTTCTTTAATTTTTGAAATCATTTTTTCTGCAGTTTCAGCATCCGGACAACGGACTTCATTGCTTTCAGTTTTAGAAAAATCCAAAGCCTGATAAGGCTTTTCGCAGAAAATTTCTCCTACTGAAGAAACATAAGCGTTGATTTCAAATTCTGGTAAAAGCTGTTTTGCTAAAGCTCCTGCTACAACCCAGTTGATGGTTTCAC
The DNA here is from genome assembly GCF_057180485.1 of Chryseobacterium sp. HNCC26DJ240. NCBI lineage: Bacteria > Pseudomonadati > Bacteroidota > Flavobacteriia > Flavobacteriales > Weeksellaceae > Chryseobacterium > Chryseobacterium sp. HNCC26DJ240. The sequence continues at coordinate 441,400 of NZ_JBXUGK010000002.1, forward strand.
GAGCAGAAGATTTCCCTCCACCACGGTAATCTCTAATTCCAAATTTTTGGTCATAGGTAAAATCCGCATGGCTTGGGCGGTAAGAACTGGCAATGTGATCGTAATCTTTCGATTTCTGATTTTCATTTTCGATGGTGAAACCGATAGGCGTTCCTGTAGATTTTCCTTCAAAAATTCCTGATAGAAACTGTACGGTATCACTTTCTTTACGTTGCGTTACAATTGCCGACTGGCCAGGCTTTCTGCGGTCAAGTTCTGCCTGAATTTTTTCTAAACTGATCTCTACGCCTGCCGGAAAATTATTGATAATTCCACCATAAGCTGTGCCATGACTTTCCCCGAAGGAAGTAAGGCTGAGAAGATTTCCTAAGCTGTTAAACATAGTACAAAATTACCGAAATTTATTCAGATGAGAAAAAAGCAGATCAGGGTTGCTGATAGTTGTTTTTAATGACTTTTATAGCGTTATCCAATTCCTTTTTTTCTTTTTGATCCAATTTTTTCCAAATAAATCCGTCTTTAATGTTTTTAGTATTTTTCAATTGAGGAAATATTCCAAGTTTTTGATAATCAAACATAAAACCCTCTGAGATTGCCGGCGCAGGCGTTTCGTAATTAAAAGGATATTTTTTTGAAACGTTTAAATTTAAATTTCCAACCTTAAAACTGTTGTAACTATTGTGGAAATATTCTGCTGGCTTGTACAGTTGAGCAATTTGAAACTTTCCCATTGTGTTTCCTAATCTAAAACTTGGGACAAGGTATTTCAAAATTTCAGGGTTGATCAGAAAACTTAATGTTGCCAAACTACCTGTAGAGAACATTAGAATTGAAAACTTTTTGATGTTGAGGGCATAAAAAACCGCAATAAATACTACAGGGTATACTTCCAAATAAAATCGGTACTGCGCAGAAAATGAAAGAATTATAATTGACTTTAAAAGCAATGAACCAAACAAGATATAATGCGTTTTCTCTTTTTTAATAAATGTAAAAACTCCATAAAATAATAAAGAAGCAAGGAATCCGATATTAAATATTGATTTAACTCCCGAAATAAAAAGCCAGTTTACAATTTTTTCCTTTAAACTGAAGTTTTTGATTTGTTCTAAAGAATATTGAGCGTCGTATGTTTTTAAAACCGCGTATTCAGAGCTTTGTCTCATCATTTCAGGATTGGGTTTCCATGGAAAATTTAAATTGAAAGCAGTGATTGGGAAAACAGGGTATCCGAAAATCCAGATGTTTTTAATAATGAAAAGACTTAAAACAAATGTGCCTGAAAGTATTATTTTTAAAGACATTTCTCTTCTCAGAATCATATTTAGAAATACAAAAACCGGAAGCCAAATCATTGTCGGTTTAATTGTGAAAATAAAAATGCTGAATGCAAGAAATCCGGAATTAATCTGTATTTTAGTCAATATCTCATGAACAACAATCAACGAAAAAACATAAGCAGGCAAATCCGGACTTGGAGATTGAAGGAAGAATAGAAATATCGGGAAAAATGCCAGATGAATCCAGTTTTTATTTTCAAAAATGTAGATAAGATAGGTAACTGCAACCAATAAATTGATTCTCAGAAAAGGATCGGAAAAATGTGAAAATGCCGTCTGGAAAATATGCCACGCAGACATTTGACCGAGTGTAAGATCTAAATTTGAAATTCCCTTAATCAAACCAAATTCAGAAAGCCACCTGATCGTAGGAATGTAATATCCAAAATGATCCAGAATGAAAGGGTAGAAGCTTGCGCAGGCAACACAGATGATTACTGATGCATAAAAAGCCCAACCTGCATTTTTAAAAAAAGTAAATAGTTTCTGATAAAATTTTTCTTTAACGAAATATGACAGTCCGATACACAAGATGATTGCTTCAATGTAAACATTGACGGCGAAAAAAAATGCAGTTACAGTTAAAAGTAAACTTAATAGTGTTATGCCGGATAATATTTTCCCTGAAATGCCTTCAATCAGATTAAAATGAAATGTTTTTTCGGCAATCAAACCCCATCCAATCAACGTGGGTAAAAGTAGAATGAGGGATAAAATGAGTAAAAGCATAAAAAAAGATTGCTTAAAATTAAGCAATCTTTAGTTAAAAAAATATATAAAAGTGGTTTGGTAGGTTGAATTATCTCGGTTGTACACGACCATCTTTTCTATCGCCAGATCTACCAATGGTATAACCTGTTGCACCACCGACTACACCGCCGATTACTGCACCGAGACCTCTGTTTTTCTTACTGATGATGGCACCCGCTGCGGCTCCACCTACGGTACCAATGATTGTACCTTTGGCAGCTTTACTCATCCCTTTTTTCTGAGTTGTACCCTGTGATGATGTACCGGAACCATTGCTGGCCACCGCTCCAGAAGAAGAACCTGATGAAGGACTGTTTCTATAAATTGTTCGTGTTTCACGGATTACCTGAGGTTTTGCAGCCGCTACAGCTGCCACAGCTGCTTCCTGTTTTTCAATTTCAGCAAGGCTGTCTGATCTCTTTTGAGCCTCGTAAGCCATTCTCTCTTTTTCGATAGCTAATTTCTGTTTTTCAATCTCAAGTTGTCTCGACTGAAATTCAAGTTTTTGCTGTTCAAGAGTTTGCTCGGCAATTTTATCGTCTTTTTTACAGGCTGTGAACAAGAAAACTGATAACAAACCTGATACTATAATCTTTTTCATAACGCAAATTTTATATTCAAAATCATTTGAATGTTTATACCTGCTTAATTTCAATTATGAAGCCAAAATAAAGTTAAAGAATGTTAAAATAAAATATGGTACCTTAAACACGTGTTTATCAACTGCATTGCAAGAGAATTTATTTTTGAAATATTTCAGTTTTCTACTTAAAATTTATTTTTAATAGCTTTTTCCACAACACAGCAATCAATTTCTTCAATTACAAAAAGTAACTAATGAATTTTATTAGCTTTAAATTTGCGTAAGTTAAACTTAAATTCAAAATAATCAATTTTTAAAGGAGAATGAATTCACCTTTAAAGAGTAAATATTTAAACATGAAAAATTTCGAAATATCAGTGCTTGACTTAGCTCCCGTAAAACAGGGCAAAACAATTCACGATACTTTTCAGGACAGTTTGTCTCTGGCTAACTTCGCTGAAAATTTAAATTATAAAAGATTCTGGCTTGCTGAACATCACAATATGGAAAGCATAGCCAGTTCCGCAACATCAGTTCTGATTGGTTTTATCGCCAACGGAACAAAAAAAATAAGAGTCGGTTCAGGTGGAATTATGCTTCCTAATCACAGTTCGCTCGTTATAGCCGAACAGTTCGGAACTTTAGAATCACTTTTCCCCGGAAGAATTGATTTGGGTTTGGGAAGAGCTCCCGGAACAGACGGTCTGACTGCTCAGGCATTGGGGCGAAATCCTGCCATCATTAACGAACAGTTTCCGAGACAGGTTCTGGAATTACAGAAATATTTTTCCAAAGAAAATTCAAATGCTTTGGTTCGTGCGATTCCGGGTGAAGGTCTGGATATTCCGATGTATATTCTCGGTTCAAGTACCGACAGCGCCTGGCTGGCAGCTGAACTGGGATTGCCGTATGCTTTTGCCGGACATTTTGCTCCCGAACAAATGGAAATGGCGTTTAAAATCTACAGAGAACACTTCGAGCCTTCGAAATATTTAGATAAACCGTATGTTTTGGCTTGTGTAAACGGTGTTGCCGCAGAAACTTCTAAGGAAGCTCATTTTCTTTCCACGACATTGTTTCAGGCATTCATCAACATCATTAGAAATGACAGAAAGCCTTTTCCGGCGCCGGTTGAAGATATGGATGCGATTTGGTCTGCTATGGAAAAGTCTATGGTTTTACAGAAATTAAAATTCAGTTTTATTGGAAATCAAGAAGAGATTGCTGAGCAGATCAAAAACTTTCAGGAAAAATATCAGGTGGATGAACTGATGATTAATTCTCACATTTACGACCACCAGAAAAGACTGGAGTCGTACGAAATCATTAGAAAAGCGAAAGACTCTTTGGTTGGATGACACATAAGTCACAGAGAGTTTTTTCAGCTTTGAAAATATTTTAGAGCATATTAGAGAAAAAATCAAAGATTTTTGGGTGGGAGTGTTTAAAGTCGGTTTGTGGGATTATAAAATTAAAATAATTCCTCCTTTAAAATTAAAGGACCATCATGTTTCTTATGTCATTATTGAAAATCTTGGATTTTCAAATCTTATGTACTCTAAAATGTTTTCAATATTTACAGCTAAAACTAATGTGACTCACGTGTCAAAACAATACTGTAGATTAAAGAAATTATAAACCGCCGTTAATAATTGTTGATGCTTATTTTATTGAGTATCTTTGCGAAAATTCAAAGTAAAAATGTCAGATATTAAACTAAATACTATTCCAGAGGCGATCGAAGACCTTAAAAATGGTAAAATAATCATAGTAGTAGACGATGAGGATAGAGAAAATGAAGGTGACTTTCTTTGTGCTGCCGAGCTTACAACACCTGCGTTGATCAACTTTATGGCAGTTCACGGAAGAGGTTTGATCTGTATGCCCCTTCCTGAAAAAAGATGTGATGAATTAGGATTGGATGTGATGGTAAGCCGCAGCAGTGATCCTAAAGAAACCGCTTTTACCGTTTCTGTAGACCTTTTAGGCGATGGAACTTCTACAGGAATTTCTGCAGGAGACAGAGCAAAAACGATTTTAGCTTTAATGGATGAGAAATCTAAACCAACAGATTTCATGCGTCCGGGTCACATTTTCCCGCTTCGTGCAAGAAAAGGTGGTGTTTTGAAAAGAGCGGGTCATACTGAGGCTGCAATCGACTTAACTTGTCTGGCAGGTTTAAAAGAAGGTGGAGTAATCTGCGAAATTATGAATGAAGACGGTTCTATGTCCCGTTTGCCTGATTTACAGGTTTTTGCCCAAAAGCATGATATGAAAATCGTTTCCATCGAAGATTTGATTCATTATCAGCTTAAAAAAGGAAATTTAATTGAAAGAATTGAAGAAAGAGAAGTGAAAACTGCGTATGGAGACTTCCATTTCTGCGCTTTCAGAGAAACTTCTAATGATCAGATTCACTTTGCTTTAACAAAAGGAACGTGGACAGTTGATGAGCCTGTTTTGGTACGAGTTCAGTCTTCTGATTCTTATTTTGACGTTTTGACGAGACTGAATAACGGTGAAAAACCTCAGTTGGAAAAGGTAACTTCGATGATTAACGAAGCCGGAAAAGGAGCGATTATTTTCATCAATAATGTTTCAAATTCTGAGAATACTTTAAGAAAATTACAGCAGTTCCTCAATTATCAGGACGGCCAACAAAAACATCCGACGGCTGCATTCAATTACAGAGATTACGGTATCGGAACTCAGATTTTAAAGAATTTAGGGATTAATAAATTCAGAGTAATCACTCAAAATCCTGACGTTAAGCCACAAGTTGGAGGTTATGATGTTGAGGTAACAGAGATGGTTCAGCTTTGATTGTGAATTGTGAATTGTCAATTTGCTTCGCAAGTGAATTTTTCTAAATGATTAAATTGACAGCGTAGCTAATTCACATTTGACAATTGACTTCGACGAAATAAAAATGGCTTGATTTACTCAAGCCATTCTTATTTCGTCGAAATTCTTAAATCCATTTAGAAAATCTTTGACATTCATTCTTTTCTTTCCTTCTAACTGAAGCTCTGACGGATAATAGATTCCATCTTTTGTAAAGATTTTAAAATCATTTTTTGAAATTTCTAAGCTTCCAAAAGGTTTTCCGTGTTGTGAAACTTCAAATTTTCCAGCATAAATTTTTAATCCTTTTTCTTCTTCTCCAATTTTTAAAGTCGTGAAGGCAGCTGGATAAGGAGACATTCCTAAGATAAACTGATGAACTTCTTTGGAGGTTTTTGTCCAGTCGATTCTGGTATCTTCTTTAAAGATTTTATAAGCGTTTTTCGGATGTTCAACTTCAGGCTGAGGTCTTTCAACGATTGAGTTTGTGGCTAATCCGTCCAGTGTTTTTACGACTAATTTTGAGCCCATTTCCATCAGTCTGTCGTGCAGATGTCCTGCATTTTCATCTTCCAAAACCGGAATTTCTTCCTGCAGTAAAATATTTCCTTCATCAATTTTTTCATTGATGAAAAATGTGGTTGCACCTGTTTTTTCTTCTCCGTTAATCACCGCATAGTTGATTGGAGCAGCGCCTCTGTAATCGGGTAGAAGGGAAGCATGAAGGTTGAAAGTTCCCATTTTAGGCATTGCAAACAAAACTTTAGGCATCATTCTGAAAGCAACGACTACGAAAACATCAGCATCTAATTTTCGCAATTCCTCTAAAAATTCAGAATTTCTTAATTTTTCAGGTTGAAAAATAGGGATATTCTTTTCCGCAGCAAAAACTTTTACGGGAGATTGATTTATTTTTTGTCCGCGACCGCTGGCTTTATCGGCAACGGTTACAACGCCTACAACTTCATGATGAGACTGATGGATGGCTTCCAATGAGGTCTTTGCAAACTCGGGAGTACCTAAAAAAACGACTTTCAATGATTTCATTGTGCAAAGATAAAACTATGAAGTCAAAATTGAGAAATTGAAAGACCTGAATTTTATAACAACCATATTGTTTGTAATAAATTATTCACTATTCATCAATCATGACTGCTCATTACTCATTGCACATTATTTATGTCAAAGCGTACGTTCGGAAATTAAGCATTTTTACTTTACCTGAATCTAATAAGAAAATCAGGTTTTCCAGAATGTTTTCTTTGGTCTGATATTGTAACTGAACCGAAATTTCTTCAATCGTTGCAGGTTTTTTACTTAAAACCTTTAGGATTTCTGATGAGACATCTTTTCCGAAAATAGATTGTTTGTTTTTCTCACAAACCGTGCATTGTCCACAGTTTTTAGTATTTTTTTCGCCAAAATAGGAGAGAATCAATTTCATTTTGCAGTATTGATTGTCTTCAATAAAGAATTTCATTTCTTCCCATTTCTGGATTTTATTTTTCTGAATATGTTCAAAAAGTTTCCAGTAAATTCCTGCATTAGATCTTTCATCTCTAGGTTTTAAGAATTTTACTGAAGCTAGAGCACCATCGATGTATTCCAGATAATTTTTCTGTTGAAGTTCTTTAAGTCTTTCTTTGATGAGATGAATGCTCACGCTGATTTTATCGCTGACCTTTTGCTCGCTGAACATCACTTTGTGCGTTGTAATTCCTGAAATACTTCTGAGCATTAATTCAATAAAATAGGCATCTTTTGCCGGAAGCTGATCTATTTCATCAGGTTTAATCAACAATTCGAGTGATGATAAACTTTTATTGCTGTTATGGTAAATGATTTCCTGTGTGTGAAGGAAATTCAGTACATTTTTGATTTTTGCCGTTGAAAGCTTGGTGAAATTCTGAATTCCGGAGATATTCAATTGAAAAACTTTTTCCGGCAGTTCAAATTCTGCTACCTGAAATTTAGAATATAAAAAACTTATAATTTTTAAAAACTCTGCCTTATTTGGGATTTGATTTCGTAATATTTGATCAAAGTTTGAAATTTCCTGCTGATTCCAAAGCATAAAAGCATAGCTTTTTTTTCCATCTCTTCCGGCACGGCCAATTTCCTGATAATAATTTTCAATCGACTGAGAGGGGGAGAAGTGGATGACAAAACGCACATTATCTTTGTCAATTCCCATTCCGAAAGCATTCGTAGAGATTAAAACATTTTGGTCACTACTGTTCCAAAAATTCTGTCTTTCATTCTTCTCTTTGGTCGTCAATCCTGCGTGGAAATAATCAACATTTTGAAGGTTGTGTCTGTGAAGATATTCGGTTAAAAGCTCAGCATCTTTTCTCGTTCGTACATATATAATTCCAGATTCTTTCGCGTATTTAAGAATATTAAAAACTTTTGAATATTTATCTGAAATTTCTTCGCTGAAAATTTTAATATTTTCTCTCCTAAAACTTTTCTGAAATACCTGAGGATTTTTAAGTTCCAGTTTAGTTTTAATTTCCTCTAAAACTTTAGGAGTTGCAGTTGCTGTCAAAGCCAAGCAAGGAATTTCGGGATTGTTTTTTCTGAACTCTTTAATATTCTGATAGCTCGGTCTGAAATCCTGTCCCCACTCTGAAATACAGTGTGCTTCATCTACAGCTATAAACGATAATTGAATTTCTTCCATCTGCTGAACGAAGAGTTTGTTGGTCAGTCTTTCAGGAGAAACGTATAATAATTTTGTTAAACCGTCTTTGCATCTGTTGTAAATAACTTCTGCATCAAATTCATCAAGCTCAGAACTTAGATATTCTGCTTCAATTCCTCTGAATTTTAATTGATTGACCTGATCCTTCATCAACGCCAGTAAAGGTGAAATTACAAGACACGTTCCTTCCTGCAACAAAGATGGAAGTTGGTAGCATAGTGATTTTCCGGCTCCTGTAGGAAGTAAAACTAATGTGTCTTTTCTATTGATTACAGAATCAATGATCTGTTCCTGAGCATCTCTGAAATGATCGTGACCCCAAAAATGTTTTAGGGTCTGACTTTTAAGCTGATTAAAATCCTGTGAAGAAATCATAAAGTAAATGTAAGGAAAGTATTGAAACAAAAAAAGTCACGCAATGCGTGACTTTAAATTTATAATTAAATTTTTATTATTTAGCGTCGAAGTAAACTCTTCTGTTTGCTCTGTTTTTCCATTCAGGGCATTTTTCAGCTGGGTCACATTCAGGGTATTTAAGATCTTTTTCTCCTCTACCAACAGAATTAAGCTTAGAAGCATCAACACCGTTTTTGATTAGATAATTCTTTACACTGTTTGCTCTTCTTTCAGAAAGTTTCTGGTTGTAAGCATCAGAAGCTCTTGTATCAGTTGCTCCGATTACAGTATAAGTACCTGTAGAAGAGTTGATATAGCTTACTGCATTATTAAGAATCGGAGTGTTAGAAGGTAAAATTCTATCTGAATTTAAATCAAATTCAATTCCTTCAAGTTTTGTTTCATTTTCAATTACAGTACCTGGAACTACAGCTGGTGTTGTAGGACAACCGTTGTTTTCAACAGGACCAGGAACAGTTACACACTGATCATAAAGGTCGATTACACCGTCAAGGTCTGTATCTAAAGCAACACCTGCACCGTCAACTCTTGCACCAGCAGGAGTGTTCAATTCTCTGTCCCAATCGTCACAAACACCATCATTGTCTAAGTCACCTTTTTTACAAACTTCAACTTCTTGGTTTTTCTCAGCCAAAACATCAAGCTTCCAATAGATTTCCTGCAATGGGTCATGCCACATTAAGTGAGATTCATGCTTACCAAGTTTTAGAGTTAAACCAAGTGTTGCATTGAAGAAATTATCAGAGATTTGATCTTCTCTCTTGTTGATGTCACTGTATTGTGCACCTCCACCATCGAACTCATCATCTCCTGTGTATACATACATTAATCTTCCTTCAAGATCCAGTCTTCTGTTTATTTTGTATTTCAAACCAGCACCCGCTTGCGCAAATAGATTGGTAAGATTGAAAGGTTTAACTTCAGTAGCTAATCTCTGACCTTTTTCATCTTTTTGAAAAGCCTTGTAACCAAAAGTTCCTACACCAGCATAGCCATGTAATGCCCATCTGTAAGGAGATTTGTTATCAACTCTTCTAAGAAGATTTGAGATATTAACATCTCCCAAAATTGAGATCATGTTGTATTGAGTTCTTGCACCTACTCTTTGGTATACAGACGCATCAGAAGGAGCAGCATCTTTTGTGTTGAACCAACCTTGTCTGGTTTCACCTCTGTCGTACTGTAAATTTATACCGAATGCGTGTGTAATTGCTTTATTTACACTCACATACATTGAGTAACCAAAAAGGTTTTTACCGTTACCATTCTTAATAGAGGTAAGGTCAGCAGACTGTACTAAGGGAACACCTACTCCTGCAGAAATAGACCAATCATTGAATCTTTTAGATTCCTGAGTAAATTTTGAAACATTTGCAGAACCGGACGAAAATGTATTTGGATATTGCTGTGCAGAACTTACAGCTGTAGAGTCCTGTGCAAAGTTTAGTGTCGGGATCGCTAAAGCAAATGCAACAATTGCTAAACTTAATTTCATAGTGTATTTTTTATTTGTTATTACTTGATTTGATCATTTCAGTTGTTAAATTAACTAAATGATGTTTTTATTTAGGACAACCGTTGTTTTCTTGTGGTCCTGCTACAGTTACACATTTATCATAAAGATCAATGACTCCGTCAAGATCCATATCTAATGCTACACCAGCACCATCAACTCTTGCACCGGCAGGAGTATCAAGCTGTCTGTCCCAGTCGTCACATACACCATCATTATCCATATCTCCTTTTTCACACACAACTAATTCTGTTGATGTGTTTTCAAGATCATACATACGGCCATAAACCTCCTGTAAAGGATCATGCCATGCAAGATGTGTATTGTGCTTACCTAATTTAAATGAAAGACCTAAAGTGAAACTCATCGCTCCGTCTGAATAACTGTCATTAATAAGGTTGTAGTTGATTCTGTCCCCTGTTGGTGTATCTAAAGATCTACCTTCTCCACCACCATCAAATTCTTCATCCATACTGTTGATATAGATTACTCTTGCTTCAAGATCTACAAGTTTTGATACATTATATTTCAAACCTACCGCTGCCTGCCAGAAGAATGATGAAATTTCAAGTTTCTGGTCGTTCCTGATTGGAATTCTTGGCGGATTGGTGCTCCATCTTGAAGCATCGTTATCAATAAGCTCTGTTTTGAAAGCCATGATACCTCCTCCTAAATATCCATGAAGTGCCCATCTGTAAGGTGATTTGTTATCAACTCTTCTCAATAGATTTGAAAAGTTAATATCTCCTAATAATGAGATTTGTTTGTACTTCGTCCATGCATTAGCGAGACCGGCAGCTGGATTTGTCGCCAATTCTGCCTGTTGCTTTGTTTCTCCCATTTGGTACTGTAAATCAATTCCAAAGGTGTGATTAATTTGCTTATCAATACTTGCATAAGCATTCCATCCCCAATTTACTTTATCTCCGTAGAATGACGTTACATCTGCAAAAGTCATGAATGCAGGACCTCCACCAATTGAAACAGACCAATCGTTAAACTTACGATTAGCATTGGTAAAAGTCTGCACGTTGGCAGAGCCCGAAGAAAAGGTGTTAGGATATTCGTGTGAATGACTAATTGCAATACTGTCCTGTGCGTAAGTAGCTATAGGAAGTGCAGCCAACAATAATAAACCTAATTTCATACAATATGTTTTATGTTCTGTTTAAAAATAAACTATCTAATAATAATCTGGAAAATTCTCTTTCGTAAAGATGTTTGTGGTGAGGGATCTCTAATCTGTTACAAATGAAAACTAAATTATCATAACTTACAATATCAATATCTATCAACCTGTCTGAATAGTTTCGGGTATTGCCCGAATCTACCGACCTTCCCATGCTTTTTTCGATTTCTTTTAAACCGTTAAGAAGCTGAATTGGTGATAAATCTGTTTCAATACGTAGTGCAATATTACAAAAATTATTGGAACTGACAAATTCCACGGGTTCAGAATACAAAAATTTACTTTTAGATAATATTAGGATGTTTTTATCTGTAATTCTTTCAAAAGCAAATTCTAGATTTTTTTTTTGATCTCCAATGTTACTTCCCAGTAACAAAATGGCATTATGATACGACATATTTGGAAAAGTTATTATTTATGAAGAGTTTCTTTAAAAATGTTCTGGCAAATATAGTGGCTGTAGCTATTTTATGTTGCTTATTTTTTGTCTTTTTTATTGTAATGATTGCCGTTGGCTCTGCCAGTGACAGTTCGTCTGTGGAGGTAAAGAAAAATTCTTTACTTACAATCAATCTTAAAACTAAAATTATAGACAGTCCGACAGAAGTACAGAAAGACGTTTTTGCTTTCAGCAGTAAAAATAAAGAGATTCTTATTTACGATGCTGTAGAAGCAATTAAAAAAGCGAAGGATGATAAAAATATTAAGGGAATCAGCATTGAAGCTGATGATTTAAGTGCTGGTATCACACAGATTGATGATCTTCGGGCAGCAATTGCAGATTTTAAAAAGAGCGGAAAATTTGTTTATTCCTATGGAAATAATGTTTCGCAGTCTTCATACTATTTAGGTTCGGTCGCAGATCAGTATTTTCTAAATCCGTCTGGTGGTATTGAATTGAAAGGTTTGTCCACCGAAGTTACTTTCTTTAAAGAATTTGCAGAAAAGTACGGTATCGGAATTGAAGTAATCCGTCACGGTAAATTTAAATCTGCTGTTGAACCATTTATTTCTAATGAAATTTCGCCTGAAAATAAAGAGCAACTCAGTACCCTGTTAAATGATATCTGGAACAGCACTTCTTCAAAAATTGCAGTTTCAAGAAAGATCGAACTTCCACAGTTCAAAACTGTTGTTGACAGCCTTTACGGAATGATTCCTGAAGAAAGTGTGAAATTTAAACTGGCTGATAAACTTATTCAGAAAACAGAATATGATCAGATGTTAAGGTCAAAATTAAACCTTAAAGAAAAAGATAAGCTTTCAAAAATTTCTCTCGGTAAATATGTAGATTCATTTAAAGATGATGAAAAATCAGGTGACAGGGTAGCGGTGCTTTACGCATCAGGATCTATTAACAGTGGTGATGAGTACAATGAGATTTATTCTGAGAAATATTTAAAATACATCAAAGATCTTCAGGAAGATAAAAAAGTAAAAGCGGTTGTTTTAAGAATAAATTCTCCCGGAGGAAGCGCTAATGCTTCTGATGAAATTTTATTTGAGTTGCAGCAGTTGAAAAAGAAAAAACCACTTATTGTTTCGTTCGGTGATTATGCGGCTTCGGGTGGCTATTACATTGCAATGGCAGCAGACAAAATTTATTCCCAACCGAATACTTTAACAGGTTCAATCGGTGTTTTTGGAGTTCTTCCTTATTTTAAAGAATTAGCCAATAAAAACGGGGTGCGCTCAGATGTTGTTGCTACCAATGCCAATTCTGCGTATTATTCATCATTAAATGGTTTAAGTCCGCACGGTGTGGCGATGATTACCAAAAGTGTTGAGGGTACTTATAAAAGATTCGTGCATTTCGTAACTCAAAACAGAAAAAAATCTTTTGAGCAGATTGATGCCGTTGGAGGTGGAAGAGTCTGGAGCGGAACAAGAGCTAAAGAAATTGGACTTGTGGATGAATTGGGATCTTTAAATGATGCCGTGAAATTTGCAGCTGGAAAAGCTAATCTTAAAGATTATAAAGTGAAATCTTATCCTGAAGAGAAGACTGCTTTCGAGCAAATCTTCGAAGGTATGAATGAAGACGATATCTCTGCAAGAGTTCTGAAAAATAAGATTGGAAAATCAAACTATGAGATTTTGATGCAGTTAACAGATAAAAAGCTTAAATCTGAAGTGAAAATGGAAATGCCTTTTCAGGTAAAGATGGACTAATTAAATTATATTGTTTCATAAAAAATCCGGCAGCTGAATTTCAGCTGCCGGATTTTAAATTGTTGTTATCTCTTTTTAGTTACCATTTCATAGATCCAGATAACCAAAATGGCACCACCAATAGCCAATGCCCAGCTTCTGAAATCCCAAAAAGTTCCGATGTCACCCCAGTGTAATACGTAAACACCTATAAGCCCTCCAACGAAAGCACCAACGATACCTAAAATAATGGTAATTAGCCATCCGCCACCCTGTTTGCCAGGCATGATTAGTTTAGCGATTGCTCCGGCTAAAAGCCCGAAGATAATCCAGGTAATGAATCCCATAGAATAATTTTTTTAAAGTTATTAATAGTGTTTGTTTAAAAAAGATAACAATTATCTCTTCCTGAAAAATGAATCTACAAACTCTGTACCATTAAAAAGCTGAAGGTCGTGCATCTTTTCGCCGACACCAATATATTTTACCGGAATCTGAAACTGATCTGAAATACCGATGACAACGCCACCTTTTGCAGTTCCGTCTAATTTGGTAACTGCCAAAGCGTTGACTTCTGTGGCCGCAGTAAACTGTTTTGCCTGTTCAAAAGCATTCTGCCCGGTAGAACCATCCAAAACCAATAAAATCTCATGTGGAGCATCAGGAATTACCTTCTGCATCACTCTTTTGATTTTGGAAAGCTCATTCATCAGATTAATTTTGTTGTGAAGTCTTCCCGCAGTATCGATGATTACAACGTCGGCATCCTGTGCAACCGCACTTTGTACAGTATCGAAAGCAACGGATGCAGGATCAGATCCCATTTCCTGTTTTACGATCGGTACGCCCACTCTTTCGCTCCAGATGACCAGTTGATCAACCGCAGCGGCTCTGAACGTATCAGCTGCTCCAAGAACTACTTTTTTACCTTCAGATTTAAACTGGTGTGCGAGTTTTCCAATTGTAGTGGTTTTTCCTACACCGTTTACACCAACAACCATGATGACGTAAGGTTTTTTTGAACTGTCTACATTTCCGGTGGTGGCGTGAGGGTTTTCCAAAAGAAGACCTGAGATTTCTTCACGTAAGATTTTATCCAGTTCGTTTACGCCAACATATTTGTCTCGTGCAACACGTTCTTCAATTCTCTGTATGATTTTGATGGTCGTGGAAGCCCCGACATCGGATGCAATAAGTATTTCTTCAAGATCATCAAGAACTTCATCATCTACTTTGCTTTTACCTACGACGGCTTTCGTCATTTTTTCAAAGAAACCTTGATTGGATTTTTCCAAACCTTTGTCTAAAGTTTCTTTTTCTTCTTTTTTAAAAATATTTTTAAACCAACTCATTTTTATGAATTTTTAATGCGGGATGTTGGGTGCAGGATGTTGGATGTTTAAAGAAGGAAAGCATACATCATTCCGCATCGTACATCCGGCAACAACACGCAAATATAACAAAAAAACTACCCGAAAACCGGATAGTTTTTGTATTTCGATAGAACGAAGTAATTATTTTTTCAAATAACCGTCTACTTCGTCTGCGTTCATTACTTTCTCTTCGAAAACGTAAGCTCCTGATTTAGAAGACTTCACCATTTTCACCACTTTAGTCATTTTTTTAGACTGTCCGCTTTGTAGGGTTGCTACTACTTTCTTTGCCATGGTAAATTATATTTATAAATTACTTGATTTCTTTGTGAAGGGTAGATCTCTTAAGAACCGGATTGTATTTTTTCAATTCCAATCTTTCTGTAGTGTTCTTTTTGTTTTTTGTAGAAATGTATCTTGACATTCCTGGCATACCGCTTTCTTTGTGCTCTGTGCATTCAAGAATTACTTGAACTCTGTTTCCTTTTTTTGCCATGATTTAGTTCTTTTTAATCAATCCTTCTCTGATGCCTCTTTCGATAGCCTCTTCAATTCCAATCTTGTTAATGATTCTCAATCCATGAGCTGAAACTTTCAGCGTAACGTGCTTGTCTTGCTCTGGAAGGTAAAATTTCTTTTCCAATAAGTTAATTTCAAAACGACGCTTCGTTTTGTTATTAGCGTGGGAAACGTTGTTACCAACCATTGCACGCTTTCCTGTTATCTGGCAAATTCTTGACATATCTCGATGTTCTTATTTGTATAATATTTGAGGTTGCAAAATAACGAATAAATTTTTAGACAGACAAATATTTTGTAAAATTATTTATTAATTTTTTCACGCAACTTTCTTTAAATCTTAGCCTAAGCCTTTTTAGAATCGATTTTCGTTTTAATCCAATTGAAAATTAAATAAAACAATAAAAATCCAAATGCAAAAAGGCAGATTCTTGAAATAAAATCTCCGGTTCTGGTGTAAAATGTTTCACCTTCATACAATTTAATTTTAGCAAACAAAGCCGTTTTGTCGCCGTACAAAGTGTCTTCCTCAATTTCTCCTAAAGCATTGATGTGTGCCGAAATTCCACTATTGGCAGCTCTCGCAATTTCTCTTCTGGTTTCGATGGAACGCATTCTTGCGTAAGAAAGAAGCTGTCTGTGACCTTCCGTTACGCCCCACCACGAATCGTTGGTCATAATAGCGAAGAAGTTGGCACCTTTCTTTACATAATCTGTTACAAATTCTCCGTAAATACTTTCGTAGCAAATGATAGGAGCCATTTTTCCTTTGTTGTAAGGATTTGAAAAAGCTACACGTTCTTTATCAATTCCGAGGGAAGCAACTGTTCCTCCAAGATTAATCATAGCATCGCCTAAAATGGGTTTCAGATAAGTTATATACGGGAAAATTTCAACCCCTGGAACGAGTTTTCCTTTATGATAGACCTCTACTTTCTGATTGGGAATAATTTGCACGGCTGAATTATAGCTTTCAACCCAGACTCCTGAACTTGTCTGGTAGGCTTCTTTCGGAAGATTTTCTGAGTGAAGATAATATTTGTGAGAAGAAATTCCTGATGCAAAAACTGATTGCGGGTGTTTCGTTAAAAATGATTTTACATTATTTAAAAGTTCGCTCTTTTCAAAAGCGGTTTCAGAAATAGAACCTCTTCCTGGAATTGCCGTTTCCGGTGCAATATAATAATCGATTTTTGTGGTTGAATGTTCCTCAGCAAGACTTAAAAGTTCATTCTGAATTGTAATGCTGTCTTTCTGATATTTTTCGTTGTAAGGATCCAATTCAGGCTGAAGCATCAAAACATTCACTTCACCGATTGGTTTTTCATTAAAATTATTGTATTTCGCAATGGAAATAATTATGGGAATACCGATCAGTAAAGCAATTACAGAAGAATTAATGATTAAACTCTTTCTTTTTCTAGCTGCCTGCCAGATTCTGATGGTGTAGAAAATGAAAACGTTGATAATTAAAATCCAGAAACTTCCTCCGGTGGCTCCAATTGTATCGTACCACTGAATTAATTTTGGGTATTCTGAGAATGAATTTCCAAGATTCAGCCATGGCCATGTGAGTTCCCAATTCAGATGGAATTTCTCAAAACACATCCAGATGCTTACGAAAAAAGCCAGTCCCCAGTACGTTCCCTGTGCATTTTTGTACCAGTGATAGCATTGGAAAATGAGTGAATACAATAAAGAATTGATCAAAACCGGAAATAAAACAGCCATCATCGAGTGACTTCCGTCGGGATTTTTTGAGCCGTAAAGCCAGCCTGTAGTTACTGCATTCCAAATGACAAAACAGAGATAGGAAAGCCCGAAAACCACCCAGCTTTTTCTGCTGTATTTTGAAAATTTTGAAATATCATGTTCCATTACCAAAAGCGGAACAAGCGCAATAAATATGAAAAAAGGAACGCCGTAAGTAGGCCATGAAACCGAGAGCAGCATCGCCGCAATAAGCGTGAGAAGTAAATGTTTCATTAAAAATCTTTAATACGCAAATTTAGTCTTTTTGAAATGAATATCTTTGCTATCGATGTTAAAGAAGTTTTACCAAATTACGATTTTCCCTTACACTTTATTTCTGCTTTATCTTATGTTTTTGGGCATGGGGAGATTTCAGTTTGATGAAAACATCATCAGAATCGAACCTGTTTTTTCGACGGTGAAATTTATTGAAAATACCATTCGGTGGTGGGATATTGTGAGAATTGTTTTGGGGAATGTTTTGATGTTTATTCCTTTCGGTTTTTTAGGTTGGGTATTTTCGAAACTGAACGATTTGAAAAGTTTAATGTACACCTTTATCTCATCCATCGTGATCGTCGAGGGAATGCAGTATTTTACCCGCCTCGGAATTTTCGAGATTGATGATATTCTTTTAAACAGTCTCGGTGTTTTTATTGGATATCAGATTCGAAGGCTTATCGAAAAGAAATTTAGCCGTTTAGTTCTTTAGCGCGTTTTTCAGCGTTCAGAATTCCTTCTTTCAGACTTCCTTTTAAATCTTTTTCGTCGAATGTTTTCAGTGCAGCTTCAGTAGTGCCTCCTTTTGATGCAACATCTTTAATGAGCTCTTCAAGGTTTTTATCGGAATTATTAATTAAATGATATGCTCCGAGCATGGTTTGTTTCACGAAAAGTTTAGCTAAATCTTCATCAATTCCCATCTCAGTTCCTGCTTTGATCATGGCGTCAACAATGTAATAAAAGTAGGCCGGACCGCTTCCTGAAAGGGCTGTAACGCCATCCAAGAGTTCTTCGTTTTCCAGATAAACAGATCTTCCGGTAGAATTGAGTAACCTTTCAATATTAATCAATTGACTGAACGAAATGCCATCTGCAGCAGTATAACCCGTGATTCCCATTCCCAAAAGGGTAGGTGAGTTGGGCATCGCTCTTACGACCATTTTATGATTGAGCAGAGTTTGAATTTTCTCAATTTTAATTCCTGCCATAATCGACAGTACCATTTGGTTTTCTTTTAATTTAAATTTAAAATTTTCCGCTGCGTGCCTGAAATCCTGTGGTTTTACGGCAATAATAATTAAATCTGCATCCAATTCAGATACATTTTCAAAAATTGAAATTTCAGATTTTGGAAATTCTTCTTTTATTTTAGTGATTTTATTTTCATTTCTGGTAATCAAATGAAGGTTTTCAGGTTTGATCAGTTCATACTTCAGAAATGATTTTGAAAAAGACAAGCCCATATTTCCGGCTCCGATGATAGCGATTTTCATAGTTGTGTGTTTTGTTTAAATGAAAAAACGCCCAGACAGGCTAAGCGTTTTTTATAATTAATGAGTAATTGGCAATGAGTAATGTGAAATTTTGTTTTTAAACTTCCATCTTCCCCTTCTAACTCCATTAAATTCTTTCAATGTCAGCACCAATGGCCTTCAGTCTGCCGTCGATGTTTTCGTAACCTCTGTCGATTTGCTCGATGTTGTGAATGATCGATTTTCCTTCCGCAGATAATGCTGCAATCAACAGTGCGTTTCCGGCTCTGATGTCGGGAGAAACCATCGTAGTTCCACGAAGCGGAGATTCCTGATTTAAACCGATAACCGTTGCTCTGTGTGGATCACATAAGATGATCTGAGCTCCCATATCGATCAGTTTATCCACGAAAAAGAGTCTCGATTCAAACATTTTCTGATGAACCAAAAGACTTCCTTTTGCCTGAGTTGCCACCACCAAAATGATGGAAAGCAAATCCGGAGTAAAGCCCGGCCATGGCGCATCTGAAACGGTAAGGATAGATCCGTCAATAAATTTCTGAATTTTATAATGTTCCTGAGACGGAATGTAAATGTCATCGCCACTCTGCTCCAACTGAATTCCGAGTTTTCTGAACGTATTTGGAATTACGCCCAACTGATTCCAGTTGACGTTTTTGATAGTAATTTCAGATTTCGTCATGGCTGCAAGGCCAATCCACGAACCGATTTCCACCATATCCGGAAGCATCGTGTGCTCGGTTCCGTTCAATTGAGTTACCCCTTCAATCGTCAGTAAATTCGAACCGATTCCCGAGATGTTGGCACCCATTCTGTTCAGCATTTTGCAAAGTTGCTGAAGGTAAGGCTCGCAGGCTGCGTTGTAAATTCTTGTTTTGCCTTTAGCTAAAACCGCCGCCATCACAATATTGGCAGTTCCTGTAACGGAAGCTTCTTCCAAAAGAATGAATTTTCCATTCAGTTCTTTTGCTTTTAATGAATAGAAATATTCTTCCTCATCATAATGAAATTCTGCACCCAATTCAACTAAGCCCTGAAAGTGTGTGTCTAATCTTCTTCTTCCGATTTTATCTCCACCCGGAGTTGGCATATACGCTTCTCCGTAACGGGCAAGCATCGGCCCCAACAACATAATAGAACCTCTTAGTTTGGCACCGTCTTTTTTAAATTCGTTTGATTTTATGTAATCAAAATTGACATTATCTGCCTTGAAAGTATAATCTCCGTGAGCGTTTTTAGTTATTTTTACACCAAAATCGCCTAAGATTTCAATCAGTCTGTTTACATCATGAATGTCGGGAATGTTGTTTATTCTTACCTCTTCATCTGTTAATAAAACTGCACATAAAATTTGGAGCGCCTCATTTTTTGCCCCTTGTGGAGTGATTTCTCCCTGTAGTCTTTTTCCTCCTCTTATTTGAAAAGTCCCGCTCATTACCTTCTGTTCTTGTTGTTATTGTTGTTTGTGAATCTTCTTTTGTTGACGTTGTTGTTAGAATTGCTTTGATTTCTGTTATTATTGTTCTTGTTGGCGTTGTTTCTATTGGCAGTTGCATAATAGATTTTGCTTTTTTCAAGAGCTTCAATATTGGTTAAATCAAGTCTGTTGGATGAAAGTTCTTTCAAGTGACGGAAAATCACATCATCGGTTACGTGTTCTTTATTATAAACATTGTAAGACTTCTTCATGTTGTTGGCAATCACTTCAATCAAGGCTTCTTTTTCGTCGCCAGGTTCCAGTTCTATTGCTTTTTCTATCAGTTGAAGAATACTTTTTCCGTAAAATTTGAAATCTCCCTGAAGTTTAGGGTATTCCATTCTCTTAGGCTTTTCGGCAAGCTCTTCTCTTGTTGGGAAAGGGTATGGCGAATCGGCATCCAGATCATAATCTGCCAAAATATATAAGTGGTCCCAGAGTTTATGTTTATAATTTTCTTCGTCTCTCAAATGCGGATTTCTCTGCCCCATAAAATCAATGATTGCCATTGCCATTTCGCTTCGTTCTTCTTTTGTAGGAAGCTCTTTGCAACGCTCAACCAACTGTTGTATGATTCTGCCATATTCAGGCAAAAGAAGCTGAGTTTTTTGGGTGTTGTATTCCATAGTTTGCAAATATATGGATTAATAAAAAAAATGTTCAGAAAATCTTTAAAGTTTAAAAATATTTAATAAATTTCAAAGCTTCAGACTTCAATAAATTTCTTTCTTTCCTCCGGTGTTGGTAAAAAACATTTCTGATTGCTTATTTTCATTCTGTTTCTTGAAATCACGTTGTAAAGTTGATCGCTGATTGCGGTTGGAACTATTTGTCCTAAAAATCCTCCCGCTTTATAAACTCCTCCAAGTAAATTTAAAACCTTAATAATCGCTTTTGATTTTATTAAATAATAGGAACCTACTTTCCAGAGATATAAAGTGTTGAATTGTTTCTGATCTAAATTTCTTTCGCCCAAAAATTTCTGGCCAAAATCTGACTGAAGGGAAGCAAACATAAACTGATTTTTTTTGTCCCTCTGCAAAATCCACTGTACCCAGAAATTGCATACGCCGCAGTCTCCGTCAAAAAAAATAATGTGTTTGTTTTCCCGGTTTTCCATGGTTTAATTGTTTTTAATTTTGGTGTCTTTGATTTGAAATCTAAAATAATCGCCGAGCTTTTTTCTGTCTGCATCCGAAAGTTTTGCGTCCTGATGCCCAATGAAATAATAATCCAATGGCATTTTTTTCTTCTCCACCATTTCTGCTGCCTCTTCCATTTTATGAATCTGTCTTGATGGTTCGTAAGTCGCAAAAGTAGAGAAATTCAGTTCTTTTCTTCCTTCGTTGATGTGGTTTTTCAGAAACCATGATGACGGTGCAATGCTCGAATACCACGGATATTTCGTTTCGTTGGAATGGCAGTCGTAGCAGGAGGTTCTGATCAATTTAGCAATTTCCGGCGGTGTGTCTTTTATTCTTAGAAAGTCCATGCCCGGCTCCAGTGGCGGATTGGTCTTGTCAATCGGAAAAAACTGAATGATAATAAATCCTACCAAAACGATAACGAATATTTTTTTAAGCATAGTGATGGGTATTTTAGAAAGTGAAGTGTAAACTGCAATGTTCTTACCAATTTTTTAAAACTTCAATTTAATCATTTTCCAAATTGGAATAAATCTAAATTTCATTTTTTAAATTTAAAATTTGGTTAAACTTTAAATTTCCGAAGTCTTTTTATCTCTTTTTTATTAATTTTAAAAATGAGTATGAATAGTTAGGCTTGAATTACTGAGACTTTGTTTTAAAAATAGAAAGAGAAATCCTGCAGGCAAAAAATTGCGCGATCTAGAAATTTTAAAAACTTGATAATTTTTAACTTAAATATATTGAATAATAGTTTTTATAAATCATAAAAATTTTATCAATAGATTAAAATTATAATCAAAACTTCCTAAATTTACATCAAACATTAAAAATTATATATGGAAAACCAAAATGGAGACATCAGCAAATGCCCTTTCCACAACGGGCAACTCAATCAACCGGTAGCAGGTGGTGGAACAGACAACCGCGACTGGTGGCCAAAACAGTTAAGAGTTGATATTTTAAGACAGCATTCAAAACTTTCGGATCCGATGGATGAAAATTTTAATTATGCTGAAGCTTTCAAATCTCTGGACTATCAGGGTTTAAAAAATGACCTTCACGCTTTAATGACCGATTCTCAGGATTGGTGGCCAGCCGATTTCGGACACTACGGACCGCTCTTCGTGAGGATGGCGTGGCACAGTGCTGGAACATACAGGGTTTTTGATGGTCGTGGTGGCGGAGCGAGAGGTCAGCAGAGATTTGCACCACTCAACAGCTGGCCGGATAATGTAAGTTTAGATAAAGCAAGAAGGCTCCTTTGGCCAATCAAACAAAAATACGGTAACAAAATTTCGTGGGCAGATCTGATGATTCTCACAGGAAATGTTGCCTTGGAATCGATGGGTTTCAAAACTTTTGGTTTCGCAGGAGGAAGAGAAGACGTTTGGGAAGCCGATCAGGATGTATATTGGGGCTCAGAACACACATGGCTCGGAAATGAAGAACGTTATTCCGACGGAAAAGCAGGTTTAGATGCTCACGGAGTAGTTTCTTCAGACGAAAATGCCGGCGGTGGCACCCATAGCAGGGATTTGGAAAAACCTTTGGCAGCGGCTCACATGGGTTTAATTTATGTAAATCCCGAAGGTCCGGACGGAAATCCTGATCCGATCGCTGCAGCAAAAGACATCAGAGATACTTTTGGTAGAATGGCAATGGATGATGAAGAAACAGTGGCTTTAATTGCCGGCGGTCATACTTTTGGAAAAACCCACGGTGCTGGACCGTCAGATCACGTAGGGAAAGAGCCGGAAGCAACCGATTTGGCTTCACAAGGCTTCGGATGGGAAAGTTCGTTCAATACCGGAAAAGGAAAAGATACGATTACCAGCGGACTTGAAGTAACGTGGACAGAAACTCCGACCCAATGGAGCAATCATTTCTTTAAAAACCTTTTTGAAAATGAATGGGAACTGACCAAAAGTCCTGCCGGAGCTCATCAGTGGGTGGCAAAAGGCGGTGCGGAAATCATTCCTGACGCTTTTGATGAGAATAAGAAACACAGAGCAACGATGTTGACGACGGATTTATCTTTAAGATTAGATCCGGCTTACGAGAAAATTTCAAGACGTTTTTACGAAAATCCTGATCAGTTTGCTGATGCTTTTGCAAGAGCATGGTTTAAACTTACTCACAGAGATATGGGGCCAAAAGCAAGGTATTTGGGAACAGAAGTTCCGGCAGAAGAGTTGATCTGGCAGGATCCTGTTCCGGAAGTTGATCATGAATTAATTGATGAAAATGATATTCAAAATCTGAAATCTAAAGTTTTAAATTCAGGCTTAAGTATTTCGGAGCTGGTTTCTACAGCATGGGCTTCCGCTTCTACGTTTAGAGGAAGTGATAAGCGCGGTGGTGCGAACGGGGCGAGAATTCGTCTGGCTCCACAGAAGTACTGGGCGGTAAACAATCCTTCACAACTTCAGAGAGTTTTGGATATTCTGGGAAATATTAAGAAAAAATTCAATGATAATCAATCAGGAAACAAAAAGGTTTCATTGGCTGATTTAATTGTTCTGGCTGGAAATGCTGCAGTTGCAAAAGCTGCATCAAACGGAGGTTTAGAAGTTTCAGTAAAATTCAATGCAGGAAGAACGGATGCTTCTCAGGAACAAACTGATGTAGAATCTGTTGGTTATCTTGAGCCGTTGGCCGATGGTTTCAGGAATTACAGAAAAGGAAACAGAAATGTTTCTACAGAATCTCTTTTAATTGATAAAGCCCAGCTTTTAACTTTAACTGCTCCGGAAATGACAGTTTTGTTGGGAGGAATGAGAGCTTTAAATACCAATTTTGACGGTTCAAAACACGGAGTTTTCACGCAAAACTCAGAAACTTTAAGCAATGATTTCTTCGTTAATCTTCTGGATATGAATACGCAATGGAAAGCCACTTCGCAGGACAGAGAACTGTATGAAGGAAGTGACAGGAATTCCGGCGAAAATAGATGGACGGCAACCCGTGCTGATCTGGTTTTCGGCTCTAATGCTGAGTTGAGAGCGATCGCAGAGATCTACGCTTCATCAGATTCAAAAGAAAAATTTGTGAAAGATTTCGTAAAAGCCTGGGAAAAAGTAATGGAACTGGATCGATTTGATTTAAAATAAAATTTTAAAATTGTACATCAAAGCCACTGAAATTCTGTTTTGGTGGCTTTGCTTTTCAGAAAAGTAAAAACTTTCAAAACAAAACTCAAAATAATCCGTTTAATTCTTAAATTTGGCTAATGCAAAAAAATATTTATCTCATAGCTTTACTTTTTTCACTCGTGAGTTGCTACACTTATCAGGTTAAAAAGCCAATCGAAGTACCAGTGCAACCAGTGCAAGATCAGCAGCCGGCGAAAAAAAATACCGGTAATAATATTGCTTCTCTTGAGATGACTCCCGAAGCTGCTGAAGCCATGGCGCAGAAAACACAGCCAGTAAATAATGGTTCAGTGGTGATTCCGGTAAATATTCAGGATAAACTGGCGGTAGGTAAAAATTACAGAATAAATGTTGGTGGCAGCTCTTATAAAATCATTGTGGACAAATGGGCAAGCGATACTCTCGTTGCGCACCCCGTCAAAAGACCTGAAACCATTCTGAAGTTTCATAAAAATCAGATTGACGCTGAGAAAATTGCAGAAAAACGTTTTTCACAACCTATTGCTGACATTATTACTGTTTTAGCGTATGTTGGTATTGGTGTTGGGATTTATGCTTTTATTAAAGGAATGTAAAACTAATTCCAGATTCCGTTCATTTTGGTTAGAATCACAGGCTTTCCGTCGGTAATTAAAATAGTGTGTTCGTGCTGAGCCATGTATCCACCACGGTTTCCAACCATTGTCCAGCCGTCATTCAGTTCCACGGCAATGCTTGAATCTGTTGAAATAAAAGTTTCAATCGCTACTACAGAATTTTTCTTAAATCTTCTGTTGTCGAAACGGTTTTTGTAGTTTAACAATTCATCAGGTTCTTCGTGAAGGCTTCTTCCAACGCCGTGACCTCCAAGGTTTTTAATTACTTTAAATCCTCTTTTCTTAGCTTCAGTTTCCATTAAATGCCCGATGTCGGCAATCTTTTTTCCACCGCTGATGTTGCTGATGGTTTTTTCTAAAATCTCTTTTGAAGCATCCACCAGTTTTTGATGTTGATTTAGGTCTTTTCCAATCACAAAAGAACTTCCGTTATCAGCCCAAAATCCGTCGAGTTCTGCGGAAACATCGATATTGATGAGGTCGCCTTCTTTCAGAATTCTGTTTTCTGAGGGAATTCCGTGGCAGAATTCATTGTCAACGCTGATACAAGTCCATCCGGGAAATCCATAAGTAAGGTACGGAGCTGATTTCGCTCCGAAACTTTCAAGGATTTGTGCTCCGTAATCATCCAGTTCTTTCGTGGTCATGCCTGGTTTGGCATAATCAATCATGGCTTTTAAAGTTAATGCAACAGCTTTGCTGATGTTTTGCATTCCCTGAAGTTCCTGTTCGTTGGTGATTGACATAATTTTTTGTTTTTGAAAATACAAATTTAGGGAATAAAAATTTCTGTTGAATAAGAGCGGAAAAACAGAGATGTAAAAAAAACAAAACCATCCTGTAAAAAGGATGGTTTGTAGACCCACAGGGATTCGAACCCCGACTGACGGTACCAAAAACCGGAGTGCTACCGTTACACTATAGGTCTTTATCTGACTGCGAAATTATATAATTTATTTTAAAAATAAAAATCTTAAATAAAAATTTTCCTCCTGAAAACCTTTAAATATTGAAATACAGAGCATTAATTTTAACCTGAATTTAAATGGAATTTCGGTTTAAAAAGATTGTTTATCAAAAACCAAAAATTTTTTAAACTTCAATTTAGATAAAATTAGCTTACCTTTGCAAAAAATTGAGCTCCAAAAGTTGGAGTAACTCATTGATAATCTTGTCCTATCGCATTGGCGAGGGATTATTAAACATTTTTTATGTCAAATATTGTTGCAATCGTTGGACGTCCCAACGTAGGAAAATCCACGTTATTTAATCGTTTATTAGAAAGGAGAGAGGCTATAGTAGACTCTACTGCCGGCGTTACCAGAGATCGTCACTACGGGAAATCTGACTGGAACGGAGTAGATTTTACTGTAATCGACACCGGAGGTTATGATGTGAATAACGATGACGTTTTTCAAGGTGAAATTTCTAAACAAGTGCAATTGGC
The DNA here is from genome assembly GCF_057180485.1 of Chryseobacterium sp. HNCC26DJ240. Taxonomy (NCBI): domain Bacteria; kingdom Pseudomonadati; phylum Bacteroidota; class Flavobacteriia; order Flavobacteriales; family Weeksellaceae; genus Chryseobacterium; species Chryseobacterium sp. HNCC26DJ240. The sequence continues at coordinate 467,851 of NZ_JBXUGK010000002.1, forward strand.
AATTGATGAAGCTACATCAATCATTTTTATGCTGAATGTAGAAGAAGGTCTTACCGATACCGATCATGAAATTCATGAGATGTTGAGAAGGTCAAACAAACCTACTTATATCGTCATCAACAAAGTAGATTCTGCCAAAGAAGAAATCGACGCTACAGAATTCTATCAATTAGGAATCGACAAATATTACACTATTTCTTCAGCTACAGGTTCTGGAACGGGAGAGATTTTAGATGATATCGTAAGAGATTTCCCAACTACAGAATACAAAGATCCTTTTGAAGGTTTACCAAAAATTACCATTGCCGGCCGTCCGAATGTAGGAAAATCTACAATGACCAATGCTTTGCTTGATGAGGAAAGAAATATTGTAACCGATGTTGCAGGTACTACCAGAGACAGTATTCAAACGCTTTACAATAAATTCGGACACGAGTTTGTGTTGGTAGATACTGCAGGAATGAGAAGAAAATCTAAAGTAAATGAAGATTTGGAATTCTACTCTGTAATGCGTTCTATCCGTTCTATTGAATATTCAGACGTGGTAATCATCATGGTTGATGCTACTTTAGGCTGGGAATCTCAGGACATGAATATCTTCGGTTTGGCTCAGAAAAACAGAAAAGGTATTGTGATTTTGGTGAATAAATGGGATTTGGTAGAAGATAAAAATACCAATACCGTTAGAGATTTTGAAAAATCAATCAGAGATAAAATTGGTCAGTTCAATGATATTCCTATTTTGTTTGTTTCGGCTTTAACAAAGCAGAGAATTTTGAAAGCGGTTGAAATGGCTATGATTGTTTATGAAGACCGTAAGAAGAAAATCAAAACTTCTAAACTAAACGAAGTGATGCTTCCTATCTTTGAAGCAATGCCACCGCCGGCAAACAAAGGAAAGTACATTAAAATCAAATACTGTGTACAGCTTCCAACGCCGTCGCCGCAGTTTGTGTTCTTCTGTAATTTACCACAATACGTAAAAGAACCTTACAAAAGATTTACCGAAAATCAATTGAGAAAACAATTCGGGTTTACCGGAGTTCCAATCGAAGTATATTTCAGACAGAAATAAAAATTAAAAACCCTTTCAGATTTAGTTTGAAAGGGTTTTTGATTTTAGATGAATTTTTCTTTGAACTTTAATAATACAAAAATCTACTGCTGATCCAATAGCCGTTGATTTTGAAACTGTTTCTCAGAAACTGCTCGGCAATGCCATCTCCATAATCCTGAATTCCGCTTCTGTAGCTGGTCGTCATCCCATCATTGTAGCCTGTGAAATCTTTTACCAAAGAAAGTTTTTCATGCAGATACGTTCGGTTTCTGTTGGTGTTTTTTAAATTTAATAATTCTGAATAATACACATTCACAATAGATTCTGAATCCAGATAAGCGACTCTGTTTTTGAAAGAACTTTCTTTTAAAAAATAGAGTAAATGCGGTGATGGAGCCAGTTTTCGGGCATATTCTTTTACTTCAGCATCGGTTTTACTGTTGAGCATTTTCAAAAAACCAAACTTCATTTCATCAAAAGTTTTAAAACCCTGATGTATTGAAAACTGACCTTCAAATTTTCTAAACTGTCCCTTGCTGTCAATTTCTCTAGCTCTCTGACCTGAAAAACTCAGCGCTTGTTCATCTTCAAAATTACTGATGTCATCGAAAGGTCCTTTATTTAAAACTGTATTTTGAGAATTAATAAGTATATAACTTTTGCCAAGCTTTGCCTTAAACAAATCATCTCCCGAAATTCTCTGAAGATCCGCATAGCTGAATGGAATAACCTCTTTTCCCGACAAATCTATCAAACCATATTTGCCGTTCTTTTTGGCCACCACCGTCTGTTTGTCGTTGTTATAAGCATTTATCAGATCAAAAGAAAGATCGTCGTAGCTGAAGTTTAGAATCGTTTTGTTGTTTTGATCGATGATGCCGTATTTTTTGTTTTTTGAAACGATAAGGTAGGTGTTTTCGTCTTCAAATTTCTGTTTTATCTCGTCGTAGCTAAAATCTGATTTCAGTTTTTCCTGTTTTTCATCATAGATGGCCCATTTGTTTTGCTTGTTTTTAAGAGCGATCAGAGCATTTTCATTTTGAGAATCAGGGCTGATGAGCTGGTTTTCATCAAAAATATAATCGTAGGAAGCAATATTTTCCAGAGAAACGACTCCTTTGGAAGTCAGGATGCTGTAGCTATCATTTTTCGAAGCAAAAAGCAGTTTAGAATTCTTTACCGGACTTTTTTCAAATGAATTGAATTTTTCATTCAAAAGTTTTTTTCCGTTAACATCCATCAACGTGTAATTTCGGGTGGTAGTCTGATTGTTGACTCTGTTTTCGTTAATTCCGACCAAAAAACCAGTGAAATAATCTGTAATTTCGTCAAATTCTGTGGAAACAATGATTTGCTTTTTTCTTAAATCATAAATTCCTTTTTTGCCGTTTTTTACCAAACGCAGCAAATGGTCTGCATCATAATAATTACTGATTTCGTCGTATTCTGGTGGTAAAACTTGATTTCCTTCCCGGTCGTACCAACCCGATTTTCGATTTTGCTTCACAGTATAGCCATTTCCCATGCGAATCATGTGTTCATCTGCGATGAAAGGGATGATGGTTTTGAGTGTGGCATAATTTACAATACTGAATTTTCCGTCTTTTCCAAGCGTAAGATAGTCTGAGAGACCATCGCGGTAAATGGTGGTGTATTCGGCTTTCAGGATTTTATTTTCATCAAAATACTGTCCGATTTTTTTATTTTTTTCAAGTCTGAAACCTTCGATACGCTCGTCTCTGCTGATGTTGTTGTATTCAAAGGGTAGTTTTGTCTTTCCTGTAATGTCTACAAGTCCGTACATCTTGTTTTTTACCGCAACAAAATCTTTAATCATTAAAGAATATTTCACGTGGTTACCCAATTTCGAACCTTTTAATAATGGAAAGAAAAGTTGGTCAAACTCATAGTTGGGATTTCCTTTTTCGGTTAAAATGGCCTGCTTGCCGTTTTTCTTCACAACCAATGCGTTGGGGTAAAATTCTACAGATTCAAAATCGCTTTTAATCTTTTTCCCGCCTTCAAAAATAACAAACTGAGCTCCCGATTCATCCTCTACCAAAGCACTTTTTTGATTGTAGGTTATCAGTTTACCGTAATTTCCGCTGATGATGGTCTTTTTCTTTTCAATGTCGAATATTGAAATGTTTTTATCTTTTTTAGCCACAAAAAAACGATTATCGCTACTCTCAATATTGTCAAAGTTAACAGGGATGAGGTTTTGACCCGTCAAATCAAAGAAGCCATATTTGTTGTCTTTCTTTACCTTTAAAATTTTCTCTGGATAGCTATAATATACACTGATTTCGTCGTACACAGGCTCCAAAATCACTTTTCCTTTAATTTTAACTCCTTTTTTCTTTTTGTCAGGAGAGAAGGTATATTCTCCACTGACTTCGTTAATGGGATCTGGCGGTTTGTTGGGTGCAATCTCATAATATTCCCGAGCGGTAGGAATCTGTGCTGAAACTTCTGAAAAGAGAGCTGCAGCGAGCAAAAAGTATATTTTTTTTGAATTCATGTAAGTTCTTCTAGTAAAGATTTCGCAAAAGTAAAAATATAGTTGATGCAATGGAAAACTAATTTGTGAAATGTCTATTTTTGTATTGTAGTGCTTGTGTTTTTAAGCCTTTTACATTAATTTTAATTAAAAATTTCAAACAATTATGCTAACGATTTTATCAGAACAGTTTTCTCTTGTAAATTCATGGATTAACGAGCTTCGGAACGTAGAAATTCAGCACGACCGAATGAGATTCCGCAGAAACATGGAGAGGATAGGGGAAATTGCCGCTTTTGAAATTAGCAAAGATTTAGAAACGAAAGAAGTTGAAATTCAGACTCCTTTGGATAAACTTAAAGTGAAAGAAATTGCCGTACAACCTGTCATCACCACCATTTTAAGAGCCGGAGTTCCTTTGTTTGAAGGAATTTTAAATTATCTTGATAAAGCAGACTGTGGTTTTGTCGCAGCGTACAGAAAGCACGATGCTAATGATTATTTTTCTATAAAACAAGATTATCTTACGTGTCCCAATATCGACGGAAGACCGTTAATCGTTGCAGATCCCATGTTGGCAACAGGAGCTTCCCTCATCGAAGCCATCAAAGATTTATTGACCAATGGAACACCTACTCAACTTCACATCGTTGCCGCAATTGCCTCAAGACAAGGTGTTGAAACCATCGAAAAAGCCTATCCCGAAGCAAAAATATGGGTTGGAGCTATCGATGAAAACTTAACTTCAAAAGGTTACATCACACCAGGCTTAGGTGACGCCGGAGATTTAAGCTACGGAGAAAAACTGCAGAGATAATTTCAAGTTAATGTACAATTCTCGGAAAATTATTTATTGCTGATTATTCATTACCCATCACTCATTACCCATATTTACTCGTCCATCGCCATCACCAAAACGCTCACTTTATTGTCTCCGGCTTTCAAAATTTCCCATGCAACGGTCGCCAAAGTGTTTCCGGTGGTGAAAACATCATCAATCAGCAAAATATGTTGATTTGAAATCTTTCTAGTGATTGAAAAAATATTCTGAGTTTCCAGACGGTGTTGTTTGTCTTTCAAAGCCTGAGCTTTCGAGTAGTGATTTCTTTTAATTAAATCATGACTGAAAGGAATTTTGTAGAATTCAGACAAGGTTTCTGTAAAAAGGTGAAGCTGATTGTAGCCTCTTTCCTTTAATTTCTTCGGATGCAAAGGTACAGAGACGAGTAAATCTGGTTTTTCTTTAAATTTCAAAGATTCAGTCGTCCATTCTGCTAAAACTTTTCCGGCATTTTCCCGACTTTTATATTTCAGTTCGTGGATGATTTTCCGGCTTAAATTTTCCTCTTCAAACTGCATCAGCGAAAAAGCATTTTCTATGGGAAAGAGTAGTTTGCATTTTTCTTTTAAATTATTTTCAGAAGAAAAATCGTGGTGGGTGAAGTGAATGTGCTCAAAGCAAAGATTGCAAACCAATAAATTGCCATCAATAATTCGGTTGCAGTGAATGCAGCGGTTTGGAAAGAATACGTCTAAAATCATTTGTGTGTTTTATAAAACTAAAATAATAATTTTCTCTGAAATTTGAAATATATTAATTGAGATTTTTGGTTTAATCTAAAAAAAAATAAAATCAATATCTTTGAATATGAGTTTGATTTTTGAGAAAAAAATAAAGATTACAGAGGAGCATATTGATCTTAATAATCACGTCAACAACGTTCAATACGTGAAGTGGGTGGAAGAAATTGCAGGTGAGCACTGGGATACTGTGAAAGATAAATTAGGTTTTCCTGAAGATATCTGGATGTTGGTGGATCATCATATTCAATATAAAAAACAGGTTTATCTGGGTGATATTTTAATCATTAAAACGTATCCCAAACCACCTGAAGGAATTCGCCAGCCCAGAAAAGTTGAATTCTACTGCAATGATGTTTTGGTGGTAGATTCTTCAACGCTTTGGGTTTTTATTGATAAGAAAACGCAGAGGATTAAAAGGTTGGATGAAAATTGGCTGAGCAAACTTTAAGGTTGATTTTGATGATTAATTCAAAATCCAAATTCCCTATCTTTGCACCATGATACGTATTACAAAAATTTTTACATTCGAAACTGCTCATGTTTTGTACAATTATGACGGGAAATGTAAAAATATGCACGGGCATTCTTACAAACTTTTCGTTACGGTAAAAGGAAAACCAATCAATGATCTGGACAATCCAAAGAACGGAATGGTGGTAGATTTCGGAGATATAAAAACGATTGTAAAAGCTGAAATCGTTGATGTTTGGGATCATGCGGTTTTAATTAATGGCGTTTCTCCGCACAGAGAAATGGGCGAGGAGCTTGAAAACAAAGGTCAGAAAGTGATTTACTGCAACTTTCAGCCAACCTGCGAAAATATGTTGTACGCCGTCGCTGCAAAAGTAAAAGCAAAACTTCCGGAAGGGATTTCTTTGGCATATCTAAAACTTCATGAGACTGAAAACTCTTACGGAGAGTGGTTTGCAGAAGATAATCAATAATTTTCTGCTGAATTTAAATTCTGAAAAGTGCTTAAGACAACCATCAATTTAGAACCCGGAAAGAAAGTTTATTTTGCTTCAGATCAGCATTTCGGTGCACCGAATCCGAAGGAAAGCAAACTGCGCGAGGGAAAATTTATCCGTTGGATGAATCAGATTAAGGAAGATGCGCAGGTTTTATTCTTGATGGGTGATCTGTTTGATTTCTGGCACGAGTGGAACCACGTTATTCCCAAAGGTTATGTTCGGGTCTTAGGTAAAATTGCAGAATTAAAAGACCACGGAATTCAGGTTTATTTTTTTGTCGGAAACCACGATTTGTGGATGAAAGATTATCTTGAGGAAGAAATTGGATGCACCGTTTTCTACAAAAAACAATATTTCGAAATGGGTGGAAAACAGTTTCTGCTCGCTCACGGAGACGGTCTGGGACCGGGCGATAAAGGCTATAAAAGAATGAAAAAAGTCTTTACCAACCCAATTGCGCAATGGTTTTTCAGATGGCTTCATCCTGATATTGCGATGAAAATTGCACTTTACATGTCTCAGAAAAACAAAATGATTTCGGGTGACGAAGACAAGGCTTTTTTAGGAGAAGAAAAAGAATTTTTGATCATCTATTCTAAAAAGAAACTGGAAACAGAGAAAATCGACTATTTTATTTACGGTCACAGGCATTTGCCAATGATTTTAAATTTAAATGAAAACTCAAAATACATCAACTTAGGAGACTGGATTTCCTATTTTACCTATGGTGTCTTTGAGCATGATTTTGAACTGAAGACATTTGAAAATAAAAAATTACCCCATTAAGAGGTAATTTCCGAATTATGAGTTCTGACACTCATATTCCTAATCCATATTCCGAGCTTTGTTTTGCAAATACCCGACCAAAACAAAGCGATGTAAATGAATAAAATGTGAATTATTAAGGTTGAAACTCTAAATGCTTCATTTTAAATCATAAAGCTTTTGAAAAAATCTGAAAATACTTTGAAAAATATTTTTGACATACAAACTGACGAAGATTTTCTGACAGCCTGTCTCGAAACTTTCAGATTTCAATATGAAAATATTGAGATTTACAGAAAGTTTGTGGACTATCTGAACATTGATTCTCAGGAAGTAGATGAGGTTGCGAAAATTCCCTTTTTACCGATTGAAATGTTTAAAAATCATCAGATTTTAGATAAAAATGTGTCCACGGATCTGTTTTTTCAAAGCTCCGGAACGACTCAGATGAATTTGTCTAAACATTTCATCGCTGATACAGATTTGTACGAGAAAAGTATTTACAAAAGCTTCGCGCAGTTTATCGGTAAGCCTGAAGATTTTATTTTTCTCGGCTTATTGCCAAGTTATCTGGAGAAACAAAATTCGTCCCTGATCTACATGGTCGATTTTTTAATGAAGAAATCAAACAGACCTGAAAATGGATATTTTTTATACAACCACCAAGATTTGTTTCAGCTTTTAAATGAATTAAAAGACAAAAAAGTAATTCTCTTCGGAGTTTCTTTTGCGCTTTTAGATTTCCTGGATTTCTGCAACTCAAACTCTCAAACCCTCCAATCCTCCAACTCTTTGACAGTGATAGAAACCGGCGGAATGAAAGGTAGAAAAGAAGAAATGACTAAAGACGAGCTTTTGAAAATTTTGCAGGAAGGTTTTAAAACCGACAAGATCTATTCAGAATATTCAATGACAGAATTGCTTTCGCAGGCTTATTCTTTAGGAGAAAACATCTATCAATGTCCAAACTGGATGCGGGTTTTGGTAAGAAATGTGGAAGATCCTTTCAGTTACGAAAAAGAGGGTAGGACGGGAGCGATCAATATCATTGATTTGGCTAATATCCATTCCTGTTCATTTATAGCAACTCAGGATTTGGGTAAAACACTTCCTGAAAGTAAATTTCAGGTTTTGGGAAGAATCGATCACTCGGATATTCGGGGATGCAGCTTGCTCGTGAGTTGATGTGTTTAGTTTGAAGTATTTTTGATGATATTTAACATTGAAATTCTGCTGTCATTTGCTGAGCGAAGCGCCCTTGCGAACGGAAAATATTCAGAATAATTAAAAAATCTTAGCGAACCTTGCGTTAAAAAATAGAAGTGTTAAAAATAGAAGAACTCGTTCACGCTTACATTCATTCTCAATGTGATTTTGAGAAAGAAATTGTGTTGACCAATCATTTTCAGGCAGATTGGGAAGCAGATATTTTGATTATCAATTCAGAAGGCTTCAGTCACGAAATTGAAATCAAACTTTCTAAAAGTGATTTTAAAAATGATTTTAAAAAATCGTATGTCAACAGTTCGACTGGCGAAAAATTTCTGAAACACGATAAAATCTGTTGTGGCGATTACATTTGCAATTCATTCAGTTTTCTTTTACCGATGGGAATGATTGAGCATTCAACAATTCCAGAACACTGCGGAATTATCGAGTTTTACCATAACGTCGATTCATGGGAAACGGAATTTTATCTCATCCGAAAACCGAAAACAGTGCACGAAGATTCTTACTGGAAACTTACAGATAAAGATATTTTCATTAGAAAAATGGCTTTAAATCTTTTATACAGAAAAATGGAAATCAAAGGAAAGCATGAAGAGCTGATCTTTAAAAATCCTTTTGAAATAAAGAAAACAAAATAAAAATTCCTGCCTTTTAAGACAGGAATTTCATTTTTTTTAATGTAACGTTCAGCTATTTTGCTTCAGGCTTTTCAATCAAAAGATTATAAGTAAAAGCCGCAAAAACTCCTCCTAAAACCGGAGCTAAGATAAATAACCAAAGCTGAGAAAGAGCCTGACCGCCAGCAAAAATCGCAGGACCGATACTTCTTGCGGGATTTACAGAAACTCCGGTGATTTTAATTCCAACGATATGAATTAAAACCAAAGCCAGACCGATGGCTAATCCGGCAAACCCACCGTTGATATTTTTTGTAGAAGTTGATCCTAAAATAACCATCAAAAAGATAAATGTGAAAACAAATTCAGCAACCAAAGCCGCAGTCATATTGTAAGCATCCATATATCCTGTTCCCCAACCGTTGGATCCTAAAGCCCATTCTTTCATTTCGGCTCCTGGATGATTGGTGAAAATCACGTAAAGAATTCCGGCTCCGATGATAGCTCCCAGTATTTGGGCAACAATGTAACGGGCGGCTTCGCCCATTTTCATTCTTCCTGCAGCAACCATGGCGATAGAAATTGCGGGGTTGATATGGCAACCGGAAATGTGACCAATTGCATAAGCCATTGCGACAACGCTAAGACCAAAAGCGAATGAAATTCCTAGGAGTCCAACGCCTGTAGTGCCGTCTGCACCGGCAATTACTGCGCTTCCGCAACCCATTAAAACGAGAACCATTGTGCCTATCATTTCGGCAACAAATTTTGAAGTGTTTGAAATCATCTTTTAATGTATTTTTAAATTAGAAAACGAAAGTACAAAAATTAATAATTTGTTTTTAATTTGTTTTAATTATTTTACTTTAAATTATTGTGGTATTTTAATGGATTATTATTTATTTAATTAACTTTATTTAATACAATATATTTAAACGTAAATTATTATGATTTTATATTGAATTACTATTTTTGCTTTTAACAAAAACTGTATTTTTACTTTTTATATTTCAAAACCACCCCAAGATGAAGAAGTTTTTGTATCTCCTTCCAATCATTATTTGTCAGGTATTTCATGGCCAGAAATCAAAGAAAGCGGAGCCTTGCTACGATCTTAACGAGATTTTAAAGGTTGAACCTACGGCGCTTTACAAACCGCATTTAGATGCTTCGAAAAGTTTTAATGTAAAAATTCTTAAAAATTCTACCACTGTTACAAAATACATCAACAGCGGAAAATTTCATAAGGTTAAAAAATCAGGGACAGGGTTTAGGGTTCAGAAATTAGATTACAGCAAGGCATGGTTGGTTTCTAAAGCAAGCTTGAGTCTTGAACGTATAGGTGCAAGATTCAGCAAAAATACAGGTGGTTCTTATTTTACGGTAACTTCCATTACGAGAACGCTTGAAGATCAATGCAGATTACGAAAAGTGAATTCTAATGCCAGTTTGGGAATCAGTTCACACAATTACGGCAACTCTTTCGACATTTCCTATGTTCGTTTCAATGGAGTTTTAAAAAGCAATCCAAAACTGGAGGCAGCCCTTGAGAAGGTTCTTCAATACTACCACAATGCCGGAAAAATTTTTTACATCAAAGAAAGACAGCAAAGTTGTTTCCATGTGACTGTGAAAAATTATTAATTTTTCTTTTTTACATCTGCCGTTTGTGTACTTTGTTGAGATTAGGTATTTTTACTGGATAAAACCAAAACAAAAACTTTTAACATGGGAATACTCTCTCCGCAGCAGTTTTCTGACGCTGCCAAAAGATGGTCTGAATGTCGTAACGACATGATCAGAATTGAAAAACTCTTCAAACAAAATTCTGTTTTTAATCTTCACAGGGATCAAATCGAGCTTATCAAAAATCGTAATGATAATGATGATTTTTGTGTACAGATTGGCGTTACAGAAAACGATGAACTAATCATGATTCCTGTACCGCTGGACAAAATAGGATATCCTGTAAGTCTCACACAGTATTCGTATTCATCATTTGACACTTTAAAGGAAGATCTTTGCCTTACAGAAAAACTGACATATACGGTTGTGAAAAAATCTGTTTTGTCTACCAAGATGAGAACAACAGATAGTGATTCAGATGTGTTTCTTCCGATTTACAATAAACCCGTTTTACAGCAGGAAAAAGCTTTGGATGCGATAGAATTATGGCAAAACAATGCTTTCGATTGGTTTTATTCAGAGCAGGCAAACGAAGGGAAGGAGATTTTCACTAAATTCTATGTACCTAAAGAAAAAATATTTGAGGTAAAGGAAGGGGTAATGTTTATCTCAGTATTCGGGTTGAAATTTTCAGAAATTTACCAGAAACAGCTTCCTGCACTTATTTTCATTTCAGCACCGGATAACTTGAGCAATCAGAGTACGGTAGTAGATTCAAATACAATGGATTATGCTAAACCTTGTCCTCCGCATGGGCAGATATTCGATTTAGGGTAAACTAAAAACAGCAATGTATACTTTTTACGAAGTTTTATTATACTTAAATTACCTCTTACTTTTTATAAATGTAATTTTGGGATTTGGAAAGTACAGCTATTTTATAAAAAGCGAAAAGTTCTATATTTTTTATATTCTTTTCCTTTTTTGTATAGAAATGACGGTCTGGTTGCTAAGCTCAGGTTTAGGATATACTGATCTTTTTTTTATGTACCCTATCTACATTGCCGGAGATTTTTTTCTGCTTACCAGTTTGTTTTGCGCTAAATTAAAACTAAATAAAATTTTTGTTGCTTTATCTGCTTTTTTAGCGGTGGTTTTTCTGATTGTTATATTTGGTTTCAAAATCAAATTTAATCATGATATCGCTAAAGTAATTTCTAATATTCTGATTATCTGTCTTGCAGCTACTTTTTTAATTGCACAAATCAGAAACGGAAAAAAAATGGAGCGGTTTTTCTTTGCAGATGTAGGCATATTTTTTTATTATTCTGTTTCTGTATTCAATTTTGTGATACAGCAACAGCTTCAAAATCTGTCGCAGGATGATTATTCCTTAATCGGTATTTTCAATACTTTTTTTGCAGCAGTTTTATATGGTTTAATCGGATATACATTTTTAAAATTAAAGAAATAACATTAAATATAAAGCTCTTCTTTTTAATAATTGTGATGATCGCAGTTATTCTCATCTTTATTTTGGTAGCCTATAAAACCTTTGTAGACCGTATCATTAAGGAAAAAGACGCTCAGAATCTTGCAGATATTCAGCATGAGAAAGACCTGGCTCTCGAAAATGTAAAAGCTCAGGAAGAAGAACGTAAAAGAATTGCTGTTGCTGTGCACGACGATCTTGGGAATCGCTTAAATATTCTTTCTCTTTGGTTGCAGAATATTGAAATTGAAGACGAAAAAGCATCTGAAGTCATCAATGGTCAGATTAAAGAACTGGTAGATTCGGCAAGAAAGATTTCGCATAATTTATACCCTGTCAATCTGGAAAAATTGGGTTTTATTCTTTATGTGGAAGAATTAATTGCTAATCTCTCCAAAAAAATAGAAATATCACTTTTTGAACTGAAACCTTATCAGCCTAAAAATATTTTTGTAGAAGTTCAGATCTATCGGATTATTCAGGAGTTTACCACGAATGTAATTAAACATTCTGAAGCTGAAGAAGTGAAAATTTTGTTGAGAGATTCAGAAAATATTCTTTTTGTAATTATTTCAGATAATGGAAAAGGTTTCGACTATGAATTGGTAAAAAAGGGAATGGGAATTAAAAATATCGAATCGAGATTACAGTCACTCAACGCTGTTTTTAAATGGAAAAGTGTTATCGGAAAAGGCACCAGACTAATCATAAAAATACCTTTGAAAAATGAATGACATTATAAAATTAGTTATGGTTGACGACGAGCAGCTGATTTTGGAAGGTGTAAAAATGCTGCTGTCAAGTGATAAGCAAATCAAAGTGAACTTTACGGCAAATGATGGCGAAAGTTTTCTGAAAATGCTTGAAGAATCTTCACCTGAAGATTTTCCGGATATTGTTTTGTCAGATATTCAAATGTTACCGATGGATGGTTTTCAACTGGTAGAAATTCTTAAAAATAAATATCCTGATTTAAAGATTATTATTCTTTCTTCACATTATAAAACTTCAGTTTTCGGGCACATGATCAAGCTCGGGGTTTCTGCTTTTCTTCCCAAAAATTCAGACAGAAAAACATTTCTTGAAGCCATCAAAAGTGTTCATACCAAAGGCGTTTATCTTTCTGAAGAAGATTTGAAAATGCTTGCAACGTTCAAAAATAATGTAGTTAAGCAAAAATCACTTTTCGCTATCGAAGACGAGCTTTCAGATCGCGAAAAAGACGTTGTACAGCTGATTTGTCAGGAATTTACCAACAAAGAAATCGCAGATAAATTATTCATCAGTCCCAGAACTGTAGAAAGTCACCGACAGCGGATTATCGAGAAGTTGGGTGTGAAAAACTCAATAGGCATCGTTATTTACGCTATTATTCATGATATTTTTACCGTAGATATCAGATTATGATTCCGTAGAAATGCGGAATTTTTTATTTGGTAATTTATACGCTATGAAAAGTTTTTTTTGTGGCGTTACTTTGTCTTGTTCAAAATACGAAGCTTCAAAAAAAAAATGAACAAGGGTGGATTCCGAAAAACCCCAAAGAGTAGGAAATTAATAACCAAAAATCATAAAATTATGTCTTATTCATTAGTTCAGATTGTAAATTCTACACCTTACATTGCCGAAGGAAAGGCAATTTATGTGAGCGCATTTTGCTCAGACGATCATTATACTGTAACGCCAAACACCACCTGGCAGGCAAAAAGCAGAGGAATCTGTTTGCTGAGAGAAATTTCAGCGGAACTTAAAACACCACAGGGAACTATTAAAGCTAAACCTTTTCATACCTCAATTGGAACTGCAGATAGCAGATTTGCTATCATCCAGACCGGGCCTACTTCTTTTGAAGTGACCAAAATTGTCAACCTTTCAGCAGAAGCTTTGCCGGAAGATTATGTAGAACCTGCGGAATTACAGAAATAGGTCTTGATTCTTAACTGATTTTATTATTGAGCTGCCTTTTTGGGCGGCTCTTTTATTTATATTTAAATCTTAAATTTTTCCGTACTTTTGCACCCGAAAAAGATTCATCTTTAATATTCACTTTATAATACTCATTTCAAATGCTTTCGGTTCAGGGTTTAGGATTACATCATTCAGGAAATTATTTGTTTCAAAACGTCAATTTTACCATCAAAAAAGATGATAAAATCGGTTTGGTCGGTAAAAACGGAGCCGGAAAATCCACACTTCTGAAAATGCTTTCCGGAGAAATTACTTTCTACGAAGGAAATGTAGTTCCCGAAGGAAATATTACCATTGGTTTTCTAAAACAGGATCTCGATTTTGTGAAAGGAAGAACGGTTTGGGCTGAAACAATGCAGGCTTTTGAGCAAATCAACGCCTGGAAAGAAGAACTGGAAGAAATAAATCATCAACTGACCGTAAGAACCGATTACGAAAGTGATTCTTACACAGATCTAATCAACAGAATGACCGATCTGAATGATCTTTTGATGCACCATGATGCCTATAATCTGGAAGGTGATATTGAAAAAGTATTGTTTGGTTTAGGTTTTAAAGCGGATGATTTCCAAAAAATTACAGACGAATTTTCGGGAGGATGGAGAATGAGAATCGAATTGGCAAAATTGCTTCTTCAAAAGAACGATTTGATGCTTCTCGATGAGCCTACCAACCACCTCGATATGGAATCTATCATCTGGTTGGAAAACTTTTTGAAAGATTATCCGGGAGGAATTCTTTTGGTAAGTCACGATAAGCAGTTTATGACAGCAGTTTGTAACAGAACTTTTGATGTCAACAACAGAAAAGTAGACGATTATAAAGCCAATTATTCCAAATATTTGGTGATGCGTGAAGACCGCCGTGAAAAACTGGTTCAGGCCAAGAAAAATCAGGATGCGGAAATCAAGCAGATGGAAGATAACATCAATAAATTCCGTGCAAGTGCTACCAAAGCATCTTTTGCCCAGTCTTTGATTAAAAAATTAGATAAAATCGAGCGTATTGAAATTGATAACGAAGACGTTTCAAAATTCAATATCCGTTTCGTACAGTCGCAGGTTCCCGGAAAAGTTATTTTTGAAGCTGAAAATCTTGGAAAATCTTACGGACAGAAACAGATTTTTGATGATGTGGATTTCATCGTTCAGAGAGGCGACAGGATTGCCCTCCTTGGACAAAACGGTCAGGGAAAAACCACTTTAGCTAAAATTCTTGCCGGAGATATTAAAGATTATTCCGGAGACTGGAACTTGGGTCACAATGTGAATATCGGATATTTCGCTCAAAATCAGGAAGAAGTTTTAACGCCAAATAAAACCGTTCAGGAGGAAGCTGAAGATTCTGCAACCGAAGAAACAAGACCGAGAGTAAGAGATTTATTAGGTTCGTTCCTTTTTCAGGGAGAAGCGGTAAATAAAAAAACAAAAGTACTTTCCGGAGGTGAAAGAAACCGTCTGGCACTTTGTAAATTGTTGTTACGTCCTTTCAACACATTGATTATGGATGAGCCAACCAATCACTTAGATATTCAGTCTAAGGAGATTATCAAACTGGCTTTGCAGAAATTTGAAGGTACTTTGATTGTAATTTCTCACGACAGAGAATTCTTACAGGGACTTTGCGATAAAATCTACGAATTCCGTGACGGTAAAATGAAAGAATTCTTAGGCGACATCAACGAATATCTTGAATTCAGACAGAAAGAATCCATCAGGGAAATTTCCGCGGAGAAAGCAAAACTTCATGGGGAAGAGGCTAAGGCTGAGGTTAAGGTCAAGTCTGAACCAAAGATTGAAGTTCAGTCTAATGTAATTGTAACTAAAGAACAGAAAAGTATTCAGAATAAACTCAAAAAAGTAGAAGAGAAAATTTCTGAGCTGGAAACAGCAATTGAAAACTACGAAGCTTCTTTCACAAAAGACAATCCATCAGAAGAAACTTTGGAAAAATACAACAAAACCAAAGAAGAACTTGATCTTGCTTTGCAGGAATGGGAGCATTTGGGAACGCAGCTGGATTAATTTAAGAAAAATAATAATAAAAGATGGGCTTCGGTTCATCTTTTTTTGTGAAATATAGATTGCTCCAGAGGAGCAAAAACCTTTGTGTAAGGAAGAGTGAGGAAATTACAGCTCCGTAGGAGCGACACCTTTGATTTACAAATATCAACTAATTACAAAAAAGTGAAATTTGCTCAAATTTAATCTTCCCGCAACATCCCAAACCTCATTTAACATAATATTGTAATTTAATTCTAAAATATTATCCTTATTTTTGTGCGATGATTTTTAAGGAAAGCAGACAACTCAAGAGCTTTATCTCCAAACTGATGTTTGGGATATACTTTTTTGCGCTGTTTTCTTCAAGCTTTCACAGTCATGAGTCTTCAGATGTTTTTGCAGGTTTCAACTTCAAAAAATCAGAAAATTCCATTTCCAAAACAGAAGCCAAAGAAAAAGCCGGCGACTGTCTCGCGTGTCACTTTTTAGCCACGGGAAATACCGTTTTACCGCAGGAATTTAGTTTCACTTTGATCAAACATACGCATGAAGCAGAGCAGATTTTAGCAGTACAGGAAAAAATATGGTCACAAACTAAATTTACCTTTCAACTTCGGGGACCTCCCGCAATTTCATAATTCTATTTTTCTCAATATTCATAAGAGTTTTGAGGAATCTTTCCTGAATTAATTAAATCCATTTTTTTGTAACACAAAAGTTTCGAAATCGTAGAACTGTAATGTCAAAATTGCAAATCACATTTTAGAAATTCCTACGTCAGCATTTAGCAAAAGCAGCATAAAAAAGAAGCGAAGCTTAGAAATTTTGGTAGAAAAGAGTTCGCGTTCCTCATCAATAAGGTACGAAGCTCCGAAATGTCGGTGTAATAATGATGATTGGGGCAGCTATTTCCGCCTTCCACTCCCGCTTTTTTGTTATTGCGAACAACGTGGTAAAATTGTTGAGCTGTTGTAAAATCGCAATAACAAAAAGAGCTCCGTTCAAGTCGGGCTGCATGCAATTCGCTGTTACAAAACATGTTTTAATTTAATTCAAATTTCAATTAAGTACACTGTACTTTTTACATTTTACAAAAAATAATGAAAAACATTATAAATCTAATGCTGGTCTTTTTTGGACTGGCATTGGTATCTGCGCAGAAATATACAGTGCAGGGAACTGTTCAGGATTTTCACGACAAAACCATGCTCGATAATGCCGTGGTGGAAATCGGAGAATTTAAAACAAAAACCGATAATAACGGTCAGTTTTCCTTTCCGAATATTCCTGCCGGAAATTATAAGCTCGTAGCCAGACATCCACTCTGCGATGATTATACTGAAAATGTGGGAGTCGACAGAGATTTGCATCTGGCAATAACATTAGAGCATCACGTGGGAGAAATCCAGACTGTAACTATCCACGGAAGCCACAAAACAAAAGGTTCTGTCATCATGACGACTTTGGATAAGTCTGAAATCGAAAGAAATTCCACAGAAAATCTGGGAAATCTTTTATCCAGAATTTCCGGAGTTTCCTCACTAAAAACGGGAAATAATATCACAAAACCCGTTATCCGCGGACTTTACGGAAGCCGGATTTCCATCATCAACAACGGTGTGAAAATGGCCGAGCAGGAGTGGGGAGTAGAGCATGCTCCAAACATTGATGTGAACGATTTTGAACACATTGATGTCATCAAAGGTGCATCCGCCTTGAAGTATGGAAATGAAGGCGTAGGCGGTGTTGTCGTTTTGGAACCTTCAGTTTTACCTAAAAAAGATACCATCATGGGAAGCCTGAGACTTTCAGGAATTTCCAATGGTAAAGGAGGTGAGATTGGTGCCAATGTCGCAAAAGCATGGAAGAACCAATGGTTTGTAAAAACGGGCGGTTCATACAGAAAAACGGGCGATCTGTACATGCCGCACTATACTTTGCAGAACACCGGACAGGAATTTAATTCATTCAATTTTTCATTCGGGAAGCACAGTTTTCTGCAGGGATTTGATGTGTCGTACAGCGGAATCAATCAGGAATTCGGGATTTACACGGGTGCGCATTTGGCGAGCCCCGAAGATTTTTACAATGCAGTGAATTTCGGGCAGTCTTATTATTTAGATAACTTTACTTATGATATTGACAATCCGAAGCAGGAAGTGGCGCATCACATTGCCAAACTTTCTGCTTACAGAAGATTTGCTGATTTTGGGAAGCTGACTTTCCAGTACAGTTTTCAGCTGAACAGAAGAAAAGAGTATGACATCAGAAGAGGCGAACTGAGCAATCTTCCAGCTATGGATTTAAGATTAATCACGCATTCTGCAAGTCTGGTTCATCTTCTGGAAAGAGCAAACTGGAGTCTGGAAAGCGGTATTTCAGGAACTTTTCAGGATAATTATCCGAATCCGGCAACCAAAGCGAGGCGTCTGATTCCTGATTATTATCGATATGATGCCGGTGCTTTCTCGGTTTTTAAATACAGATTTAATTCAAAATTAAATGCCGAAGCGGCCGTGAGATACGATTTCAGCAGATATGATGCCTATAAATATTATGATTCAGACAAATGGGAAGCCAATTATGCAGACACTTTCCCTCAGTTTGAAGTGAGCGAATCAGGAAGCAGAACTTTGACGAGACCGATTCTCGATTATCATAATTTCTCGGCAAATCTTGGTTTAAATTATAAGCCGCTTGAAAATTTAGAATTAAAACTAAATCTTTCAAGAGCAGAAAGAACGCCCAATCCGGCAGAGCTTTTCTCAGATGGACTGCATCATTCGGCGGCTGTGATGGAAGAAGGAAATCTAAATATTCAGAAAGAAACGGTTTACAATGTCAATCTTTCTGTTGCTGCACAGTTTAATGTTCTGAAAGGTCTTCACATCGAAGCAAGTCCGTATCTGATGGTATCTGATAATTTTGTAAACCAAATCCCGACAGGTATTTTGAATACCAACAGAGGTGTATTTCCTGTCTGGTCTTATCAGCAGATCAAAGCGAGGATTTTCGGAGTTGATGCTGATGCGGAATTGGCAATTACGGATCAGCTGAAATGGAAATCAGGATTCAGCATTCTGAGAGGTGACGATCTTTCAAATAATGAACCTCTGATTTTGATGACGCCTGCGAAACTGAGAAATTCAATTCAAATCAATTTAAACCAACCTAAAAATTTCTATGTCAGTCTGGAAAACGAAAATACGGCTAAGCAAAACCGTTTCCCGATCAGAAATCTTCCGGTATCGTTTATAAAAGATGGTGTGGAAAGAAATGAAATTGTAGATTTCAGCTCTACGCCGGCGGCTTTCAGCCTTTTCCATGCTTCGGTGGGAGCAGACGTGGTTAAAAATCTGAATTTAAACTTCAGAATCAACAATATCTTCAACACAGATTACCGCGAATATCTCAACCGCCTCAGATATTATATGTTTGAATCGGGAAGGAATTTCGTGGTTACTCTGAAATACAGTTTCTAATTATCTGAGATTATTAAAAAGGATTCGTATCAAATTTTCAAATCATTTTTCTTGACCCCGACCCCTTAAGGGAGGAAAAATGCCTTGAAAATTTCATCAAAATTACTCCCTTTAGGGACGGGGAAATTAATTTTGATGAAATTCAGACAAGCTAGTGAAATTTAGATGAGCTTGTCGAAGCGTTACTTACAATTAATTAAAATTTAAACAAATTATTAAAACTTAAAATTAAATTTAAAATGAAAAAAATATTCAACATTACACTGGTTTTATTCGCAGCATTATTCATCTTCTCTTGTAGAAACGACGACGACGCTGTTCCTGAAGATGTTCACGAGCACGACGAGATCGGAAAAGTGGTTTTAAAACTGACCAATAAAGCTGATGCTGCTGATGTACAAACCGTCAATGTAATTTCAGGTGTTGCTGATGCACATTTACATTTGCATGCAGGAGATACTTATCTTGCTGAACTGGATTTCCAGATCAAACATGACGATCATTACCATTCTTCCGAAGAAATTGTGGAAGAAAAAGACCATCACTTCATCACTTTCGCTCCGGCAAATGCTGACATCGTGGTGATGAGAGCTTCAAATGATGTCGTAAGAACAGACGGACAAAAATTAGGTTTGAAATCTGAATGGAAAATCAATTCTACACAGACAACAGGGAAAATGAACATCAAATTGATTCATGGGCCAACAGCGGTAAACCAGAATTATCCTTCAGCTACCAACCAGTTGGGTCAAACTCAGGGAGGAGAAAGCGATGTGGATATCACGGTTGATGCACACTAAAATCTAATTCACATCTATTTTAATATCACAAAAAGACATTATTTCGGTAATGTCTTTTTTATTTTAACGTATTATAACAAAACGAATCGCTTGTTTTAATAAAAAATTCATATTTTTGCAACCTAAAATTTTAATCGATAATGAACGTTACAGCTCAAAATCATGATGATGTAAGTGCATTGCTTACTGTTACATTAGAAAAATCTGACTACAAAGATAAAGTAGAAAAGCAGTTGATGAACTATGCTAAAAATGCACAGGTTCCTGGATTCAGAAAAGGGAAAGTGCCTTTGAGCATGGTGAAAAGACAATATGAAGCAGGAATTGCTTTTGACGAAATCAACAAGCAGGTTTCTGATGCTCTTAATAACTACGTAAACGAAAACAAACTGAGATTGGTAGGTCAGCCAGTTCCTCAGCCGGTAAACGAATTCAACCACAATGCAGAGAAAATCGAGGTGGCTTTTGAAGTTGGTTTCGAGCCTGAATTCTCTATCGATCTTGCTAAATATGAAGCACCTCACTACAAAGTGGAAGCTTCAGATAAAGAAATCAGCAAGAGTATCGAAAATATGCAGAAGCGTTTCGCAGAGCAGGAGCCTCAGGAAAAAATCACTAAAGATTCTTACGTAGCTTTGGAGATTTCTCAGGTAGTGGAAGAAGGTGCGGAAGGTGAGCACAACCACGCTCCGAAAAATGCAGTAATCAATGCTGAAAACAAAGAAGCTTTCAAACTGATCAAGTCTTTGAAAATGGACGAGTCTGTGAAAGTATCTAAAGAAACTTTAGCTGAAAACGAAGAGCTTGCAAAAGAATTAGGTTTCTCAAAAGAAGAAGCTGAGCACTTGCACCACGCAGAAGTTGAGGTAAAGGTAAAAGATTTCTACAGCTTGAAATTGGCTGAATTAAACCAGGAGCTTTTTGATAAAGTTTATGGTGCAGATACTATTAAATCTGAAGAAGAGCTTAAAGATAAAGTAAAAACTGAATTAGACGAATATTTCCAGCAGAATGCAGACGTACACTTCGTAAACAAAGTGTTGGAGCAGGTTACAGAAAAAGAAGAAGTGAAACTTCCTGAAGCTTTCTTAACTAAATGGTTGGTATACTCAAACCAGAACATCCAGTCTGAAGAGCAGGCAAAAGAAATTCTTGAAGCAGAAAAAAGTCAGTTAAAATACCAGATCATCGAAGGTAAATTAATGTCTGAAAATGAAGTTCAGATTGATTATACAGATGTTTTAGGTCAGGCTGAGCAGTTGGTAAGAAACCAGTTGGCAATCTACGGAATCCACCACTTAGGTGACGAGGAGATCCAGAAATATGCTGCTGAAATGTTGAAAGATCAAGAGCAGGTAAGACAGTTATCTTCTGAAGTTGCTATGGCTAAGTTGAAAGACGTTATCCTTGAAAAAGCTACCAAAAAAGAAACTGCCATCTCTCACGACGAGTTTTTGGAAGAATTGAAGAAGTAATTTTCTCTCTCTAAATATATCAAAACCCACCGCTTTGGTGGGTTTTGTTGTTTGTGTTCGTCATCCTTTTTTCACAAAAGTTGAACCGAAGAACTACTGTTGAACTTTGCAGTTTCGCCCCACTATCGCAAAGCCCTTGTTAGCGGCAGTTATAATTTGGTGTTATAAGTTATTATTATCAATATTCAATTTCCATTTCATAATTTTCATATTGCCAAGTTCCTTTAAGTAATTCTGATAATGCATTAAAAATTCTAATTAATTCTGTTGTGGGAAATGGTCTACGATATAGTAATTTAAAATCTCCGTCTTTTGTTGGTATTGATTGCAATTCTTCTACTGAAATAAAATCCCCTTTAATTCTTATTGCGGATTTTACATTTTCCAAAATTTGAATCATTGTTTGTTCATCTTTTAAATTTAGAAGTATGAATCCCAAAAAAAAGTAAACCATCCCGCAAATACTCCATTTATCACTTCCTCATTATACTTTAGGAGTGAATTCTTTTCGGAAAAAGTATATTTATCATCTTTTAACTCTTCATTTATGTAAAACAATGCCAGTTGAATAAATAAATCTGATGTTACAAATCCTTTATCTTTATAATCAATATCTGCCCTACTCATATTTTATTTTGATGTCAAATGATTAAATTTCGTCAATAATGTAGTAACATAATTGCAGCTAACATTCATCTTCACGCATTTCGTCAATCCGAACTATATTTTCAATAAAAATACTCAAATAAACAGATACAGGAAATTTAAATTTACACCAGGAACAGAAAACCTATCCCGCCAAGTATCCCAAAACCAATCTACAAATCCAAAACTTCGATAGTACAAATTTAATATCTTTGCTTAGTCCATACAGTCGCAGTTCAAATCCGCGTTGTAGGGTTTTGCTGTTTTTTAGTAAACCACAATGTTACGCTTAATTTTCATCCACTTTTACCAGCTCACTGAGTACAGGAATCTCGTTCTGCAGATAATCTGATTCTTTTGCTGCAATGCTATACAAAATTTTCTCCTTTATATATTTGTAATCCAACGTCAGTGCCAAAAACTGACGGGTAAATCTGATTTCTTTATCGATGTCTCCAATCTTATCTCTTGCAATTTTAAGATAAAAGAAATTCAGCGTTTCAATCTTTTTTTCAGGCTCGTAATAATCATTCTTTCTTTCTCTAAAGCTAAATACAATTAAGGGAAACTGAGCCCCAACGATATAATGATTTCTTCCGGAAAATTCAATTTCATTGGCGGTGATGTTTCGTTTAAGGATTATTTTTTCAAAATAATTGCCACCGTTCCTGAAATGTAAAACTTCAATTTTGTCTACAGGGATGTCTTTTTCAAACTTTACTTTAAATTTAAAATCTGCACTTCCGGAAGCCTGAGCATGCAGGAAGACAGAGAATAAAAGAGTAACAAGCAACAGATAGTTTTTTGATTTCAGCATCTTATTTCAATTTAATTTACGATAATCAAATATAGAAATAAGATTAGCTGAAAAAATGAAGAATGGGTGCAATAAGGATTTGACTTGCTGAATAATTGTCTGATGGGCTATAAACCGTTTCTTTTCGGTAATTCAAATTTCCTATCTTTACTGCTCAAAATTTTATTTAAAATGAAAAAAATAATTCTTCCATTTATATTGATTCTCACACTTTCTGAGCCATTTTCAGCACAGACGATGACTTCTACATCAGGAGAATCATCTGCAAGTTCTCAAATGACCGCTAAAAAGGTTATAGATAATTATCTTACAGCATTGGGTGGCAGAGCTAAACTTGAATCTGTGAAGACCATCATTATTGAGAATACCATGTCTGCACCAAATGCGGAGGTAAAGATGACCACAAAGAAAATGGGAAATAAATTCAACTCAGTTCAGGATATCATGGGAACTAAGGTGAGTCAGGTTTTTGATGGTAAAAAAGGAATTTTGGAACAGAAAGGAATGAAAACGGAAATTCCAGCCATGACGATATCCGATCTTAAAACTAAAAGAATGCTGGATGCTCTGAATTATGAAGCGTCTACCTTTACAGGAGTTACATCAGAACAGGTAGATGGTAAAAACTACCATGTTCTTACTTCACCGAAAGGCAGATATTTCTTTGATGCCGCCACCGGTCTTCTTTATAAATCCGAAATCAACGGAGGCAGTAATTCTACAGTTAAAAGTTACATGACTTTTGAGGGAATCAAATTTCCGGAATTAGTGGAAGCGGAAAGTAAAGGACAAACAATTTCTATCAAAACCACAAAAATTACTCTGAATTCAGGTGTTTCTGATGCCGATTTTAAAATTGAATGATCGTATTTATAAGGCTTAAACTTTCATTTAAATCATTATAAATTATAATACTGAACCGGAAGTTGTTTCCGGTTTTTTATTTAACTATATTTTAACTCATACCAGATTCTAATTTTCTTTTACGCGTGAATAATTTTTTTAATTTTATCGCGTTAAACAAAACGAGAATTAAAAATCAAAACATGAGAAAAATTTTATCGTCCGTAGCGGCAGTTGTTCTAATGTCGTCTATGTCTTTTGCACAGAATATCCCGATGGATCCTTCTGTGAAAACGGGTACTCTTCCGAACGGAATGAAGTATTACATCAAAAAAAACACTTTACCGGAGAAAAAAGTAGACTTCAGACTGGCAATCAATGCCGGATCTATTCTTGAAGACGAAAACCAAAGAGGTCTTGCTCACTTTATGGAGCACATGAACTTCAACGGAACCAAAAATTTTCCGGATAACAAACTGGTAGATTTTCTACAGTCAATCGGTGTAAAATTCGGACAGCACTTGAATGCTTACACAAGTTTCGACGAAACGGTTTACATGCTTCCGGTACCATTAGACAAGCCGGGAAATCTTGATTCAGGTTTAAAAGTAATGGAAGACTGGGCTTTCAACGCAACCCTTACCGATGAGCAGATCAATAAAGAAAGAGGCGTTGTTTTGGAAGAATTAAGATTGGGTTTAGGGGCAGACAAAAGAATGTCTGACAAATACCTTCCTAAGATGTTGTACAAGTCTCAGTACGCCAACAGACTTCCAATCGGGACAAAAGATGTTCTTCAGAACTTCAAGCCGGATGTAATCAGACAGTTCCACAAAGACTGGTACAGACCAGATCTGATGGCGATTGTAGTGGTAGGAGACATCAATGTAGATGAGGTTGAAAAGAAAGTGAAGGAGAATTTCGGTAAATACAAAAATCCTTCTAAACCAAGAGAAAGAAAAGTTTTTGATCTTCCAAGTCACAAAGAAACTTTAGTTGCTATTGAAACTGACCCTGATGCAACCAACTCTATGGTTCAGTTTATGATGAAAGATTCTGGTTCTTATCAGCCGGATGTTACTGTAGAGCAGTATAACCAGAGTCTTGTTGAGAATTTAGCAACTACAATGCTCAACAACAGATTGAGAGAATTAATCAATTCAAATAATCCTCCTTTCACATTCGGATCTGTTTATCATGGCGGAACTTATGCAAGAACCAAAGAAGCTTTACAAGGTTTTGCGATGGTAAAAGAAGGTACACAGGTGAGTGCTTTGAAAGTTCTTCTGGAAGAAACAGAAAGAGCAAAAAGATTTGGGTTTACTCAGGGAGAATTAGACAGAGCAAAAGCTCAGATCATGTCTAATATGGAAAGGTCTTACAACAACCGTGACAAAACCGAAAGTGATGTTTTGGTAGACGAATACGTAAGAAACTTCCTTGAGCAGGAACCAATGCCTGGAATTGCCTGGGAATATGAAGATACCAAGAAGTTTTTACCGGGCGTTACTTTGGCTCAGACCAATGATGTAATGAAGCAAATGGTAAAAGATGACAGCCGTGTGATTGTAGTGACGGGCCCCAAAAAGGATAACGTAGTAATGCCGACAGAAGCTGCTGTTTTAAAGGCTTTTGACGATGTGAAAATGGCTGATCTGAAACCTTATGAAGAGAAAGCAGCGATTAAAAATTTAGTTAAACCTTTCAAATCTGAAGGTAAAATTGCTAAAACTGAAACCGATGCAAAATTAGGAACTACTACATGGACATTGAGTAACGGAGCAAAAGTAACTTTCAAGAAAACTGACTTTAAAGACGACGAAATCGTATTCTCTGCAAGAAGTTTAGGAGGAAGTTCTTTATTGAGTGATGCAGATTATAATAAGACTCAGTTTGCTTATTCAGCGTTATCTGAAGCGGGTGTAAACGGTCTTTCCAAAGCTGATCTTACCAATTATCTTGCAGGAAAACAGGCAAGTGTTAACACATTTGTTGGGCCATTGTTCGAGGGAGTTAGTGGTAGAACAAACCAAAAAGATTTAGGCTCAGCGATGGAGTTGTTGTATGCTTATTTTACAGGTTTAAATTACAGTCCTGAGGCATTCAATGCTTATAAAGTAAAGCAATCTGCGATGCTGGATAATATGATGTCTAATCCGCAATTCTATTTCTCAAGTGAGCATGCGAAGTTTATGAATCAGAAAAACCCAAGATTTATCGGAATTATCCCGATGGAAAAAGACTGGGCAGCTACTGACTACAAAAGAGCGTATGATGTTTACAAAGAAAAATTTGCCAATGCAGGGAATTTCCATTTCTATTTTGTAGGAAATATTGATGAGGCTAAATTTAAAAATGAAGTATTGCAGTACATCGCAAGTTTACCTTCAACTGGAAAAACCGGAAACTTCAAAGATACAGGCTACAGACAAATGGTAGGAGATTATTCTAAAACCTACAAAAAAGGAAAAGATCCTAAGAGTATGGTGACAATTTCTTACGCTGGTGAAGCGCCTTACAATGAAAAGGAAGCTATAGCTTTGGAAGCTTTAGGTGAAGTAGCAACCATAAAAGTTGTAGAAAAACTAAGAGAAGATGAAGGTGGAATCTACGGTGGAGGCGCAAGAGGTGGAATGAATAAGATACCATTCAACAGTTATTCTTTCAGTGTAAGTTTCCCTTGTGGTCCTGAAAATGCAGACAAGCTTACTAAAATCGCTATTGCAGAACTTCAGAAACTGATCGATAAAGGACCTGAACAAAAGGATCTTGATAAGTACAAAGAAGGAGAGTACAACGATGACAAAACCAATATGCGTGATAATATGTATTGGATGAATAATCTGACTAAGAATCAACTAGACGGAACCGACAAATACGAAATTCTGAACTACACGGAAAAAGTAAAAGCTCTTACTGTGAAAGACCTTCAGGATGTTGCTAAAAAATACCTGACCAAAAACAGAATTGTAGCAACCCTGATGCCTGAAGATGGATGGCAAAATGCGCCAAAAGCAGACGCGCCAGCAGCTGTAAAGGCAACGGTAGCAAAATAATTTTTGTCCGATTATAAATGAAAAAACCACCGCAGAAATTTTCTGCGGTGGTTTTGTTTTATAAATATTCTGAGAGGCTCAAGGTGGGCTAAAAATAGTTGGTGAAATTGTTCCAAAAGCTTATTGATAAGGGTTTAACCGGTAACCTAACAAAGATCACTTATTCCTTTCTAAACCTTCAAAGTTTCAAAAACCTTGAAGGTTTCTATATTCCGAAATCACATTTTACCTACCATACTACTAAATCACTCAAACTCTCCAACCCTAAAACTCTCCCACACAATCACCCTCCATACTCCTTCTTCCACTCCTCGGCAACATCGCTCAAGGTCGTGTAAAAATCTTCTCCATACTTTCTCGTCAACGGAGTTTTCAGGAATTTATAAACAGGAACCTGAAGTTCTTTTCCTAAAGTACAGGCGTCACTGCAAACGTTCCATTCATGGTAATTTAAGGCTGAAAAAGTAGAATATTCCGTAATTCTGATAGGGTAGAGGTGACATGAAATAGGTTTTTGCCAGTCAACGGCACCATCTTCATACGCTTTTTCAATTCCGCATTTTGTGATGCCCCTTTCGTCGAAAGTTACGTAGGCACATTCGCGGTTTTCGACCATTGGGGTAACATACATTCCATCCATAGGATCGGTTGTCCAGGTGCCTTGTTCGTCGAGAGCTTTTACGCCTTCAGCAGTAAGGTAGGGTTTCACTTTATCGTAAATGCGGTCTAAGATTTCCAGCTCATCTTTGTCTAAAGGAGCTCCCACATCGCCTTCCACACAGCATGCACCTTTGCATTTGCTCAGGTTACAAACGAATTCTTCAGAAAAAATATCTTCAGAGATCAGTTTATCATCTATTTGAATCATAATCTTTTATTAAGTAAATGTGAAAAAATCAAAGCTTCTTTTCAACTGCAAAAGTATCAAAAGAAACGTTTGAAAGAAAGAGGACAGACTAGTTTAGAACCAGTCTTTGTTATATTGAAATTACGTTATGAATCAATTTTAAATTTAAATTAAATCAAACTGTAGCAAAACTCTGTAAGAAACGAGACTGACGATAATAATCCACAAACTCACTTCCTTCATCCAGTATTTAGGCATAAATCTCAGCATCCTGCTCAGAATAATCGTTACCGGAAATGCAAGCAGCAAAAGGTATTCATAATTCTTATTCATATATAAAATTACAGTAACGAGCTGTGCCAATGAAAATACAAGCAAAAAGGTATATTTATAACGGCTTATCGGACTTTTCTGATTATAATATTTAAAATGGTCATAAACTGCATAGATCAGCATTAAAGCAATGGGAATTAACGGAATAAATACAGTGAAATCTTTAATGATCCATAATTTACCAAAAGGAAAATAAATTTCATTCCATTCTCTGAGATTTAAGAAATAAGCAACCGAAAAATAACTTAAAGAAATGAGTAAAACACCGAGTAGAAATCTGAATATATTTAAACCAATACGTTCAGAAGTCGCAATCACATGGATCAGAACAAAAACAGCCATTGGCCACGTCGTTGGAAGAAAAATAAAGTTCAGTGAAATAATAGCTCCTACCAAAACATAAGATTTTTTTCGAAGGTCTTCGTTGGTACTTGTCAATAAAAGCAGAAGAAAAGAATTGGTAAGCAAAGCCACTGCAACACCGAGATCTACATGACCGGGATAAAGCCCGAAAATAAAAAAAGTGTAGAGAAGAAGTGGTAAATGGGTATGATAATTAAGTGCAATGCTGTTAAAACAAAAATAAGCAAGGGCAATACCCAAAAATGTGACAGCCGTAGTGATAGCGCCTAATGTGCTGAAATCAAGAATATTAAATATGATTACGATTAAAAGAAGAAAACCAATGTAAACAGGAATTGAAAAAATATTGCTTTCTTTTGAAAGTAATCTAAACATTTTTTATAAATTTGTGCAAAGTTAATTTAAAAAAGGAAAATAATGACGTCTTTCTTTCTATTCTTAAGTAAAGTTTTCAGAAGCACATTCGGTTTTTACGATACATTCGGAAACGTTTTAAACTGGGTTCTATTCTTCGTTTGCTGTGTGCTTTTCACATATTGGTGCTACGTTTTGGTAGTAACTTTGGGCGGCGATAAAGACAAAGAATATTATTCTCCTACAGAAGGCAAGCATCCTTACTACGATCCAACGATCTACAAAAAAGAAGGTTAATTAATTGGTTATATAGAAAAAGACCGGTCAAATATTTTTTGATCGGTCTTTTTACGTTTATACTTTTATTCATGTATTGGCAATACCAAAACAGGAATTTTAGAATCTTTAGTAATTCCTTTCGTTAGACTCCCTACAAAAACATCATAAATTCCGCTTCTGCCGTGGGAGCCCATTACGATGTAGTCGGCATTTTTGGTGTCCGCATATTCCAGAATAATATCTTTGGCAACACCTTGTTTCAGAAGATGCTCACATTCTACATCCTGAGAAAGAATTCTCTGGTTTATTTTGTTCAGAAGTACCAGTTCTTCTCTTATTTCGTTTTCCTCGACCTCCGGAAAATATTGGTAACCCATGTCGCCGATTGCAAAACCAATTTCCATTGGGGCAACGTGAATCAGATTGATTTTTGCATTTAGCTGTTTAGCAAATTTTATTGCTCCTTCTATCAAATATTCTGTCTTATCTCCGAAATCTACGGGCAATACAATATTGATCATAACTTTAATTTTTTAGGTTTTGGTTATTTTAAAGATACAAAAAATAATGCCGAAAACGAAATTTTAAAGAATTCTGAGGTCTAAAACTTTCTCATCTTCCAGATAAGCTTCCAAAATATCGTTCTCAGAAACTTTGCCCACACCTGCCGGAGTTCCCGTGAAAATAAGGTCTCCAACTCTCAGCGTGAAGTATTGGGAAACAAAAGCAATAATATCGTCAACCGTAAAAATCATGTCTTTTGAATTTCCATCCTGAACTTTCTCTTTGTTCTTTAAAAGTGAAAAATTCAAAGATTCGAGATTGTAATTTTCCTTTTTAAAGAAATTTCCGACAACTGCCGAACCGTCGAAACCTTTTGCCAGTTCCCACGGAAGACCTTTAGATTTTAGATCACTTTGCAAATCCCTAGCAGTAAAATCAATTCCCAAAGCGATTTCCTCATAATGCTTGTTTGCAGCTTCTTTCTGAATGTATTTTCCGCCTTTTGAGATTTTTACTACCACTTCAAGTTCGTAATGTACATCATTGGAAAACTCGGGAATATAAAAATCATTTCCTTTTAAAACCGCAGTATCTGGTTTCATAAAAATTACAGGTTTGTCTGGGACAGCATTTCCCAATTCTTTAGCGTGCTCGCTGTAATTTCTTCCTATGCAGATTATTTTCATATTATTTTTTTGTCATTGCGAGGAACGAAGCAATCTCACTTCACCTCAATTATTACTCATTACGAATTACTCATTGCCCATATTTTTGGGAGCTTTTTCCCGCTTTCCGCTGTATCTTTTTTGCTTCAGAAAATTTTTCACCAAAACGGAATTTCATTAAAAGCTAAAAAGGATGCCGCTGCAATCGGGGCTAGTTACGATGAGGCTTCTTTTCAATAATTGTTTTTTAGTTGTAATTCAGATTCTTTGGAAACCCTGCCAGCGTTTCAAACGCTGGCAGGGTTTAGGGTTGAATTTTAACTTATAGAATCACTATCATTTAGCTTAAAAATATTCTCAATCATTTAAACACCCAGCTTCCATCATCCCGATTCCATCTTCTCACTGCTTAAACTTATTCCCACAATGATAACAAACATAGTTTTCACTCGATAAAACTGAAATTCCAAAAAAACTCGTCGAGCTGTCGTCTTTGTAAATGTGATTTGAGCCACATTTCGGACAGACAAAATCAAAATCTGGATTCTCAATGGTATGTTCTACTTCGAGTGCAAATTCATCGTTTTCCTTGTAATCTTTCAAAACCTGTCCGGCTTTTTCAAGATCTTCTTCAAAAACCTGCAGCTGAATTCCGCCAACAGCCTGCGACAGCAACCAATCCGACTGAATCAGCTGTTCGTTGGCAATAAAACTGTTGATACCGCTTTCTGCAAGAATCTGCTTGTCGCGGTTAGCTTCCAAAGCAGTTTCGTAGAATTTGAATTTAACTAAATCACTCATTCTTTCTTAATTTTTTGTTTCATACAGAATATACAGATTTCTGTGCCACGAATGTTTTGTGTCACACAGATTGCACAGATTTTGTTGCCACGAATGCACGAATAAATTTATATGCACGTATTAAATTAAAATTCGTGCATTCGTGGCTATTTACTTTTAAAGCAGGTGTCCAAAGTTTTCGAGATCGTCAAAAGAAAATCTCTGATTTTCAATCTTATGTGCTCTAATTCTTCACAAAGATTTTAATCTAAAACTAATGTGACTGATGTGTCAAAATGTTTTCAAACCTCATTTGAATTTTAAAGCAGGAAAATAAAAACTTTAAAACTTTTGTGACTTTTGTGGTTAAATCAAACCTTCCCTGTCAACTGAATTTTAGTAAAAATCTTCTTCGTATACAAAGGGAAATCGGCATTCTGCAGCCATCCGTAATATCCCAGATCTTTATTAAATACATCTTTCACCGCCTGACCTTTGTATTTTCCAAAATTGAAAACAGGAATATCTTTATCATTGATTCCGATAAAACCGGCGAGGTCAGCATTTTTATTGTGAAAAGTAAACTCGCTTAAAGCATTGATTTCGTTTGGTATATCTTCGTATTTTCCAACCTGAGCATCCAGAACTTCAAATGTTGCCATCACATCCGCTTCAGCTGAATGGGCATTTTCCAGAACTTTCCCACAGTAAAACTGATAGGCTGCACCTAGATTTCGGGGCTCTTTTTTGTGGTAAATGGTTTGTGCATCCACCAATTTGAATTTGCTTAAATCAAAATCATAATCTGCACGAAGTAGTTCTTCAGCCAATAAAGGAACATCGAAACGGTTGGAATTAAATCCGCCCAAATCAGCACCGGTAATCATTTCAACCACTTTTGAGGCAATTTCTCTGAAAGTCGGAGCGTCTTTGATGTCTTCATCATAAATTCCGTGTACAGCACTCGATTCTGCAGGGATCGGCATTTCAGGATTGACTTTCCATGTTTTGCTCTCTCTTGAAGAATCAGGATTTACTTTCAGGATGCAGATTTCAACAATGCGGTCTTTTCCAACATTGGTTCCGGTAGTTTCAAGGTCGAAAACGCAGAGTGGTTTATCTAATTTTAGGTTCATTATGTTAATTTGAAAATTTGAGAATGGGTTAATTTGAAAATGGATTTGATGCTATTTTAATTGCTTTTGAAATACTAAAGAAATAAAAATATAATAAAGAATTACCAATGGAATTCCGACAAATTGAAAGATAACTAAAATTAAAATTGCACCGATTAATAATGCGAGTTTTGGATAATTATCCTTTAGTTTCATCGATTTGAATTTCATAGCAATCATTTTTATTGGAGAAATTAATAGCCAGGAAGATAAAACTGTAATTAAAATAAATGCTGTTTCAAAAAGTGCAGAATCGAAAACTCTTGGTGATGCATGTTCTTTTAAAACGTAATAAATTCCAAAAATCAAAATCGTATTGCTCGGCGTATTCAAACCTTTAAAATAATATTTCTGGTCTTCATCCAGATTGAAAATTGCCAGTCTTAAACACGAAAAAAGCGTAATCAGAAATCCAAAATATTTAATGGCAAAAGGCAATTGCATTCCAAAAGCTTCATTGCCGAAAGGCTCCAGTATTTTATACATCGCCAGTCCTGGAATTAAACCGAAGCTTACCATATCCGCCAAAGAATCGAGCTGCGTTCCGAGATTGGAATTTGCTTTCAAAGCTCTTGCCACAAAACCATCGAAAAAGTCTAAAACGAGGGATAAAATAATGCAGATTGCGGTTGTCTGGTAATCGCCCAAAATCAAATGCACAGCACCCACACAGCCCGAAAAAAGGTTTCCCAGCGTGATGGCGTTGGCCAGATTGTTTTTAATGAAATTCATGTCAGCAAAATTACATTTTTTAACGATTTCAGACTTCATTAATGTAAACTAAAAATGACAATAGTGTGAATTTAATGTAAATTTACGCCCGTAAAATATTTGACTCTTAAAAACAGTTTTATTTAAAGATGAAATTTTTCAAAGAATTCAGAAGGGATGAGGTTCTTGTGCTCTGCTACAGAATTTTTTTGGCCTTTGTTTTTTATCAGATCGCAAGGCTTCTGTTTTGGTTTTTCAATAAAGATTTAATCAAAGTAGACAGCGTTTCAGACTACCTGAGTCTTGCTTTCCATGGGATTGCATTTGACCTCACAGCGATTCTGTATGTGAATATGCTTTTTATTTTTTTAAGTTTGATTCCAATTGTTGTCAATACGAAAAGCGGTTATCAGAAATTTCTCTTCTGGTTGTATTTTATCACCAACGGCATTGCTTATGTGATGAATTTCGGTGATTTTATTTACTATAAATTTTCGCAGACAAGGTTGACGGTTGCTGCTTTCCAGGTGGCTCAGCATGAAACCAATATTCTCAAAGTTTTTACCACTTCCAGCAAAGAACATCCTTTTGTGATTATTTGGTTTGTGATTTTAATGATTCTGTGGGTTTTTCTCTACAAAAGATTTAAAGTTAATTACAGAAAACCTGTCAAACTTGTTCCTTATTTTTTATGGTCAGTTTTGATTTTATGTTTCTCTACAGTGCTAATTATTGGCGGAATCAGAGGCGATTTTAAACACAGTACACGACCGATCAATCTCGTTGATGCCAACAAATTTGTCAAAACTCCGATTCAGGGAAATTTGGTCTTGAATTCTACTTTTTCATTTTTCAGAACTCTGGGAAGCAATAATTTTAAAGAAGTTCATTTCGTGGATGAGAAATTTATTAACGAAAATATTTTTCCATACAAGACTTATGAAAGACAGGTTCAGAATAAACCTAATATCGTTATTTTTATTGTAGAATCTTTCGGAAGGGAATATTCCGGAGCTTTTAATAAAGATAAAAATATTAAAGATTTCGTTTCGTACACGCCGTTTATCGACAGTCTGGCAAATGAAAGCCTGATTTTTCCGAATACTTTTGCCAACGGACGGCAGTCTATTCACGGGATGAGCAGTATTCTGGCAGGAATTCCGAGTCTGACGGATGCTTTTACGAGTTCGCCGTATTCAAATCAAAAAATACAGTCCATTGTTTCGGTCTGCAATGATTTGGGTTACGAAACTTCCTTTTATCACGGTGCTCCGAATGGTTCGATGGGATTTTTAGGATTTGGAAATATTTTAGGATTTAAAAATTATTACGGACTGAACGAATACAATAACCAGCAGGATTTCGACGGAATGTGGGCGATCTGGGATGAACCGTTTTTACAGTATTTTGCTAGAAATGTAGGTAAAAAACAACCTTTTATGTCAACAGTTTTTACAGCTTCTTCACACCATCCTTTTAAAATTCCGGAAAAGTATCAGGGAAAATTTAAAAAAGGGAAAATTGAAATGCATGAGCCAATGCAGTACACCGATTATGCCATTAAAAAGTATTTTGAAACTGCCAGAAAACAACCTTGGTTTAACAATACAATCTTCGTGTTTACGGGCGATCACACCAATCAGATTGCTTATCCTGAATATGAAAAAGCGATGAATCGTTTTGCTGTTCCGTTGCTGTTTTATTCTCCAAATCCGGCTTATCAGCTGAAAGGTGTGAATAACGAACTGGCTCAACAGATTGATATTTATCCAACTTTAGCAGATTTAATTGGTTATAATAAGAAAATCAGAAGCTGGGGAAGAAGTCTGTTGAGCGAAAAGCAATATCAACCTTTGATTGTGAATTCAGACGGAAGTTCGGAGCAGTTTATTTACGGAAACTTTATGTACAGATTTGATGGCAAAAATATTACGGGTGTTTATTTTAAAGATGATCTGGGTTTCGATAACAATCAAATTGATAAACTGAAAACTCCCGAGGTTGAAAAAGGAAAACTCATCGCAAAAGCCTGGTATCAGGATTATATGGATAGGGTAATTCACCGTAAACTCAATTGATTTCTAAGGGGTGTTTAAAAATGAAAATTCTGTAAAGTATTACTATTTATGCTTTGGATAGCAAAAAAGTTGGTGTGTTTAAAATTAATTTATACTTTTAACTAATTAAGAATTTTGAAATCTTATCAATTAGAATTAAACTTTATAATATGAAAAAATTATTTTTAACACTGGCGTTTTCTCTTATCGGAGTAATGTCTTTTGCACAGATCGAAGGAAAGTGGAAAACCATTGATGACGAAACCGGAAAGCCAAAATCTATCGTAGAAATTTTCAAGAAAAATGACGGTAAATATTACGGGAAAATTGTTCAGCTTCTCATTAAACCTGAAAATAACAACTGCGTAAAATGTAAAGACGACCGTAAGAATAAGCCATTGTTAGGCTTAGAAATCATCAGAGGACTGTCAAAAGACGATGATGAATTTGTAGGCGGAACGATCACCAATCCAAAAGATGGTAAAAGCTACAAAACCGAAATCGAAAAAGATGGTAATACTTTGAAAGTAAAAGCTTTAATTATGGGTATTGCTGTGAAAACGCAGACTTGGCATAAAGTAAACTAATCAGTTTCAATAAAACAAAAAGGAGGTCAAAAAATGACCTCCTTTTATTATGCTCAAAAATAGTGATTAAGCTAAAATTCTTTTCACTGCTTCAATCACAGCAGCAGAATCGATTTTATATTTTTTCATCAATTCAGCTGGTGTAGCAGATTCTCCGAAAGTATCGTTTACCGCAACGAATTCCTGTCTTGTAGGTCTTTTTCTAGCCAACATTCCGGCTACAGATTCACCTAAACCACCAAGGTAATTATGCTCTTCGGCAGTTACAATCTTACCTGTTTTCTCAACAGATTTTAAGATAATTTCTTCGTCCAATGGTTTGATTGTGTGGATGTTGATTACCTCGCAAGAAATTCCCTCTTTTTCCAGCTCTTCAGCGGCAAGTAGAGATTCCCAAACCAAGTGACCTGTTGCAACAATCGTTACATCAGTTCCTTCCTGCAGAAGAATTCCTTTTCCGATTTCAAAAGGCATATCTTCAGGAATAAAAACAGGAACTACCGGTCTTCCGAATCTTAAATAAACCGGACCTTCAAAATCAGCAATTGCTAAAGTTGCCGCTTTCGTTTGGTTGTAGTCACAAGTGTTGATTACGGTCATTCCAGGAAGCATTTTCATCATTCCGATGTCTTCCAAAACCTGGTGCGTTGCTCCGTCTTCCCCTAAAGTAAGACCTGCGTGAGAAGCACAGATTTTAACGTTTTTATTTGAATAAGCGATCGACTGACGAATCTGGTCGTACACTCTTGAAGTAGAAAAGTTGGCAAAAGTTCCGGTAAAAGGAATTTTTCCGGTGATGCTCAAACCGGCAGCAAGGCCCATCATGTTTGCTTCAGCGATACCCACCTGATAAAATCTTTCCGGTGCTTTTTCGATGAATTTTTCCATTTTCAACGAACCGATAAGGTCTGCGCAAAGGGCAACAACATTCGGGTTTTTATCAGCCAATTCAGCCAATCCTGCTCCGAATCCTGAACGTGTATCTTTTTTTTCTGTATATGTATATTTCATGTGAAGTTTAAATTTATGATTGATAAATGATGTCTGATAATTGATACAAGTGAAAAATCATTTATCAATTATCACTGATCATTCATGTTAGTAATCCGCCGGAGCTTCTAAATATAATTGTTTGAATGCTGTATCCAACTGCTCATCGTTCGGAGCTTTACCGTGCCATGCGTGAGTTCCCATCATGTAATCAACTCCGTTACCCATCTGAGTGTGAAGGATGATTGCCACTGGTTTTCCTTTTCCTGTTTCGGTTTTTGCTCTTTCAAGAATTGCGATCACTGTTTCTAAATCGTTACCGTTTTTCTCTTCCAGAACGGTCCATCCAAAAGCTTCTAATTTTGCGTGAAGATTTCCTAAAGAAAGTACATTGTCTGTGCTTCCGTCAATCTGTTGTCCGTTATAATCGATGGTTGAGATGATATTGTCTACTTTTTTGGCAGCAGCATACATAAGAGCTTCCCAAACCTGACCTTCCTGCAATTCACCGTCACCGTGAAGGGTGTAAACCAAAGAAGAACCACCGTCTAATTTTTTACCCTGAGCAACACCTAAAGCTACAGAGAGTCCCTGTCCCAAAGATCCTGAAGCAATTCTAATTCCTTCCAGACCTTCATGAGTAGTTGGGTGACCCTGTAATCTCGAATCTAATTTTCTGAAAGTCTTCAGCTCTGCAACCGGAAAGAAGCCAAATCTTGCCAAAGTAGAATAGAAAACCGGCGAAATATGTCCGTTTGAAAGGTAGAAGTGATCTTCATTTTTCCCTTCCATGGTGAATGGTAATTTGTAGTTCAAAACCTTACCGTAAAGTGCCGTAAAATACTCTGTACAGCCTAAACTTCCGCCGGGATGTCCTGAATTTACAGCGTGAACCATTCTCAAAATGTCTCTTCTGATTTGTGTTGTAAGAGATTTCAGCTCTTCAATACTTTTACTCATATATTAGGATTTATTATTAGAATTGATTGTATGCGAATTTACAATTTTTTGCCGGCTTACGGAAATTGAAAAATCCGGAGTTTGAGTTCCGGATTTTGGAAAAGATTTTTTATGTATACTAAACCTTGAAGGTTTGAAAACTTAAATTATTGCTTTAATTCCGCAGCCCGACTTGAGTGGAGCTCCTTTTGTAAGCTAGGGAAAAGCTCAGGCACAAAAAAGCGGGAACGGAAGGCGGTTAAGCTGCCCAAACCTAACGAAGTGGTTCGACGAAGTCAAATGAAAAAAATTAAACCACCTTCAAATAATTCTTATTCTTCACCAACCACAGCCCAATAAACGTCAGTAATCCATTGAGAATAATTAATTCCACACCAATTCTGTAATCGGTATTTTCAGTGACGAAATAGTTGATGAGATAGGTGATTACCGGTGCTAAAAGCGTAACCGCCAGAATAGAATATTTTCTAGAAATTTTAAATTTAGTGAAAATTCCAAAGGCAAAAAGTCCTAAAAGTGGTCCGTACGTGTAGCCAGCGATTTCCATGATAAGATAAACAATTGACTTGTCATTCATAGCCTTGAAAACCATGATCAGAATAAAGAAAACCACCGTAAATGTCAAATGGATCTTCATGCGGAGGTGTTTTTTCTGCTTTTCGGTTCTGGTTTTGTCTTCATTTAGATTCAGCAAATCTACACAGTATGAACTGGTAACTGCCGTCAATGCACCATCCGCAGAAGGAAATAAAGCTGAAATCAAACCGATGATGAATATTACAGAGATTGTCATTGGGAAATATCCGTTGAGTGACAGAGCGGGAAACAGGTCGTCACCCATAATATTTTTAACGTTTCCTGCGGCATCTTTAAATCCGAATATATTGGAAACAACTTCTTTTCCGTCAACAATGTTTGTAACTTCAGAATATCCAGCGCCGTTTTGTAAAGCAAAAAGATAGAGTAAACCACCCAAAAATAAGAACGCCAAATTCACAAAAAGTAATGTTCCTGCGAAAGTCAGCATGTTTTTTTTGGAATTTTTCAGGTTGTCTACGGAGATGTTTTTCTGCATCATTTCCTGATCCAAACCTGTCATAGCGATCGTAATGAAGATTCCGCCGAGAATGGTTTTCAGGAAGAATGTTTTGGAATTGGGATCAAAATTGATGAAATGGGTGTAATTTTTCTGCTCTAAAATGGTGTAAGCTTCCCCAAATGAAAGGTTTAAATTGGATAAAATATAAACGATGCACGCAATCAGACTGATGATCATAAATGAAGTCTGCAGCGTGTCTGTAATCACAATGGTTTTTACGCCTCCTTCAAAAGTATATAAAAGCACCATTAATAAAAGCACCAAAGCCGTGACCCAAAACGGGACGCCAAGGCCTTCAAGCAAAAATATCTGTAAAACATTTACCACTAAATACAATCTTGCAGTCGCCCCAATCGCTCTTGAAACAATGAAGAATACTGAACCGATTTTATGTGCTTCCACATTGAATCTTCTTCCTAAATAAGTGTAGATCGATGTCAGATTCATCTTGTAATAGAGTGGGAGAAGTATCGCCGCCACAATGAAATACCCGATGAAAAAGCCAATCACCATCATGTAATATTCAAACCCGCCGAAAATATATTCGCTTCCGGTCATTTTTCCGACCGTACCCGGCACAGAAATGAATGTTACTCCGCTTAAGCTGGTTCCAATCATTCCGAAGGCAACGAGCCACCATTTGCTTTTTTTGTTACCAATGAAAA
Source organism: Chryseobacterium sp. HNCC26DJ240 (assembly GCF_057180485.1). Taxonomy (NCBI): domain Bacteria; kingdom Pseudomonadati; phylum Bacteroidota; class Flavobacteriia; order Flavobacteriales; family Weeksellaceae; genus Chryseobacterium; species Chryseobacterium sp. HNCC26DJ240. The sequence goes on from NZ_JBXUGK010000002.1 coordinate 507,151, forward strand.
AAGACTGGTTATCAGAGTTACGGCTGGTGAAGTAGGAAATCACCAAAAGCCCTACAAAATAGACAAATACAAACAGTAAAAGTACAGTTCCCGGATTCATGCTTTAAATTAAATTTCAGCAAATATAGTTTTTTTTAAGAAGCGGGAAGATGGAAGATGGAAGATGGAAGATGGAAGATGGGAGATGGGAGATGGGAGATGGGAGATGGAAGAGGGAAGAGGGATGAAGGAAGGTGGAAGATTTCTAAAGTTGATTTCGGAAGCCAATCATCATATTGGTTAAGTTATAGCTGTCAGAATACAATTTCTGAAAATTTTCTTCAGAGATGTAATTTCGGTTTTTTGCTTTGTACAGACAGGTGACGACTTCGGCGCAAGAGCGGATGGAATAACCAATAAATTTTTTAAATTCTGGTTTTGATTGAAGTATCGATCCTTCAGAGATATTGAGAGCAATTGAATCAACTGCTCTCCTTATCTGACTTGTGAGATTAAATTTTTCGTCTGATGGAAAGTGAATTGTAGTTTGAAAGATAGTTTCTCCCAATTCCATTGATTTTTGCCAAATAATCAGCTTTTCAAATTTGAAACTCATTTTAATTTTATTTATTGTAAAACTTGTATAAATTCATAGACTTCCATCTCCCATCTCCCAACTTCCATCTTCCCTCTCCTAAAGTACATCCTGCAAATCCTCATTCTTTTGAAACGTTGCTTTTGCAAACGGGCAGAGAGGAATGATTTTTTTGCTGTTTTCTCTTGCGAATTCAACTGCTTTGATGAGCATTTCCTTTCCAACGCCTTTTCCGTTGTAGGCTTCTTCCACCTCGGTGTGATCGATGATGAAGCGGTCTTCACCGGCCCATGTATAGGTCATTAATCCGGCTTTTTTTCCGTCTATTGAAGCTTCGAAGCTTCCGTGTTTTTTGTCGTCGTTTTGTTTTACTTCTATCATATTATGAAAATTTGGTTTGAATATCTATTTCGTTGAGTAATATTTTGTGTACCGGACAGGCATCTGCGATGGCATGAAGTCTTTTCAGTTGATCTTCGTTTACATTGCCACCTTCAAAACTAATATTTCTTTTAAAAACGGCCAATTTTGTAAGGGGAAAATTTTCCAGTTCTACTTCTACGTCTATGTTTTCGATGTCCCATTCTTTTCGGTCGATATACATTCTCAAAGTCGCTGCGGTACAGCTCGCCAAAGAGGTTGCGAGAATTTCAAAAGGATTAAAACCTTTGTTTTGTCCGCCCTTGTCGATGGGTTCGTCGGTGATAAGGGTATTTTCACCAGCGATTACTTGTGTGTAATACTTTGTTTTGCCTAAGCTTGCTTTTACGGTTACAGACATGTTTATAAGTAATGAGTTATGGGTAATGAGTAATTATAATTATGATTGATGATTTATAATTGATGTTTGATGAAAGTCTTCCGCAGATTTCACAAATTTCTCTGATTAAGAAAATCTTTGATTTTCAATCTTATGTGTTCTGAAATATGCGCAATAATTTTAATAAAAAACTTTGTGACTTATGTGTCAAAGCTTTTGTGGTTAAAAATTATCCAATCTGCGTTTTAAAACTTTCAATTTTTTCATTCAAATCTTTGAGCATTTCAGGATTGATGACACCGCTTTCCAAATCAAAGTTTTCGTAAAATTTTGAAAGTGAAAACGTTTCTTTGATTTCTGCTCCAAAGTTTGGAAAGAACGTTTTTGCAGTGTTCATCACATTTCCGCCGCCATAACCACCGGGAGATGTTGACATCAAAAACATCGGTTTATTCTGAAAAACTTTTACATTAATTCTTGAAGACCAGTCAAAAATATTTTTAAACGCCGCTGAATACGAACGGTTGTGCTCTGCAAGCGAGCAGATTATTATATCGCAATCTTCAATTTGCTTTAAAAAATTGTGTGCTTCTTCAGGAAAACCATTTTTCTCACGGTCTACCGAAAAAACGGGCATGTCGAAGTCATTAAGATCTATTAGATTGATTTCATCCTCAGGAAAACTTTTCAGAACAAACTTCACAAGCTCCCTGTTGATCGATGTGGAAGAATTGCTTCCGGCAAATGCTAATATTTTCATCAGTTATTTTATTTGATTCTTTTGTTTGAATTACGTAAATATAGAAAAATTGATTTAAAGTTGTCTGCAAACGAATATTACGCTTTTAAGAAATATTTCTATAATTCATTATTTTTAAATTCTGATTAATGATAAATATTAATCATTGAAATTTCGGAAACAATATATAAATATGTAAAGTTTTTAAATTATCAATTTTATTTAAAATAAATACAAATATTGCTTATTATAATAGTTTTTGTTTATTTTTATTAAATTATTCATAATTAATTCTATATTTGTGTCGATTTTAAATATTATATTTTATGAAAAAAATTATTTTATCATTAGGTGCTGTTGCACTAATCAGCATGACATCATGTGAAAAGAAAGAAGCTACAAAAACGGACACTACACCGACAGAAAATACAGCTTCTACGAACGACACGGCGACTAACAACACTGCATCAACAGATGCTCCAAAAACTGTGATGGGAGTTGAGGTTCCAAAATTCAGCAATCCTGAGGCACAAAAATTTGCGGACGAATATGCTACGTTTATGGCTGAAGCAACTGAAGTTTCTAAATCCGGAGATGCTGCAAAAATGCAGGAATTCAGTAAAAAAACTCAGGAGTGGGCTACAAAGCAGGCGGAAATGGCGTCAAAAATGACTCCTGAAGATGCAAAATTGTGGTCTGATTTCGCAATGAAACTATCTCAGGCTCAAATGCCAAAATAACTTTTGATTTCAAAACAAAATCCTGAGCCACTTTGCAGAAAAGTGGCTTTTTCAACTTTATTTTCTGTTCAAAATAGCCTTAGGCAGCGGCACAAATTCCTTGTCGTCTCCCGGAACCAAAGGAAATGCATCGTAATTCTGATCTTGCCAGTTCACTTTTGCCTCTTCAATTTTTTCCCTGTCTGAATGCACAAAGTTCCAGAAAATATGTCTTTCTTCAGGAAATGGTTCTCCTCCAAAAAGATAAATCGTGGTATTTTCGTTGATTTCAAATTCACAGAGCGAAGCATTTTTGGCGATTAACAACTGTTTCGTTCCATATTCCTGTCCTTCGATATTCACTGTGCCTTCCAAAACATACATTCCCACTTCGCCGAAAAGATGTTGTCCGATATTGAGTTTCTGTTTGGTTTTACTTTTTATTTCAACAAAATATAATGGACTGTGAACTGGAACTGCAGATTTTTTTCCGAAAGCCTCGCCGGCAATCAGTTTGTAATCTGTGTCTCCTTCCGTCCATGATGGTATTTCATCTGCTTCGATGTGGAAAAATGAGGGTTCGGTGTCTTCCATTTCTTTAGGTAATCCAATCCAGATCTGGAAACCGTGTAGAAACTGCGGTGAATTTCTCAGATATTCAGGAGTTCTTTCCGAATGAACAACGCCTTTTCCTGAAGTCATCCAGTTGACGGCTCCGGGCTTTATTTCAGTAGCAGAACCAAGGCTGTCGCGGTGAAAAATCGAACCTTCGAAAAGATAAGTCAATGTGGATAGTCCGATGTGAGGGTGTGGAGGAACGTCAAGATTTTGGTAATCTTTGAGTTCTGCCGGTCCCATGTGATCAATAAAAACAAAAGGTCCAACGGCTCTTTTTTCACGAAAAGGCAAAAGTCTGCCCACTAAAAAATTGCCTATGTCTGCAGCTCTTTCTTCTACAATCAGGCCTATATTTGACATCATACTATTTGAGTTTAGTTTAAATTTAATTGAAGTTTTAGAAATAAATATAGTTGTTTTTCAACTTACATCACAAAAGATTTTGCGTAGCAACAAAGAATTAAAGCTTGTTGTAGCTTTCAAATCTCTCATCAACAATGCGTTTCCAACCGTTATTTTTTTTAATAAACGCAAAAACGTACGGACAGAAAGGAAGTAGTTTTTTACCGCTTTCTTCAATATAGATCAAAGTTTTTTCAACAACTGCGGCGGCGGCTCCGGTTCCGGCCAGTTCGGGTTCGGCTTCTGTGTGAATCAAGGCGATTTGCTGACTTGTTTCTTTGTAATCGATAAATGCGAAGTGACCGTTAAATTCGATTTCGAATCTTTTTTTCTCTTCATTTTTTACTAAGTCAATGTTGTCAAATTCTGCTTTCATAATTTTATTTTTTCATTAAAACAAAGCTATGCATTGATTAGAAATCTGACGTTGATGTGTGATAAGTTTTAAATTTAAATAAAATTTTACTCTTTTGAATTCATATTTCTGCCATCGGAAACGTGAAGTCTTCTGAAAACCAAACTTGAGAGAATTGTTAAAGCTCCCACTGTAAGGAAAGTGTAGCGGAAAGCGTTGTGGGTTTCGTGGCGAATAAGTTCGGGGCTGTTTTCAAAAATCTTTAAAACAATGAGTCCAAATGCAATCCCAAATCCGATGGCCAGCTGCTGATTTACCGAAATTAAAGAATTCCCGCTGCTGGTCTGGAAATTCCGTAAATCGGCGATGGAAATTGTATTCATCGATGTAAACTGTATCGAATTGAAAAATCCTAAAATCGCTATCACCGGAACAAACCAGTAAATCGAAGTATGAATATCCGGAATGGCAAGAAAACAGATCAGCATTCCGATGATGAAAGTATTGACCATTAAAGTTCGCTTGTAGCCGAATTTGTTTAAAATTTTAATGACAGAAGATTTACCAAACATAGCTGTGAGTGCCATCGGAGCGATAATCCAGCCGGAAATAACGGCGGACTGACCGTACGCAATCTGAATCATCAAAGGAAGTAACAAAGGAACCGAGCTGATTCCCAGTCTTGTGGCAAGATTTCCTATAATTCCAACACGAAATGTCCGAACCTGAAATAAACTCAGAGGGAAAATAGGATTGTTCCCTCTTTTGGCGTGGCGGTAATAATAGTAGAGGAATAAAAATCCTAAAATGAAAACCAGAAGAACAGGCGTGATGTTCTGTATATCACCAAACAATTCCAGTGAAACTGAGAGCAGGAGAGAGGCTGCCGCAAAAATCATAAAGCCTTTTAAATCGAAATCGGTTTCCCTTGAATTGTAATTCGGCATATATTTTAAACCTAAAACAATTCCTAAAGCCCCAATCGGAATGTTGATGAGAAAAATCCAGTGCCACGAAAGGTAATCGACCATATAACCTCCGACCAATGGGCCTAAAACCGGTCCAATCAATGCGGGAACAATTGCAAAATTCATGGCTTTGAGCAGTTCATTCCGGTTGAAAGTTTTAATTAAAGCTAACTTTCCAACTGGTGTCATCAGGCTTCCGCCAACTCCCTGAATCACTCTCGAAATCACTAAATGCGTAAGGTTCTGCGAAAGTGCACAAAATACAGACCCCAAACTAAAAAGTACCAAAGCAAAAATAAAAACCCTTCTCGTTCCAAAACGGTCTGCCAAAAATCCGCTTGCAGGCATGAAAACTGCCAGCGTCAGGACGTAACTGATAATTGCATTCTGCATATTCAACGGAGATTCGTTTAAATCTCTGGCAATGGATGGCAGGGAAGTATTAAGAATGGTAGAATCCAGCATCTGCATGAAGATGGCAGTTGCTAAAATTAAAGGAAGAACTTTTTTTACGGTTTGTCGGGGAGAGGTGGTTGTCGGCATATTTTAAAAGTAATTGTAGATGCAATTTTAAAACCATCCACTTTTAGATGCAAAAAGTCCTGTGATTTCTCACAGGACTTTTAAATTTTATTTTCTAACTTTTTCAACGCCGATCCAGTCTTCGCCTTCTCTTTTCACCTGACTTAGGGTGTAGTTTTCGAAGTCGTCGGTTTTGTACTCGATATTATCTTTGTTTTGCTCAAACGGCATGATATAGTAGAAATCTTTATCTGTTTTATCTGCCTTGCTACCTTTTTTCATCGTCGGCATATATTTGGTCTCAAATTTATACTTGGGAAGATACTGTTTTACTGAAGCGTAGAAAGATTTGTTCCCCTTTTCGTTCGGGATGATGTCTACAATTTTGAAATCGTCTTTTTTCTTGTTGATCCACAAGTAGTAGTTTTTTTCTTCTCCCGTCATTCTGTTTCGAGATGTAAATCCGAAGAATTCTTTAGGAACCAGTTCCTTGATTTTTTCAGGATCAACTTTTGTCCAGTATGCACCTTTCGAAGGATCTACATACGTTTCAAGGTTTAGAAGTAAAACCTGATTATTTGTGAAGTTCTTGTTTTTAAAGTATTGATCTAAAGAAAGTTCTGCTTTGTCTCTGATTTCTTTCCCCTGATCGTCAATTTTCTTTGTAGGATTCTGAGGGTTTACCTTTTTTACGAATTCATATAAAACCACAGGTTTTACATCTTTAAGGTGAGGATAAGTTTTAAGCTGCTCTGCCTTTACCAGCCAGTAATACTGCTGATAATAGTCTTCTTTTTCCTTATCTTTTACAGTTTTATACTGGAGAGCGAGTTTCTTTGAATTCAGGAATTTTCCAAATTTACCCTGTCCGAAAGCCATACCCACAGCCAACAAAGCAAACAAAACACTTACTTTTCTTTTCATTACAAACACAGATTATAGATATAAATATTTTTTAACTTTTCAAATATAATTATTTATTAGATAATAAGTTTAATATTTAGTTAAATTATCAAAATATTCTTCATTTCATTCAAAAAAACTTTAGAAAGAATATAAACTGAAATATTTTAAGCAAAATTTAAAACAAATTATATTGCAGGTTCCTGTTGGCTCAAACAATGAAAGCTTCCTAATCCCCAGATTATCTCCGTAGAATCTATTCCCACCACTTTTCTTTCCGGAAAACATTTTTGAATAATCTCCAAAGCCACAGGATCTTTGTCACAACGGTAAGTCGGAACAATCACATGATGATTTGAGATATAAAAATTAGCATATGAAGCAGGAAGTCTCTGATCTTCCCAAATTACGGGATCAGGCATTGGAAGTTCAATAATATTCAAAGGAGTTCCGTCCAGAAGCTTCATTTCTTTAAGCTGACGGAGATTGGTTTGAAGAATTTCATAATTGTCATCTTCAGGATTGTCTTCTACAACGGTAAGAACGGTGTTTTCGTTAACGAATCTGATGGTGTCATCGATGTGACCATCGGTATCGTCGCCAACAATTCCGTCTTCTACCCAAAGAATCTGTTCCTGTCCGTAATAATTTTTCAGATACTCTTCAATTTCTTCCTGAGAAAGATGAGGGTTTCGGTTTTTATTTAAAAGACATGATTTTGAAGTCAGAATAGTTCCTTTCCCGTTAAATTCTACGCTTCCGCCTTCCATAACGATTCCGGGATGAAAAACAGGGATTTCAAATTCCTCCCCGATTTTGGTTGGAATCACATCATCAAGATCAAATGGCGGATACTTGTTTCCCCACGCATTGTAACCCCAGTCCACAATTACTTTTTGCTCTTCCGCGTTTGAATTCACCAAAAAAGCAGGACCGTGATCTCTGCACCAGGCATCGTTGGTCTCGTTTTGGTAAAATTCAATGTTTTCAATATTTGCTCCGGCCTGCATTACACAATCCATCGCAAATTTCTGCATTTCATCATCCTTCACGTTGATTCTTACAAACTCATCCTGAGATAATATTTTGATGAATTCAGAATATTTAGGATAAATTTCATCCAGTTTTCCCGGCCACGATTCTTCTTTGTGAGGCCAGCTCAGCCATGTTGCTTCATGTGGTTCCCATTCTGCCGGGAATCTGTAGCCAAGTTGCTTCGGGGTATTTTTATTACTATTTTTTTCGATATTCATTTTAATTTATTTAAAAATGGAAGATTAGTTTTTGCTGAAATTCTTCAGTTCGTTTTCTATTTCTTCTATTGTTGGAAGGCTGTTTTTTAAGGCATCGGGTAATTTTTCCACAAAACTGATTTCACTGATGCCAATAGGATTTGTGATTCCTCTTAAAGCAAATTCAGCTTCAATATTGTCTTTGTCTTTGCAAAGAAGAATGCCGATTGTGGGGTTGTCTTCAGCTTCTTTTACCAAACTGTCTACAGCTGAAAGATAGAAATTTAGTTTTCCTGTAAATTCAGGTTTAAATGCTGTATTTTTCAACTCGATAACGATGTAGCATTTTAATTTTGTATGATAAAAAAGAAGATCAAGATAATAGTCTTTTTTTGAAACTTCCAAATGATATTGCGAACCAATAAATGCAAAACCTTTTCCCAACTCCAGTAGAAATTTGGCAATATGCTGTATGAGTTGGTTTTCAATATCTCTTTCTTTGATATTTTGGTCGAAACTCAAAAAGCTGAAAATATAAGGATCTTTTAAAGTCTGATTGGCTAAATCTGATAGAGGTTTTGGTAAAGTATTTTCAAAATTATTAACAGATTTTCCCTGTCTTTCGATTAATTTTGTTTTAATCTGAACGTCCAGAACATCGCGACTCCAATTATTTTCTATGCATTTATTAGCATACCAAAATCTTAAATTCGGATCTTTTATTTTCTCAATCAGAAGAATATTGTGTCCCCAAGGTAATTTTGCAACAGCCTGTTGCAAAATTGCAATGTCTTGATATTCACGTGCAAATTTAAGCATGTAGCCAAGATTTCTTTCAGAAAAACCTTTCAGATTGGGAAATTCAGATTTTAAATCTTTTGCCAACTGAGGAATTACGCCAGAAGACCAGCCCTGCTCGTTTTGTTTTTGGGCAATATCGTTTCCGATATTCCAGTATAATGTTATCATTTCAGCATTTACAGACAAGGCAGCTTTCAGCTGAGAACTCAGAATTCTCTGCTTAATTTCTGTCAGTAGATGTGGGTAAATGCTGTCTTTCATTCAGATTTAATATAAATTATATTAATCTTCGTCAATAAATCTTTTGGTAATCGGGTGATAGCTGTCAATTCTTCTGTCTCTTAAGAAAGGCCAGTGTTTGCGGATGTAATCGGTTTGTGCAAGATCAAGTTCGGTCACTTCCACCTCTTCTTTATCATGAGATCCTAAATACAAAAGTTTACCCTGTGCATTAGTCACGAAACTTCCGCCCCAGAATTTCATTGCGCCATCCTGTTCGAATCCAACTCTGTTGACAGAAACCACCGGAACGCCGTTGGCAACTGAATGCGAGCGCTGAATCGTCTGCCATGAATTGTATTGGTCTGCATTGGTTTCTTCATCCTGATCTGTTGCCCAGCCGATTGCAGTAGGGTAAAACATGATTTCAGCTCCCATCAAAGCAGTAATTCTTGAAGCCTCCGGATACCATTGATCCCAGCAAATCAAGACACCGATTTTGGCAAATTTAGTCTGGAAAACTTTATATCCTAAATCTCCCGGTGTGAAGTAAAACTTTTCGTAAAAAGCAGGATCATCAGGGATATGCATTTTTCGGTATTTACCTAGATAAGTTCCGTCTGCATCGATGATAGCGGTGGTATTGTGATATAAACCGTGCGTTCTCTTTTCGAATAATGATGCGATGATGACAACACCTAATTCTTTTGCAATTGGAGAAAGTGCTTCCGTGGAAGGCCCGGGAATAGCTTCAGCCAAATCAAAATTATCGTAATCTTCTACGTCGCAGAAATATAATGAAGTAAATAATTCCTGCAGGCAAACGATTTGAGCGCCTTTTGCTGCTGCTTCACGTACTTTTTCTATGGCTTTATTGAGGTTGGTCTGCTTGTCTGCAACGCAAGACATTTGTACAGTTCCGACTTTTACTTTAGACATTGGGTTCTTTTTTTTACAAAATTAAGGTTTAAAAAACAGAATAAAAAAATCCCGCAAAGAAAATTCACGGGAAATCAATTATTTAATTGTTAAATTTTAGTAAGAATCATCGTGCACCGAAATGACTGCTCTTCCGCTCGGATCATTCATTTTTTTGAATGCTTCATCCCATTCCAAAGCGATAGGAGTGGAGCAAGCCACTGAAGGCACAGACGGCACAGTTGCTGCTGCAGTTTCGCTTGGGAAATGTTCTTCAAAAATAGTTCTGTAGCGGTATTCTTCTTTGTTTTGAGGAGTATTTAAAGGAAATCTGAATTTCGCATTGGTCATCATTTCATCTGAAACATATTTCTCAGCAATTTCTTTTAAATTGTCAATCCACGAATAACCAACGCCATCTGAGAACTGTTCTTTCTGTCTCCATGCGATAGATTCAGGTAAAAGATCTTCAAATGCTTTTCTGAGAACCCATTTTTCAATCTTTCCTTCAGATTTTTTAATCATTTTGTCTGCAGGATTTACATTCATGGCAACATCCATAAATTCTTTATCCAAAAACGGAACTCTACCTTCAATTCCCCAGCTCATCAAAGCTTTATTGGCTCTCAAACAGTCATACAAATGAAGTTTATTGAGTTTTCTTACCGTTTCATCATGAAATTCTTTTGCATTTGGCGCTTTATGGAAATATAAATATCCGCCAAACAATTCATCAGATCCTTCACCAGATAAAACCATTTTAATTCCCATCGATTTAATCACTCTTGCAAGCAAATACATTGGGGTAGAAGCTCGGATCGTTGTCACATCATAGGTTTCCAAATGATAAATCACATCTCTTACAGCATCAACACCTTCCTGAACGGTGAAATGAACCTCGTGATGAACACTTCCGATGTGGTCTGCAGCTTTTCTTGCTGCTTCAAGATCCGGTGAGCCTACCAATCCAACTGCAAAACTGTGCAATCTCGGGTACCATGCTTCCTGAGTGTCTCCGCTTTCAACTCTTTGTCTGGCATATTTCGCCGTAACCGCAGAAATAATGGATGAATCTAAACCGCCGGAAAGCAAAACACCGTAAGGAACATCACTCATCAACTGTCTGTGAACTGCCTCTTCAAGGCTTTTTCTGATGGCGGCAATGTCTGTCTCATTGTCTTTCACAGCATCAAAATCTACCCAGTTTCTTGTGTACCATTGTTGAAGTTCTGAACCTTCAAGACTGAAAACATAGTGACCCGGCAAAAAAGTTTCTATGGTTTTACAAACGCCTTCCAAAGCTTTGAGCTCGGATGCTACATAATAATTTCCGTTTTTGTCCCAACCTTGATACAGCGGGCAAATTCCCATGTGATCTCGGGCAATTAAATAAACATCGTTTTTGATGTCATATAAAGAGAAGGCGAAAATTCCATTCAGTTTTTCGATGAAATCTTTGCCGTATTTTTCGTATAAAGCGATTATGACTTCGCAATCTGATTCAGTTTGAAACTCGTAATCTGGAAATTCGGTTTTCAGTTCTCTGTGATTATAAATTTCTCCGTTTACTGCCAAAACAATATTTCTGTCTTTTGAAAATAAAGGTTGTTTTCCTGAGGTAGGATCTACGATTGCCAGTCTTTCGTGAGAGAAAACTACTTTTTCACTTTGAAACACTCCGCTCCAGTCTGGACCTCGGTGACGAATTTTTTTTGACATCTCCAAAACCTGTGGTCTCAGGATTTCTGTGTTTTGTTTAGCATCAAACAGACATACAATTCCGCACATATTTTATTTATTTAAGACAAAAATAGAATTATAATTAATTTTTATCAAATTAAATTGTAGATTGCTTAATATTTTTAACTAAATAATTTCGTTCAGTTAATTAAATTAATTTTATCAATTATTTTTTGTACATTTGGTTAAAATTTTTCATAAAGAAGCATTGAAAGCTGTAAAATGCTCGGAAATTAAAACTTTTTAAAAAATAATGGTAATTGGGTATTGGTGATATGAAAAAAAATCACGTACTTTGAACCGAAATAATTTTTTTTCATCATTTGTGTTTTTACCTTCTTGCAAGTCAATTGCAAGGAGGTTTTGTTTTTTTAGCCCTCACCCAAAAGAACAGCCGAAACGTTCCACGCGCTAAAGCTGCTTCCTTCTGAAGCACCCTGAGGAATCTTAACCTGAATGCGGTGTTTGCCTGCTTTTAAATTTCCTATTTCAATAAACTGAGGATTCGTGACAGTTCCAGGGCACCAGTTTGAGCGACTCAAATCTGAGGAAGAAAGACCATCTGCAAAATTACCGGAAGCAGGATTGAAAAGTCTGTAAGAACCACATTCTGACCTCCACGGAATGAATGAAAAAATTGGTTTTCCATCAACCAGAATTGTGTTGGTTTTTGGTAGGAATTCGTCGCCATTTTCCCATCCTCCATGTCCGGTTGTTATGTATCGCATGGTAATATTTTTAATTTCTCTATCAAGGGTGAATTCCATTTCAAGACCTTTTTCACTGCTGAACATCGTGGCATAATCCTGACCAGCCATTTCCATGATATTGATGGTACTGAAAACCGGGATCACCATATTGTTTTTGTGAACCTGCTGCGAACTTTTGTGAATCGTAATGTCTAAACTTAGTTTGTGACCGCCTTTGTCGTAGTTCCCGATAAAAGTTCCTACCCAGATTTCTTTTTCGGAAAGTGCAGGTTTTAACTCAGTGATATCCTGGCGAAACGGGCTTACTGTTTGCCAAACCTTATCTTTCAATTGAATGTGGTTAAATTTATTGATTCCAAAAGACGTGAAAAAGCGCATCATTTCAACTGCCGGAAGATAATTCTCTGTTGCTGTTACGCCGTAATATTGTTTCCCATTTCCGTTTTCGAACAGTGGAAGCGTTTTTACTCCATTTTGAAGTCCGTCGAAAAAACTTTGTTTTTTATCTTCAGGAATGTAGAAAACCGTTCCGGTTCTGTCGTAGGCATCGCCGTTTGATTGCTGTTTTACTTCCACAAAAATATTTTCACCTTCCGTTATTTTAGGGAACTTTACTTTCTTTAAAATAATTGTTCCATTGGCAAATCTTTTAATACTATCATTTGATTTAGATTCTTCTGAAAAATTGATTATTTCATTTTCAAAAACTTTTATCGTGGTAAATTTACTTCTCCACAGCAAATCTCTGTAACTCAGAAAGTCGGTTTTTGAAGGTTCTTTATTGATAATTTTTTCAATGCCTGCTTTCTTTATTTTTTTAATGGAAACTGCGGTTGTTGCTGAGTTTCCGTTTCTTTCAATTTGAAGAACCAATCCCAAATTCTGTCCAAGACTTGATGGTCCGCCTTTCAGTTTTAAATCGGTGGTGTACCAGACTTCGATAGTGTTTGAATTGATTTTTGTGATTGCTTTTTTACAGTTGTAGCCAAGGATTTTTTTGGTTTCTGAAGTCATTTCAAATTCCTGTTTAGCAATAGATTCAGAATCTGAAGTTGAAACGATTTTATTTGAGTTTAAAAATCCATAAGAGACAATCGTGTTGCTTGGTTTTTCGATTTTACTGATTTCAAAAGGAAATTCTGTCTTTTGATTTTTAATATTGGTGTTTAAAATATAATTTTCTGTTTCGCTTATCCACGCCACAGTTTTGGGCTGATCAGATTGTACTTTTCCGTTGTAAGAACTTTCATACTCAATTTCATAAGTTTGAGCCTGATTTAAAATGGTTAAAAGTAAAAAACAAAATAAGAGAATTGATTTTTGCATGATGTATTGATGGTTTTTACAAAGATAATTTTTAAGTCTAATATTTCAATTCACTTCAGTAGATTTACCTTTTAAAATATATAATCTAAAGTTTCTTTATAAATTAAACTAAAAACATGAAGTCGATTTGTTCCTTGATTATTTTACTGATTTTCTCAAACTCTTTTTCAGCACATAAGGATAAAGTTATAATTAAAAATTATGGAAATGTAAAAACACTGTACAGCTCTGAGTTTAATTTTGGTGAGAGAATTGTTTCGGCTGAAGAACTTAAAATGAAGATTTTGGGTGAACTAACAAGAAAATTGTCAGAAAAAATGGGTTTTCAAGATACAATCATGCTTGAAAGAAAAACATTTTTATATCCCAACAAAAATGATATTTATATAATTGAAAAGAATGATATCAATTATAAATTCTTAAAGTTTAATGATAATTATACAGAAATGAAAGGTGGAAGTGGAATTGCATTAAGAATTTTGAGTCCAAAAGTTGATGTTGAAAATGTGCTAAAATTGGTTGAATTTGCTATTAAAAATAGAAGTCGGCTAAAAAGATATTTAATTAAAACAGATTACTATTTTGATGAAGAAGTTAAAATTCCAATATCAGCGAACCCTCCAAAGCTTATTACAGAAATAATATCAAAAGAATCTGTTTTAGTAAAAGAATTAATACAATATGACTTTTTACTTTTTAAAGATGATGATCAAATGATTTCGTGGGTAAATAATGAATTTTCTTTTAAAATGAATTTAGAAAGGTTCAAACCTGAAAATGTTTACAAAGATTTATGGAAAGATGAATTGAGGGTGAGAGACTTTAAATATTATATTCAATCTGATACTTATAATTTTTTCGTTGTCTTCATAAATGAAAATTTGTTCAGTTTTTTTGATGGAAATGATAATAATAAAGCGAATAGTATTGAGATTGATGGTAATAGTAATTTTTATCCGTTTGTCATTTCACGCGAAAAAATAAATAACAAAATAATCATTTACAACCGAGATAATTTTTTCATCTACGACATCTACAAAAAGACACTGCAAAAAATAGATTAAAAGATTTTTAAAACCATGTAATAAAACTTCTATTCCTGTTGTCTTACTTTCAAACTCAAATTTAATGCAAAGATTTTTTGTACTGTTGATGATGCTTTGCGCATCGTTTATTTTTTCACAAACCGTTGAAGGAAATATTATTCTAAAAGACAAAAAACCTGTTTCTTATGCCGAAATTATTCTTAAAAAAAATCAGCAGAAATTTACTGCGATTACGGATGAAAAAGGTCATTTTAAATTTCAGGTAAAAGAAAAAGGCGATTATAATTTTGAAATTTTTAATGAGGGCGAGCTTGTTTTTTCCGAAGTTTTAAAAATTGAAGATGATATTTTTAAGAATTTTGAAATTGATAACAATCAGAACAAATCGAATATTCAAGAGAAGAAGATTGAAGGTGTTGTGGTTACTGCAAAAAAGAAAGTCATCGAAAGAAGGGTAGACCGTCTTATTTTTAATGTCGAAAATTCAATCGCCTCACAAGGACTTGATGCGGTGGAAGCTTTAGCGAAAACTCCGATGCTTCGCGCCACCGATAAAAGCATCAGTATTGCCGGAAAAAGTGGTGTTGCTGTGATGATCAACGACAGATTGCTGAATATTTCGGGAGAAGAACTCATCAATTATCTTAAAAATCTAAGATCAGATGATATTCAGAAAATTGAAGTCATCACAACTCCGCCTGCAAAATATGAAGCTCAGGGGAAAAGCGGCCTCATTAATATTGTTCTCAAAAAAAATACAAGTTTAGGATGGAATGTTTCCTTACAGTCGAGTCTTAAAAACCTATATTGGAATGTGCCGTCGGTTTCCACAAGATATGGTGCAACAGTTAATTATCAAGGTAAAAAACTCTCTGCGTCTGCAAGTTTCACCGACGGAAATTTCTTCTGGCGGGGCAGAGCGTACGAATACAGTTCAGGAAACGAAAGTTACTGGAATACAAATAGTTTTTTCTTTAATAATTTGCGAAACAAAAGCACAGACTGGAAACTGGAGTATAAACTGACGGACAAAAGCACGATAGGAGGGAGTTACAACTACTTTTTTGCCAATCCCGTGGAGACGGTGAAAAACAATTCAAGTATAAAAGATGAATCAGGCGAAAGAGGTTTCACTTCTGATGCAGTGGCGCTCAATCATCGGAATAATCATTATGCGACGCTGTTTTATGATGTGAAAATCGACAGTTTGGGAAGTAAATTGAGCGTTTCCGGGAATTTAATTTCAAATAATGCCAATGCCGATGATTATTATAATACACAAGCTGATCAGTTGGTTTCAACTTACATCAATCCGATAAATCAATACAGAATTTACTCCGGGCAGGCGGATCTGGAGAAGAATTTTAAAAAACTGAAAACAGAATCCGGTTTGAAGTTTACCAAAATTAAAAATGATTCTTATTTTAATTATTATGACTTGAATAATGGAGTTCCAACCATGAATTTCAATCAAAGTAACAACTTTTTCTACGATGAAAATAATTACGCGGCCTACATTTCCGGAAACTATGAAATTTCAGAAAAATGGAGTGCCAAAGCGGGTTTAAGATATGAATTTACAGAATTGACAGGTGTTTCTCCCAACGAAAATTTAACCACCAAAAATCATTACGGAAAATTCTTCCCGACGGCTTACATCAGCTATAAAACCAATGAGAATAATGTTTTTTCTTTAAATTATTCAAAGCGAATCAACCGACCGTCGTTCAGAGATTTAAATCCTTTCCGATACATCAGTTCGGCTTTTGAGTACTCAAGTGGAAACCCTCTTTTAAAACCATCATTTACAGATAATGTGGAATTCAGTTATGTTTTCAAAAATAATTTCACACTTACAGCATTCCATAATTACAGCAAAAACGATTGGGACAGACTGCAAAGAATCGATAATGGAATGAAATACACCATCATTTACAATTTTTACAATCAAAACCAAACCGGAGTAAGTTTGAGTTACAATTACACCAAAAAAAGCTGGCTGGAATCCAATGTTTTTGTGAACGCCTATTATGTCACCTCAAAAACATTTATTGATGATACTGTTCAGATGCCGGGAAGTTATGGTTCAGATTTTAATTGGGACAATACTTTTTTCCTTAACAAATCCAAAACTGTTTCGTTCACGCTCGGAGCATGGGGAAATATTCCTTATAAAGAGGGCAATACTTCGTTCAAAGGTGTTGCTTCGGTTTATTCAGGTTTAAAATTAAATTTAATGGAGAAAAAACTGACGCTCAATCTTTTGATGAACGATATTCTGAATACCGAAAGAGAAAAAGGAACAGAGTTTTATCAGAATTTCAGTACTCAGTATTATTTTAAAGGAATAAGCAGAACTTTAAGTTTGTCGGTAGTCTATAAATTCGGGAATAACGATGTGAAAGGTGCTACAAAAGAACTTAAATTTGAAGATCAAAACAGAGCGAAGTAATTGTGTTTCAATAAAAAAAACTGTTTCTGAAGATATATTGTCTTTCAGAAACAGTTTTTTTAACATTTTAATGATTAATCATTTTTACCCCAGCTCCAGTTGTTATTTCTGAACGTGGCTACATTTACTGAATTATCTCTACCTTTTAAAAATACCTGCAACATATAGGGTTCGGGAGAAATGGCGGTAAGTGGAGTGTATTCTTCAAACGATTCGTCTCCTATCGGCCACCATCCGGCATAAATATTTTGGGTTTGAGGTCCTTTTGCAGCAGTCCATAATCTGCCGTCAAGTCCCAATGCGAAAACATCTATATTATCCTCAGAATGACTTATTACGGAAACTTCAGAACAGGCAGGGAATTCACCATTACTATCTGTAATTCTTGTCCATCCTTGCCATCCGCTGTCTGGATACCACTCCGCGGTATAAATTAATCCGTTTTCATCACAAATAAATAGATCAAGCTGATTTTCTTTTCTTGAAATGACAGTAATTGGCGATCCTGAGACGAATTGCCTGTTTGCCAGAATTGTAAACCATCCTGACCAATTTCCGATATTGGCGTCATAACTGTTTGAATAGACATAACCGTCTAATCCAATGGTGAAAATATCCAGAATGTTTTTTGATCTGGAAACTGCCGTGATGGAAGTTCCCGGTAAAAATGTTGCGCCTTCCAGATTCCACCATCCAGCCCATTTATAGTCTGTCTGATGTCCTAAAGCTGCTGTCCAAACATGCCCATCGTAGCCAATTAAAAAAATATCTAATGATCCGGAGTCTTTACTTGCTGAGGCGATGCTTGAGTTCATTGGGAAAACTGCATCCAAAATAGGAGACCAGATTTGGCTTCCCGGAATTCGTATAGGTGCGTAAGATGTGGTTTTTGTCCATATTCTATTGTCCAGACCAACAGCAAAAAGATTATAAGCTAATCTGTTTTTTGCGCAGCTGTGAATAATGGTATCTGATGAAAATGTGAAGTTATTATCAGTTTTCCAGTTTGCCCAGAGGTTTTCTTCAATCCTGTTGCTCTGAAACTCATTGTGTCTTATTCTCACAACATCAACTTTATTATCGGGTAATTTAATTGGAATAGGTACAAAGCTGTCTTTCCATTTTACATTTGTTTGAACGTAAAGTGTGTATTTAGCTTCATTTACAAATTTTGCTTTTTGGTCGGAAATTAAAATTTCACCTGCCAAGTCATTTCCATGATAAGGCAAATCTACTGTGAAAGAATTAGGTCCTAAAAGCAATTTTTTGTCAGAGAACAAATCTTTAAAAAACTGGAATAATTTTCCGATAACGAAGGCAGTGATGGCGCCTACGATTGCACCTATTGCAATACCGGCAATCAGACCAACCGGCCCCAATCCGGCCCCGATTAAAGCTCCTGCTTTAGCTCCGAGATAGGCTCCGGCTGTAGCAGTTATGTATTCAGTAACCTCTTTTTGGGCAATATCTGCAATTTTGTGCATTGCTTTTGTCAGTTCGCTGGAAGCATTTACCGATAACATTAAAACAAGAGTGTATGATTGTGGCCATCGGTTATTAGTTGAAATCTTAGAGGTGCATATCACTTTATCTGTCCAGTTGACATGATTTCCTGTGTCCCATCCTCCTTCAAGATCAAGCTGGTTGGTTATCTCCGAATTTCCATAAGGGTCTATCTTTAAACCCTGAAGGTAAACATGATCCTTATCTGACTCTAAATTGCAAAATAATCTGGGTACTTTCCAGGTGAGCTCAGAGTCTGATTGCATTTGCCAGCTTCCGTCGAGAGTCCTTTGGTTTTGAGAAAGCGAGAGTTTTTCAGGAAATAAATTTTTAATTTGCCTGCTTATTTCTGCATTATCATTTAAATCAATTCTTTCCAGTAAAGTTCGTTTTCTTGTAGAAAGTAAATTTAAAAATGGTCTGTTGGTAGATTCTGAATTTCTGATGCTAACAATTTCATTTTTATAATCTTTCAAGAGAAATGGCAAAAGAAAATCATCACTACTGTAAGCCCTTGGATCTGTTCTGAAGATTTCCTGATTGTGAATCGTCTGTATACTTTTCTTTGCTGACAATAATGCAAAATCTGCAATGTCATTTGCGATTGATTGAATATTTTCGTTCGCAATGTTGTCTAATGTGATATTTTTAAGTGAATCCATTTATTATGTATTAGTTTGTTAACTAAGGTACAATAAATAAGAATATGATATATTAATTTGAATGAATATGTGAATTTCAAAAAAAATCTGCTCCAAAGTGAATGGAAGCAGATTAATTTTTATGATTTTGAAGTTTAAAAACTATCTATGAAACTCGCTCAATCAAAGCCATGTAGAAACCGTCATAGCCTTCGCTTGGCATTACTTTTTCGTCTTTGATTAATTTAAAATTCGGATTGTTTTTCACAAACTCTTCAACCTGCAGATTGTTTTCTGAAGGTAAGATCGAACAGGTTGCGTACACCATTTTTCCGTTTACTTTCAGCATTTTTGAGTAATCCTGCATAATCTGCTGTTGCTCTTTTTTGATTCTGTCGATGAAATCCTGATCGATTTTCCATTTGCTGTCGGGGTTTCTTTTCAAAACACCCAAACCTGAACATGGCGCATCAATCAAAAGTCTGTCTACTTTATCGTGAAGTCTTTTGATGACTTTGGTATCGGTGATCACTCTCGTTTCGATGTTGTGAGCTCCGGCTCTTTTCGCACGGCGTTTCAGTTCGGCTAACTTCCATTCGAAAATATCAAGAGCGATGATTTGACCTTTATTTCCCATCAAAGCAGCTAAGTGAAGGGTTTTTCCACCCGCACCAGCACAGGCGTCAACCACTCTCTGGCCTTCTTTTACATCAAGAAAATAGCCGATTTTCTGTGAAGAGGCATCCTGTACTTCAAACAAACCTTCCTTAAAAGCAGTGGTAAGAAATACATTCTTTTTCTCTTCAAGCTGTACTGCATCAGGATAATTTCTTACGGTAAATGCATTTACATTTTCATCAGAAAGATCAGAAATAAGTTCTCTCGGTGTTGTTCTCAACGAGTTAGCACGCAAAACAGTAGGTGCTTTTTCGTTCAGGGCAATCATTTCCTTTTCCCATTTTTCGCCTAATTCTCTTTCCAGAGTTTCAACCAACCATTCCGGAATTGAATGTTCGATGGCTTTGGTAGGAACAGTTCCTTTTTTAAGTTTTGTGGTGATGTCAGCGATTTTGATGCCTTCAAATTCTTCAAATCTTTTGTAATTGGTTTTACTCCAAAGCAGATAAGCGATGATTAATTTGTAAATATTATTGGGTTTCACACCTTCGCCCATGTAGTATTCAAGGCGTTTTTTCCAGCGGATGATATTATAGAAAATCTCAGAAACAACAGCTCTGTCCTGACTTCCCCATTGTCTGTGGGATTTCAAAAGTCTTTCTATTACTTTGTCTGCATATTTGTTTTTCTCGAAAAAAGTTTCCTGCAAAGCATCGTGAATACCGATGGCGAGGTTTCTGTGAATTAATTCCATAAATTGCTGTAAGCTGTTTGAATCTGCAAAAATACAACTTTTAAATTTGAGATTTGAAGTTTGAGATTTGAGATTCAAAATTTAATATTCAAGGCTCAAAATTCAGGATTCAATGTTTGAAATTCAAGATTCAATGTTTAAAATTCAATGTTTTTATTTAATTCTTCTTAACGACCATTTAATTCAGATATCCTTATCATAAGATTAAATTTATCGCATTCTGAATAATGCTCCAGCGGGGCAAAACCTTTGTAGCAGATCAAGGATTGCCAAAACAAAGCTCCGTAGGAGCGACATCTTTATAACTTCCATCTTCCACCTTTCCGCTTCCATCTTCCAACCCAAAACCATACCTTTGCAAAAAATTAAAATAATGAGCGACGCAGTGATTTGTCCGAAATGCCAGTCTGAATTTACTTATGCACAGGATGATCTGATGGTTTGTTCGCAGTGTTTCAACGAGTGGAATCCTGCGGAAACTGATGATTCAGATAAAATTCTTGATGCCAACGGAAATGTACTGAAAGATGGCGATTCTGTAGTCGTAGTAAAAGATTTACCTGTAAAAGGAGCTCCGAAACCTGTGAAAGCGGGAACGAAAGTGAAAAATATCCGTTTAAGACCAGACAGCGATCATAATATCGACTGTAAAATTGATGGATTTGGCTCAATGGCTTTGAAATCGGAATTTGTGAAGAAAGCGTAGTTTTTTTTGAAGATGGGATTGTGGAAAATGAAAAAAGACAAATATGCTTTCAAATAAAATTTATTTAAATAATATTCTGAGAAATATCTTGGCTTCTGCAGCCGGATTTGTATTTTGCTGGATGATGTTCAGTGCATTCAATACTGAAACGGGTGAAGAAATCCTATTGGCAGGTTTTGGAATCTTTATGATTTTTGCAGGCTTATTTTTTTACACTGCTGTTTTAGAAAACCTTCTTTTTTTTATGATGAAAAGAAAAGGTTTTTTACCGCTTATAATTACAAATGCTACATTGTTTTTTTTGATGATACTCATCTATGCTTCTTTGGAAAGAGAGTTTTCTATGGAAATAGTTTGTCTCTTGATTGTTTTTATTTCCGCTCAAATGGTAGGATTTAAATACCAAAATCTTAGACAAATAAAAAAAGGAAAGAATTGGACAGTGTAATCTTTCAAAGACCTGATTGCTGATTGCTAACTTTGGTCTGGAAGGCAGAAAGAGAATTAACCAAGAATTTCCTTATGTTGTGGACTGCGAAGGTAATTAATTTATAATTTCGTTACGGTTTTATTTATCCACATATTAACATTAAGTAATTGCTTTGCTGTGGTTTAAATGAAATTTATGTTAACAGATCCCTCGGCTTTTTCTTCCGTGTAAACAATGATTTCTTTGCTTTTTGAAACTAATTTATTCCAATAAAAACTGCCTGCAAAACGGCTTTCAGTTACTTCTGCCGAAATTCCGTTTTCTGAAATTTTGATTTCTCTGGGATAATATGCAAACTTTGAGATATTAAATTCATTCTTTTCCTCTTCATTAAAAATATTGACCTCTCCGAAAAGTTTAGCTACATATTCATTGTAAGGATTTTTATAAATTTCTTTCGGATGATCGTTTTGAATTAATCTTCCCTGCTTCAAAACCACCATCTGATCAAGCCATGGCAAAACATCCTGAATTTCGTGTGTAGAAATAATCAGCGAAATATTATTTTGTTTTACATATTTAAAAAGCCTTTCTCTTAACTCAATTTTTCGTGAAAAATCAAGATTTGAAAAGGGTTCGTCGAGTACCAAAAGCTTTGGCAAAACCGAAAGTGCTCTCGCAATCGCAACTCTCTGTTGTTGTCCGCCACTCAGATATTTAGGTAAAGTATTGGCAAATTCTGTCAATCCTACTACTTCTAAAAGTTCATTTACTGTTTCTTTCTTTTTTGCAAGATTGATATTTGATAAAAATTTCCCCACGTTTTCAGCAACTGTTGCGTAAGGCATTAAATCGAAATTCTGAGCGACATATTTCATTTCCGGTTCGCCGGGAACGAGGTTGGCTTTAGGTCCGAACGTTTTCTTACCGTCAAAAATAATATCACCTTTTTCCCAGTTGAGAAGGCCGTAAATCAAACTTAATAGCGTAGATTTTCCGCAGCCGCTTTCGCCAGCAAGAGCGATAATTTTTCCTGCATCAAATTTCAGATTGAGATTCTGAAAAAGCGGTTGATTTTCAGAATAAGAAAAGTAGAGATTGTTTATTTCCAAAAGCATAACACAAATGTAAGGTTTTTGCCAAAAAATTGTGTTTTTTTAGTAATTTTGCCTGGTAAAATTTAAAAAAAGATGAAACATTCATTTTCGGCAACTCATTCATGTTGATTTTAAATGTTGAATTTTCCCTTTATTAAATATTAAAAAGATGAAAAAAATACTTTTACCTTTAATGATGTCTTTAATCATCGGTGGATTGGCGGTTTCATGCGGTAAAGAAAAGCCGCTCAACAGCGAATCTAATGACGTGATTACAACCAAAGACGGTGCAAAATTCGTTTTGGATACGTTAAACAGCCGAGTGGAGTGGAAGGGCTACAAAATTTTCAAATCAGAGAATACAAGTCATTTTGGAAATATTAAGTTTGAAAGTGGCGATGTAACCATCAAAGACGGCAAGCTGGAAAGCGGAAAATTCGTTGCAGATATGTCTACTTTGAGCTCGGAAGATTTAAAAGATAAAAAAGAAGATCAGCAAAAACTGAACGGTCATCTGAAAAGTGCAGATTTTTTTGAGGTTGAAAAATTTCCTACTTCTTCTTATGAAATCACAAAGGTAACGCCTACAGCCGACGGGGATTACAATACTTTACTCGACGGGAATTTGGTAATCAAAGGAATTTCAAAACCTGTTCAATTCAAGGCAAATGTTTCTGTGAACGGAAGTGAAGTCAATATTGCTACAGAACCAAAAGATATTTTGAGAGAAGAGTTTGGTGTGAAATTTCAATCGCCTGCAGCAAACGGAGTTATTAAAAATGAAGTTACACTGCAGATCCGCGTGAAAGGAATGGAGCAGAAATAATTTAAAGTAAATCTGATGAGAAAGATAGTTTTAATCATCAGTATCGCCTGTCTGATTTTCTTATCGAGCCTTCAGATTGGTTACTATTTATCTTACAATAATCAGATTATTCAGTTTTTTGTAGAATTGCTCACCATTCCGTCGGTCTTATTTGTAATTTTTGCATTTTCTTTCAGTCTCGTTAATGTTTTAAAAAGTAGAAAAGAATATTTGTTGCCAATGATTATTAATGTTATAGCAATTATTATGTGTGTGGTAGCTACAGTTTTAGATTACAATTAAATAAATTTCAAATACCAATTATATAATCTGTTTCTTCGGAAGCAGATTTTTTTATGATAAATTGAAAACGTTTTTAAACTGAAAATCGTATTTTTGCACAAACATTTTTTGAAAGGGTAATATAATGATAGAAAAGATAGAAGAGCTTTTGGTGGAAGTAAACGGTTTCAATTCGACTTCGAAGGATGAAATCGAAAATTTCCGTATCAGATACAGTGGGAAAAAAGGAATTTTAAATGATTTTTTTGAAAAATTCAAAGAAGTTCCCAATGATCAGAAGAAAGAATTCGGACAAAAGATTAATACTCTTAAAAATGCAGTTGCTGTAAAGCTGGAAGATCTTAAAAATGCTTCTTCATCTTCGCTAATTCTTGAAAAAGATGATTTAACAAAGCCGGCCTTTCCGTTGGATTTAGGTTCAAGACATCCTATCAATATAGTAAAACACAGAATTATCGAAATTTTTAAATCGATAGGTTTTGCTGTAGCAGATGGCCCTGAGATTGAAGATGACTGGCACAACTTTACAGCTTTGAATCTTCCTGAATATCATCCGGCAAGAGATATGCAGGATACTTTTTTCATCGAACAGAATCCTGACATTTTGTTGAGAACACATACTTCATCCGTTCAGATCAGATATATGGAGGAAAATCAGCCGCCAATCAGAATTCTTTCTCCGGGAAGAGTGTTCAGAAATGAAGCGGTTTCTTCACGTTCGCACTGTATTTTCCATCAGATTGAAGGTTTGTATATAGATGAAAACGTAAGTTTTGCAGATTTAAAACAGACTATTCAGTTTTTTACAACAGAACTTTTCGGGAAATCTAAAATCAGATTAAGACCTTCATACTTTCCATTCACCGAACCAAGTGCAGAAATTGATGTGTATTGGGGATTAAACTCAGAGACTGACTACAGAATCACAAAGGGTACGGGATGGCTTGAAATCATGGGTTGCGGTATGGTAGATCCTGCGGTTCTGAAGAATGTTAACATCGATTCTGAGAAGTATTCAGGCTATGCTTTCGGAATGGGGATTGAGAGAATCGTAATGCTTCTTTATCAAATGAGCGACATCAGAATGTTCTTTGAAAACGACATCAGAACGCTGGAACAGTTTAAGACATTGTAATTTTAACATAATATTTTTCAATCCTGTGGTATATCACGGGATTTTTTTTGTAAATTACTTCTGTGAAAATGTAAACTAAGGAAAATACTGTTCTATTTAGGTATAGGATAAAATTCGCTTATTTAGGTCAAGCCATAGTATGGTTTTATAAATAAGTGTAAATTTGCGGTCTTTTATTCTGTTTACACCAAAAAAACACATTAAACTAAACGCTAACTGACTGAGTATGAGAAATGATACTGTTATTTCAGAACCTTATGGTTTTCGATACCGAAAGCTTGTACACTATTCTCTTATTTTTTGTATTCTTTTTATCCAATTAATTATTGCTGCATTTTTTTATAATGAATTTGTAAAGGATAAAAAACTGACTTTCGTACAAAAACAGCTGGATGAGATTCATACACTTGAAAATCTTACAGACCAATCCAGAAAAGAAATTCTTAATGCTCAAGGGTTTCTTCAGAAATTTATGTCTACGAAAGATGAGATTTTTTTAGATTCTTATTTTGCTTCATTAAAATCTTTAGACAGCAATTTAGCCAACATCAACCGTTACGAAAACAAATTTCCGAAAATAAAAGAAATGATTGCTGCTCCAAAAGCCAGCATTACCACAGAAAAAGATTTAAAAAAGATGATTGATTCTACTCAAAAGTACACTTCTGAGGTGGATCGCAGTCAGTTGAATGAATTACCGACTTTTCAAAAATATAATTTGAATTATGATTTTGAAAAATTCAATGTGGTTTTAGATACCAAAGTTTACAGTGATACAATTAAGAAGAAAGGCTTATTTGGAAGGCTTGGCGAGGCGATTTCAGGAAAAGGTCAACGTGAAAAAGACAGTGTAGTCATCACAGTGAAAGAAGGAGTAATGCCTAATGCTAAAAGCATCAAAGCTGATTTTGATCGCATCATTAAACAGGTAAACAATCATTATACCGTAGAAAATAATAAAATTAAGATCAGAGTAAAAGATAATCAGGTAGGAAACGATAGTTTTTATGGAGTGTTTAATGATCTTTTTGTGTACAGCAACGGCTTGATGAATGTGTATGAAACTGCCGTAAAATCATCAAAATCTGATTTGGAGAAAGAATATGAAAAGCAAAAGTCTAAGAATAATGAAATCAGAAAATATCTGGTTTTCGGATCTATGATTTTGATGTTTATTGTTTCTATTCTGATCATGATTCTCACAAGAATTGCCTTTGTTTACGAGAAAAAACTGAATAAAGCCAATCTTCAGATTACAGAAAATCTTAATTTCAGAAATCGAATTTTAGGAATGTTGAGCCACGAATTGCGTTCACCGCTTAAAATTATGGATATTTTCATCAGAAGAATTAAAAAGAAGACGACTGATGAAAGCATTCAGGAATATTTAAAATCGATAAGTTTTACCAATAATACTTTGTTGATTCAGGCTAATCAGATTTTAGATTATACAAAAAACCAGCAGGCGGAAAATAAATTGATTCCTGTAGAGTTTAATTTAAAGAACGAAATTGATTCGATTTTAAATTCTGTTCAGCCTTATATCGAAACCCGCGACAACCGCTTTGTCGTAGAACAGGATATCGATGCCAATCTCCAAGTGTATTCTGACAACAATAAAATCAATCAGATTTTCATGAATATTTTGGGGAACGCCAACAAGTTCACAGAAAACGGCGAAATTAAAGTAGTAACCAAAGCAATTAAAGACACATCAAATATTGTCACATTAAAAACCGTTATTACAGATACTGGTGTAGGAATTTCCTCGGCTGATCTTGAAAAAATATTTGAACCTTATTATCAGGGAGTAATTTCAGATAAAGTAGAAAATTTGGGTGCAGGTCTCGGTTTGAGTCTCTGCAGAGAGCTCGCCCAATTGTATTCTGGAGATATTAAAGTGGAAAGTGAGAAAAATGTAGGAACCAGAGTGGAATTCTCTTTAAATTTAGAAATGAAAAATGACAGATCATAAAAATATAACTTTTCTTTTGGCAGACGATCACAGTCTGATAAGGCAGGGAGTCGAAATTCTTATTGAAGATTTAGGTTTTGAAGGAAATGTTTTCCATGCTTCTACTTTACAGAAAGTTTTGGCTTGTTTAGAAGAAAATAATATCGAAATGTTGGTCATTGATGCTGCGTTTCCGGATGGTAACAGTCTGGAGATTATTCCGGAAATCAGATCAAAAAATCCTGAACTTAAAATTTTGGTTTTTTCTGGTTTGGAAGAAAGCGATTATGCTCTACGTTTCCTAAATGCCGGAGCCAACGGTTTTTTGACTAAAGTTAGCGAAGAAGAGGATATTAAAAATGCTTTAATTAAAGTGCTCGAAGAGGGAAGTTATGTCTCATCTTTTACACAGGGTTTAATGCTGAATTCTTTACAGAAAAGGAATCGCCACAGTTTATTGGATAAACTTACAAAAAGAGAACTTGAAGTTGCAAAAATGTATGCAGACGGAATGGGTAACCTTGAAATTGCCAACGAGCTCGGTTTGAAGCAAAACAGTGTGAGTACCATGAAGAAAAGAGTATTCGAAAAACTGGATATCGACAGTTTGCTGGAGCTGGCCACACTTCTGAAAAAATATTAGATTTTATTCACGTTATTTTGATGTTTATTTTCCTGGTTGATTTGAAGATTGATTTTCTTATCATATACAAATATGTCTTATTTTCACTGCATATTCTTGATTTACTTCTCTGAAGAATCTGTTTATCAATGATTTTATGGTGGTTTTATTGATGGTTTATTCCTCTTTTAATTTATTTTAAATAGGTCTTATCATAAATTACCGTAAAAATACGGAGTGATTTGTAGATAAAAATCTACAAGTATTGCGATAAATATCTACAAGTTTTTTTTGATTAGTACTTGTTTTCCACCCTATCTTTGTCATAAGAAAATTGCTCATACAAATAAAGGTTAACATAAGGTTTCCTGATAAGATTAAGTGGTTTACAAACTAAACTTTATAAAACACATCTTATCTGTGAGTACAGGGAGTAGAGAAAATTATTTCTTATATTAATTTTTGATTTGGTGTGAATAAGCACAAATGATGAAACACCTAGTATCATACCAGCAGAGCTGAAAAGCTCTGCGTTTTGGTACTAATTTAGAAAAAAACACAAGCTATATAAATCAAAAAAACACAATTGATTAACCTGATAAAGTGTTCTATTTGCAGAGTTTATCTCTGTAGATAGATACTTTAAAAGGAAAAAAAACAACGTTTTGTATAGCGATTTTTTTAACCACGACAGTTTAGTTTAGTTTTTATAAATCAAAAGCCTTCGGAATTATTCTGAAGGCTTTTGTACTTTTATTAAAGTGAGATTACTCAAACTTCAACGGATATTTTACATTCTTATAACTATCCAAACTCGCTTTTAGAGATCCTACCGCAAGCTCAGCTTTCAGGAGAACCGGAATGTGGTTTACATCATTGGTAACCCACATCGTAACGCCTTCTTTTGCTTTAAAGACCCTTCCGCTTTTTACAGACGGAATAATTTTAAGACAGTTAATCTTACCGAATTTAGTACTTAGAGTTTCTGTTCCCATTACTTTCAGCTGGAAAGCAAACATCTCATCATCGATCCACACATTCATATTAATTACCGTTCCGGTACGAAGTTCATTAGGAGTCCTGCTTCGAAGGTAATAGAAACATGAAAGCATATCTTGTACACCTTTTACAGATTTTATGGTTTTTGTTCCGTTAGCCGGAGTTTTTTTATCAGTTAAAAGTAAAGTATTATTGGCGTGATTGAAATTAGTCTCAAAATGCTGTCTGTAGCTGCCTTCCTTTACATTTCTCACATAGAATGTTGGTAGTTCAGTTTCTGTATTAATGTAACTTTCATAAAGGTCTTCCACTTTAAAGAAAGCTTTTACAGCTCCGGTTGTAGAGCCCACGCCTTTCACATACATGTGAGGAACTCCGCGGAAATTCCCTTTTTTCGTAGTTAAGGTAGCGTTTCCGGCGGTCAGGAATCCGTAGTGAATTCTGAGGGTAATAGATTCTCCGTCTGCAATATTGCTGAGCTGAGCCTGCGAAAAACTCAGTAAAAAAATCGTAACAATGCTGAATAATTTTTTCATAAACTTTTGTGGTTCAAAAACATTGCCAAATATACCACCTTTCTCGTTTGCGATTTGATAAATCTCAGTTTTTTATTTAGACTTAATTAAATATGCGTTGCATTAAAATTTGTATTTTTGCATCTAATTATTTTCATTAAAATTATTACGTATGATAACTACAGATATATTGATCATAGGGGCGGGACCAACAGGGCTTTTTGCCGTATTTGAAGCTGGTTTGCTAAAAATGAAATGCCACATCATCGATGCACTTCCGCAGCCGGGTGGCCAGTTGGCAGAGCTTTATCCCAAGAAACCTATTTTCGATATTCCAGGTTATCCATCAGTAAATGCAGGGGAATTGGTAGATAATTTAATGGAGCAGATCAAGCAGTTTCAGCCGGGTTTTACTTTGGGAGAAACGGCAATTTCTTACACTAAGGTTGATGACGAATGGTTTGAGGTAATTACCAACAAAGGAACTGTTCACAGATGTAAGGCAATTGCAATTGCTGGTGGTTTGGGAACTTTTGAACCGAGAAAACCTACGATGGACAATATTGCAGATTATGAAGAGAAAGGTCTTGAATATTTTGTAAAAGAACCCGAGCATTTCAGAAATAAAAAAGTGGTCATTGCCGGAGGCGGAGATTCTGCCTTAGACTGGAGTGTCTTCTTATCTAATGTTGCCAGCGAAGTGACTTTGATTCACAGAAGAAACGAATTCCGTGGTGCTTTGGATTCTGTAGAAAAAGTTCAGGATTTGAAAAATCAGGGTAAAATTAAATTGATCACACCTGCTGAAGTAACTGCTATTAAAGGAGATGGAAAAGTAGAAGCTATTACAGTGGCAGTTGACGGACAGGAGCCTTTCGATATTGAAACAGATTATTTTATTCCGTTATTCGGATTAACACCGAAGTTAGGAGAAATTGCTCAGTGGGGCTTAAATATCGAAAAAAATGCTATCGTAGTAAACAATGCTTTAGATTATCAAACGAATATCGATGGCATTTACGCAATTGGTGATATCAACACTTATCCGGGTAAATTGAAGTTGATTCTTTGTGGTTTCCATGAGGCAACTTTAATGTGTCAGAGTGTTTATAACAGACTGAATCCGGGTAAAAAATTCGTTTTGAAATATACAACAGTAAGTGGAGTAGACGGTTTTGACGGTTCAAGAAAAGAAGCAGAAAAAGCGGTTGTGAAAAAAATTGACTAATTTTGCGGAATTATGTCAGATATTAATATTAAAATTACCGACAGAGAAGGTGTAACGCACGATATTGTTGCCCCGACAGACATGTCGATGAACCTGATGGAAATCGTTCGTGCTTATGAATTGGCGGAGGAAGGAACCATCGGAGTTTGTGGCGGAATGGCAATGTGTGCTTCATGTCAGGTTTACGTGATCAACGATCCGGGACTGGAACCCATGGGCGATGAAGAAGATGCGATGTTGGGTGAAGCTTATCACGTTGAAAGCAACAGCAGATTGGGTTGCCAGTTGCACATGTCTATGGAAATGGAAGGTCTTGAAGTGGCAATTGCACCTTATCCTTAAAATTTTATTTAAATGATATAGAAACTCCCGAAGATTTTTTCTTTGGGAGTTTTTTTTTATCTAAATTTTTACCAACAGTAATAATAAATATTTATGATTGTCCGCAATTGGTAATAACGGTTTGTCATTCTGTAGAAATCTAAACTGCTTTATTTTCAGTGTGTTGAGATTCCTGCGGAATGACAAAGTAACTATTGATTTTAAGGTTATGATTAAAAACGAACATTCATTAATTATTAAACAAAATCCTCATTTACAATTTTTTCATTTAAAAAATCAATACATTTTTCTGTGACCAACGCAAGTTCGTAAGGCAGGAAATCCTCTTCCCATGGCTCTTTTGCACCAAAAACATGGTTAGCATTTTCTACCAGAAAAAGTTCGGAATTTGGGTTTAAAAGATGAAGATGATCAGAATTTTTGGAGGAAACTGATTCATCTGCCAATCCGTGTACAACCAACACATGAGCTTTCGCCATTTCCATGCATCTTTCAACATCAAAACGGTGGAAATTGTTTTCAAAATCTTCAAAATACTGATAGTAATGCGGCATCTGCTGTTTTGTTCTTCCATTTTCCACAAAATAAACACCATCTTTTTTCCAGTTGTCAAAAGCGCCGTCTTTAGGAAATCTCTCCAGAGAATCTACGCTCGCCAAAGTTATCAAACCATGAATTCTGATATCTTCAGCAGTTTTAATGATAGAAATTCCGCCACCGCGGCTATGACCCATGAGAACGATTTTATTTTCGTCAACCTCTTCTTGTTTAGAAAAATGATTGATCACACAACTCAAATCTGAGAGTTCTTTTGAATAGTTATTATTTCCGAAAGCTTCCAAGTCACCAAACTCATTAGGGTTTTCAACTGTAGTTCCATTGTGGGAGAAATTGAATTTTACAAAATAAAATCCGGCTTCTGCAAAACGTTCCGCCATCAGATCCCATGCTCCCCAATCTTTGTAACCTTTATATCCATGAACAAAAATGACTAAAGGAAGTTTATTTTCTGTTTCCTGAAAATAAGCATCTGCAAGAAAATCTTTGGTTTCAGGATTGGGAATGATGATGTTTTTATTGATTTTAACTTTCATATTTTCATTTCTAAAAATTAATTTCCCACAAATTCAGGAGATTTTATGTTGAATTAAATCTGCCAAAACAAATCGGTCTGCGTGAGGAATATTTTACTTTAAACAAATTTTAAACCTAAAAATAGCACAAATAGATTTAAACACAAAGGAAAATCTTATTTTTGCATATGTTGAATTTACGAACTGTAACGGTCATGCGCTACATTATTCCGCTTCGGGAAGGTGGTTCTTTGCCGGCGTTGGCAGAGGCAGATGATGATTTTAAATATGTTTTAAAATTCCGTGGTGCAGGTCACGGTGTCAAAATGTTGATTTCAGAACTTTTGGGCGGAAAAATTACAGAGGCTTTAGGTTTAAAAATTCCTGAACTGGTTTTTGCCAATCTCGATGTAGATTTCGGAAGAACAGAAGCTGATGAAGAAATTCAGGATTTGCTGAAAAATTCTGAAGGTTTAAATTTAGGATTGCATTATTTATCCGAATCCATTGCATTCGATTCAAGTGTGAAAGTTGATTCACTTTTAGCCTCGAAAATTGTGTGGCTAGACGCGTTTATCACCAATATCGACCGTACTTTCAAAAATACAAATCTTTTGATGTGGCATAAAGAATTGTGGGTAATCGACAATGGAGCTTCATTTTATTTCCATCACTCATGGCAGAATTTTGACTCGGCTGCGAAAACTCCTTTTAAATATGTAAAAGATCACGTTCTGCTTCCACAAGCGACGAAACTGGATGAAGCAGAAAAGTGGGCACATGAAGTTTTAAATGATGAAATTTTCAGAGAAATCGTTAATTTGATTCCTCAGGATTGGTTGCATTGGGACGACGCTGAAGAAAGTCCTGATGAAATACGTGAAGTGTATTTTAACTTCCTGAAAACCCGCCTTGAAAATTCTCAAATCTTTGTAAACGAAGCCAAAAATGCAAGAGGATAAAATATACGAATATGCCGTAATACGTCTGGTACCAAAGGTTGAAAGAGAAGAGTTTTTCAATATAGGATTGGTCATGTTTTCGAAAAAAGAAAAATTTATTAAAGTAGAATTTTACCTTTGTCCTGATAAATTTAAGCTGATGCACAGCAAACTGGATTATGACGACATCGTTAAAAATTTAGACAGCTTTAAAAATATTGCAGAAGGAAAAAAGGATGGCGGCCCAATCGCAATGCTTGAAATTCCTGACAGATTTCGTTGGCTGACTGCCGTAAGAAGTGCTGTGGTACAGACTTCAAGACCACATCCCGGAAAATCCAAAGATCTTGAAATTACTTTTGGTAAACTTTTTGAGGAGTTGGTAAAATAATACACCTCATCAAATTTACTTTATGAATTTTTCCATCAATAATACAAATATGAGCAGGTTTTTTCTAAACCTGTTTTTTATTTTCTTTTTTTCGGCATCCCTGATTTCACAGACAAAAAAAAGCGTTTTACTTCAGGAAAAGACCGCTGTTTCTGAAAATATTACCTACAAAAAAGACGGTCAGGGCAAGGATTTAAAGTTGGATATCTACAAACCAAAAAATTCAGGTCAGGAAAAATTGCCGGTGGTTATTTTTCTTCACGGTGGCGCTTGGGCGCTGGGAGATAAAGTCATAGCTCCGGACAATTATGTCGAACAGATGATTATAAAACTGACAGAGAAAAACTTTGCGGTTTTAAGTGTCAATTACCGTTTGGTGAGTGATGATGTTCATTTTCCGGGTCCGGTTGAGGATTCCAAAGATGCAGTAAGATGGGTAAGAAAAAATGCCGGCCAATATGGTTTTGATGCGGAAAATATTGGTTATTGGGGCGTTTCGGCGGGAGCTCATCTGTCGCTTCTGGCTGCTTACACGCCTGATAACGAATTTGTAGGAAATCAGGAACTCTCGAAGTATTCGGGAAGGGTGAATTATGTTGTTGATAATTTCGGCCCGACTGATATGAACCGGCTTTTGCATACCAGAGCTCCCAAACCTTTATTGTTTATTGTGGGTTTAATCTCAAAAAAAATCATAGATATCAGAACCAATATTGCGAAAGGAATGACGGGTTACGACGTAAATACCGAAAGAAGAAAAGTCATTGAAGCCTGCAAAACTATTTCACCACTTTATTACACTCAAAATACAGTTCCCACATTAATTTTACATGGGAATAAAGATAAAATTGCACCTGTCAGACATTCAAAAAGGTTGAATAAGATGTTGAACAAAACTCAAACTCCGCATCAATTGGTGATCGTCAAAAAAGGGAATCACGGTTTTAAAGATACCGACAAAGCCTATCAGGACGAGCTTAACAATACCATGGTCGACTATATTGTTTCACAAAAAAAGTAGATTTTTTATTAAGAGTTTCTTTTTCTCAAAAGGAGTATTTTTCAAAATGAAGCAATAATTTAAATGTCAGGTAATCATTTATTTAAATCGAAATTAATTTACTGTAATCTATAACTTTGCTAAATTGATATACATATTGATTTATTTTATATAGAAAATAAGTATCTTGGCTGAATGCTTACATTATCATTAATGAATAAGCGGAAACCCTAAAATATTTATTCATATAAAATCGAAATGATATGGAATTTCTAAATGGAATCAATGCACTCACTCTGGTGTTCACATCCCTGCTCATTTTTGCAATTGCCTACCGTTTTTACGGAATTTTCCTGGCTAATAAAGTTCTTCGCTTAAATGATAAAAATACAACTCCGGCAGTAGAATTTGCTGACGGTAAAGATTACGTCGCCACCAATAAAAATGTACTTTTCGGACATCACTTTGCCGCTATTGCTGCGGCAGGACCATTGGTTGGACCCGTTTTGGCAGCTCAGTTTGGTTATCTTCCCGGTGCTATCTGGATTTTGATTGGCTGTGTTTTGGGAGGTGGAGTTCATGATATGGTAGTGCTTTTTGCTTCAGTAAGACATAAGGGACAAAGTTTGGCAACTATCGCTTCCAAGGAAATTGGAAAAACAACGGGAACAGTTGCCGGTTTTGCTATTTTGTTCATTTTAATTTTAACCCTTGCCGGACTTTCTCTTGCCTGCATCAATGCGATGCATGAAGCTTCATGGTCATTGTTTACGGTTGTCATCACGATGCCGATTGCAATTATTATGGGTTTAATTATGAGATACAGAAAAAACTCAGTGACTTTTGCGAGTATTTTGGGTGGAGTTTTGTTAATTGCAGGAATCATCGGCGGACACAGTTTGATGCAGAACGAAACCATGAACAATATGTTTACATGGGACATTACAACAATTTCAATCGCAATTCCTTTATATGGATTTTTAGCTTCTGTACTTCCTGTTTGGTTGCTTCTGGTGCCGAGAGATTACCTTTCAACCTATCTTAAAATCGGAACGATTATTATGTTGGCGATCGGAGTAATTGTGATTCATCCGACGATTCAGATGCCTGCTCTCAGCCAGTTCATCAACGGTGGCGGTCCTGTAATTGGTGGTCCTGTTTTACCGTTTATTTTTATTGTGATTGCCTGTGGAGCGATTTCAGGATTTCATGCAGTGATTGCGACTGGAACTACTCCAAAAATGCTGAACAGAGAGAAAGAAATTCTTTTTGTAGGATACGGAGCGATGTTGGTGGAAGGTTTCGTAGCATTGATGGCTTTAATTGCCGCCTGTACTTTGATGCCGGGAGATTATTTTGCCATCAACACGCCCAAAGACACTTACGACGCATTTTTAGCTGCCAATCCAGCTTTGCATGGTGTTGATATTGATTATTTCTCGGAAAGAATCGGTATTGATCTGCATGGCAGAACGGGTGGTGCAGTTTCGCTGGCAGTCGGAATGGCGCATATTTTCAATAAAATCCCTTACATGGATCAGTTGATGGCATACTGGTACAACTTTGCGATTATGTTTGAAGCGGTGTTTATTTTAACCGCAATTGATGCGGGTACGAGAGTGGGAAGATTCTTTTTACAGGAAATGCTGGGTTCAGTGATTCCAAAATTCAATGATAAAAACTGGACACCGGGAATTATCATCAGCAGTTTACTGTTCACTTTTGCCTGGGGATATTTGGTTTTCACCGGAAACGTAAGCAGCATCTGGCCACTCTTCGGAATCAGCAATCAGCTCCTCGCAGCGTGTGGTTTGATTGTCTGCACGACGATGCTCATCAGACTAAATCGTGGAAAATATGCTTTATGCTCGGCAATCCCGGGAGTTTTTATGGCGATTATTACATTTTGGGCTGGTTACATTCAGGTGATGGATATTTATATTCCAAAACAACAATATTTACTCGCTACTTTGGCGATTGTTGCGATGGTTTTAATGCTTGTGGTTTTTGTGGGTGCATTCAGGAAATGGTATCAGCTGCTGCAGGTTAAAACTTCGCACACCGATTTTTATGGTGAAAATGTGAAGGAACTGGTGGAAAGATAAATTTCTTAACTAAACTATATGAATGGGAGGTACGGTTTTACTGTACCTCTTTTATTGTTAGCCGTTTTTATTCTTTGAGCCTCTCATAAATTGATGAGCAACCTTCATCACACATAAAACTGCCATTTTTGTCAACCTCATCCAGAATTAACTTATTTCCTTTAAATTGATAGGAGTAACAGGTACTGTCTTTCGTTTTAGAATTAATCAAAACCAGAAGATCATTTTTGTTAATATAATACTTATCGGAAATTTCTTTTCCGTTGGTGTACTCTCTGTAGTTTCCGTCTTTAGCAAAATTAATTACAATTTCAGAATCAATTTTTCGTGAAATCATATCGGCTCCGGTTCCCAATGTGGATTCGCTGAGCTGCCAGCTTCCGACAAGTGTTTTGTTATCGTTACTCTGACAAGAAAACAGCAGAATTAAAAATCCAATAAACCCTTTTTTCATCTTTTAATATTTTTAATTTTCATAATCCTTTCAATTTCATTTAAAAGCAAAGGAAAAGCCATTTCTCTGTAACTGCAATCCATATCATTTATTTATTTTTTAAGATAAATCATTACAAATGTTTCACAAATCAAATCCCAACCGAAGTCAGGATTTGATTTTAGGTTTAATTTAAAACTATAATAATTTTTTGCTGAGTAATCACACTCTAAAACCGGTAGCCTATATTTAATCCAAATTTTGCAACAATGTCGTGATCTGTTTTATCTGCATTCAACAAAAGTTTTCCGTAACCTGCATTGGCTTCGAAAACCAATCCTTTTTTTGTGACCAGTTTATAGCCCAAACCAGCACCAACTGCAAGATCATAGACATCTTTGCCTTCAGTGAAAGTTACTTTGTCTGCACTGTAGATTTTTTTTCCGTCGGTGGAAGCGAACATTCCAAATCCTTCTGCAAATAAACCTGAAGCATATTTTTTTCCAAAATAATATCTGTAATGCGGAGAGATATAGTAATTCATGTCATCATTTGATGAATGCTCAAATACCTTAAATCCCGAAATTCCTAATGCTGAATGTTTGTTCAGGAACCTTTCATAACCAATCTCAACGGCTCCGAATAATGGCGAAATGACGTTCAGTTTGATTTCATTGTTTTTCTGATAAGGAGTGATGTCAGTTTTTTCCTGCGCATTGAGAGAATAAAAAACACACAAGATGATGAATGCTAAAAAGTTTTTTTTCATAAAGATTAATTTAAATTATTTCAGTGCAAAACTCATTTAATTCAAATTAAAGCGGGTTTCAAAAGCTTAAAACTGTATAAAATGGTACTTATTTGATGGTGTTTTTGTATTCATTTGGAGTCTGACCCGTCACTTTTTTAAAAGAATTATAGAAAGTTGTTTTTGATGTAAAGCCAGCTTCTAATCCCATCGTCAATAAAGTGTAATTTTCAAATTCAGGATCCGATATCATTTTCTTAACCGCTTCCACCCGATATTGATTGATGTAGTTAGCAAAGTTGTCTTCCGTTATCGTGTTTACAATTTGTGAAAGATATCCGGTACTGATTCCTAATTTTTCCGCAACTTTTTCCCTGTTCAAGGTACTGTCGGTATAGATGTGATTTTCTTTGCAAAGAATTTCAAGTTTTTGAAAGTAAGTATTATCTGCAGTAATCGACTCTTTGTACTCTTGCGGAATATTGCTCTCCACAATTTGTAAACTTCCAGATGAAACTGAGAAATCACTGTTTAGAAAATTGTAAACCGCATTTTTATTCTTTGCTAATCTATACTTGTAAACGCCAATATAAGCCGTCCAATGAATAAAAAAGGTTGCAAATATAGCGACTCCACTCATAACAGAAAAAGTATCAGTTTGAAGAAAATATCCAACCAAATACGTTGTAAACCAAACTAACAATAGCAAATACATCATTGTCAACAAAGTAACCACCCACTTTTTCTCCTCAATATTTTTTAAATGCTTTACCATAAAATAAGAGTAAAAAGGCAAAAATAAAATAATGATAATTGCCAATAAAAACTGAATTATCTGAAGTATACTGATTAGAGGCATGTAGGATTCAGGAATTTTATAAATTCCAGCTACAGTATCAAGACAAATTACAGTATTGAGAATACTATTGTAAACAAATGGGATGTAAAACAAATACACTTTCTGTTTATTTTTAACATCATCATTAATACGGTTTATAATAAACAGAAACGTGAAAACGGGTAACAAAAATACCCAGTCGATATTGTCTATAAAAAGCAATAAAGGATAGGATGTGAAAACACCCTCAAGTTCAAAGACATGATTGAGTAGAACAATAGATAGCGCAAACAGTAAAAACGCTAAATATTTATTGGATTTGCTGTTGAACAGCGACGACTTTAAAATCACAAAGCCTAAAACTGCTCCCTGAAAAACAGCTATACTTAAAAGTGTTGTATAAATCAATTTTTATCTAAAATAGATTTTAAATATAGCTCATTCGAGTGAATTACTAAGAGGAATTTTAGTGATTAACTATTTTTAAGAAATTAATTTATTTCTGTGACTTCGACAGGATTCAAACCTGTAACATTAAAAAAAAATAAAAACGGATTCAACATGAATCCGCTTGTTTTATATTTTCGTCAGTTTCGCATACTTCAAAATCAGATTCTTCTCGCCTTCATGTACAAAAACCACTTTTGCTTTGATATTTTGAGGATCTGTTCCATCTAAAAATGCGACTTCGCCAATTCCAAAACGGTCGTGTCTCACTTTATCGCCCACTTCAATATCTTGGGAAGATGCACCACTTGGATTGATGATTTTTGCAGTAGCAACAGGTTTCAGTTTTCTTGGTTCAGCAATCGGCTTGTCGTTTTCGGTTTTAGAAATTGTTTTCTTTTCTATTTTTTTGAAACTCTTCATTTCAGAAGGATGTTCATCAAAAATATTAGAAGTTATCCCGGAATTGTTGATAAATCTCTTTTCTAAAGCTGGGTTTAGGAATTCTAAATATTCACTGTCGATTTCACTTAAAAACCTCGAAGGCTCGGCATCTGTAATTTTTCCCCACTGAAATCTTGATATGGCATAAGAGAAAAATGCCTGCTTTTCGGCTCTTGTTAAAGCAACGTAGAACAAACGTCTTTCTTCTTCCAGATCTTCACGAGTGGATGAACTCATAAAACTTGGGAAGAGATTTTCTTCCAGACCCACCAAATGTACCACCGGAAACTCAAGACCTTTGGAAAGGTGAATCGTCATCAGAGAAACCATATCTTCTTCATCGCCTTCTTTCTTTTGGGTATCAGCTGAAAGTGCAATATTTTCAAGGAAATTAGGCAAACTTGGATCTCCATCTTCAATTTGCATCTGTTCTTCGATAAAACCCTGCATCGAGTTCATCAATTCCTGAACGTTTTCTACACGTGAAATTCCTTCTGGAGTCTGATCGTCTTTTAAAAATTTGATCAAACCACTTCTTTTAGCGACTTCCATCGCAACGCTGTATGCTGTTTCTGTTTTAAGCAAAACCTGAAATGCTTTGATCATCGCCCAAAAATCACTCAACTTGGTTAAAACACCATTATTAAATTTCAGTTGTGGAGCGTACATTCCGAGATTGTCCAAAACTTTTGAAACCGAAAGATTTTGAGCATCTGCAAAAACAATTAATTTATTCTGAGTAGTTTCACCAATACCTCTTGCGGGATAATTGATGATTCTCATTAAAGCTTCAGAATCATTTTCATTCACCAAAAGACGCAGGTATCCAATTAAATCTTTTACCTCTTTTCTTTGGTAGAAAGAGAGTCCTCCGTAAACCTTATAAGGGATGTTTTTTCTTCTTAAAGCATCTTCAAAAGCTCTCGTCTGCGAGTTGGTTCTGTATAAAATCGCAAAATCACCAAACTTTTTCTGCTCTGTATTGTGAAGTTCCCAGATGTTTCCTGCAACGAAATTTGCTTCATCAGCATCGGAAAGAGATCGGTAAATTTTTATTTTTTCACCTACCTCATTTTCACTGAAAACATTTTTCTTAAACTGCTGAAGGTTTTTTGCAATGACAACATTGGCCGCATTGACGATATTCTGAGTCGAACGGTAATTCTGTTCCAATGAAACGGTTACCGCTTCAGGATAATCTTTTTTGAAATTTAAAATATTATAAATATTTGCTCCACGGAAAGAGTAAATCGACTGTGCATCGTCTCCCACCACACAAATGTTTTCAAATTTTGAGGCTAAAGCTTTTACAATTAAATACTGAGAGTGGTTTGTATCCTGATACTCATCTACCAAAATATATCTGAAACGGTCTTGATATTTAGCCAAAACCTCCGGAAATCTGGTTAAAAGTTCGTTGGTTTTCAACAATAAATCATCAAAATCCATGGAGCCGTTTTTAAAACATTCCTCCACATATTTTTTGTAAATTTTCCCCATAAATTTCATGTTTGCCTTTTCGTCGGCTTCAATCAATTCAGGGTTATTTTCGTAAGCTCTTACGGTAATCAGATTGTTTTTATAATTTGAAATTCTAGACAGAACTTTCTTAGGTTTGTACAGATCTCCATCAATATTCAGATCTTTGATTGCTTTTTTAAGTACATTCAAAGCGTCCTGCTGATCATAAATCGTAAAATTGGAAGGATATCCCAAATAATGACCTTCGCTTCTCAAGATTCTTGCAAAAACCGAGTGGAAAGTTCCCATCCAGAGACTTTTTGCATTGCTTGGTCCAACTACTTTTGCAATACGTTCTTTCATTTCTTTTGCCGCTTTATTGGTAAACGTCAACGAAAGAATATTAAAAGGATCGATTCCGTTGGTAATCAAGTGGGCTATACGCATGGTAAGCACACGCGTTTTCCCGGAACCCGCTCCTGCAAGTACCATCAAAGGTCCCTGTAATGTGGTAACGGCTTCAAATTGTGATTCATTCAGACCTTTCAGGTAATCTTCCATACAGCAAAAAAATTTTGGGAAGACAAAATTAAGTTATTAAAAGGAGAATTCAAATTTTGAAATAACAGTTGTGGTGAATGATATTTTGTAATGTTTTAATTTGACACTGTTTTCCAGCTCTTATTCTCAAACTGATAGGTTTTCACAATCCTTTCCGCATCAGTCCGCCCTTGATTATAGAAAAACTCTAACATCACTTTCTGATTAAGTTCATTGTAAAAATTGATTTTTAAAGTGTCATAATTATATCGGCCGATGTTATTTTCTTTGTCAGAAGATTTCAAGTTTTCTTCTAATGTTAAATCTTCATTTTGAAAGTAAGAAATGTAATAGAATTTTTTTTGGTTAAAAATTCCATCATCAGTAATCATCTGATATTTACCTTTTTGCTGCGAAGCAGTGAATTTGATTAAATTTTGAAAAATCGTAAATGAATAATCTTTAGACTCATCAGAAATATAGGTTGCAAACTGCCCCTCGTAAGGAATAAGATTCTTTTTTAATTTTTTAATTAAAGTTTTGATGTTTTTTTTAACCCAAAAATGCGACTGGTTATAATTCGGATGAATTGAAAGACGCTCAAAACAACATAAGCAAGGCATTTCATCAGCATAATGCCTCACCGTTCGATCTTCATAAATAATCACGATATTTTTTTCCTTTAGCTTGGAAGCATCAATGTCTTCAATAATTTCTGCAGATAATTTCGTGTAATTAATCTTTCGTGCTTCGGTAGTTAGTTGATTAAATAGCAGACTGTCTTCATGCATAAACTTAGAACAACGTAAAGAATCTTCTCTATAGCTTCGTTGTGCAAAAACAGTAATCGAACAAAATATAATGAACACCAGTGAAAGAATCGTTTTCATGATTTAATTTAAAATTTTAGTAGATAAAATTACTTTTATTTCATTAAAAATTTCGCCCTTATGTAACATTTAAAGTAAATTTACCACCAATTGACAAACAATTTCTATTTTATGAAAAAACAACTTCTTTCTGTTGCTGCAGCGGCTTTCTTCGGAATGAGTCTGAATGCACAGCAAATTAAATTTGAAGAATACGACCTTCCAAACGGTCTTCACGTAATTTTACATCAAGATAATTCTGCTCCGGTGGTAACAACAGGAGTGATGTATCACGTAGGAGCTAAAGACGAGGTAAAAGGAAGAACGGGTTTTGCTCACTTTTTTGAGCACCTTTTATTTGAAGGAACTCCAAATATCAAAAGAGGAGAATGGTTTAAAATCGTTTCTTCAAACGGAGGGCAAAACAACGCCAATACTACCAACGACAGAACGTACTACTACGAAACTTTCCCATCAAACAACGAGCAGTTGGGTCTTTGGATGGAAGCTGAAAGAATGCGCCACGGAATCATCAACCAAATTGGTGTAGACACGCAGAGAGAAGTGGTAAAAGAAGAAAAGAGACTGAGAATGGACAATCAGCCTTACGGAAATCTTTTCACAACAGTACAGAAAAACTTATTCACTAATCACCCATACAACTGGCCAACCATTGGTTCTATGGAAGATTTGAATGCTGCAAAACTTGAAGAGTTCCAGGCATTCTACAAAAAATATTATGTCCCAAACAACGCTACTTTGGTAGTTGCAGGAGACATTAAACCTGAGGAAACAAAAAAATGGATCGAAACTTACTACGGAAGCATTCCAAAAGGAACTGTTTATCCTAAAAACTTCCCAAAAGATGAGCCTATCACAAAAGAAAAAGAAATAACGGCTACAGACCCGAACATTCAGCTTCCAGCTTATGTTTTTGCTTACAGAACTCCGGGAAATAAAGACAAAGATGCTTATGTTTTAGACATGCTTTCGTCTTATTTAAGCAGCGGAAAATCTTCTGTTTTGTACAAAAAATTGGTAGATGATGAGAAAAAAGCACTTCAGGTTTCTGCTTTCAATCAGGGACTTGAAGATTATGGAATTTTTGCATTTTTCGCAATCCCAATGGGGCAGACTTCAAAAGCTACTTTGCAGGCAGATATCGATGGTGAGATTAAAAAACTTCAGACTACTTTAATTTCAGATGAAGATTATAAAAAACTTCAGAACCAGGTTGAAAACCAGTTTGTAAATGCAAATTCAAGTATTCAGGGGATTGCATCTTCATTGGCGACTTATCGTGTACTCAACGGAGATACTAATCTTATCAACAAAGAGATTGATATCTACAGAGCTATTACAAAGCAAGACATTCAGAATGCTGCAAAGAAATATCTGAATTCTAACCAGAGAGTAATCATTAACTACGTACCTGAAAAAAAATAATCACTTACAGTCTATCTAAAAGTTGATTATTAAAATTAAAATTTTACCAATGAAAAAACAATTCACTTATATAGCAGCAGCATTTTTGTTTTCAGGAATGATTTCTGCACAAAAAATTGACCTTAATGCAATGCCAAAACCGGGACCTACACCGAGCATCAACATTGCAAAACCAAAAACTTTTCAGCTGAAAAACGGTCTTACCGTAATGGTGGTTGAAAACAATAAATTGCCAAGAGTAAACATGAGCCTTTCTATGGACAGACAACCTTATTTTGAAGGAGCTGTAGCCGGAGTAAGCGACATCATGGCAGATCAGTTGGGTAACGGAACGACTACACTCAGCAAAGAAGCATTCAACAAAAAAGTAGATTTCCTTGGGGCAAATCTGAACTTTTCTTCTGCAGGAGCATCTTCAAATTCATTATCAAAATATTTCCCTGAAATATTAAACTTAATGGCCGATGCGATTATCAATCCTAAATTTGATGCAAAAGAGATTCAGACTTCTAAA
The DNA here is from genome assembly GCF_057180485.1 of Chryseobacterium sp. HNCC26DJ240. Classification (NCBI taxonomy): domain Bacteria; kingdom Pseudomonadati; phylum Bacteroidota; class Flavobacteriia; order Flavobacteriales; family Weeksellaceae; genus Chryseobacterium; species Chryseobacterium sp. HNCC26DJ240. The sequence continues at coordinate 551,057 of NZ_JBXUGK010000002.1, forward strand.
GAAAGATCTATTGAAGGAATTAAAAGCTCTGAAAAGAATGCTTCAGCCATCGCTTCTAAAGTATCAAATGCTTTAGCTTACGGTAAAAATACTTCAAGAGGAGAGTTTGAAACTGTAGAGTCTATCAACAAAATTCAGCTTTCTGACGTAGAAAGTACATTTAAAAAATATTACGCTCCGGACAACGCTTACCTGGTAATTGTAGGTGACGTGAAGCTTGACGAGGTAAAGCCAATGGTGGAAAAAGCCTTTGGAAACTGGAAAAAAGCAAACACTAAATTTGCGGCATTAGAACCTGCTTCAAATGTAGCAAAAACTGAAATCAACGTTGTAGATGTACCTTCTGCAGTACAATCAGTAGTTTCTGTAGGAAATTTGAATACTTTGAAAATGAAGGATGCAAATTATTTCCCTGCAACTATTGCCAACTACATTCTTGGAGGTGGTGGTGAAGCGAGATTGTTTATGAATCTTCGTGAAAAAAATGGTTTCACTTATGGAGCTTATTCTAGCATGACTGCAAGTAAATATTCTCCGGAATTTTCTGCTGAAGCAAGTGTAAGAAATGAAGTGACCGACAAAGCAGTCGTTGAATTCATGAATGAGCTTAAAGGAATTTCTACCATTAAACCTGAAGAGCTTGAAAATGCAAAAGCAAAATTGAAAGGAAGTTTCATCATGTCTCTTGAGCAACCTGCAACCATTGCAAGATTTGCTTTAAACCAAAGAGTACAGGATCTTCCGGCAGATTATTATACCAATTATCTGAAATCTATTGATAAAGTTACTGCAGCAGATGTTTCTAATGCTGTAAAAACAACAATTTTACCAAACCAAAGCAGAATTTTCATCGCAGGTAAAGCGGCTGATATTTCTGAAGGTTTAGATAAATTGGGATATCCTGTAAAGTATTTCGACAGTGATGCAAACCCAGTGGCAAAACCAGAAGTGAAAAAAGTTGATTCTAATCTTACTGTAGCTTCTGTTGTTGATAAATACATCAATGCTATCGGAGGTAAAGCTAATCTGGCAAAAATTACTTCTTATACTGCGAACGCTACCATGAGCATTCAGGGACAGAACCTTGATATCAAAATGGTGAAAGCTCAAGGAGGTAAAGAAGCGCAGACAGTTTCTATGGGAGCAATGACTTTTCAAAAGCAGGTTTTTGACGGAAAAACAGGTTATTCTGAACAACAAGGTCAAAAAGTACCAATGACTAAAGAAGAAATCGCTGATAATCTTAAAAACACGGAGCTTTTCGAAGAACTAGGTTTTGCAAAATCTGCAGATTATAAATTGGCAGGAATTGAGCAGGTAGCTGGTGAAGATTCTTATGCAATTAAATCTGGTGATAAAACATATTATTACAGTGTAAAATCTGGATTGAAAACCGGAGAAACTGAAACAATGGAAGCGCAAGGTCAAAAGATGACCATACCTACAACGTTTTCAAATTACAAAGATGTAAATGGTGTGAAAATGCCTTTTACAATCTCTGTGAGCCAAATGGGAATGGAAATGAAAATGGAGGTGAAATCTTATGAGCTGAATAAAGCTACAGACGCAGATTTCAAATAATAATCAACATAATTAATCTCAACGGCAACTTTTGTTGCCGTTTTTTGTTTTAAAGGAAATCTTTATTTTGCCGTTCGCCAAAAAAAGATTAAATTTGCCCATTCAAAAAGATATCAGAATTAATGGATACTATATTTACACTATTGATGGTTTTAATTATGATTGCCAGCATTTTATTGGTAATCGTTATCATGGCTCAAAATCCTAAAGGTGGAGGCCTTTCCAGTACATTCGGGGGTGCTTCTTCTGCACAGTTTGGTGTACAGAGAACCAACGATTTTATGGAAAAAGCTACATGGACTTTAGGTTCGGTAATCATTGTATTAATACTCGTAAGCGTTGTGATTACAGGAAAACCGTCAGTGAAAGCTCCGGCTCTTCCTACATCAAAAGAGGCTCCGGCTCAGCAATCTGCTCCAGCTTCTCAAGGTACAGCTCCGGCACAGACAGCTCCGGTTACTCCAACAAAATAATCGTAACGATTTATATAAAACTAAAGCAACTTCTAATGAGGTTGCTTTTTTGTTGGACTGAGAATATCTTTAATAATATTAAAGAATAAAATTTTCAATGTATTTTTCTTTACCCCAACCCTCAAGGGCGAAAAAATATATTGAAAATTTCATCAAAATTACTCCCTTTAGGGTCGGGGAAATAATTTTGATGAAATTTATTTGGAGTAAATCTTAAAAGACAAGAAATTGTATTAAATACGATTTCAAATATCAATTGGAATGGGCTTTAGCCCATTTTAAATAAACATAACCGAAACTTATTTTAGTTTTATCTGCTCAATTTTATGCCTCAGTTTCAAGCCTGCTTTTAAAAATGAATATTGCACAGGCTTCTGCTTTTTGTAATATTTATCAATGAAAATCTGCATTGCGCCGTAAAATCTTTCCAAATAAACTTCATCTTTTATTGTGCTTTCACCCTTGTGATGAAGAATAGAAACTTTTCCGTAATAATAATTTTTAAACCCGTTTCGGAGAAAAGTATAGCACAAATCTACATCTTCGCCATACATAAAATACTTTTCGTCAAGTCCGCCACAATTTTCGTAAACATCTTTTTTACAAAGGAAAAATGCACCGGTAATCACTTCCACTTCAGCAATATCGTATTCGTTAATATCATTTCGGTAATAGGATTTTGAATTGTTCTTTTTAAAACCTGTAAAGAGTTTTTCGAAAGAATTAAACATGTCCGGAACTGCTCTTTTGCTTTCAGGTAAAAAGTTTCCATTGGCATCGTGCATTCTTACGCCGAGGCATCCGAAATCAGCTTTAGAATCAGCAAAATTTAAAATTTCATTTAAATAAAAACATTCCAGTTCTGTATCAGGATTTAAAAGTAAAATATATTCTCCACGGGCAATCTTTACCGCTTTGTTATTGGCTTTTGCAAAACCTTCATTCTCTTCGGAAGCAACAAAATGCACTTTTGGAAACTCAGGAACCAAATCGCCCCACGAACTGTCTGTAGATTTGTTATCCACTACAATCAATTCGTAATCAATATCTTTTGTATATTTCTCAACGGAAAAAAGACATGCTCTCAAAAGTTGAGTCACATTGTAATGAACGATGATGATTGAAAGTTTTGGAGTCATTTTAATCTTTTTCGTTATACGGAAGTCGGTTGATGATGGATCTTCCCAATGAAATTTCGTCTGCATATTCCAGTTCATCTCCCACAGAAATTCCTCTGGCAATACTGGAAAACTGTATTCCCGAATTTTTGAATTTCTTGTAAATATAATAAGCCGTGGTATCGCCTTCCATCGTAGCACTCAGAGCAAAAATAAACTCTTTAGCCAAACCTTGCTGTAACTTCTTTTCAATGCTCGGAATGTTGAGTTGATGAGGTCCCACACCCTCAATCGGTGAAATTTTTCCACCCAGAATGAGGTATTTTCCTCTGTATTTTCCGGTATTTTCTATAGCAATAACGTCGCGAACATCTTCCACAATGCAGATCAACTCATCACTGCGTTTTTCGTTGCTGCAGATTTCACAGATGTCATAATCAGAAAAATTGTGGCATTCTTTACAGTATTTAATTTCGTTAACCAAATTAACGATTGAAGTTCCCAAGCTCGTCGCTCTTGAGTTGGGTTGTTTTAGTAAATGAAGTGCAAGCCGCAAAGCCGTTTTCTTACCAATTCCGGGTAATCCCGAAATTTCTTCAACTGCTTTTGCCAAAACTTTACTTGGATAATCCATTGCACAAAAATAGGATTTTCGATTTAGAAAATTAATGATTTAACTAAGGTTTGCATGGAAAATTAAATTGTTTTCTGATTTTTATTTTCTAAATGATATCATTTTAATTTAAAGAGATTTTTATATGAACTATTTTTAATTTAGTTGAATTTAAAACTGTTCCTTTTTACATTTTTCTCTTCGATAAAAAGCTTTATCTTTGAATTTCAAACAATAAACAGAAAGAAAATTATGGCACTTAACAACTTGAATTATCCACTGGATTTCAAATTTAAACTGACAACACTGGCAAGTGATTTCAATATCACTGACAAAAACGGAAACGCTGTAGCGTATGTGCGTCAGAAAATGTTTAAACTGAAAGAAGACGTTGTCGTTTTCGAAAATGACAGCAAAACAAAAGAACTTTTCAGAATCAAAGCTAATCAGTGGATTGACTTTAATGCTTCGTATTCTCTTACCGAAATTGCGACTGGAAAAAGCTTCGGAAGATTGGCGAGAAAAGGGATGCGTTCTATCTGGAAATCAACTTACGATGTACTTGATACCAATGATAAAGCGAAATTTACCATCACTGAAGACAATGCATGGGTGAAATTTCTTGACGGAATGGTGGGCGAAATTCCAATCATCGGAATGTTTACAGGATATTTTCTAAATCCAACTTACACGGTAAAAGGTATTGACGGAAAAGATTATTTTAAACTGAAAAAAATGCCGTCGATGTTTGGAAGAAGATTTCAGCTCGACAGAATGATCGATATCGACGATGAAGACGAAAGCTTGGTAATTCTTTCTTTATTGATGATGATTTTGCTGGAAAGAGCAAGAGGGTAAGTGGCGTTTAGCTTCTGGCAATTGGCTTTTGGCTTATATTTTTATTTTTTTAATAACTACTTCAAATGAAATATATTTTTGTTTTCGCAACTGCACTTTTATTGACAGCCTGCAAAAAAGAAACTCAAACCGATACCGACAAAGGTTCCGACAGCACAGAGGTTCTGAAGAAAGATTCTGTCATCGGAAAACCGAATTCGGCAATTTCGGTGGAAGCTTTTCCTTTCCCAACGGAAATCAAGGAGTGTTCCTGCTATTTCGCAAGCAGTAAAAAAGATTTTGAAAACGAAAATTATATTTATGCAGACAATGCCGGAACTTTAGCCTACATGAAAATTGATGGAAAGCGTCTTGCTTTGCCCCTGATTTCGTCAAGTGATATGGAAGTAGACGATGTTTTAACCAAAGAAATTGAAAATGAAAGTTACAAGATTTCGGTAAAAGGTAAAAAACTGAAATCTGAAGAAGCTATGCTTTTTGACGGAACCTTAACCATCGAAAAACCAGATGGAACGAGAACAGTTATTCCTATTTACGGGGAGTGTGGTTGTTAAATGGCTGTTGGCAACTGGCGATTAGCTTCTAGCTTTTAACATCCAGCACCTAACACCCCGCATCCATCATTGAAAAAATTACTGCTCCTGAATTTCGGGAGCATTTTTTTTATCCGTAATTTTGATAAAAATAAATTTTATGGAACTATCAAATATAGAACCGCAGATCATCTGGAAGAATTTTTCCAAATTAAATGCTGTTCCGAGACCATCTAAAAAAGAAGAAAAAGTAATCGCTTTCATCAAAGAATTCGGCGAAAATTTAGGCTTGGAAACCACTGTCGATGAAGTTGGAAATGTAATTATTAAAAAACCGGCCACTCCAGGTATGGAAAACCGTAAATCCATCGTAATGCAGTCGCATTTGGATATGGTTTGTCAGAAAAACAACGATGTGAACTTCGATTTTGAAACACAGGGAATTCAAATGGAAGTTGACGGTGACTGGGTAAAGGCAAAAGGCACTACTTTGGGAGCAGATAATGGTTTGGGTGTGGCAACGATTATGTCGGTTTTGGAAAGTTCAGACATTCCGCATCCTGATTTGGAGGCTTTGTTTACCATCGACGAAGAAACGGGAATGACCGGAGCTTTAGGTTTAAAACCAGGACAGCTGACCGGACAGATTCTTTTAAATTTAGATACTGAAGAAGACGATGAAATCGATATCGGTTGTGCTGGAGGAATTGATGTAACGGTAAGTCAAAACTATTCTACTGAAGCTTCAAACGGACAGATTGTAAGAATTGAAGTAAAAGGTTTGCAAGGCGGTCATTCCGGGATGGATATTCACAAAGGTTTTGGTAATGCCAATATTATTTTAGGCAGAATTTTGTACAAGGCTTTGGAAAAACAAAACGTTCAGTTGCTTTCGATTGATGGTGGAAGTTTGAGAAATGCAATCCCGAGAGAAGCCGTTGCTTTGGTTTCTGTAAGAAATTCAGCAGAGTTTATTGAAAACGTGACCGAAGGTATTAAAAAAGAAATTTTAGAAGAATTCGCTTCAATCGAGGCCGGACTTCAGATTAGTATTGAAAATTCTACAAGTTCTGATAAAGCACTTTCTCAGGAAGATTCAAAGAAAATTATTCTGGTTTTAAAATCGCTTCACAACGGCGTTTACAGAATGAGTCCTGATGTGCAGAATCTGGTGGAATCATCAAACAATGTCGCAAGAGTTGAGTTAAAAGAAGGTGGGTTGAAAATTTTAAACCTTTCAAGATCGTCAGTTGATTCGTCGAAAGATTCTGTTGCTGAACAGTTGAAATCTGTTTCTGAACTTGCAGGAATGAATGTAGAATTCAGCGGTTCATATCCAGGCTGGAAACCAAAACCAGGTTCTGAGATTGTTCAGATGATGGAGAAAATCTACAATGAAAAGTTCAGTGAAAAGCCACACGTTGTTGCCTGTCACGCCGGTTTGGAGTGCGGAATTATCGGCGCCAATTATCCTGAAATGGAAATGGTAAGCTACGGCCCGACCATCAGAGGAGCTCACTCTCCTGACGAAAAAGCAAGCATTTCTTCCACCCAGAAATTCTGGGGTTTTACGAAGGATATTTTAGCGAATATTCCTTTGAAATAATCTTAAAAAATAAATTTTAATATCCAAAGTCGTTTGATTTTGGATATTTTTGGTTTGCAAATAATGAAAATAAACAAATGAAAAGCATCACAGTATTCTGCGGATCGAGTTTCGGTTCGGACGAAAAATATAAAGAGCAGGCAATTTTGCTCGGACAGACTTTAGCAAAACAAAATATTCAACTGATCTACGGCGGTGCCAATGTAGGCTTGATGGGCGCAGTCGCTGACGGGGTTTTGTCTGAAGGTGGTAAGGCGATCGGCGTTCTTCCTCACTTTTTACAGTCAAAGGAAATTGCACACACGCATCTTACCGAGCTGATTTTAGTGGAAACCATGCACGAAAGAAAAACCAAAATGAATGACCTCTGCGACGGTGTCATCGTACTTCCAGGCGGCTACGGAACTCTGGAAGAGTTTTTCGAAATGATAACCTGGGCACAGCTCGGACTTCACAAAAAGCCAATCGCCATTCTCAATATCGACGGATTTTACGATGATCTGATAAAACTGGTTCAAACAATGGTTAATAAAGGATTTTTAAAGCAAATCAATCAGGAAATGCTATTGGTGAGCGAAAATATCGATGAGCTTTTAGAGAAAATGAGAAATTATCAGGCTCCGACAGTTGGGAAATGGATTTCTAAAAACGAATTGTAATTTTGATATTATGAAAGCAATAGCGATAGTCTTATTTTTAATTTATAATAGCTTGGCATTCGGGCAGATCCGGGATGACAAAAGACTGATTGACAGCCAATGGGAATTCAAAGTGTTTAGTGACACCATTGCATTTCCAAATCTTCCTGAAGTTGAGTTTAAAACAAAAAACAAGATATTTTTTAAATCTATTACGTTTACCGAAAAGAACTTTACAGCTAAAACAGATACCGGTATTTTGAATGGAAAATGGATTTTAATAGGAAACAATTTACAGCTGAATTTTTCAAATAAAATTTCTCTTTTGTATGAAGTTATGAGATTGAACTCTGATAGATTAGAATTAAAAGAGGAGGGAATGTTAATCCCTAATTTGGGATATGACAGGAAAAATTAAAAATTAAACCGCCTGAAGAATCTTCAAGCGGTTTAATTTTTTAAGTAGTTTACTTTATCAAAACCTTCCAGGCCTCATCAATTTTACTTTCAAGCAAAAACTTCTGAGCTTCCAGATGAATATTTTTGTCATCGTGACAGTTTTCTGACGGCAAAACTTCTACATTCGCAAGCATTCCCAAATCGTTTCCTGTAAAGACTTTGCTGAGTTTGATGGAGTCGGGGAGAAGATCAAAACCTATACCTTTTGTTACCAAAGGTTTCGGGACTTCAAAAAGGCTGTTCTCATTGCTTCTTGAATAAAAATTTCCTCCCAAACGGCCTACCATATCCAGTTTTGCCTGATCCAGATTTCCTTCCTCATTCAGATATTCTTCTCTGATGTGGATTTTCTGAACTTCACAAATCACAAGATTTCCGGCACCGCCCAGATCTCCCAAAGATTTTACTTCCAAAACTTTACATTCAAAATTTACTGGGCATTCTGCAATTAATTTTGGCTGAACCAAATCAGCATCTTTCATCGTCAATCCTGACTTTGTAAACTCATTTACACCATCCCCATATTCGGTTGAAGCCAGAGAAATCTGCTGTACAATAGGGAAATTCACCGTTCCAATCACTACTTCTGGAACTTCCAGAACATTTTCTAATGTATGTTTCGTTGTATTATCACGAACTCTTCTCGAAGGCGAGAAAATCAAAATCGGCGGTACCGTACTGAACATATTGAAAAAACTGAAAGGCGATAAGTTGCTGTTTCCGTCCTTATCAACCGTTGAAGCCAAAGCAATTGGTCGCGGTGAAACGGCTGTCTGCATTATTGTCTGCAACTGAACGGAGGTTATTTCTGATGGGATAACTGTTTTCATTTTTATTTAAAACTTAGGAGTTTTTCAATATAATTTTATCCACTCTGTCTGTCATTCTGTAGGAATCTAAACGGTTTCTTTAGCGCTTAGATTCCTACGGAATGACAAAATCGGTGGTCAGATTCTTTAAATTCTTTAAATGGTTAAGAATTTATTTAGCAGGCACAATTTTACCGGAAACCTCCCCGAAACCTACTCTCACGCCATCTTTTTCAGCCCACGCTTTCATCGTTACCGTATCATTGTCGTTGATGAATTTTCTTTCTTCGCCGTTGCTGAGTGTGATCGGGTTTTGTCCTCTCCAAGTCAGTTCAAGCATAGAGCCGAAAGATTTTGGGTCGCTACCTGAGATGGTTCCGCTGGCATACATATCTCCGACTTCAACATTACAGCCGTTTACAGTGTGATGAGCAAGTTGCTGCGTCATATTCCAGTACATGTGTTTGTAATTGCTTTCAGAAATGAGGTTTTCTTCGCCGTTTTCGGGTTGTAAATATACTTCAAGATTGATGTCGTAATTTTTGTCTCCTTCAAATTTTAAATAATCCAAAACTTCAGGATCCTGAGTTGGAGAAGTCGTTTTGAATGGTTCTAAAGCTTCCAGAGTAACCACCCACGGAGAAACTGACGAGCCGAAATTTTTTGCTAAAAACGGTCCAAGCGGAACGTATTCCCAAGCCTGAATATCTCTCGCCGACCAATCGTTGAAAACCACCATTCCGAAGATGGCGTCTTCAGCATCTTTCGTAGAAATAGTTTCACCCATTTCTGTATTTTTATTCAGGATGAACGCCATTTCAAGTTCAAAATCCAATTGTTTTGAAGGTCCGAAAACAGGCTTTTCTGCATCTGCAGGTTTGGTCTGACCGTTTGGACGGTTGATTTCAGTTCCTGAAACCACAATTGATGAAGCTCTACCATGATAACCTACCGGAAGATGTTTCCAGTTTGGAAGTAATGCGTTGGCAGGATCTCTGAACATCTTTCCAACGTTGGTTGCGTGCTCGATGCTGCTGTAAAAATCAGTATAGTTTGGAACATGAACCGGCATCATCATTTTTACCTGATCCAAATCGTAGAACGCTGCTTCAATTGTTTTTTCGTCTTTAGACAAAATAGAACCTTCCAAAAGTAATTCCTGAAGTTTCAGACGAACGGCGTTTGTAACAGGTTTTTCAAGCTCGATAAATTCGTTTAATGAGTATGCTTCAAAAACGTTGTCTTCAAGACCTTTAATATTTTCAAAATAATCAAGGTCATACAATGTCGCCAGATCAATCACCTGATCACCGATTCTTGTACAGCAAGCGATGAATTCTTTGTTAAACACGGCAACTCCAAACGGAATATTGTGTATCGAAAAGTCTGAATCTGAATTATATTCTACAAATGATTTCATAAGGTATTAAGATTTTTATTGCACGAATTTTTTAGAATTTACTGAAAATTAGTATTTATTTTTTTAAAAATAATTGTGCAATTTGTGTTAAACTAAATTTTTTTAGATGAATTTTTAATCCGGTTGCCAATTTCTAATAGCCAAAAACAAATTATTTTTTTGCTTTTGAAAATGATGCTTCATCGATCCAGCGGTCTTTGCTATTGACATCGATGAGGTAGAGAATGTCATCCAGTTTTGTCAGCAAAAGAGTTTTAGTAACAGGAATCGGAACTTTTTTGTTTTCAAGCATATCGGCTCTTAAAGAAACAATATTTTTTCTGCTTCTCACAATGTCACCGGAAAAAACATTCGAAGTACTTTGGTTGGTGGCTTTATCGTCAAACATTTCCACGTAAGTCGCATTTTTTCCTTTGATAACAATAAAATTCCGTTCTGTGTGATCACTGAAATCTTTGATCAAAACAAACTTTTTATCATCAATATTGACGTCGCTTAAATTTTGATTAATGCCTTTTCTTTCCTCCAGTTTTGTAAGGATAGCATTGATACTTCCGTATTGAGCATTGGCAAAAAACCCTGCCCCGATGAGCACTAATCCGCTGAAAATTTTGTTCATAATCTTGTGTTTATAAAAAGTTTTGTCAGGATGGTTTGTCCTGACAAAAACTGTAAATTGTTTAAAAAAAATTAAAGATTTCCTCTTTTTTCCTGCTCTCTTTCCAAGGCTTCAAATAATGCTTTGAAATTACCAGCTCCGAAGCTCTGAGCACCGTGTCTCTCGATGATTTCGAAGAACAGCGTAGGACGGTCTTCAACTGGTTTAGTAAAAATCTGAAGCAAATAACCTTCCTCATCATGGTCAATTAAGATTCCTAAACTCTGAAGTTTTTTAAGATCTTCATCGATGTGACCTACTCTTTCAGGAACCAGTTCATAATAAGCTTCCGGTGGAGCAGAAAGGAATTCTACCCCTCTTTTTTTCAATTCAGTAACCGTGTGGATAATATCTTTTGTTGCAACTGCGATGTGCTGAACGCCTTCGCCTTCATAGAAATCAAGATATTCTTCAACCTGAGATTTCTTTTTACCTTCCGCAGGCTCATTGATCGGGAATTTTGCAAAACCGTTTCCGTTTGACATTACTTTAGACATCAAAGCAGAATATTCTGTGTTGATCTGTTTGTCGTCAAAAGAAAGAATGTTTACAAACCCCATTACTTTCTCATACCACTCAACAGTTGGGATCATTCTGTCCCAATCTACGTTTCCTACGCAGTGGTCAACATACAATAAACCTGCCTCTTCAGGTTGATAATCGCTTTCCAGTTTTTTATATCCAGGCATGAAAGGACCTGTGTAATTTTTTCTTTCGATGAACATGTGAACAGTCTCTCCGTAAGTGTAAATTCCGGACATTCTTACTTCACCAAATTCGTCAGTTAAAGTTGTTGGTTCCAAATAAGGTTTTCCACCTCTTTTTGTAGTTTCTTCAAACGCTGAATAGGCATCATCAACCCAAAGTGCCAAAATTTTAACACCATCACCGTGTTTTTTTACATGCTCACTGATTGGCGAGTCAGATTTTAAACCTGTAGTTAGTATTAATCTGATTTTTCCCTGCTGAAGAACGTAAGATGCACGATCTCTCACACCCGTTTCAGGACCGGCATATGCAACCGACTGAAAACCGAACGCTGTCTTATAATAATGAGCTGCCTGCTTTGCATTCCCCACATAAAACTCGATATAATCTGTACCGTTAATTGGCAAAAAGTTCTCTGCCTGAGCAATTTTTTCGGCAAATGTTAATGTTGACATATTTTCTGTATTTTACTTTTATTGATGTTGCAAATTACAAAATTCTGCGATAATGTTAAAATTGAAACAAACAGCTGAAAGTTAAAGTTTTAATAAAATATTTGGAGCTCACAAACTTATAAACACATAAGTCACATTAGGTTTCCTGACGGTTTGAAAATATTTCAGACCACATCAGAGAAAATCAAAGATTTTCGGTTATTACTCATAAAAATCTTTGATTTTTTTAAATCTCATGTGCTCTAAAATATCCTCAATAATTTAAACTAAAAACTATGTGACTTATGTGTCAAAGATTAATATCTATTTCAATGTTTAAACCTCTCAAACGCCGCTCTCTCCAACATTTCTCTGTCATCGGGATGGGCAATACTGATTAATTCCTGAGCCCTTTGTCTGAGGTTTTTTCCATACAAGTAAACGCTTCCATATTCCGTGACTACCCAGTGAATATGACCTCTGGTCGTCACAACTCCGGCTCCCTGTTTGAGGAAAGGTACAATTCTTGAAACGCCTCTTTTCGTTCTTGAGGTGATGGCAATAATTGGTCTTCCATCGTCACTTAATGCTGCTCCACGCATAAAATCCATTTGTCCGCCGATACCGCTGTACTGCATGGTTCCTATAGAATCTGCACAGACCTGCCCGGTTAAATCGATTTCAATGGCAGAATTGATGGCAACCATTTTATGATTTCTCATAATATTAATCGGGAAATTGACCGTGCTTACATCATCGAAAGAAAATACGGTGTTGTCATCAACATAATCGTATAATTTTCTCGTCCCGAAGCAGAAACTTGTGATGGTTTTATTGTCATTGTAACCCTTGTATTTATTGTTGATAACGTCATTTTGAATTAAATCGATCACGCCGTCACTCAGCATTTCAGTGTGAACACCTAAGTCTTTGTGATTTCCGAGGCATTTTAAAACAGCATCAGGAATAGTTCCGATACCCATTTGTAAGGTCGATCTGTCATCGATAAGTTCAGCTACATTCTTGCCAACGAGCATTTCATCCGGACCGACTTTTGCTCCGTAATCCACGGTCGGAAGTTCTTCCTCATGCCAAACCAATTTATGAATTTTACTGATGTGAAGCATTCCGTCGCCGTGGGTTCTTGGCATCAAAGGATTTACAATGGCAACAATGATTTTTGCGGTATCGACGGCTGCTCTGGCAACATCAACGGAAGTTCCCAATGTACAGAAACCATGTTTATCAGGTGGCGAAACCGTAATCAAAGCAACATCCAACGGTAGAATATTTTTTCTGAATAAGATTGGAATTTCACTTAAAAAAACCGGAACAAAATCTCCGCGGTCAGAATTGACTGCATCACGCACCGGCGTAGAAACAAAAAGTGAATTCACAAAAAATTTGTCTTTGTACTCAGGTTTTGCGATTTCCACATTTCCCTGTTGGGTAATGGAGACCATTTCGACATTATCCAGACGGTGAGATTGCCTTGCCAGCTCATCAATCAAATGATTTGGCGTACATGCGCTTCCATGGAAGAAAACACGGTTACCGCTTTTAATGGTATAAATAGCTTCTTCTGCACTGATATAATTATACATAATGAAATTTTTTATCGTTTACTTTAATAATCTAAAGATAAGTCTAATTGTTTAGAATAAATCTAAATATTTGTTTTAAGCGATAGAGATATTTGTCATGTTTTTCCCAATTATAACACAAAAGGATTGAACTTTCACATTCAATCCTTTCATCATTTATTTAATTTAAAGCTAAAAGCCATCAGCCAATCGCCAAAAGCAAAACTATTCCTGCGACCTGTCCTCCAAACTATGATCCTCACTTTCCAGCCACGAAGTTTTATAAGAAGGATCTTCAACTTTCATCGCTTCCTCAGTAATTTTTAACGGACGGAAAGGATCGACCATTACCGCATATTCTTCAGTGAATTTTTTCCCAATGCTTCTTTCCATTGCTCCAGGATGAGGTCCGTGAACAACTCCGCCTGGATGGAGTGTGAAATCCATTAAATCGATGTGGTTTCGGCTCATAAAATCACCTTCCGTGTAGAATAAAACTTCATCAGAATCGATATTCGAGTGATTGTAAGGTGCAGGAATTGCCATTGGATGGTAATCGTACATTCTCGCACAGAACGAACAAACCACAAAATTGTGTGCCTCAAAGGTTTGGTGTACAGGCGGGGGTTGGTGAATTCTTCCCGTAATCGGCTCGAAGTTTTTGATATTGAATTTGTAAGGATAAAAATAACCATCCCAACCCACAACATCGAACGGATGCGTTGCATAGATGAAATCGGTAATCTGGTTTTCTTTTTTTACTTTAATTAAAAAATCGCCTTTTTCGTCTTTCGGTTCCACAAAAGTCGGTGCGATGATATCTCTTTCGCAGAACGGAGAATGTTCCAGAAGCTGCCCGAATTCGTTTCTGTAACGCTTTGGAGTATAAATTGGAGAGTGACTTTCAACAACGAAAAATACAGTGTCATCAGAATTTAATTCCACCTGATAAATTGTGCCTCTGGGAATAATCAAATAATCACCAAATGAAAATTCAAGATTTCCGACAAAAGTTTTCAAAATTCCGCTTCCATTGTGAACATATAAAAGTTCATCGCACTCGGCGTTTTTGTAGAAATAATCCATCGATTTCCTTGGCTTCGACAATCCCATTTTCAGGTCGTTGTTCACCATCAGAAACTTTCGGCTGTCCATAAAATCGTCTTCAGGAGTCACATTCATTCCTTTAAACATTCTTGGCGTCACGTTTTTATCAACCGCAATTTTTGGAGCAACGTCTTTCGGCTCGCCAATCGATTTGATCTGCGTCGGACGGTGAATATGATAGAGCAGAGAAGAAATTCCGTGAAAACCTTCCGTTCCGAAAAGCTGTTCGTAATAGAATTTATCCTCCGGAGATTTGAAAACTGTATGCCTTTTTTGTGGGATATTTCCCGAATGATGATATCTCATTTTACTTTTATATGTTGACTCTCAAATTTAATATTTTTTAATGAATTGCGCAGATACATTTTTTGACTTCGAATCTAGTCCTCTAAATGCAAAAGTTTTGACACATTAGTCACATTAGTTTTAGTTTATCTCTTTGAAAATATTTAGAACACATTAGAAGAAAATCTAAGATTTTCTCTGTGTTCAAAACAGCTAAGTTTTCATAGTAAAAAAATAGTTTTGTCATTCTAAAATTAATTGTTAGTTTTGTCTAACAATTTTAATTCATGCGACGAATATTATTTTTTTTCATACTTTTTTCAGAATTTTGTTTCTCCCAGGAAACAGATAGTTTAGATTTAATAAAAAAATCTGACTCAGTGAAAATTCCGGTAAAAAAGGAGAGAATAAGTGATATCGACGATGTGGTGATTACGGGAACGATTAAGCCTGTGAGTAAATCTAAAAGTCCGGTAAATGTGGAAATTTACAGTCAGAAATTTTTTCAGAAAAATCCTACTCCGAGTGTTTTTGAAGCGATCGCAATGGTCAACGGAGTTCAGCCACAATTAAACTGTTCGGTTTGTAACACGGGAGATATCCACATAAACGGTTTGGAGGGACCTTACACGATGATTTTGATTGACGGAATGCCGATTGTCAGTTCGCTTTCCACGGTTTATGGTTTAAGTGGAATTCCCAACAGTCTGATTGAAAGAATTGAAGTGGTAAAAGGTCCGGCCTCGTCGCTGTACGGTTCTGAAGCGATGGGTGGGGTCATTAATATTATCACAAAAAATGCCTTAACTGCTGCAAAACTGAGCGTCAATCTAATGACAACCACGTGGGCGGAAAACAATGTAGATCTTTCAACTAAATTTAATGTCGGTAAAAATGCGGCGTCTTTACTGAGTTTAAATTATTTCAGTTTTAATGAAAAAATAGATCAGAATAAAGATAATTTCACAGATGCAGCGCTTCAAAACAGAATTTCAGTTTTTAATAAATGGAACTTTAAACGGAAAGAAAATCGAATGGCAAGTTTTGCCCTGAGATATTTATATGAAGACCGTTTTGGCGGAGAAATGCAGTGGAATAAATCGCATCGTGGCGGTGACGAGGTGTATGGAGAAAGTATTTATACCAATAGGGTAGAGGCTTTCGGAATGTATCAGCTGCCTTTGAAAGAACAGATTTTCACGCAGTTTTCTTACAATTACCATGACCAGAATTCATTTTACGGAAATACACCTTACGAAGCGTTGCAGAAAGTTGCGTTTGCCCAAACCTATTGGGACAAAAAACTGGGAAACCATGATTTTATTTTGGGTCTGACTTTCAAAAAGACATTTTATGATGATAATACTCCCGGAACGATGGCTTCGGATGAAGTAACCAATCAGCCGATGAAGTCACCGATTTTTGGAGCATTTATTCAGGATCAGTGGGAGATTAATGAAAAAAATACAGTGTTGCTGGGTTACCGTTTTGATTACGATAAAGTCCATCATGCTGTGCATTCTCCGCGTTTTGCGTGGAAGTTTTCTCCAAATCCTTATCATACTTTCAGGTTTAATTTTGGGACGGGTTTCAGAGTGGTGAATTTATTTACCGAAGATCATGCTGCTTTGACAGGTTCGCGTGAAGTGGTGATTCAGGCTTATTTAAAGCCTGAAAAATCTATTAATGGAAATTTAAATTATGTCTGGAAAATTCCAGCAGGTGATCGTTTGATTAATGTGGATGCGTCTGCTTTCTACACTTATTTCAGTAATAAAATCGTCGGTGATTTTGATTCTCAACCTGATAAAATTATTTATGATAATTTAAATGGTTACGGAATTTCCCGAGGTGCTTCCATGAATGTTGATTTCAGTTTTAATTTTCCGCTGACTGTCAATTTGGGTGTTACGTATCTGGATGTTTATCAGAAATTTGATGATGACAGAGAAAAATCCCGCCAGCTGCATGCACCGAAATGGAGCGGAACTTATAGTATGACCTATAAATTTAAGAATAATCTTGCGATAGATTTTACCGGACAGTTTTACGGCCCGATGCGATTGCCGGTTTTGCCGAACGATTATAGGCCCGAATATTCTCCGCTGTATTCGTTGGCGAATATTCAGGTTTCGAAAGCTTTTGATTCTGGATTTGAAGTGTATTGCGGAGTGAAGAATTTATTCAATTTTACACCGAGAGATCCATTGATGAGGCCGTTTGACCCGTTTGATAATAATGTGAATGACCCGATCAATAATCCGAACCATTATACTTTTGATACGACGTATGGATATGCGCCAATGCAGAGGATTAGAGGATTTTTGGGTGTGAAGTATAATTTGAAATAAAGATTTAGAGAGATTTTAAAACATTAAGATATTTTAGCTTTTAAGTTTTCTTAAGATTCAGATAAATCTGAATTAAGCAGATCGCTTAATGAATATCTCAGATATTTTCTTAAAAAACTTCACAACTTATAGTGCTTAATGGTTCAAGATATTATGATGAAAACTATACTGTTTTTAATATTATTACTTCCACAATTTTATTTCTCGCAAATAAAATCGATTTCTTTTGCGGAGTTGGAAGCGAAGCAAAAAGTAGATCCGAAACCGATTATCATTCACATCTATACCGACTGGTGCTCCATCTGTAAAATCGAATCTTTCAGTGTAAATAAAGACAAAGATTTAGTAAAAACCATCAACGAAAATTTTCATTTCATCAATTTTGAAGCTGAAAAAACGAAGGAGAAAATTAATTTTCTGGGGAAAGAATTTAATTATTTATCCAACGGAAATTCAGGAATTCATGAATTGGTTTTGGCTTTGTCTAAAAATAGAAGTCAGCCTGTTTATCCTTTGTGGATTATTTTAGATGAAAATCAGAATTTGATTTATTATCATGAAGGAATGATAAAATCAAATCAACTTAGGGAATTACTAAAGAATTAAACAGATTCTATTTATAAAACTATTAAAATGTTGGACCAGCGTCCTCGGAAAGCATTTTTTGAACTTTTGGTTTTAAAATCAGTTTGTCGCTTAAAAATGGAAGGTACTTTTTCATCTCGTCTTTAGTTTTTCCGGAAGTGTCAATAAACACCCAGTTTTTTCCTTTATCATTAGAGATTCCAATGATTGAATATTCTCCCATAACTCTACCTTTTGGAGTTTGCATAACAATTTCCTGAGTAATCGTAAACTGAATGTTATTATCTTTTCTAATAAACAGAC
This sequence comes from Chryseobacterium sp. HNCC26DJ240, assembly GCF_057180485.1. Lineage (NCBI taxonomy): Bacteria > Pseudomonadati > Bacteroidota > Flavobacteriia > Flavobacteriales > Weeksellaceae > Chryseobacterium > Chryseobacterium sp. HNCC26DJ240. Next base: position 569,179 of record NZ_JBXUGK010000002.1, read on the forward strand.
TTGGATTTTTGAACCCTAAACTTTCATAAGTGAACCCATCAGCTTTCATCTTGTCTATCGCTGTCTTTGTGGTTTCGATCATTTTGGCTTTTCCGCCCATCATTTTTATGACTTCAGGGTGAGTGTATTTTGCCAACTGCTCATAATCTTCTTTAAAAATACAGTTTCTTAAAGCATCCAGACTTTTGTTCAGTTCTGGATTATTTGTTTGTGCTTTCGCAATATTCAATACTGAAAAAAGTAAAATGCAGATAAAACTCAGCTTTTTCATAAAATTATTATAAACAAAAATGATCAATTAAAATCAGAATTTTATTACATCTAAATTAAATTTTTCCCGATTGATTGATTTTAATGGCAGTTTTAGATTTAATCTACTTAAAAATCTTCATAATCACATTCCCGATTTCCACAAAATCATCGTGATTTCCTACGGAACGTTTTTCGGTATTATCTTCCTGATATTCAGAATACGGGAATATCAATAAGTAATTATTGTCACGCAAATCTCTGTTGAGAAGATCGGGAACCGTGCGCATCTTTGGAAGGTAAGATTTCATGCCGCGTTTGGCCATAAAAAGAATAAGACCTTCATTTTCTTTGAGTTTGGCAGCCGTTTCTTCACCGTCCTTCCAGTTGTTCATAATGACAAATTCAGCTTCGATATTGGCTTTCTTTACAATTTTCTGTAGAATATCAAGAATACTTTCTTTTGCATAAAACACAACTGTAGCACCGGAATTTCTTGCAATATTCCACACACGAACGAGTGCATGGAAAAATCCGGCTTCCTTATGAGCATTTTCAGGAATGATCACTGCGTATTTTTTAATGGTAGAAAGCGGCTGAGCAGCATGATATACAATAACGTTCACATTATCGTTTTGCAGATATCCATTATAAAGGTTGTGCGAAAATGAAGCAGAAAATCCTTTTTCATCTTCAAGACCGATAAGCAAATCGGTGATTTTCTGTTCTTTAATGACATTGTTTACGCCATTAATCACGTCGTTGTCATATCTTTTTAATGCCTGAAGATTCACATCCGCCGCCGCCGCTGTGTCGGTTGCCTGATGTAAAAGTTTCTCGGCATTTTTTACAGAAGATTCATTTTTGTCTTCGTTAATGACATTCAGAGCAAAAATATCTTTGGTGTTGGAATGAGCCTTTATTAAAATTCCCATGTTCACCATTCTTTCAACGGTTTTCTCGTAATTTAAAGCTAAAAGAATATTTTCTTCTTCATGATTATTGCCTGAAACAGTGTCTTCATTCTCGCTTTCGGCGATTTTCTGCGCACTTGACATCGATACGAAAGATGAAATTGTACATGAAATCAAAATCAGTAAAATACTTCCGTTTAGGACGTGCTCGTTTAGTAATCTCACGGGTTCTCCGGATTCACTTTCAGAAAGAATAATGTTGTAACCTACCATAACAGCCGCTAAAGTCGCTGCAGCAGAGGCAGAACTCAAACCAAAAATCAGTTTTCCTTCTTCTTTGGTGAGTCTGAAAGTTTTTTGGGTGGCAACTGCAGAAATATACTTCCCGATGATGGACGCGACAAGCATTACCGCCGCAACTTCCAGTGTTTCCCAGCTTTTGAAAAAGACTTTAAAATCAATCAACATTCCGACGCTGATCAGGAAGAAAGGGATGAAAATGGCATTTCCGACAAATTCCACACGGTTCATTAATGATGAGGTATGCGGAATCAGTCTGTTTAAAGCCAAACCTGCGAAGAATGCACCGATAATAGCTTCCACACCTGCCAGTTCGGCGAGAAGTGCAGCGAGATAAATCATCACCAAAACAAATATATACTGCGAAATTTTATCATCCACCTTTTTGAAAAACCATCTTCCGATGATCGGAAAAATCACCAAAACAATCAACCCAAATACCAGAAATGATCCGGAAAGTTTTAACCAAAATTCAGTTCCAACTTCTCCCTGCGACATCCCGACTATTACAGCCAAAACCAATAATGCAAGAACATCGGTGATCATCGTTCCGCCAACTGTTATATTGACTGAAAGATTTTTTGCCACGCCCAGCTTGCTCACCAAAGGATAGGCAATCAGTGTGTGGGAAGAAAATAAACTCGCAAACAGTATTGAAGTAAGAATGGAGAAATCAAGAATATAATAAGCTCCTGCAAAACCTAAAACAAAAGGAACTATAAAAGTGTAAAGCCCGAAGGTCAGACTTTTCCATTTGTTTTTTTTGAAATCGCCCATGTCGATTTCCAGACCGGCGAGAAACATGATGTAGAGTAATCCGGTAGTTCCGGTGACTACAATGCTGCTGTCTCTGGCAAGCACGTTGAAGCCGTTGGGGCCGATGACGGCACCAGCAATAATCAATCCCAAAAGATGCGGAACTTTAATTTTATTCAGCAGAAGCGGAGCTGCCAGAATAATGATGAGAACAATCAAAAATTTCAGAACCGGATCCTCAAGAGGCAGGCTGAGATTGTGTAAGCTTAAAATCATAAGTGTTTATTTAGAGATTCTTGTCAGTTCTACAGAAAACTTCGCCATGCATTTGTTGTCGATATTTACCGTGCGCTGACCGCGAATTTTATTGGCTGAAAACTCATTCAGAAGAACATTCATTTCCACAGCTTTTTCTGCCGTTGAATCGGTTTTGTAATTGAGCTTAACTTCGTTATTTTCAAATTTCCCTGCGTATAATCTCACAAGTTTGTTATTGTTGATGATTTTTGAAAACAGCTGCGTGGAATCACTGTCAAATTCCCATGTATCAATTCTCTGATCGCCGATCACATAGTCGCTGCACGATGATTCTGTACAGATCACCTTGCCCGTCCATGCGCCAAAAACTTCTGCCGGCCATTCTTTAATGACTTCCACAGAATCTTTTTTGCTGAAAATGCTGTCTCTCATTTTTAAAAGAGACTGGTATTCTGATTCTTTCGTTGCAAAAAGTTTTTCCTTCTCCAAAAGTTTATTTTCACGATCGGTAAGTTGCTGATTTTTTTCTTTGTCGTTGCAGTTGAGGAAAAACACAAATAAAATAAGAAGTAAAAATGGAGATCTTTTTGTCATAAGGCACTTTTTTGTTCTAAAAATATAGGCAAAAATTGTGACAGAGGCAAATGTCCGGACTGATTTTAAGTGATTTTGTAGCTGAAGCAGATCGTTTTTCAGATATAAATTATTGATTAATCTGCTTTCTTTTAAACATTTCCGGCGTATAGTTAATGATAAAAACACCGCCAATAATCAGAACTGCAGCCAGTAAAAATTTAGCTGAAATATTTTCATTTAAAATCAACCAGCTGAGGAAAATGGAAATAATCGTATTGAAATAAGTTAAAATAGAAACCTGCACAGGCGAAATTTTAGTTAAAGCATAGTGAAAGGCAAAAAATGCCGCCACAGAACCGAAAACCGACAGATAAAGCATCGCTGAAATACTTTTAAAGCTCCAGTTTTCAAAATTGTAATCATTTGAAAATACCAGTGCAAAACAAAGCTGCACAATTCCGGCAAAGATAAATTGATAGAAGAGATTCAGGGTGATATTTCCACTTTGCAGATTGAGTTTCTTTGTAAAAATCGTTCCTGATGCCCAGCCGAAAATAGCGATAAACAGGAAAATCACACCCAAAAGATATTCCGGATTGGCAAGGTCATTCAAACCGTCCCAAAAGATGAAAAGAATTCCGCTGAAGCAGAGAATGATACCCGTCATTGCCCTGAAGCTGAACTTTTGCAGACCGATTGCAATGCTTCCCAGAAAAACGATAATCGGAGAACAGGCACTGACCAGAGATGCGAGACTGCTCGTTACTCTTTCTTCTGCCACCGTCGTCATTCCGTTGGCAACAATGAGCATGAGCGTTGAGAAAATAAGTTGATATTTAAGGTTGTTCCAGCCAATCCATTTAAATTCCTTTCGGTAAAGAAGAATCAGCATCATGATAATAGCAGCCAGAAACTGACGGATCCCTGCCACAAACCATCCTGGAATGGTTTCCACAGCAACACGTATCGATAAAAAAGTGGTTCCCCAGACGATGGCAACGGTGAGAATGGCTAAGGTGAGTTTGAGATCTTTCAAGACAGAGAATTGTAGCGGTAAAGATAGAGATTTTTGGGGAGTGGAGGAGGAGGTGACGGTTTAGTTGTTTAATGGTTTAATTGTTTAGTAGTTTGGTCGTTTAATGATGTAGTGTTTTAATATTTCAATTAAAATAGTTTTTAATTTTAAACCCTAAACCCTAAACCCTAAACCCTAAACCCTAAATTTTAAACCTTGAATATTGAATTTCGAATGTTTATCTTTGAGCCATCTAATAAACTGACAAAAATGGTAGGAATAATAATGGGAAGTCAGAGCGACTTGCCGATCATGGAACAGGCAGCAACATTTTTAAAATCACTCGATATCCCTTACGAACTGACAGTGGTTTCTGCCCACAGAACGCCCGAAAGAATGTTTGACTATGCCAAAACAGCCAAAGAAAGAGGTCTGAAAGTCATCATTGCAGGGGCCGGAGGAGCGGCACATCTTCCGGGAATGGTAGCGAGTTGTACTACACTGCCTGTAATTGGAGTTCCTATTTTATCCAGCAATTCTATTGACGGATGGGATTCTGTTTTGTCGATTCTTCAGATGCCGGGCGGAATTCCGGTGGCGACCGTCGCTTTGAACGGAGCTTTGAATGCAGGAATTCTGGCAGCAAAAATTATTGCAAGTGCAGACGAAGCAGTTTCCGAGAATCTTCAGAAATATCAGGATGCTTTGAAAGATAAAGTTTTGGGAACGGTGGATGATATTAAATCTAAACATCCCAATCATTTCGATATTTAATTCATACAAAACCCGCTTGCTTAGCGGGTTTTGTTTACTTTAAGATTATTTCTCTGACTAATTTGTGAGAAAGTCTGTCGCACCTGTGCTTTGCGTTTTCTCATTAAGAGAAAGTCTGTTGCACGGGCGTTTTGCGCTTTCTCCCTTAGGGGAAGGTCTCTTGCACGGGTGTTTTAAACTTTCCCCTGAATTACCGTTCGAATTTCAGCTTTGAAGCCTAATAAGATGGTAAGCAGGTAAAAATGCTACTGTTTAAGAAACTTATGATTCTTCATATCGCTTTTGGTTTTGATCTGAAGCAGATAATTTCCTTTGGTTAAATTTCTCACATCAATTTTATCTTCATTAAATTTTCCCTGCAAAACAATTCTGCCGTTGTTGTCGAAAACTTTGTAGCTCAGACCGTCTTTTAAATCTTTAAAGTATATAAAATCGGATGCAGGATTTGGGTAAATTGAAAAATCTGTCCCGGTTCGGATTTCCCCTGTAGATAAAACACAGGTTCCCATTGTATCATCGGTTATCGTCCAGCCTTTATTATTGATGAGGAAATTTCTTTTAGGGACAATATTGGCTGCGTACACCAGAGGAGAAGCAGTTCCTAAGTCTATAGAATTGGGAGTTGCAGGATTGTCTGCCCAGCCAGACAAGGTTTTGCTGTAATTTACGCAGTCTAAACCTGTGTTCGAAAACATATTTTGTGCCTGAAGCAATGCTGATAAATTCCAGGTTTCCAAAGATTGATTAAAACTGCTGTCATCTTTAAACATCCCCCACATACTGGTAACTTTACTTGTGTTCCATGATGATAATGGCTGATTAAAACTTGAAGCTGTATGAAACATACCGCTCATATTGGTTACATTACCTACATTCCATGAATTAAGTGGCTGATTAAAACTTGTCGCATGTGTAAATGTCTCTGTCATTTTTGTCGCAGTCCCCACATTCCATGCATCTAAAGGTTGATTGAAAGCTGCCGCATATGCAAACGTACGGTTAAGATTGATCACCTGAGAAGTATTCCAGCTGTTGATAGGCTGATTAAATGCTGAGGCATGACCAAACATATAATGCATATCCTGAAGGCTTGCTGTGTTCCAGTTATTCAGCGGCTGATTGAAGTTTGTACAGAAAGTAAACATCCAGTTCATTTTCTGCACATTCGAAACATCCCAGCTGTTGAGGTTTTGATTGAAAAGACCTTTTCCGGTAAACATGTAGCTTAAATTTGTAGCTGAAGACATATCCCAGTTGGTTATATACGGGGAATTAAAAGGATTTGCGTTGACTGAAAAATTTAACCCGTTATAATGCGATGCAAACATAAAACTGAAATTCTGAATGTTGGAAGTATCCCAGTTTTGCATTGAGCTTGCTCCCAGAAATTCAAAGTCTCTGTAAAACATGAGTGACGCGTCTGTAACCATGCTGAGATTGGGTGAATCGGTAGCCGTAAGCTGCAACTTCTGGCAATTGGTAAATGCACATTGCATAGAGCTCCATACAATATTTCCCCATTGTTCAATTTCTCTTATTTTTTCTACATTACCATAAAACTGAAGAATGGGAACATTTACTTCGATGTTTGGGTTTAAAGGCAAATAGCTGGCAAATTTAATCTGTCTGAAAATACCATTTCCGTTGGATACTTTTACCCTGTATCTTGTGGGTCCATTGCTGCCTTCCTTAACAGGTCCGAAATCTATCAGAACCTGGCTTGTGGATGTTACATTGGTCATTATGCCGTTGTTTTGTGGAGAGCCTACCTCTTCCCATTCAATGGTGTAATTTTCTCCTATGCCGGGAAACCAGATTTGATTGATACCTGCCTGATAAGGTGCGTTTACAGTGATTGCAGGAGTAGTCGTAAATCCGGGCTCCCAGATTGTAATAAATTCATTTTGCGCCTGAAAGACTTGAAATGTTAATACTAAAAGTATGACCGAAAATAATTTTTTCATAGATCTTTGGTATAAGGTGATTTGGTTTAGAAATATTTTAATTTTTAATAAATTTTAAATTTTTCACATCGTTTTTGGTTTTGATCTGAAGGAGATAATTTCCTTTAGTTAAACTTTTTACATCAATTTTATCTTCATTAAATTTTTCCTGCAAAACTATTCTTCCGCTTGTATCTAAAATTTTGTAGCTGTCAATATCTTTTAAATTTTTAACATAAATAAAATCTGAAACCGGATTTGGATAGATTGAAATTTCGCTTGTTTTAGTAGCTTCAGAAACTGACAGATCAGATTCACAGGTAGGATCGTAGGTGTCTCCTGTGAACGACCAGCCTTTTGAAGTGATGAGGTAGCTTCTGGCTGTGACTGCATAAGGGTGTGAATATTTCATTGGCGATGCACTCTGGAGGCTGATGTTATTGGGAGTTGCGGGATTCAGGCTCCATCCGTAGATCGTACTGTCGTAGTTTTGGCAGGTTAAGCCGGAATTAAAAAACAGTCCCTGTCCCAAAAGAAGAGATGAGAGATTCCAGTTTCCCAGGTTCTGATTAAAACTTGAAGCTCCGTTGAACATATTTTGAATATTGGTCATCTGTGAAGTATTCCAGTTGCTGAGATCCTGATTGAAAGCAGTTGCTGTGAAAAACATGCCATTGGTTGTAGTGACATTAGAGATATTCCAGTTTCCGATGGGTTGATTAAATGCGGTGGCCGTAAAAAACATAGAATTCATAGTCGTCACATTAGACGTATTCCAGTTTCCGATGGGCTGGCTGAAGGCCTTGGTCCATGCAAACATTCCTTCCATGGTATTAATCTGAGAAGTATTCCAGCTTCCGATGGGTTGGTTAAATGCCCAGGCGTTCGAAAACATATAACTTACATTTGTTAAACTGGCTGTATTCCAGCTGCCGATGGGCTGATTAAAACTTTTGGCGGTGTTGAACATGCTTGTCATTGTGGTCACGTTTGAAGTGTTCCAGTTTCCGATAGGCTGATTGAAGTTTTGAGCCAATGAGAAAGTACTTGTCATATTCTGTACATTAGACGTATTCCAGTTTCCGATAGGTTGGTTAAAGAGTAAACAACCACTGAAGATTCCTGCTAGAGTAGTAACGGCAGATGTATTCCAGTTATTGAAAGTGGTGTTTCCTGTAAGTGCTTCACAATTTCCAAACATATAAGACATATCTGAAACATTGTTGAGGTTTGGGATGTCTGTAGCAATCATGTTCACATTTCTGCATCCAAAGAAAGCTCCTCTCATAGAAGACCACACAGCATTACCCCATTGATTAATCTCTATAATCTTGGAAGCGTCTCCATGAAACAGATTCTGACTCATATTCTGAAAATCATCCCGGAAAGAAATACCGTGAAAATTACCGTTTCCACTGCTTACCTTTACCTTGTAAGTAGCATTTTGAATCAGGGGATTTAACGATGTTCCGAAATCTAAAAGTACCTGATGGGTAGAAGTTACATTAGTCATCGTCATGTTGTGCGATGGATAGCCTACTTCTTCCCAGTAAATAGTATAATTGTTGCCGCGGAAAGGAGCCCATGCCTGAAATGTGGTTGATGGGGAAGATACATTCGCAGCTGATTGATTTGGGTAAATGGCAGGTTTCCAAGTGGTAATAAACTCGTTTTGTGCTTTTGAAAAGAAACAAAACATCAAAATGATTAAAGTAAAGACCGACCTTTTCATATCGTTTTTTATTTAATGTTAATTCTTTACAATTTTAAGGATTTTTATTGTTTTATTCATTATGATATGAAGTATATAGTTTCCTTTTGCTAAATTTTTAACATCAATTCGGTCTTTTTCTGAATCACCTTGCATAACCAGCCTTCCGCTAATGTCGAAAATTTTGTAGCTCACAACATCTTTTAAGTTTTTAAAATAAATAAAATCTGATGCAGGATTAGGATAAAAACTAAAATCATTTTCGATGGTATTTTCCTGTGTGGAAAGCGCAGAAATGCATTTGTCATCGTAAGAATCTCCTGTAATTGCCCATCCTTTATTATTGATAAGGTAGTTTCTTGCTGTAACTGCTGCCGGATGGGTGTAGATCAAGGGTGCTACACTGCTGATACCGATATTATTTGGTGTTGCAGGATTTTGGCTCCATCCATACAATGTACTGTCGTAGTTTTGACAGTTTAAACCTGAATTTTGAAATATAGCACTCGCAAACAGGAGTGAGCTGAGATTCCAGTTGCCTAAGTTTTGATTAAAATTTACAGCTCCCATAAACATATTTTGCATGGTGGTCACCTGTGAAGTGTTCCAGCTTCCAATATTTTGGTTAAAAGCTAAGGCGTTCTGAAACATATTATACATACTTGTCACATTTGAAGTGTTCCAGTTTCCGATGGGCTGGTTGAAAACTGTTGCGTTCGTAAACATTCCGTTCATGATTGTAGCGCTTGAGGTATTCCAGTTTCCTATAGGTTGATTAAAAGCTTTTGCATTAACAAACATATTGTTCATTTGCCATACGCCGGAAACATCCCAGTTTCCGATCGGTTGGTTAAAAGCCCAGGCATTTGAAAACATAAACTCCATTTCATCAACGCTGGAAACATTCCAGCTACCAATTGGCTGATTGAAGTTTCTGGCATTGTTAAACATTGCATCCATCGCAGTAACCTTAGAAGTATCCCAGTTCCCGATGGGTTGATTGAAATTTTGGCACATCAGGAACATGGCACCCATGTTTTGTACATTGCCTGTATTCCAGTTTCCAATAGGCTGATTAAAGAGAGTACATGAAATGAAAGTGCCCTGTAAATTAGTCACTGTGGAAATGTCCCAGTTATTGATAGAGCTATTGCCTGTCATAGACGAGCAGCCAGAAAACATTGAAGACATGTCGGTTACAGCACTGAGATTGGGAATATCGGTAGCCGTCATGTTTAAATTAAGACATCCGCTAAATGCGTTTTTCATGGTAGACCACGCAGTAGATCCCCACTGATTAATTCCCACAAGTTTAGCGTTATCTCCCAAACTACTGTTCTGATTGAGGATATCATCTCTAAAAGAAATGCGGTGAAAATTACCGGTGCCGTTGCTTACCTTTACCGTGTAAGTAGCGTTTGCAGGAATAGGATTGAGTGGTGTGCCGAAATCCAGTAAAACCTGATATTGCGAAGTCACGTTATTAAGCGTGGCATTATGAGAAGTGTAGCCCACTTCTTCCCAGTAAATTGTAAAATCTGTTCCGTGGAAAGGTGCCCAGGCCTGTGTGGCGGACGATGGGAAAGGTGGATTGTTAGGAAGAATGTTTTGGGTGTTGCTGGGCTTCCAGGTGGTGATAAACTCATTCTGTGCTTTCGGAAAGAAGCACAGTAATGTGATGATTAAAGTAAATATTGACTTTTTCATATAATATTTTGATTGGTGTTACTTCTTTATAAGTTTAAAGTTCTTCACGGAGCTTTTGGTTTTCAGCTGAATGATATAATTTCCTTTCATCAATGTTCTGATGTCGATGTGATTTTTATCTAAATTATTCTGTAAAACAAGTCTTCCGCTGGTGTCGAAAATTTTGTAGCTCACGCCATCTTTTAAATTTTTAAAATAAATAAAATCTGATGCAGGATTTGGATAAAAACTAAAATCATTTTCGATAGTATTTTCCTTTGTGGAAAGGGCAGAAAGGCATTTGTCATCGTAAGAATCACCCGTTATCGTCCATCCTTTGTTGGTGATGAGGTAGTTTCTTGCCGTTACGGCTGCCGGATGGGTATAAATCATAGGTGATGCACTGCTGATGTTGATATTGCCGGGAGTTGCAGGATTCAAGCTCCATCCGTAGAGTGTGCTGTCGTAATTCTGACAGTTTAAACCTGAATTCTGAAGTATTCCGGAAGCAGAAGTCAGTGATGAAAGATTCCAGTTGCCAAGATTTTGATTGAAAGCTGTAGCGCCTGTAAACATATTGCTCATGTTGCTTACCTGTGAAGTGTTCCAATTAGAAATATTTTGGTTGAATGCAGTTGCATTTTGAAACATAGAATTTATTAATGTTACACTTGATGTATTCCAATTGTTTATATTTTGGTTAAACGCCGATGCATTTTGAAACATAGAATTCATTGATGTAACATTTGAGGTATTCCAATTGTTGATATTTTGGTTAAAGGATGTTGCATTCTGAAACATACTGTTTAAATGTATAACGTTTCCGGTATTCCAATTTGCAATGTTCTGGTTAAAAGCCGTAGCATTTTGAAACATGGAATTCATGTAAATTCCACTCGAAGTGTCCCAATTTCCTATAGGCTGGTTAAAAGCGGGTGCATTCAGGAAAGTTCTTTGAAAATCCACAACATTTGCAGTATTCCAATTTCCTATAGGTTTATTAAATGAAACAGCCCCTGAAAACATCAATTCGATCTCTATGGCACTAGACGTATCCCAATCTTCTAAAGGTTGGTTGAACGTGCTTGCATTAAGGAACATTGCATTAAAAGCTTGAACACTTGAAGTGTCCCAGTTGTTTATATTCTGGTTAAAAGATGGTGACATTGCGAATGTCAGGATCATTCTTGTCACATTAGAAGTATCCCAATTACCAAGAGGTTGGTTAAATAATAGACAGTTTGAAAATGCAGCCTGTAAATCTGTCACGTTTGATGTATTCCAATTATTAAAACTGCTGTTGCCTACAAGAGAAGTACAGGAAAAAAATATACTTTCGAAACTTGTAACTTGGGTTAGGTTTGGAGTATCTGTTGCGGTCATATCCAAATTTGGGCATGATGCGTAAGCAAAATCCATATTGTCCCATATAATATTTCCCCAATGCTCAATTTTTAAGATTTTTTTTGCATCTCCAAAAAAAATAGAACCTACTGGTTGATAAAATTTCATCCTTTGAAAAGTTCCATTTCCGTTGCTTACCTTTACACGATAAGTCGCATTTGCTGCCACCGGATTTTGTGGAGTTCCAAAATCAATTAGAAAATTCAGGGCAGAAGAGATGTTTGATAGGCTGCCGTTATGAGAAGGATGTCCTATTTCTTCCCAAGAAACATTAAAATTATTTCCTCTTCCCGGAAACCAAATCTGTGTAGAGGTGGATATAACGCCGCTGGATATCTGTTGTGTAGATTCATTACCTGGCTTCCATGTCGTGATAAATTCATTTTGTGCCTTCGGAAAGAAACACAGCAACGTGATGATTAAAGTAAATAGTGACTTTTTCATATTATATTTTGGTTGGTGTTAGTTCTTTATAAATTTAAAGTTCTTCATGGAAGTTTTGGTTTTCAGCTGAATGATATAATTTCCTTTCATCAATGTTCTGATGTCGATTTGATTTTTATCTAAATTATTCTGTGAAACAATTCTTCCGCTGGTGTCGAAAATTTTGTAGCTCACGCCATCTTTTAAATTTTTTAAATAAATAAAATCTGATGCTGGATTTGGGTAAAAACTAAAATCATTTTTGATAGTATTTTCCTTAGTGGAAAGAGCAGAAAGGCATTTGTCATCGTAAGAATCTCCTGTTATCGTCCATCCTTTGTTGCTGATGAGGTAATTTCTCGCCGTTACCGCTGCCGTATGTGTATAAATCATCGGTGATGCACTGCTGATGTTGATATTATTGGGTGTTGCAGGGTTTTGGCTCCATCCGTAAAGTGTGTTGTCGTAATTCTGACAGTTTAACCCTGAATTCTGAAACATTCCATAAGCGGAAGTCAGTGATGAAAGATTCCAGTTACCAAGATTTTGATTGAAACTTACAGCATTTGTAAGAAGATTATTCAAACTAATGACGTTGGAAGTATTCCATCCGGCAAGACTTTGGTTAAAAGACGTAGCTCCCTGAAACATACCGAGCATGTGAATGACACTTGAGGTGTTCCAGTTTCCGATGGGTTGGTTGAAAGCAGTTGCAGTCCCAAACATTCCCTGCATAGTTGTTACTTTTGAGGTATTCCAGCTTCCGATAGGCTGATTAAATACTTTTGCGTTTTGAAACATGTGATTCATTAAAATAACTTCTCCTGTATTCCAACCGCTGATATTCTGATTAAACTGCCATGCATTTGAGAACATAAATTCCATATCTGTCACTTTTGAAACATCCCAGTTTCCTATAGGTTGATTAAAAGCTTTCGCCATAAAAAACATGGAGGTCATATCGGTTACTTCAGAAGTATCCCAATTCGATAGCGGTTGGTTGAAATTTTGAGCCATCATGAAAGTTACGCCCATGCTGGTCACATTTGAGGTGTTCCAGTTGTTTAAGGGTTGATTGAAAAGTACACACCCATGGAAAGTAGCGTCCAGTTTGGTGTTTTGAGAGGTATCCCAGTTGTTTATTGATGGATTTCCAACTAATGATATACAGCCTGAAAACATGTACTGCATATCTGTTACCAAAGAAAGGTTTGGAGAATCTGTGGCTTTTAAATCTAAATTTGAACAGCCTGCGAATGAATTAGCCATCGATGACCATACCGCAGACCCCCACTGATTGATTTCAATAATTTTTGAGGTGTCTCCTAAAAGATTATTGATACTGTTTCCAGGAATAATCTCATTGAAGAGCATTCGGTTTACGTTTCCGTTACTTATTTTTACTTGATAAGTGGCATTAGCGGGAACGGGATTGTGTGCCGTGCCAAAATCTAATAAGATATACTGTGTAGAATTTAAATTGTTAAGGGTTGCATGATGAGCCGGAAAACCTACTTCTTCCCAATACACTGTAAAGTCTGTATCTCGAATGGGCATCCATGCCTGAGTATTTGATGATAAAAAAGGCGTACTGGTTACCGTTGGAATCTGAGTATTGCCGGGTTTCCACGTTGTGATAAATTCGCTCTGAGCTGTCACCAGCTGAAACGAAAATACCAGAAGAAGAAGAGTCGTAAGCTTTGTTTTTAAATTGTAATTTCCTGCAATCATATTAATCAAAATTTAATTTGGTGTAAAAAGAAATGATAATCAAAAATACAATTTTAATTTTCATTATTTTGTGAAATAAAGATAGCAAAAAAAAACAAACCCACCGAATCTGGTGGGTTTTGTGGTTTTATTCCTGAGTCATATTGTCTCTTGTATTCTTCTGGACGGCGATGGCACCAAACAATGCCAGCAAAAATGCAAATCCGTAAAATCCTTTTTCACTTGGTAAAATAGTGGCATTCCAAAGACCGATTGCCAGTAAAACGATAGAGGAAAGTGTCGCAAACCAACAGATTCCGTAGTAAATATCAGTTACTTTAATGTTTTCTAATCTGTCACGGACGGCTTTCTGTAGAGAAACTACCGCAAATAAACCGTAAAGAAGGATGGTGAAATAATATCCTTTTTCGTTAAGCTGCATTTCGGCTCTTGCCAATCCTACAATAAATCCGATCATTCCTGCACCCAGTGCAACCCACGATGCGGCTACGAATGCGGTTGAAACTCCCTGTTTTTTCATTAATTGTTATTTTTGTTTATTATTGATACCAAATATATTATTTTTTTGTGAATGCATCTTATGAAAAGTGGATTTTATCACTTTTATTGGAAAAGTGTAGTTTGTATGTGTAAGTTTCAATTTTAAAATAAGTTGTTTACACTAATTGAAACTTGATAATATATCTTTTAATTAGTAGAGAATATATTTCAATAACCTGAATCGGAGATAACAAAGATTTTATAATTCGATAGGAATGGGCTTTAGCCCATTTATGTAAAGAGATATACATTTGGTTGTAGCCAAAATCTATCGTTAAGTTTCGGCTAAAGCTTTAATGCTCATCATAAGAAAGATCGTGCTAAAGCCCGACGCTATTGATCTGAGTCTATAAAAATTTATACTTTAAGCTTAATCCGAAATCAGGATAATTAATACTCGTGTCAATTCCCCTCCTCTGGAGGGGTGTCAAAAAATCTTTGATTTTTTGACGGGGTGGTGTACGCGCAATCATGGCCTGGCACCGATAGCAGCGGCATCCTTTTTTGTTATTGCGATTGCGAAAAAGTTTAACAGATTGCTTCACTTTGTTTGCAATGACACAAAAGATACAGCGGATAGCGGGAATAGCTCCTAATTAAGTTTAAGAGTTTAAGAGTTTAATAGTTTGAGAGTTTAAGAATGGGAGAGTAGGAGACAAGGTGTGTTTGAGAAAATTTCTATAAAAAAACGCTCCGGAAAAATCCGAAGCGTTGTATATTGATGATTGGCAATGATTGCACATTACCAATTGCTCATTACCGATAATTAATATCTGTAGTATTCCGGTTTGTAAGGTCCCTGTACTTCTACACCGATGTACTCAGCCTGCTCAGTAGAAAGAACTTCCAACTCAACGCTTAATTTTTTAAGGTGAAGGGCTGCAACTTTTTCATCTAAATGTTTTGGTAACATATATACTTCGTTTCCGTAAGCTTCAGAATTGTTCCAAAGTTCGATCTGAGCCAAAGTCTGGTTAGAGAATGAGTTAGACATTACAAAAGATGGGTGACCAGTTGCGCAACCCAAGTTTACCAAACGACCTTCTGCAAGGATGATGATTTCTTTACCTTCTTCAAGAGTATAGATGTCAACCTGTGGCTTCACTTCAGATTTTGTATGACCGTATTTACCGTTTAACCAAGCCATATCGATTTCGTTGTCGAAGTGACCGATGTTACAAACGATAGCTTTGTCTTTCATTTTAAGGAAATGCTCTCCTCTAACGATGTTGAAGTTACCTGTAGTTGTGATGATGATATCTGCGTTATCCACTACAGTATCTAATCTTTTCACTTCAAAACCGTCCATTGCAGCCTGTAAAGCACAGATTGGGTCGATTTCAGTTACAGTAACGATAGAACCGGCACCTCTGAAAGAAGCAGCAGTACCTTTACCAACGTCTCCGTATCCGCAAACTACCACTCTTTTACCAGCCAACATGATGTCAGTTGCTCTTCTTACCGCATCTACTGCAGATTCTTTACAACCGTATTTGTTATCAAACTTAGATTTAGTCACTGAATCATTTACGTTGATTGCAGGCATTACCAAAGTTCCGTTTTTCATTCTTTCGTACAATCTGTGAACTCCTGTAGTCGTTTCTTCAGAAAGTCCTTTGATATCTTTTGTGAATTCAGGGTATCTGTCGAAAACCATGTTTGTTAAATCTCCACCATCATCCAAAATCATGTTCAATGGCTTTCTGTCTTCTCCGAAGAAAAGAGTCTGCTCAATACACCAGTCAAAATCTTCTTCGTTAAGACCTTTCCAAGCGTAAACAGGGATTCCTGCAGCAGCAATTGCAGCAGCAGCGTGATCCTGAGTAGAGAAAATGTTACAAGAAGACCATGTAACTTCAGCTCCCAAAGCAACCAAAGTTTCGATCAAAACTGCAGTCTGGATCGTCATGTGAAGACATCCCGCGATTCTAGCACCTTTCAAAGGCTGAGACGGTCCGTATTCTTCACGGATAGACATCAAACCTGGCATTTCTGCTTCAGCAAGGGTAATTTCTTTTCTTCCCCATTCTGCAAGGGAGATGTCCTTAACTTTATAAGGAACGTATTGTGTTGTTGTACTCATATCTTATGAATGATTTAAATTCAAATATTTAAAGTGCAAAATTACAACATATAATTTAGATAAAAAAACACATGAAATTTAAGGGATATGAGATTTTACAGCCTTAGTTTTATTTATTTTAATTCTAATTAACGTACTTTTGTGGTACAAATAAATCTTATATATGAATCATACTCCAACTCAGGAAGAAGCTCAAAGACAGGCAAAGCCACTTGCCCCGAAAGTAAAAGAACTTGTAGAAAGATCAAAAAGCATTATATTGGCAACTGTAGATGCCGAAGGGACGCCAAACTCCAGCTATGCACCATTCGTACAGGTAGACAATACATTTTATATTTTGGTTTCTTTCATGGCAAAGCATACTAAAAACCTTGCGGACGGAAGAAAAACTTCGATCATGTTTATCGAAGACGAATCTGCTACAAAACAGATCTACGCAAGAGAAAGACTAACCATCGAAGCATCAACTTCTCAGGTTGAAAGAGATTCTGAAACATGGAACGCAGTTGTTTCTCAATTGAAAGAAACTCATGGAAAAGTGGTTGAGGTAATTTCTGAAATGAAAGATTTTATCTTAATCGGACTTCATCCTGTAAAAGGTTCTTACGTAAACGGTTTCGGAAGTGCATATTTCGTAGATGAAAATCTTGAAATCATGGAGCACAGAAATGATCAGAATCACCAGGCAAAGTAGGAAGCTGGAAGATGGATGATGGATGATGGAAGTTGACTACTAACTGCTTTAGCTTTTAAGCTCTTTAAATAATTTAGATTCACTTAAGTCTTAGGATTTAGGTGAATTTTTTTTGTGTGGGATGCTGGAAGCTGGGTGCTAGAAGTTTTTGCAGGTAAGATGATGGATGTTCACAACTAACCGTATTAGTTTTAGCTTTAAATTATATTAATTCACTTGAGTCTTAGGATTAGGTGATTTTTTTTGTGTGGGGTGCTGCATGCGGGATGTAAAATCTTTGCGTAAGATTTAACTTTTAAATATTGTGTTAAATTTGAATGTAAATCAAAAATTTCCGCTTCAGAATTCGAATCACAAAACTTCCGGCACCCAGCTTCCCGCTTCCCGCCAAAATTTTCCTATTTTTACCGAATAATTTCAAACCCATGCCTCTTTACCGTGATTTTTCTGATGATAACGCCACCATTCTGGTCTGGAAATACGACGAGAATGAAGATTTGAATATCGATGAACTTTTAGAGCCGGAAAATGCCGAAAAAGTAAAAGATTATCATCCGAAAAAATTGCTGGAGGTTTTAATGGTCAGAAAACTTCTGAAAAGTTTGAAACCAAATTCCAAGATTCTTTATAAAGAAAGAGAACCGTTTTTGTCTCCAAAAGATGCCGAAATCTCGATTACGCATTCTTTTCCGTTTGCAGCAATTGCCATTTCAAAAAATAAAATCGGGATTGATATTGAGAAATTTAATCCGAAAATTTTAAGGGTTATCGATAAATTTACCTACGAAAACGAACGTGGATTTATTCCTTTCGATACGGAAGTGGTTTTTTATACGATTATCTGGAGCGTGAAGGAAAGTATGTACAAAATTCATCACTCAAAGCATTGGTCTCTCAAAAAACATTACGAAGTAAGACCTTTTGAATTAAAATATCTACGTTCTATAAAATGCAGAGTTCACGACGATAAAATTTCGGATGAATTGAAAGCGAGAGTCGAGTTTTTTGATGACTACTGCTTTACGATTGTTGAGGAATAATCTCTTCGTTGCGGTACGTTTCTATTACTTTTCGCTGCTCTTTGGCTACATCATAAATCAGTTCCAAAACATCGTGAATGTTTTTAAGTTCCGTTAAATGAGAGATTTTATTCGGATCTCTGGTATCGTAATGTTCTTTTTCAAGCAGTTCGGTTTTTCTTTTTAAGAGTAAATCTTCGATGGAAGAGTCTTCAGGCTCCAAACGGCTGTCCATTCTCAATGTTTCAGGAATTTTTTCGCCATTCAGCAAAACCGAAACCTGATTCATTTCTGCTTCAATTTTTTTCGTCCAGCTTTCAGAATCTATTTCAGGATATTTTTTTTCATTTTTTGAATATTGAGATAGCGAAGCAGTATAGGCCGTAATCAAATGGGATGTTGCCACAAACTGATGCACCACTTCCAGTTTTTTTCTCTGATTCTTCGGGTCGGTAATCATTCTCTGGAAGTTATCAGAAAGGTTGGCAAGTGAAATAATAGCATTTTTACGCTTCACTTTATAATCTTCCATATCAAAATCTTCATTCAGAAATTTCGACATTACGCTGTGGAAATAAGTGAGATTTGATTCCGCAGACTTTTTCATCAGCTGCAGATTCTGAGTATGTTCCCAGACAGGAAGAATGAGATATGAAACCAAGAAAGCAATGATTCCGGCGATGATGGTATCTACAATTCTGTCTTTGAAAATCACGTTAACGTTTCCCGGATTCAGAAAATTAAAACTCAGAAAAACGTACATTGTCATAAACAGGACAGCCCAGAAATATCTTCCTTTCAGAAAGCTGAAACATAAAATCATACTGACCAAGAGGATAGAAAACAATACAGCATTGATTTGAATGTAATGCAAAACCGCATAAGCAATGACCGCGCCGGCAACCGTCCCGTAAAAACGCAGAAGATTTCTCTGTTTTGTAATGGAGTAGGCGGGTTTTAAAATAGCAACGACGGTAATCAAAATCCAGTATGTATGACCGATTTCGATGAAGGGAAGCTGAGAAACCAAATATCCTAACAGCAACGCTGAAGTCACCCTGATGGCATGACGGAAGTGCGATGAGGTCAGTGAAATATTGCTTCTCAGAACTTTAAAATTCAGTTTTTCCTCATTAGGCATAAATTTCTTTAAATCTAAACCAGTGGAGAGACTTTTTGCCAGTTTTACGTTTTGGGAAAATACTTTGTAGATCTCACTAATCTCTTTGGTAATCTCGCTGATTCGCATCATAATCTGACGGAGAATCATAAAGTTTTCCAGAGTTTCGGGAGTCATTTCTCTGTTTCGCAATTCGAAATAGCTGATGTTTAATTCATCAGAATGCAGTTCAAGATTCGAAATAGGTCTGGCTCTGGTACTGCTTTGCAGCGCAATTCCGATGTTGGCAATTTCGTCTGAAAGAATATTGAGATAATCATGAATCTTAACCAAAATAGTAGTGTCTTCAAAACTTTCCTGAAGTTTTTTATAATCACTCTCTGAGGTCATCAGCTTTTCGTGCAGATCCAGAGAATTCAGAAACATCAACATCAGCAAACGGCTTATGGTTGTTGATTCGTTGACAATCGTTCTGGTTCTGAAAACAGTTTCGCGTGTTTCTTCCTGAAGATTTTTTATTTCGATCTGTTTCGCAATCACCTGCGTTGTAAGTTTATTGAAATCGGGATTTTTCTGATAAAAATTGGCCTTTATTTTTAAAAATTCTGCAAGCTGAAGATAATTTTCCCCAATCATCTGACTTGCCAGTTTGTAAGGCTGAATCGTGGTCACAACAAGAAAAATTAATAAAAACCAGATAGATCCTGCAGCGAAGATCATCAGACTTTTAAAAATATTATCTCCTGTCAAATGCCCGTCAATAAATATCGCCAAAACAACCAGTGCAAGCGAACCAACAGCTGCCAATCTTTGTCCGTAAACGCCGATCAGTGAAAAAAACATCCCGAAAGCGACGATTTCCAAAATGACCAAAGGGATTATTCCTTTTACCAGACTTGCAATTGAGGCTACAGCGACGAAACAGAAAATAGCAAAAGTCAATGAGTTTCTTCTTCGGATAAATGGTCCGGGCTGATCTGTGAGCGCAACAAAACTGGTTCCCAGCGGAAAAAGAAAATATTCTTTGAGCATCCCAAAATGAGCCAAAACCAAACACGGAAGCACCGTAGACAGTGTAATTCTGATCGCAGAATACACATATTGGCTGGTTACAAATTTTTTGAGCTCAGAAGAATAATTCATACTGCAAAAATACGGGTTATATGTGAACTGATGGGTTTAGTTTTTGGACAAAATGTGTTTTTTTTGGTTGGAGTGTTAGGTGTTGGAAGAGGGAAGATGGAAGAGGTAAGAAGGAAGTTAATTATTAGGTTAAAACAACAAAAGCCCCAGAAATTGGAGCTTTTGAGTATATTAATTTTATAATCTTAATAATCTACATTAGATGTTTCAGCACCGATGTTCCAGGTAAGACCGAAACGTAGGGTGTTGTCTAATGCTGTATTGATTTTAGACATGTTGATCAAATAAGAAATGTCTAATCCGAATGAACGGTATTTCAAACCGATACCTGCAGTGGCAAACTGTCTTGCTCCCTGCTCTTCGCTTTCGTGGAAGTAACCTCCTCTTAAAGCAAATGCATTGTCATAAGAATATTCCAAAGCACCACTATACATAATAGAATTGGTGTTTTTGAATGACTTTCCGATACCTTCCATTACACCTACATTGGGTACTGCATACATTGGTTGTCTTGTATTAGGATCATTTCCGATAAATTCAGATCCCGGAACCAGAATTTTCGAACCTTCTACAGAAAGCCCAACTCTATTCATATCATCCAAATACATATCATATCCTAAACCTAATCTTGCCATTGTTGGAAGATAAGATCTTGATTCTTCATTTCCTGTATAATCCAATTTAGGACCTAAGTTGGTGACAGCGAAACCTCCGTTTATTTTACCTTCATAATTTCCGAAACTTTGAAATCTCGGTGAAGTATAGTAACCTGAAATATCAACTGCGAATGAGTTTGCTGGTTTCAAAGTAGTATCTGTGTTGAATCCTCCGGCTAAGTCTGAACGGATAAATCTACCTGTAACCGCCATTGAGTAAGAATCTGAAAGCTTAAGACCGTAAGCAACGTCGATAGAGAATTCGTTAGGCTTAGAAGTACCCATAGAAGTAACTTCGTTTCCTACCAACTGAGTAAGGTCTACTTCTCCCATATTGAAGTAATAGATACTTGCCGAGATCGTAGATCTTTCTTCCTGACCTAAAAATTTATGAAAGGCGCCATACAATAAAAATACATCATTTGTAAGTTTACTCATGTATGGTGTATAGTTCAAACCAATAGAAGAACTTGTTCTGCTGAAAGGATATTTAGCCGCATTCCAGAATTGAGAGAATGCATCTGGTGAAGTTACCACACCCTGATCTCCCATACCACCTGATCTTGCATCTGGTGCGATTCTAAGGAAAGGTGCTCCTGTCAATACAGGTCTTACCTGGCTTAAATCCTGAGCGTAGCTTAAGAAGCCGGCACTCAGACCTATTCCTAAAAGCAGTTTAGTAGTTAAATTCATATGTTGTCTTTTATATATTATCAGTTTTGTAGATATATTTCGATTAAATTATAATTTTACTTCAAAAGTACCATTTTTTCTACAGCTGTAGCACTTCCTTTGCATTTTTCTTGATTCTGACTTTTTGCAAATATCTTAAAAATATACGTACCTTTTGCTACTGTATCACCAAAATCATCTTTTCCATCCCATTCTATTGCCTGTTTAGGCGTTCTGTAGCCCTGTAGGAACGGTTCTGCAATCACAGCCGAGGTAATTGTTTTTACCAATTTTCCTGTAATGGTGTAGATTTGAACATTCACATCCAAAATATCATCGCAATTATGCTCAAAATGAATGTAGGTCTTATTGGTGAAAGGATTTGGCCAGTTCATTGGTCTGTTGATAATCAAATGCTGGTCAGATTGGTCTTTAACCTCAAAGTTTAACGTAGAAACTGTAGAATTATTATTGATGTCCCAAACTTTAAATGTAAGCTGGTGCTGCCCAATCGCTAAGTTTCTGAAAGGGTAAGTTACATTACCTTTTTGATACTCTGCCAAAGCAGGATTGATACATCCATTTCCTTCACCTGAAGCATAAAAATCATTTAAAACTAAAGTATTGATGATCTGTCCGTCAAGATAAGTTGTAATGTCGTGACCAACTCCTGATCCTGTTGAATTAATTCCGGTATCATCAGTTAAACAGGCTAAAAGAGTAGGGTTTTGATTGGTAATACCTCCGTTGGCAAAATTAGTATTGTTCATGTACAGTTTTACCTTTGGTGGCTCATTGTCGTTAATTCCATTTGGATTAATATCGCCTACCTGTACCGCCTGATTGTTGAAGACATCTGAAACTTTATTGTCTGCATAACCTAAGATTCTACCTTCTCCTACAGTGTAATTAATGTCTTTAGGAACGTAAAATTCTACAGTAAACTGTCCGTTTGTAGCAATTCCTGATGCTTTTACAATAGCACTCCCTTCTTCAGTATAATTAAGGATAGGAGTAAGATTTCCTGGGTTGTTTAATGTATTTTTATTTAATCTTTTATCAAAAATATTAATAACTACACGACCGTTGAAGGTGTTATTTAAAGTTCCGTTGGCATTATTGATATGTCCCGTCACTTTCACAAAATCCAATCCTCTGATTAATCCCGGAACAGGAGATTCTATATTGTCAATCACCAATCGTCTCGCCGGTCTTGAAAGTTTCATTGCAGGATCTCCCAAAAAGTTAACTTTAAAGTGATTTGGGTCGCCTGGTTTTAGCTTTTTAGCATTGAGGTGCGCGTCTCCAATTGAAATAAAATCGTCATTGGTCAGTTTAAACATTTCTCTTGTATAAAGATTTGTAAAGTCTACACCATATCCTACACCTACCGCACGGCTTGATGTAATCATTGAAGCAGGGCCACCTTGTTTTAATTTAATAAGCTGCTCACCCGCAGAGAAAGTTCCAGGCTCATCCCATAAAGTAAATTCGCATGTAATAGTTGATACAAAAGGGAATCTGCTGTAAATATTAGAAAAATTATTGGCAGCCTGAATTTCATCTGTTGTGAAAACTCTTTCCTGAGCCCAGCCATTGATTCCTCCATGCCCGAAATAGAAAAGATAAAGACTATTTCCCATATCATTAGAAATTGCCTGATTTACCTGTGAGTATCTACGTCCGCCTGCAGTGCTTTGCCCCTGAAATGAGTCTAAATAAAGTTTTCGAACATTATATTCCTTTAAATTGGTACTTGCCGGGATTTCAAAAACACTCTGCAAGGAATTGTTCATTACAGTATGAAAAGGCGGTCCGCCGTCATTATCATCATCAACTACAAAGTCAAGTTTCATTTTCCATTCTCCGAAAGAATTAGATTGTCCCGGCAATGAATTATAGTAAGCCAAGGTTTTGTCAATCATATTGGCAGCTTCCGTAGCATTGGCAGCAGGTAATCTTCCGATTGGCAAATTTGGCAGGTTGCTGGTTAGCGATAGATTGGTTTGCGGTGTAGTCATCACTACATAATCATCCGTAACGTATGAGCTTACAACGTCTGCAGATTCTTCACTTTCGTAACCCGAAACTACATTGCTGTTGTTTGGAATTCTATTTTTGTAATCATAAGAAGCGTCCCCAATAATCATTACATACTTTAATCTTCCAGTAGGAGTATTCAGTTTAGTAATAAAATCTCTAATAGCAGTAAGGTCGCGGCTTCCGCTTCCAAATTCGTTATAAATTTTGGCAGGATCTACAATCTGTACGTTATAACTGTTTTTAGTCTGATGGTAGTTTGCTAATCGCTGAGCCTGCCCCATCATTTCTGGAGTTGTAATAATAAGGTAATCTACATTCTGCAGTCCCGAAAGATCCTGATTGCCTATTCTTTCAACAAACTGAGGTGCAAATGCAGCGTCAGCTCTAAAAGCAACAAATTCATTATTAAAGAATAAATTTGAAGTGGTATAAGCGAAATTAAATGATCCTGCTCCTCCCTTATTTACTCTTCTGTTTGCGTTTGTGATGTCGGTAACATCCCATACCTGCTCCATAGCTCCGGTATTTGATACTCCAAAACCATACGTGGTATTGCTTCCGCTTTGAAGTGAAAAATCTCTGAAACTCATCTGAGAACCATTGTAAGTAAGATCCTGTTTGTATTGTACTTCAAGATAATCAAAATGGAAAGCCCCGTTTGGATTGGTGGTAATATTAGGAAGGTAGTTGAAAGTAATCTGATTTCCTGTAAGATTAGATATAGTACCCCTGTAGCTCAGCGGGTAATATTCAAACACATAATTTTGGTTATTCGGAGGAACTGCTCCTATAGAAGGATTAAGGTTATTAATGTTGAAAGTGACACTGTTTTGCTGTGCACCAAAACCTATTACCTGCGTACGGTATCTGATGGCATCACCCGGCTGGATAGGAGTTGCAACATTAATTACAATACTTTTGTCTGCAGTGAAAGGTGCTTCTTCTACCCAAATACGACCTACTTTCAGTAAATTTTTCTGATCATTATTAATCACCTGATAGTCATCATATCTTGTGATAAGAGGAGTTGCCGGTAAATTAACATCTACATTTTGAACTCTTTTTCCCGCTCCTTTATCAAAATTGATATAGTAATAAGAAAAATCTTCATAAATGTTTTTCACACCATTGGCATCATCGATTCTTGTCTCTCTTCTTTTGAAGCCATTCCCGTTTGTGTTATTATAAAGATTGTAGCCATTAGGTCCCTGTGCATAAAACAGAGCATAGTCATTATCATTCCAAACATTGTCTTCTTCCCCAAAAACCTGAATAGCATTTTCCTGAAGGGCACTGTATTTTGTATCCTGATTGAATTCGGGAAGCATAATACCACCATTCCCATAAATTCTGAAATTTTTAGGATTTACACTGGAAGGATTTATTCCGATATCTCTTAAAAATTGTGCAGTAATTTTAAAAATACCCGATTTGTCGACTTTTATTTTGTAAAAACTACCTGATGAAAGGGGGTTTACAGTAGTTCCTACTTTCGCTGCGTTAAGGTTTTGTGGAGAAGTATCTTCCGTAATTTGAAAAGAAGAAAGTCTTTGCACCGTTCCGTTTACTCTTTTAAATAAAGAAACATTGTAGCTTGCATATCTTTCTCCCTCAATATCAACATACGTGATATCCTTAATTTCATTCTCCGGAAGTTGTGCTGCATTCAGTTCAAATAAATCTTTATAAGAAACATTTTCCCACTGAAGATTGGTAACCTTCAACCGGTTTGCTCCCGTCTGTATTTTATTATGAATAAAAACATTGTTTTGCGCGAAAGCAAATCCTTCATTTTTAAATGCAGGCAGTACTTTCTTTATAGTACCAAAATCTTCGGTTTTAGAGCCGCTCCATTCAATGGCAACACGTTGTGCCTGTAGAGTGGTGGCTAAAGAGAAGAGGGATATAAATATAATTTTCAGTCTCATGTTTGTAGATGAATTTCCGAATTACAAAATAAATGAAAATTTTGTAATTACGTAGGGTACAATAAAATTAATTTCACATCGTTTTTCAAAAAAAATCAAATCTTTATTTGATTTATTGAATAATTTACTTTTTCTTTGTACTTTGATTAATATTTATATCGACTATGAAAAAACTAAAGTTGTTTTCATTAATAGCATTGAGTTCTACACTTGCATTAACCAGTTGTGGTGGATCCGGGACCGGCAAAGGAGGCGGTACGAAAAGTTTTGTCTCTAAGACAGGTTGGAAACCAAACGAAAAACAGGGTTGGTTTTTTGCAGGAAAGCAACAGGAGCAGAAAGGATGGCCAGGAATGGTCTATGTAGAAGGTGGAACTTTTACAATGGGATTAGTGAAAGATGATGTAATGCACGATTGGAATAACTCGCCTCGCAGAATGCAGGTAAGCTCTTTCTACATCGGTGAAACAGAAATTACTAACTACGAATACCGTGAATACCTTACATGGTTGAAGTATGTTTTCCCACCAAGTGATCCTAGCTTTAAAGAAATCTACAACGGTGCGTTGCCAGATACTTTATTGTGGGACAACAAGCTTTCTAGAAATGATTTCAACGAAACGTATTTCAGAGATGCTAACTACGACTATTACCCTGTAGTAGGTGTGGCTTGGGCTCAGGCAAACAGATATTGTGAATGGTTGACAGACAGAGCAAACGAAAAAGCATTAATGAATGCCGGTATCATTGCTAAAGATTTATATATTAATGAATCTAACAACCAAGGTGGTACTGCTTTCAATATGGATAAATTCAAATCGAATGATCCTGAAATGCAAGGCTACATCAATGAGCAAAGAAGACAGCAAAAAACTGGTATAAAAACAACTAACCAAAGACTTATCGCTGCAAACAGAGCTCCTGGTGCAGATATGGTAACAAAATTCAGACTTCCTAGTGAAGTAGAATGGGAGTACGCAGCTTTGGGAATGGAGAAAAACAGAGAGTACAACATGTACTTAGGTAAAGCTCCTGAAATCCAGTCTTTGAGAGGTACTAAAGGTAGAGACAGAGGTATGCTTCTTGAAAACTTCAAGCAAGGTCAGGGAGATTACTCAGGTCCTGCAGGTTGGAAAAACGACGGTTCAGCTAAAACTTCAGACGTAAGATTATATCCTTCAAATGCTATCGGTATTTACGGAATGTACGGAAACGTTGCTGAATGGACAGCTGATGTTTACAGACCAATCGTAGACGATGAATACAGTGATTTCAACTACTACAGAGGAAATGCTCCTCAGGCTATCGTAAGAAACGGAGACGGAACTTACCAGATGGTAGACGAAACCAACATGAAGTACGATACTTTAAGAGACGGAAGATTAGTTGCTAAAAATCTTCCAGGTCAATACTCCAGAGAAACAATTGCAAACTATGCAAACTTTAGAGATGGAGATCAGCAGTCTTCTTTAAGTTACAGAAATGCTTCTGATTCTGTTTCTTCTTACAATATGTATAACGGAGCAAGACAAAACTTCTTCGTTGATGCAAACGGTAAAGTAAAATTACAGAAAGATACCGGGAAGAGAACTTCTCAGATTTCTAACGATATCAGAGTTGTGAAAGGAGGTTCTTGGCAGGATTCAGCGTACTGGTTAGATCCGGGACAAAGAAGATATAAAGCTGAAAACGCTGGTTACGGATGGATCGGATTCCGTGTAGCGCAGGATGCGACTTCAAAAAACAAAGGTAGAACGAGAAGATAATTTATTATCAAAATATTATACAAAAACCTTCTGAATATTCAGAAGGTTTTTTATTTTTGGGCTATGAATGTACAGGATTTTTATCAGATATTTTTAAAGGCAAGCAACGTAACCATCGACAGCAGAAAGATTGGTGAAAATGATATTTTTTTCGCTTTTTCAGGAGATAATTTCAATGCTGCAACACTTGCTGAAGATGCCGTCTCAAAAGGTGCGCTGGCGGTAATTGTTGAGCAGAAAAGTTTTGAAAATACAGAAAAAAATATTTTTTATGTGGAATCTACTTTAGATTTCCTTCAGCAGCTGGCGGTTCATCACAGAGACCAGCTCACAATCCCTGTAATTGGTCTTACGGGGAGCAACGGGAAGACTACCACAAAAGAGATCATTCATGCAGTTCTCTCCAAAAAATTCAATGTACAGTACACTTTTGGGAATCTGAATAATCATATCGGAGTTCCTTTGACTATCCTTTCTATCAAACCTGAACATGAAATGGCGGTTGTTGAAATGGGAGCGAATCATAAAAAGGAAATTGAATTGCTGTGTAATATTGCAAAGCCGACAATAGGTTACATCACCAATTTCGGGAAAGCGCATCTTGAAGGTTTTGGTGGTTTTGAAGGTGTGATTAAAGGTAAATCTGAGTTGTATGATTATCTAATAAATCATCAGCAGACCATTTTGGTGAATGATAATGATACTGTTCAGTTTGAAAAGACACTCAATTATTCTCCAAAAATCAGTTTCGGTAAGGAAAATTCTGATTATCAGTTTGAATTAATTTCTTCTGAACATTTTGTCGGGTTAAATTTTAACAATACTACCGCTGTTTCAAAACTGACAGGAGAGTACAATTTCACAAATCTTTGTGCAGCAGTAAGTCTCGGACTTCATTTTGGAATTGATTCTGAAAAAATTAAACATGCCGTAGAAAACTATACGCCCACCAACATGCGTTCGCAGATTATGAAAAAAGATGGAAAAACGCTCGTTTTAGATACTTACAACGCCAACCCGAGTTCTATGACAGCTTCACTTCATAATTTCGTAACTTTTGAAGGAACGAAAACAATTGTCATAGGTGACATGCTTGAATTAGGCGATGAAAGTGAAACTGAACATCAGAATATTTTAAATCTGGCTAAAAGTCTCAATTTTAACCAAATTATTACTGTTGGAAACCAGTTTAAAAATGTAAATGATTCACCTGAAGCATTTTTAAATACTTCAGAACTCATAGCGTTTTTAGAAAAAAATAAAATCAGTTCAGAAAATGTTCTTTTAAAGGCGTCCCGAGGAATTGCCTTAGAAAAAGCATTGGATTTTATTTAAGCTTAGACTCTTTAAAATCAGATAAAATCAGTTTAATATTCTTGAAAGTGTTTGGGAAAACTTCAGCGGTAATCAGACTGTCGTTTTTCCATGCAACTTCTGTAATTCCTTCTTCGGTTTGAGGCTTTGAGGTGTCTTCGCCATCAAAAAACATTTCAAACCAGTGCGTGTATTTAAGTACTTTGTCGCCGTTTCTTTCCACATAAATATGGTAAGTTGTATTGATGAAATTTTTTAAAACAACATTTCTCAGGCCTGTTTCTTCTTCGATTTCACGGATGGCAGATTCTTCACGCGATTCACCTTTTTCCATTTTACCTTTTGGGAGATCCCATTTTCCGAGTCTTTTGATGAAGAGAATTTCTCCTGAAGGATTATTTACAATTCCGCCTGCAGCTTCAATCTTTCTGAAAAGTCGGTTAAATTCTTCCCAGATCGTTTCCAGATTTTCGCCATAAACATTCATTTCTGAAGTGGATGTGTTTTGAAGAAGATCCAAAGCAATTTCCAGCGTTGTAGAGTTTTCGTAACCGACTGTTTTTTCTAAGTTTTCGGGAGTCTTAGAGAGTAATAATTTTTTTTCGTTGACAAAAACTTTATACATTTGTAATAATTTAAATACAAAAATAAAAAATGAATTTAGAAGGACGAAAAATAATCGTTAATAAATCTGCAAAAGAGCTTTCTGAAGTATTAAAAACTCCGGAAAACTACAAACAGTTTATGCCGGACGGTCTGCAGAAGTTTGAAACCCGTGAAGACGGATTCAAATTCGGACTTCAGGGAATGCCCGAAATTGCTTTGAAGATTGACGAAGTAACCGAAGAAAAAGCAGTTTTGAAATCGGCAAGCTCAAGTCTTGATTTTGCTCTGACGGCTGCTTTGAAGCCTTTAAATGAAAATCAGACTGAAGTTCAGATGCTGTTTGAAGGGAAATTTAATCCTTTCATCAAAATGATGGTTGAAAAACCGCTTCAGAATTTTATCAATACCCTTACCGATAAAATTGAAACTTATAAATAAAACCGAAACCTTCAGCAATGAAGGTTTTTTTTATGCGATAATCCCTGAGCTGTGATCATTTGTGCTTCCCGTTGCAGAAGAAAGCACATTGATCTCGTTATTCATTCTTAAAACGCCCATAAAAGCGAAAATCAAAGCTTCCTTGAAATCGATGATGGTTTTTTCGGGGATAATAATTTCACAAGTAGTTCTAGATTTAATTTTTTCAATTAAATAAGAATTGTAAGTTCCGCCGCCGGTAAACAGAGCTTTTTTCAATTGATTTTCATTGAATATTTTTGAAATCTGAACTGACGCATGTTCAGTAAATGTTGCCAAAGCAATAAGTGAATCTGCATTTTCCAAAAGTGGAAAAATAAGTTGATTACAAAATTCGATTCCTAAAGATTTTGGGTGTGGCTGATGGTAAAATTCCAGATTGTTCAGTTTTTCCAATAAGTTTGAATCAACTTTTCCAGTTCTTGCCAAATCTCCGTTTTCATCAAACGTTTTGCCTAAATCCTGAGAGATTTTAT
Organism: Chryseobacterium sp. HNCC26DJ240; assembly: GCF_057180485.1. NCBI lineage: Bacteria > Pseudomonadati > Bacteroidota > Flavobacteriia > Flavobacteriales > Weeksellaceae > Chryseobacterium > Chryseobacterium sp. HNCC26DJ240. Next base: position 599,456 of record NZ_JBXUGK010000002.1, read on the forward strand.
TTAAAACAATATTCACCGGACAAATATCAAAGGCAATTCTTTTATCCGATTTTTTAAATGAAATATTGGAGAATCCACCCAGATTCAGACAGGCATCATATTCTGAAAACAAGAGTTCATCACCGATTGGTACGAGTGGAGCACCATTTCCGCCCATCAAAACATCCTGACTTCTGAAATCATAAACCACAGGAATTGAGTTGACCAGTTTTACAGCTCTTCCGTCGCCAATCTGTTGTGTGAATTTTCTTTGAGGCTGATGAAAAACCGTGTGGCCGTGGGAAGCAATAAGGTTGACTTTTGAAATGTTTTTACTTTTGATAAAATCTTTTACTTTTTCACCCAAATAAAATCCGTAATCTGAATTTAGTGCTAAAAGATCTTCAACAGATAAATGAATTGAATTTCTAAGATCGTTTTCCCATTGTTCAGAATAGGGAATGGTTTCAGCTTCAATGATTTTAAAATGCCACTGATTGTCAGTTTTATCAAATTCAGCGAAGCAAATATCAAGTCCGTCAAGGCTCGTTCCCGACATTAATCCGATAGCTCTGGTTTTCATGCTGAAAAATTATTGGGCAAGTTTGCTTTGGCTCACATCAAGATCTCCCGAATTTTTAAAGAATCTGTATTCTGAGAAATCATCTTTGGCCCACATGCCATGAGCGTTAATCAAAACAGATCCGTCCGGCATGGTCTGGTAAACAGTGTCGCGGGTGTAAATTCGCTGCTTCCGCTGATCCCAGTAAACGCTTTGGGTTGCAAATCTACGTCCTTCATTGGTGGTGATTTTCACATCGCCTTTTGCTTCATAGAATTTTTTATATTCAAATATTCGGGCATACTTGGCGGTAATAGTTCCGGGTTTAGGATTTTTTTTATCGAAGAAATCGATTTTAATTCCTTTTTTTGCCACTACATAAGGGCTGTCAATCAACTCGTATTTTTCAATAATCGGAGCATAAGCCTTTAGTGTAATTATCCCGGAATCCCGTTGGACAATGTTGGCGTTATTGATTACCTGCGACGGGAAATTCCTGTTGTCTGTCCCTTTTTGTTTGGTGAGATCGTCTTCGCAGGATGTGAATATAAAAAATATAGCACAACTGAAAAGGTATGCTATATTTTTAAATTTGATATTTTTTGAAGTCAAAAACATTTTAGTTGTAAAGATTCTTTCTGAACCATTTGTCAGCAAAGTTGAAACCAAGTTTCAGATTGATATAGTTCTGATTGATCAGGTTATCATTAAGCGTTCCTCTTTTCCCGGCTTCTATACCAATCTCAAGACCACTCATTCTCTGGATACCGCTGGATTTGAACGGAAGAAGTACACCTGCAGAAATACCATATTTGTTGATGCTGTTGTTGGCAATTTTCAAACCGCCTCTTTCATAGAAAGCACCATATCTGTAAACCACTCTCGAGAAATAGTTTCTGAAGTTGTTGTAATTTGGCAAATACCAACCTCCGGCAGAGATTCTGTACGTATCCTGAAAATCGAAACTTTTCCCAAAATAAGAGATATCTTCGCCTTTTTTGTAATCAAGCTGTGCAGAAACAAACCATTCATTATTACTGCCATATCCGGCTCCTAATGAAGCCTGCAACGGAATAAGATTTTTAGAGTTTATGCTTTTCTGTTCGATGATTGTTTCGTTGATCTTCGTTTCGGCGGTACCGTAATAATAGGTGCTGTTTTTGTAATCAGTCACCATATTGCCGGTATTCCCGAATGTAACAGTTGCACCAAGTGTTAGCTTATTATCAGTAGAAGTATTGATTTTCTGATAGCTTGTACCTAAAGTAAAATTGAAATTCTTGATATTATTTTTGGTCTCATAGCCATTGATAAATTCAGCTCCACTTACTGTAAATTCATTGATATCATAAAGATTTCCAAAGTAGAAATTAGCTTTTGCTCCTACCGAAAGACCTTTACCAACGTTGTAAGAAATTGCAGCCTGCGCTGTATTTAGTGTTCCTTTTCCTGTAAATCTGTTGGCATATACAGTTCCGGTTGTTTCATTGGTTTCAGAAGTCAATACGTCATAGCTTTTTGAGCTGTACGGCTGGTAAAGCAAACCCATTTTCACTTTTGGTGAAAGAGGAAATGCAAGCGAAATATTAGATAAATACGTAGAATGTTTGGTAGACTTTGTATTGTTGTAATTTGTTTTGAAGTAATTATTTTCGTTGGTTGCCTCCAATTTGATGCTGGTAAGCTCAAAATTGGTATTGTTGGCAGGGTTCCCGAAGTTAAAGTTACTCGTGAAATCACTGATGTATGCTGTTGAAATGCCTCCCATAGAGGATGTCTCAATCGTATTATCAAACTTCACATCTCCAATTCCGTAAGTTGCGTATGGCGAATTGCTTATACTCTGCGCATTAAGGAAATATCCCACCGAAATGAATGATAGTACAAAGATTTTTTTCATTCTAGATTTTTAAAATAATGCGCAAATATCTTAAATATTAATGAATTGTAAAAATTTACCGAGGTTAAAGTTTGTTAAGGGGATTTTGTGGTGAATTGTTTACTCTAAATTATATACAAAAAGGTTGGATATTAATAATTTTCTAATGTTTTCACATTAAATTTAGATTGATTTCTAAATTTTAAGAAACTCCCGTATACCCATCTTCCATCATCCATCTTCCAACAAAAATTTTTATCTTTGAACCATGAATTGGGACGACATCGCAGGGCAGCAAAATCTAAAAAAACTGCTTCAGGAAAGTATTTCAGATAACAGGGTGAGCCATGCTCAGCTTTTCGTAGGAAAGGAGGGCTACGGAACTTTTCCCTTGGTTTTGGCCTATGCAAAACAGATTCTTAATAATGAAAATGAACATTCTGCGTCCAAAGTAGATCATCTCAATCATTTGGATCTTCACTTTTGTTTTCCCGTTTTTACGGAAAAAAATAATTCATTAAGCAAGAAAAATTTCGAAGAGTTCAGATCGATGATTTTAGATTCGCCTTATGCTAGTTTTGATGACTGGTCCGGTGTTTTAGAATCTGAAAACAAACAGCTTTTCATCTCTGCAGACGAGATGGATGAGCAAAATCAAAAATTTGCACTGAAAAGTTTTGAAGGTGGAACAAAAATTCTCATCGTTTGGAGAGCCGATAAAATGAATACTTCCGCAGCCAATAAATTTTTGAAGTTTTTGGAAGAACCACCGGCAAAAACATTGATTCTTCTCACAACAGAAAGCATTGACGATATTTTGCCAACTATTCTTTCCCGTACCCAGATTATTGATGTGCCGAGAATTGAGGATGAAGATCTTCAATTATATATGAAGACAAGAACTCAGGCTGATGAAGGAAAAATTGCCGAAATTATTCATCAGGCTCAGGGCGATTTGAACGAAGTCTTAAAACTTTTAAATTCTCAAAATAAAAACAGTGACTTTGAAGCGCTTTTTGTACAGTGGGTTCGCGACGCTTTTATGGTGAAAAAGAAACCTGAGTATTTGAAATCGATCATCAGCTGGGCAAGAGAAGTCGCCTCATGGAACCGTGAAAAGCAGAAAAACTTTCTTAATTATTGCTCAGAAATTTTCCGTTTGGCGATGCTTCAGAACTATGGTTCGCAAGATTTGGTTTACAAAAAGATTGATGCGAACGGATTCAACTGGGCTGGCTTTTCAAAATACATCAGCGGAGCCAATATTGTTTCTATACTTGAAGAAATCAACGAAGCAGATCATCATTTAACCCGAAATGGAAACCCAAAAATTGTGTGGACGGATTTGGGGATTAAATTGTCGAGGTATATTCATAAGGTTTCGTAAATTCAAGACTTGTAAGCAATTTCAGAAAACTCGAATAATGAAAGATATTCAGAAATTATTGAAACCAAAAGTCACAGAATTTAAGAATGATTTTACTGATTCAATCCCGCAAATCTTAAACATTGGTTTTAATTTGTTGACCTTAAAAATATCTTTGAGCTTTGATGGAGCAAACAAACAAATTGATATTAGTTTTGAAAATGTTATTGGATTTAGAGTATTAGACGAAGCAAATCTTTTGGAATTTTGGGATAAAGAAGTTCGAGTTTCCGGATGGCTTTGGAAAGTTGAAAGTGGGGGTTGGTTTGAACTTGAAAAATTAAGGTCTGGATTTTTAGCACAACATCATGAAGTAAGTTATAATGAATTTTTAGTAGTTGGAATGAATGATTGTATGAGTGTTTTAACCGAATCAGAACCATTATTTACTTATTCAGAAGGATAAAACTGCTCAGCTTAAAAAAAAATTCTGTTGGTAATTTGATGAAAGAATGTTCAATATTCAATGAAAATCACCTCTCCAAATTCTTTTTAAACTCCACATATTCCTCCGCCATAAAATCAGGCTTACCAAGCTGAACCCGCATCGATTCAATATTTTTCACTGTAGACTGCACTGCAGTCGTAAACCATGGGAATTCCTGACTTAAAGAGGTGAGTTTTGCCAGTGCCCGAAGACTGTCTTTTTCAGATTCAGCCAATTTTACGGCATGCTCGTAACGGAAAATTGGACAATAATAATATTCTTCTGATACATAATCCCAAGTAGCTAAATCTGCATCACTGTTGATGAGATAAGCCATGGCAAATATAGATGAGTCGAGATAATTTTCTGAGAAAATAAAACAGTCGAATGTATTTTCTGAATCGTTTTGCTTTATTTTCCTGTCTAAAACATCAGCGATAATCTGATGACTTTTTTCCCTTTTTACAGTATCTTTTGATAAATGAAGTACACTGGCATATTCCACTTTTGCCAAATCATTATTGTTTGCTTTGCTATAGGCTTTTTCGGCATAATTCATCGCCGTATCATTATCCAGCAAAATTCTGTGCAATTTAGATGCTGCCACCAATTCTTCTACAGACAATTGATCTTTTCCTTCAATCTTTTCTTTGAAATATTTCAATGATTTTGTAGCATATCGGTCTTTCGTAAAGCGCTCCATGATTTTCCAGCCTTCCAGTTTTTCGAATTGTGAATTGTCCCAGAATTCATAAAGTAAAGACATTCTGTCCCATTTAGACTTAATTTCATCCCACTGCGCAAATATCTGATGGTAGGCTATGTGCGGAGGTACAGAGTTTCCTTTTTGGTCTTCAATGTTGAGGCTGATATCTGAAGATGGATCTGAATGATATCTTTTGTAAGCTTCCACGATTTCCAGGTCGAATTTCGGCCCGTTTTCGGAAATCTTTATTTTATGTTCTGTTGTTGGTTGAGGATTATTTTTTTCTGCCTGTTTTTTTTTTCCGAAAAGAAAACTGAAAAAGCCCATAGAATTTGATTTTAAGTAAATATAAAATTATTTTGAAAATAAGTGAAGATTAAAATTAAATTAAAAATTCAATCAAACGTTTGATTTTTTGAATTAGCTGATGTATCTTTGCACCCGTAAAATTCACTACAATGATTTCGAAAGAAGAAAATATTTTATTTGCTGCCGAAGAACTTTTTGCCGAAAAAGGCTTTGAAGGAACCTCTACCAGAGAGATTGCAAAAGCGGCCAACGTTAATATTTCAATGATTTCCTATTATTTCGGTTCTAAAGAAAAGCTCTACGAGAAGTTGGTAGAATACAGAATGAGCGAAGGTCAGTTTTTTTCTAAAGACATTCTGGAGCGTACCGATTTGAACGAGTGGGAAAAAATTGAAAAAATCGTAGACCAGTTTGCGGGAAGAGTGAAAACACAGAAATGCTTCTACAGAATCATGCAGCGGGAACAGCTTCACACCAAAACACCGCAGATTGTTGAGTTTTTGAAGCAGACTAAAATGGGTTTCATTTCTATGTATTCAAAAATTCTGGAATCGGGGATTGAGAAGGGAATTTTCACTAAAAATCCACCTATTTATCTTTTACATTCTACCGTAAGCGGAACGTTGTTTTATGGTTCGAATGCGATTGAAATGTATAAAGAATTTCTTCACAATAAAGATTCTGATGAAGTTTTCGAAGAACAATTTTTCAGCGAACTTAATAAACATATTAAACATATTTTAAAAGACCTTTTAGGTTATGAAGACAATAAATAATACGGTAATTGCGGCAGTTTTTTTTGCAGGAATGGTGACATTCAATGCGCAGGAAAAGAAAATGCTTACCCTTGATGAGGCAGTACAGCTGGGCATTCAGAACAGTAAAAGCCTTAAAATAGATGCGGCCAAAATAGAAGAAGCTACGGCAGATCTTTTGGAAGCAAAAAACAGACAGCTTCCGGATCTTAAATTTTCTGCAAGCTATATGTATCTTCCGTTGGCTCCGAATATCGACATCAAACTTCCCGGAGTTTCTGCAAACGGAGGCCCGAAAGTAAATCAGGTTTTGTTTGGTTCTGCCAATCTTTCGCTTCCTTTATACAGTGGCGGAAGAATAAAGTACGGAATAGAATCTGCAAAATATCTGGTAGAAGCTTCGAAATTAAATACTGAAAACGACAAGGTAGCGATTGCTTACAATGTTGCACAGGCGTATAATAATCTGTTTAAAGCAAGTCAGTCGATTAAAGTTTTAGAAGAAAATCTTTCAGCTTCGGCAAAAAGAGACGCTACCTTTTTAAAGCTTGAAAACAATGGTGTCATTGCAAGAAATGACCGTTTAAAAGCCAATCTTCAGACTTCAAATATTGAGCTTCAGCTTTTGGAAGCAAAAAACAATTACAATATTGCCAATATCAATATGGATCTTCTTTTAGGTCTTCCTGATAAAACTGAAATCGAAGTTGATTCTGAATACATCAACGAAATGGAAGAAGTAAAAACAGTAGATTATTATCTGAATACCGCTCAGGAAAACAGAAAAGATCTTCAGGCTTTACAGCAGCAGAGAAAGGCGGCTTCTTTGGGTACAAAAGCAGCGAAAGCAGAAAGTTTACCTTCAATTGCACTTACAGGAGGTTATGTTGCAGCTGATGTTCCTAAATTTTTCACCATGTACAATGCGGTGAATGTAGGGTTGGGAATTCAGTACAATCTTTCAAATATCTGGAAAAAGAATTCAGCTTTAAAACAATCTGAAGCCAGAGAAAAACAACTTTCTGCGACAGACGAAATGATGAATGACAACATTAAGCTCGATGTAAACAGAGAATATCAAAACGCAGATTACTACAAACAGAGAATTGCAGTTTTCGAAAAATCTTCTGTTCAGGCTACCGAAAATTACAGAATTACCAAAAATAAATATGACAACGGTTTGGCGACCATGCAGGAACTTCTGGATGCAGATGCGGCTCAGATTTCAGCAACTGTTGGTGTGATTAATGCGAAAGCAGACGCAGCATTAGCTTACAGAAAACTGGTACAGACTACAGGAACATTAACGAATAATTAATAAAGAACTCAATACCCAAAATGGAAAATAATACAACGCAGAATACTGAACCTAAAAAGAAAAAAAGTTTAGTTTTCCCTATCATACTTGCCGTAGTAGTTGTCGTAGGAGGAATTTACGGTTACAAAACCTATTCTTACGGGCAAACTCACGAAGAAACCGATGATGCACAGATTACCTCAAACGTTGCTCCTGTAATTTCTAAAATTTCAGGCTACGTAACGGAAGTGAAGGTAACAGACAATCAGTTTGTAAAAAAAGGAGATACTTTGGTAGTGCTTGACAACAGAGATCAGAAAATGGCTCTTGCTCAGGCTGAAGCGGCTTTGGTAACAGCAAAAAGCAATATTTCAAATGCTCAGGCAACAACGACGGCTACGTCTAAAAACATCGGTTCGTCTGAAGCTGCAGTTTCTACAGCCAATGCACAGATTGAAGCTGCAAAAGTAAATGTCTGGAAAACTGCTCAGGATTTAAAAAGATATTCAGTTTTGGTAAAAGACCATTCGATTACAGAGCAGCAGTACGAGCAGGCTTTGGCAGCAAAACAGTCTGCTGACAAGCAGCTGCAGGTTTTGGTAGAAACAAGAAATCAGATTGCACAGCAAACTGGAATTGCTTCATCACAAACCGCAGCCAGCTCACAACAGATCAGCGTTGCAGGTTCTGTAGCAAAACAGAGAGAAGTAGATGTAGAAAATGCAAGATTAAATTTATCATACACTGTAATCACAGCTCCTGAAGATGGTTATGTAGGGAAAGTTTCCACGCAGACAGGACAGTTTTTGCAGGCCGGAACTCAGCTTTTTGCTATGGTTAAAAATGATCAAAAATGGATTGTTGCCAATTTTAAAGAAACTCAGGTTGATAAAATGGTTGAAGGTCAAAAAGTGAAAATAGAAATCGATGCTTTCCCGGACAGAGAATTTGAAGGTAAGGTAAGTTCTTTCTCTCCGGCAACGGGTGCTTCTTTCTCAATTCTTCCTCCGGATAACGCAAGTGGAAACTTCGTAAAAGTAGTACAGAGACTTCCTGTGAAAATAGATTTCGTAAACCTTGATAAAGAAGTTGCGAAAAGACTGAGAACTGGATTGAATGTGAAAGTGGAGGTTTCTTTGAACTAAGAGGCAAGGAAAAGAGCCAGGTAAAAAGTAAAAAGAGTCAAGTGAGAAGTGTATAACTTTTTTACTGAAGCTTAAAAAATATAAGTGAATTGTCAATTTTGCAGAGGCAAGTCAATGGTAAATGATGAGGAAGGATCATGTTGAAAATGTTGCGGGATTTTGTGAAGGTTTTATGAAGATTGAATTATGCAGAAGACTATTGACCATGAAGTTGATTAAATATTGATAATTCACTTTTACCAATGTAACAATTTAACAATCTAGCAATGTAACAATGCTTTGCGATTGGTAAATTGTTACACTGGTAAATTAAATATTGAATTGTCGGTTTTGAAGAGGAAATTCAAAAACAGAAGAATATGAAGCTGGAACCGATTGGGAAGAATGCTTATGTAGAAGAAAGTCGGTCATGAAACTGGAAATGAGGCAGACTAAAATTGATAATGGAGAAGATAAAAACTGACAATTCACTTTTTCTTAAAAATTCAAGAAAGATTATAAAAACAGAAAGATGAGTGCTAAATTCTTAACCTTAGCCTTAACCTTAGCCTCAACCTTAATCTTTTAAAAAAAATTAAAAAATTCAATGCAAGATTCATTAGTAGAATACGGAGCCAGAAGGGTAATTATTACCATTACGGCGATTCTCTGTGCACTGCTCGAGATTGTAGATTCCACGATTGTAAATGTGGCTTTGCACGATATGCAGGGAAACATGGGAGCTACACTTTCTGAAGTAGGATGGGTGATTACGGCCTATGCCATCGGAAACGTAATCGTAGTGCCGATGACGAGCTGGCTGTCTCAACAGTTTGGGCGTAGAAACTATTTTGCCGCTTCCATCGTGATTTTCACCATCTGCTCGTTTCTCTGCGGAAACGCCACCAACATTTGGGAACTTGTGTTCTTCAGACTGATGCAGGGTATTGGCGGGGGAGCACTTTTGGTAACTTCACAAACCATCATTACCGAATCTTATCCTATCGAAAAGAGAAGTATGGCACAGGCAATTTATGGTTTGGGGGTAATTATCGGTCCTACTTTAGGTCCGCCATTGGGAGGTTATATTGTAGACAATTACAGCTGGCCGTATATATTTTATATCAATATTCCGATTGGGATTGCGGCGACTTTAATGACGCTTCAGTTTGTGAGAAGTCCGAAATTTGCCGAAAAAAGGAAAGCCTCAGATGTCGATTTTCTTGGGATTATACTCTTGGCAATTACAGTAGGTTCGCTCCAGTTTATTTTGGAAAGAGGTCATGAAGAAGACTGGTTTGAAAGCGGTATGATTGTATTTTTCACTGCGGCGGCCATTTTAGGATTTATTTTATTTCTCTGGCGCGAGCTCACGTACAAATATCCCATCGTTGAACTCCGTGTTTTGAAAAACGGAAATCTCCGGATAGGAACCATTATGTCCTTCGTTTTAGGATTCGGTTTGTACGGTTCTACCTTCGTTGTTCCTTTATATACGCAAAGTATTTTGGGTTGGACAGCGCTTCAGTCTGGAGCTTTGATGATTCCTGCTGCTTTGACGACCGCTTTTATGATGCCGATTATCGGAAAACTTTTAACCAAAGGTGCCAAACAGCAGATTTTGGTGGCACTCGGCTTACTGATCTTCTTTATTTACAGTTTCTGGGGCTATAAAATTTTAACACCAGACACCAGCAAAGACGCCTTTTTCTGGATGTTAATTGTAAGAGGAATGGGGCTTGGCTTATTGTTTATCCCAATCACATCACTTTCATTAAGTACGTTAAAAGGTCAGGAAATCGGTCAGGGAGCAGCATTCACAGGAATGATGAGACAGCTCGGAGGTTCTTTCGGAATTGCAGCTATCACCACATTTATTGCCAATGAAAGCCAGAAACACAGAGTCAACCTACTATCTCATTTAGATGAAAACAGTTTCAACGTACAGCAAAGATTGCAAGGTTTGAAAGCCAGTTTTATGTCTAAAGGAATGGCTTCTGATGTAGCCGAAAAATCTGCCTACAAAATTCTGGATCTTTCCGTAACGAAGCAGGCTGCCGTTTTATCGTACATGGATGTATTCCTCTATCTCGGTGTCATCTTTCTGGTTTGTATTCCTTTCATCTTATTTGTAAGAGAAAGAAAAAGCAAAGAGAAAATTGATTTAAGCGACGCGATGCATTAAAATATAAACCTCTGAACATTTTCAGAGGTTTTTTTTGTTTCTAATTTTCAATACTTGCCTTATGCATCGTTCCCCATTTATCCAATTCCTCGATTACAGGTTTTAATTTGTAGCCAATCTCAGTCAGCTCATATTCCACTCTTGGCGGAACTTCTGCATACACGGTTCTTGTGATAATTTTATCTTCCTCCAGTTTTCTGAGCTGAAGCGTAAGCATTCTTTCAGTAATATTTCCAAGACTTTTTCTGAGCTCACCAAATCTAAGTTTTCCGTTAATTAAATAACTGCAGATGGCGAGAGACCATTGTCCGCCAATCAGTTTAGAAGCGTAAAGCTCCGGACACTCTTCTACAAGGGCTTTTTTATTGGCAAAGTTGGTTGAGGTTTCTTTTATTTTAGTCATTACTTACATTTTTTATAGTACCGTACAATTGGTGGCTAATGTCGGAAATGTAAGTTACACCTATTATTTTTGTAAAAGAAATTTTTAGAATATGAAAACATTAGTAATAGTAACTCATCCAAAAATGGAAGAATCTTTAATCAACAGAAGATGGCTGGAAGAGTTAAATAAATTTCCCGAAAAGTATGTGGTTCATGAGCTGTACAAATCCTATCCGGACGAAATTATAAATGTTAAAAAAGAACAGGAACTCGTCGAAGCTTATGATAAAATTGTTTTTCAGTTTCCTTTTTATTGGTTTAGCAGCCCGTCTCTTTTGAAAAAATGGTTTGACGAAGTTTTGTTGCACGGTTGGGCGTATGGAAGCAAAAGCGGATATAAAGTTGGAGGAAAAAAAGTTGCTCTGGCAATATCAGCAGGTGTTGATGATGAAGATTTTAAGGCTGATGGAAAATACAGACATACCGTGATTGAATTCACAAGACCTTTCGAACTCAGTTTTGAATACGTAAAAGCAGATTACCAGAAACCTTTTGTCTACTATGGTTTAGAACATAATGTTTCTAAAGAATGGATTGAAAGAAGTGTTCCGCAGTATCTGGATTTTATTGATAATCTGTAAAAACAAAAATCTCTGAAATTTTTCAGAGATTTTTGTTGATTTTTACCTTAAACTCCTCACAGTCACTTCCGGCTTTTCTCCCTGCGGAACAATAAAGATAGCATCATCACTTATCGTATCTCCGGTATCAAAATAATAGCTTCCAATGACTGGAAGAATATTGGTTACTGATTTTCCGGATTTATCGTAAGCCGAGTAGGAAACGTTGATCATCTGGGCTTTCATTTTAAGCTGAATTTTTTTTGAGGTCAGTTTTGCTCCGGTAGCATTCATGCAGTCAAGTTCTACAATACCAGTATCCATAACGATTTGAGGATAAGAGGTTAATCTGATGTTGTAAGATTTGTCGGATGTATTTCTTACAGACGCAGCGACTTTATACCGGTCAAAAGTTTTTCCCCCAGCCTGAACACTTTCTTTGTTCATAATATTAAAACTGACTTTCATTCCGTTGATGTCAACTGTTTCGCCATCGGAAATTTTCTGAGCGTTAGCAGTAATTCCGAAACTGCACAGTGTCACAATTAAAAATGTAGAAATTGAGTTTTTCATAATGGTTTGTTTTGGTAATTAAAAATACAAAATAATCTTCTTCAACCAATTTATTTTTAAACTTAAATTTTCTAACATTCATTATCTTTGTCTCACTTTAAAGCAATAAATACCTTTACTTTACCTTGAACAACCTGAAATATTATCTCGCCGCCATTACCGCCTTCTCATTATGGGGAACATTCAGTTTGGTTTTAAAGCCGCTGCATTCTTATCCATCATTGGATATTCTGTTTTACAGAGTTTTCAGCTGTGCAATAATTATGACGGTGGTAACGGTGCTTTTCAGAAAATCAAAGTTGAAAGAAAACCTGAAATATTTTAAAAATCTGGCCAAAAACCAGAAGCAAAAAGTAATAGGTTTAAATATTCTCAGCAGCATTTTGCTCACAGGAAACTGGTTTTCTTTTATCTATGTGATGAATCATATAAGTGTTCGTGCTACATCTGTTGCTTATTTGGTTTGCCCGATTATCACAACTATTCTTGCATTTTTTATTCTTAAAGACAAACTTTCAAAACTTCAGTGGCTTTCGGTATTTCTTAGTGCTGTCGGATGTGTTTTACTTTCATATTCCAACCTTTTAGATATGTTGTACAGCAGTCTCATTGGTTCTACTTATGCGTGTTACCTTATTGTACAAAGCACGAATACGAAATTTGATAAATTTTTGGTGCTCAATTTTCACATGATTTTGGCATCATTGATTTTGTTACCATTTTTTCCTTCGTATTCGGGAGCGGTTCCTACGGAAATTAAGTTTTATGTTTTTATTGAAATCATTGCCGTGATGTACACCATTGTTCCTTTACTTCTCAATTTGTATGCTCTGTCTGGTATAGCTTCTTCAAAAGTAGGGATGATTTTGAATATCAATCCCATCATCGCTTTTATTCTCGCAGGAGCTGTCTATCATGAGAAGCTTGATTTTGTACAGATTTTAGCTTACTCAATCATCTTTGTCGCTGTAATTGTTTTTAATGGAAAAGAAATTTTTGGTTTGAAGAAAACTGAAATTGCCTAAGTTTTACTTTTAAAAAGTAATTTAAAATCTTTGTATTTCATTCTTAAACGAAGTGGCATTGTCTGTCTTAATTTTTATCAGATTTTATGAAAACCTTTGTTGCCTTTGCGTTTAAAATAAATTCTGCGGAGACATCTTTAATCATTTAAATTTCTCCTGACAAACAGTTGTCAGCAGTTTGCCTTATCTTTATCCTATTAAAATCAAATATGGATCAGAATAATTTCGATAAAATTGTGGAACGCTCTTTAGCTATCAGAGAAAAGTACCATCAACTCGAAGTTCAGCAAAACGGAAGCGAATGGACTCTAGAGCAGGATGCTTTAGCTTATCTTACCGATGCCGGACTGGTGGGCAGAAACGTAATGTCCCACGAAAAAACATGGTCGAAGAAGAATGCCGCTGAAGAACTGGAACACAAATTAGGAGAAAATATCTGGTGGCTCATTGTATTGGCAGACCGCTCCGGAATTGACCTCAAAGAAGCTTTAGACAAATTTTTAACCAAAACCGAAAACCTTTTCTAATGAGTTACTGTTCAGCCATCGAAAATATGCAGCCCGAAAGCAGAAAAGAGCTGCACAAAAAGTATCACGACAACCATTACGGTTTCCCTATTCATGATGACAACGAACTGTTTGGAAGATTAATTATGGAAATCAATCAGGCAGGTTTGAGCTGGGAAACGATTCTTAAAAAAGAAGAAAGTTTCAGAAAAGCGTATGATAATTTTAATATTCAAAAAGTTGCGGCTTATACTGAAGAAGACCATGAAAGATTGCTGGCAGACCCCGGAATTATCAGAAATAAATTAAAGGTAAACGCTGCCATTGAAAACGCAAAAACTATTATCGAGCTTCAGAAAGAATTTGGTTCTTTCGAAAAATGGCTCGAAAGCAACCATCCTAAAACCTTACAGGAATGGATGAAACTCTTCAAGAAAACATTCAAATTCACTGGCGGAGAAATTGTAAATGAGTTTCTGATGAGCACCGGCTGGCTGAAAGGTGCCCACGCTGAGACCTGCGCCATTCATCAGGAAGTTTTGAAAGCAAAGCCGAAGTGGAGGGAGATTTAATTTTGTTTAAGGTTTAAGGTTTAAGGTTTAAGGTTTAAGGTTTAAGACTTAAAATTAAGAACTTTTAAAATTTGAAGTACTTATACTTTACTATTAAACAACTAAACAATTAACCACTAATTAAAATTTAGCGTCTAAGATGTGTTTTAATTAAAGATTTTTTTAAGCGATTATTCACATTGAGTTTATTTTAGAAATTGTAATTTTAGGAGACGAAAATAGAATACCATTTTAAGATTTCTGAGACATTATGTTAAGAACCAATCAGCCTTTTTTAGAATATTTAGACAAACTGTACACGAGTGAGGAACATGAAGGGAATATTCTTTTAAAATCATTCGAAAAAGATGATCATCTGTTTATTCAGAATGATGTTTCTACAGAGATTATGCTTGTAAAAACCGGAATTACCAAATGTTTTTTCATTCAGGAAAACGGTACAGAATATATCGTAGAATTTTTAGGAAAAGGCGAAATTCTGGGCGAAATAGAAGTGGTAAAAAATGTTCCCTGTATCTGCAGTATCGATGCTATTACTGAGGTTTCAGCGTATTCAATGTCTATTCCATACTTTCAGGAACTGATAAAAAATGATCCAAATTTCAACAAACTTTTAGTCGCTGTTTTTGCAGAACGTATTGTGAACAGTTCCACCAGGGCTTCTTATCAGAAACTGCACCATAAAGAAACTACTTTAGCCCAACTTCTCGATGAAAGAGCTAAAGAAATGAAAATGTCTAAAGACGATATGGCTGCCTATTTTGGAATTACCATGCGAAGCCTGAACCGTGCGATGAAGGCTTTTGAAGAAAAAGAAAATTCGCAGAAATGATCATTTTAAAAGCCTGCTTAAATTTTATTTGAATGAAATTTTAAGCAAAATTTCCCGTTAACAATCATCAAAAAAAAACATGCTGACGCAAATATCCTGCATGTGTCCATACTGCAATTAATGGACACATGCAAGACGATTGCACCAACTGCTTATAAAGTGTAATCTATAATCTGTTTTACTTACGACCAAACACATCTTCAGAAGTTATCTTGCTTAAATCTCTGGTATATAGCTGTGTTTTTCCTCCAAATGCAATAGCTACCTGACCGATTTTCTGTGCCATATCACTACATTTATCTTTATCACAGTCAAACGTGATATGCTGTTCATCAGAATCCATAGAGAGACTCGTTGTTTTACCTCCAGGGTAGGTTGTTACAATAATTTCATTAAGCTTCTCCCATAAAATTTCCGCCTGTTTCTCTTTTGTATAAACCCTTATTTTATCTGTTGTGAATTCTATTTTTGGTTTAAATGCTGCATATATACCTCCCGAAGTATTTATCTTGGTCATATTTTTCTCATTTTTCTTCAGCCACTTCAGATTGTCTGAGACACTTTGGGCATGTGAGAAACTTACGGCAAATGCCATTACAAAAAAGGTTAGAAGTTTTTTCATTTTTATTGAATTTAAAATTTTAATGTTTTCAGGTCTTAATAATATCATTTTTTTTTCCCTAAATGTTTTCATCAAAACTAAATAAATAAAGCAGGTGGAGAAATAGCCCTTTTAGGGGATTTTCTTAAATAACCTCAATTTACTACAAGAGAATTGCCTTTGCCAATTATAATAAAGAGAAGTGTAAAAGTGGGAGATTATTTTATCTGATCTTTTAACCTTTCGATAAGCATCGCAATAATTCTTTTATTGAAAGTTTTGCTGTCAGAATGGTAAATCGTAATTTCTTCTAAAGTAAACATACCAATACACATTCCTATAAAAACATTTTTGAGGGAGGCATCTTTTTGTAAAGTTTGCTCAATATAGTTGTGTTTTTTCAGGGTTGATAAAGAATCGAAATCACCACTTTGTTTTGAAATATAATTCCTGAAAAAATCAACAAACAAATCATTCTGTAATTTTAAAATAGGACGCAGGGTTTGGTTTTGAAACCTTTCTGTTGCAGTGATGTTTTCTGATATTAGGATGTTTAAAGATTGTCGGAGGTTGAGTTTTTCCTGCATGATTTATTAATTGTGAATATATATATTAAATGAATGTAAGAAACAGATAATAACTTAGCTTTTACAGTTTATTTGTCATTCCGTAGGAATCTAAACCAAGATTTGTAATGCGTAGATTTCAAAGGTGTTACAGGTTTCAAGCTCATTGCTGTTTTGGAACTACAAGCGTGACGCTTGCGCTAACGGTGTAATGGACAGAATTTTTTAGGACTATTCATCATCAGTTTCGTAGAGATTATATATTAGTGAATAACCATATTTCTTAGCTTCATCATAACACTCTAAATAATCTTCATCAAAATTTACTTTGGTTTCCAATTCCAGATATTCATCTTCAATTTCAATTATCTCCCAATTATCCTTTGTAATGTAGAATTTTGCAAGTTCAAATGCACCTTCGTAATCTTTATAATCGATAAAAATTACAGCGTACGCCCCCATAATATTCTCGTAAAATTCAATATTTTCTTTTGTTGGCTTACAATGAATGTTTAATTGAATCATGATTTTATAGATTTATTTTAAAAGGATTATTCTGTAAAAGTTGATTAAAATATTTCAGTTATCTATTCAGAACAGAATCTATTCTTCTTTCTGCTTCTTTTAAAGAAATACCGTCATAGCAGTCTTTTACAAAAGTATTTTCATGAGAACTGTGCGGAAGAATTAATGGTCTACCTAATGAATTATCAACTTCAACATTGGTTGGGATTGAATCGTAATCATAGCCGGGAATGTAATTGGCAAGCCATCCAAAATAGACCGTAGTGAAATCTTTATTATCATAATTTTCCACATAATCATTAAAACTTTTCTCGCTTAAAGAAGCCCAAACTCCGTATTCAAGATTCTGACAGCTGTCAATCACATTTTGTATAAGAACAGCTCTGATAAAATAGCATGTTTCATCATCATATCTGATAATACATAAATCTGAAGTCAGTTCAGAATTCTTTTCTTCCTGTTCTGTAAGATTAGTGTAAGGTGAAGGCGAGTTGTAGGCTATTGCAGGCCATTCTTCTTTTTCTTCTCCACAGCATTCACAGATGAATTTCATTTTTAGTTTATTTAAGAATCAAAGTTAATGATGATTTATTTTAAAAGTAAATTTTCTTGGATAGTTTTAAATTTAATAATTTCCCTAAACCTAAACCTAAACCTAAACCTAAACCTGAATTGTTAGAGAGAGGAACGGGAAATATTGTATTGTTAGAAAATTTTAATCATTTGCTGGCGCAAGCGTCCCGCTTGTGTCCACAATATAAGCTGATAATGGGTACGAGCGAGACGCTCGCACCAGCAAGGAGAAACTACTTCTTTTATTAGAAATTAAATCAGCTATTTTTCGATAAGAACAGTTTTTAATTTTTGTACTACATTCAATAATTCATTTTCGTTATTTAAATTGACTTCAATTAAATTCGTAAGAGTATTGTTTTTTTCGAGAATTAACTTTTCAGCGTTTAAGGGATAATCATCTAACCAAATGAAGTTTGAACTAAAATCAATCCCTTCGGTTTTTAATGTGTCCCAATTTGTTGCTTTTACTTTTCTTAAAACATCAGCAATATTGCTCGGAAAATAATTTTTCAGATAGTTTAAAGCTTGATCTGCATTTCCTTTGCAATGCGTAGTCAACCAATAACAATCGAAGTTTTGCACTGCAAATATTATTAGTTCCTCTGCATTTGCTGCTGCCTTTGTTTGTTTAGAAGTTAATAAAACGCCATCAATGTCTAAGTACAATTTCATTTTTGTTCTGGTTAAAATCCGCAATTTAGAAAAATAGGGTAAGGTCTATGAGTTAAACTTAAAAAAACATTTCTAAAAACACTCATACACTCCAACGCTCCAACTCAAAAAAACTCACCCCACAGTCGGCGTATCCATCTCTTTCAAAATCTTTTTGTCTTTCATCGAGACAATCATTCTTTCATATTTATATTTCTCCCAGTCGAAGGTGTTGAGGAAATCTAAGGCTGCCTGAAAACCTCTGTTGAAAAGATCTTCTTTTTCTTCTTTTTTCATAAAGAAATTCAGCCAGTTGCTTTTGCCACAGTTTACCGATTGTATGCTGTAGATTTCGTAGAAACTGTATTTGGTGAGGAAAGTTTTGTCGTTAAAACCTTTCATGGTGCTGATGATATTTCCGGCAAATGAAAGGGGAGTTTTCAGAATTTCGTCTGAAGTATGTTCTTTGTCGGTGAGCATATCAGAATCGCTGGTCAGTTTTACCCCAAAAATCGGAAGTCTCGGATAAAAAACATCGTTGTTGTGGAAAAGGTCAACGGGAAAATTGGAAAGGCTGCCGCCATCAATGAAAATTCCGGTCGGGTAGATGTCTTCCGGTGCGATGTTTAGCCAGTATTTCCAGGCATATTTTACAGAGTCGTCTTGGGAATTGACGGTTTTCTTCATCGGCTCAAAAAAAAAGGGTACCGACATCGAGGCGCGCACAAACTCAGCCGGACTGATGTGTTTTAATTCTTCTTCAGACCAGTATAAATTTGCCATTCTGGGAAGTTCGACCTTTATTTTTGCAGAAATATCGGTGGTGATAACTACATATTCAGATTTAAGAAGATAAAAAGGATTGGTTTTGTAATAGTCGTTGTTTTTGGCACTTTCGTAGAAGAGCCGATAGCGGGTTTCATCGATATGATTTTCGGGTTGGGAGAAGTCGGTTTTTATTTTTTCAATGCTTGCCAAGGCGAGGTTGTAGTATTCTGAGCTGTTTCCGTAGCGGTAATTGAGATTGAGGTTGTGCTCTTTTTGTGCGAATTTTCTGTTGAGTTCGGCGACGGTTTTTATACCGAATGCACGGGTCACGTCGGTCATTTTTTCGAGAAAAGTATTTCCGGGATTCAGTCCGCTGTTGTTTTTTTTGAAATCTCTGTAGAGTTTTCTAAGGTAAAGAAATGCGATGATTAGAGGAATAATCGGAAGCAGAAATAGAAGTTTGGTGTAGAAAATACTTCCGGTAGGGATGGCAAAAGGGGCGATAACCAGGATCAGCAGGAGAATTCCACAGAGGATAAAATTGGTTTGTAGAAAATGTTTGTTGTTGAGAATCGAGTGGATGGTGGTTTTCACATAATCTTTCCCATCCATAAAATCTGAAAAATCCCAGTTGAAAAGAATGTCTTTAATGACATCGCTTTTGGCATCTTCTTTCTCTTTACAGGTAGCGATAAGCATGGTGTTGATGGCTCCGGCACTCGTTCCCGCAACTTTCAGAAAACGGATCCCGAAGATTTCGAGTCCGTAAAGATAGCCTACAAGAGCGCTACCCCAAACGCCGCCGCCTTCCTGTACAAATTCTACATATTGATTTCCGGTGGCATCGAGAAGATCAGAAAATTCTTTACTGGAAATGTTTTCGTGTAAAGCTTTGAATTTTTCTTTTGATTCTGAAGAGAGGGTTTCGTCTTCAAGGATTTTGTTTAAAATTTCTGTTTTCATGATTTGGTATGGTGTTTAATGCTATTCCTTAGTTAATATGTTACCTATAATTTTTTTGGATTATAATTAATTTTTAATCGATTTATTTTATTTTTAAACTCTTTCTTACTTAATGTGCTGTCTGTTAAATCTTTTGCATGATTTAGAGAATCAAGATTAATCACATAGTAATCTGTAATTTCATTTTCAGATGCTCTTTCTAAAATTAAAATATTATTCTGTAAATCATAACTTGTAATATCTGGCCGAACAACACCCAGCCAGTTATCATGGTTATTAAAATTTAATGAATAACCCTCATCATTCCATTTGCTAATTTCTAATTTATCGTTGACAGTTATTGTTTTACCACAGGAAATCAATGAGAAAAATAATATAATCAGGACAAATTCGATTCTTAAATTTTTTTGGTTCCTCATATTATAATGTTTGAAGATTTGAATGATGTAGTTTTAATCTAACAACCGTAGTTGATTACCACTGCTTCCTCCTCGCATAGATAAAAGTACAGATCACAATCACAGCCATACCTCCCAAAGTATAAAAATAGCCATGTTTGGTGTGCAGTTCCGGCATATTGTCAAAATTCATCCCGTAAAGACCGGCAATAAATGTGATTGGTAAGAAGTAAACCGAATAAATTGCCAAAACTTTCATCACCTGGTTGGCTTTTTGATCAGACAACGCCAGAAACATGGAAATTAAGTTAGTAATCTGAGCATTCAGATGGTCAAAATCGGCAACCACATCTTTGTGCTTATCTTTCAAATCCTGAATTTCAGAATCCTGAAGGTTTAGCAGTTTAAATTTATCAATAGCGTCAGTAGAAATCGACAAAACCCTTGAATTCAATCCGGATTTTCTTTTCAGGCGGTACAGTCTTCTCAGCTGGTTGGTGTGGTTGGTATTTTTAAGGAAAATTTCGTTTTCAAAATTATCCATTGTTTCGAGAAGGCTTATTGATTCATCATCAAAACTTTTCATAATCAGAAGCGTGAGATAAAGTGCAATTTTTGCCGGGCTGCATTCATCTTTTCCCATACTGAGCTGTTTTTTGGTCTGCAGAATGCTTTTGGTTTTCATCCTGTGTACGGTGATGATGGTTTCATTAAATATGAAAATCCCGATTTTCGTACTGATATCACTTATTGTGTTGAGATTTTTTCTTTCCTGCTCGGTACTTTCCCTCAATAGGAAAAAATGAATGTTCCCGTCTTTTTCGTATTTAGGAAGGTGATTGGGATCCATCGTGTCTTCCAGCAAAAGATTGTTGATTTCATACCTTTCATGAAGGAATTTCAAATCTTCTTCAGTGGGCGATTCTACGTCAATCCATTCGCAGTTTTTATCCCGGTAAATCGTTTCTATTGGCATACTATAAAAGTAATGATATTTAAAAACAAAGATATATTGAAATGAGTAAGAATTTAGAGGTCGATTAAAAATTATTCAAATCTTCATTATCAAGTAATTTTTGTCTACTCCAACCCTAAAGGGAGCAAAAATTACTTGAAAATTTCATCAAAATTACTCCCTTTAGGGTTGGGGCAATAATTTTGATGAAATTTAAACAGACTCTTAATACTAACTAAAATTTAGACAGATAAATTTTTAATTACTTTGGGATCTGTTAAAACCTAAACCCTGATTAGTTTAGTGGTTAATCGATTAATTGTTTAATTGGTTAGTTGTTTAATTGTTTAGTAAGAAGTTTTAAGTAGTTCAATTTATAAAAGGTCGTAATTTTAAACCCTAAACCCTAAACCCTAAACCCTAAACCCTAAACCCTAAACCCTAAACCCTAAACCCTAAACCCTAAATTTTGCCTCAATCTATTATGTATCAAATAAATTTTATCTTTACCAAAATAAAAAAACAACATGATTAAAAGTACAATAAAAGGAATAGGGTTTCATGTTCCGGATAACGTTGTCACCAATGATGATTTAGCAAAACTAATGACCACCAATGACGAGTGGATTACGGAAAGAACCGGAATTAAAGAGAGAAGACACCGTGCCAACCGCAATGATTCTCAGGAAACCGCCGCTTATCTAGGTTTTAAAGCTTCCGAAAAAGCCATTGAAAATGCAGGATTAACTCCAAAAGATATCGATTATATTATTTTCGCAACGCTTTCACCGGATTATTATTTTCCGGGATGTGGCGTTTTATTACAAGACATGTTAGGTTGTGATACCATCGGTGCTTTGGATGTCAGAAACCAATGTTCAGGATTTGTCTATGCAATGAGTGTGGCAAATGCTTTCATTAAATCAGGTACTTATAAAAATATTTTGGTTGTAGGAGCAGAAGTTCATTCTTTCGGACTTGATTTTTCTGATGAAGGAAGAGGAGTTTCTGTTATTTTCGGAGATGGGGCAGGAGCGATTGTCCTTTCAGCAACGGAAGATGAAAATGCCGGAGATATTTTAGCGATGAATATGCATTCTGAAGGGAAATATGCAGATGAACTGTGTACTCAGTTTCCGGGTTCTAAATTTGGCTGGAGCGACAGAATGAGACTTGAACCGGAAAATGTTACCAACAAAGAAGTTTATCCAATTATGAACGGTAATTTTGTTTTCAAACATGCCGTTACAAGATTTCCGGAAACCATGCAGGAAGCATTGAATAAAGCTGGGAAAACCATTGAAGATTTAGATATGTTCATTCCGCATCAGGCGAATTTGAGAATTGCCCAGTTTGTACAGCAGAAATTTGGTTTGCCGGATGAAAAAATCCACAACAATATTCAGAAGTACGGAAACACAACGGCGGCTTCTATTCCGATTGCTTTAAGCGAGGCGATAGAATTGGGCAAAATCAAAAGAGGGGATTTAGTTCTCCTTTCCGCTTTCGGAAGTGGTTTTACCTGGGGAAGTGTTTTATTTCAATATTAAAATAAATCCATCATCCAACACCAAGCACCCAACATCCAACATCTAACATCCAACATCTAACATCCATCATAAAACATCCAACATAAAACATCCAACATCCAGCAACAAATGAAAAAAGTAACAGGCATCGGCGGAATATTTTTTAAAGCTAAAGATACCAACGCAGTCAACGATTGGTATAAGAAAAACCTTGGTTTGGAGACAAGTCCGTATGGCGTAAGTTTCCAGTGGAAAGATAAAGGAACCGACAAAACAGCAACTACACAATGGACTCCTTTTGCAGAAAATACAGAATATTTTGAGCCTTCCCAAAAGGAATTTATGATCAATTACCGTGTAGATAATCTCGAATTATTGGTGGAAGAACTCAAAAAAGAAAATGTGAAAATTTTAGATGAAATTCAGACTTATGATTATGGAAAATTCGTCCATATTTTAGATCTTGAAAACAACAAAATTCAGCTTTGGGAACCGATAGATTAAACGAAATATATAACGACTGTCCGTTTTTAAGCATAAAACTAAATTAACAGTTATTTTGTCATTCCGTAGGAATCTCAACACACTGAAAATAAATTAATTTAGATACAGAATGACAATCAAACCGTTAATAACTAAGTCATTAGTAATTAAGGACAATCATTAAATATATAGACACTAAAATCTCTTCAAATCTTTTGAAGAGATTTTTTTGATCCATTTCTAATTTAATTATTAAATAAAAAGTTAAAATTATTGTCTCAATATGAGTTAATGATTTTTATTTTCTTAAATTTGTTACCAATTCAAACTAAAAGATTTATGATCAAAAAAGCTGCTCTATTTAGTTTTTCAATACTACTTTCAGCTTCTGCATTTTCGCAGAACAAAACGATACCAATTTATCTTGATGACTCAAAACCTGTTGAGCAAAGAGTAAAAGACGCATTATCAAGAATGACGCTTGAGGAAAAAATAGCTATGCTTCATGCACAGTCTAAATTCAGCTCAGCGGGAGTTCCCCGTTTAGGAATTCCAGAATTTTGGACTGCAGACGGCCCTCACGGGGTGCGAGCAGAAGTAAAATGGGACGAATGGGATCAGGCGGGTTGGACGAACGACTCCATCATCGCTTATCCTGCACTTACCGCTCTTTCAGCAACCTGGAACAAAAATATGTCATGGAATTACGGTAAAGCCCTTGGAGAAGAGGCTCGTTACCGTAAAAAAGATATTATTCTGGGTCCTGGAGTTAATATCTACAGAACACCTCTCAACGGAAGAAACTTCGAGTACATGGGTGAAGATCCTTATCTCACCTCAAAAATGGTGGTTCCTTATATAAAAGGAGTGCAGTCGAATGGTGTTGCGACTTCTGTGAAGCATTTTGCGCTGAATAATCAGGAAATGTTCCGTCATACGAGTAATGTGATTGTTGATGACAGAGCTTTGTATGAAATTTACCTTCCGCCTTTTAAAGCCGCAGTTACAGAAGGTGATTCTTGGACGATTATGGGAGCTTATGATATGTACAAAAATCAGTACGCCAGTCAAAACCAATATCTTTTGAATGATATTCTGAAAAAGGAATGGAATTATAAAGGCGTTGTTGTATCCGATTGGGGTGCTGTAAACAATACCGAACAAGCCATCAAAAATGGTTTGGATATGGAATTCGGAAGCTGGACAAACGGTCTTTCTGAAGGAACTTCAAATGCTTATGACAACTATTATCTGGCATATCCATATTTAAAATTGATTAAGGCAGGAAAAATAGGCACAACAGAATTGGATGATAAAGTCACAAGAATTCTGAATTTAGCTTATAAAACCACTTTAAATAAAAATAAACCTTTCGGAAATATAGGTTCTGAAAATCACAAAGCCGTTGCCAAAGAAATAGGAGAGGAAGGAATTGTTTTGCTTAAAAATGATAAAAATGTACTTCCTATTAATTTAAATAGTGCCAAAAAAATCGCTGTCATCGGTGAAAACGCCATTAAAATGATGACTGTCGGCGGAGGTTCATCTTCTTTAAAAGCTAAATATGAAATTTCTCCACTGGAAGGTATCAAAGCAAGATTTGGAAAAAATTCTGATGTAAGTTTTGCAAGAGGCTACGTTGGCGATGTAGGAGGTGAGTACAATGGTGTAAAATCTGGTCAGGATTTAAAAGATAACCGCTCGGCAGACGAAATTTTAAAAGAAGCTGTAGAGCTTGCAAAAAATTCTGATTACGTAATTTTTGTAGGAGGTTTAAATAAAGCTGACTTCCAGGATAGCGAAGGAAACGACAGAAAAAGCTACGGATTACCTTACAACCAAGATCAGGTGATTTCAGCTTTAGCAAAAGCCAATAAAAACCTTGCAGTGGTAATGGTTTCAGGAAACGCAGTTGCGATGCCTTGGATCAAAGAGGTTCCTACCGTTGTTCAGGCTTGGTATTTAGGTTCAGAATCCGGACATTCTATCGCATCTGTTTTGGCGGGAGACGCAAATCCTTCAGGAAAACTTCCGTTTACTTTTCCTGTGAAATTAGAAGATAATTCTGCACACACTTTGGGAGAATATCCGGGAAATAAAGAAGAATTGGCTTCCGGAAAAGGAAAAGATCAGCAAAATCCTATCAATATTACCTATAATGAAAGTATTTTGGTGGGTTACAGATGGCACGATACCAAAAAAATTAAGCCGTTATTCAGTTTCGGTCATGGTTTAAGTTATACTACGTTTGAATTTGGAAAAGCAACATCCGACAAAAGCACAATTTCGCAAAATGATAAAATCAGTTTTACGGTAAAAGTTAAAAATACGGGTAAAAGAGCAGGAGCGGAAGTGGTTCAGCTTTATATTTCAGACAAAAAATCATCCGTTTTAAGACCTGAAAAAGAATTAAAAGGTTTTGAAAAAGTATTTTTAAATCCGGGTGAAGAAAAAGAAGTGACTTTAACGATAGACAAAGAAGCTTTGAGTTTCTTCGATGCCGAAAAACACCAATGGGTAGCCGAACCTGGGGATTTTGAAGCGCAAATCGGAAATTCTTCAGACAATATTAAAACAAAAGTAAAATTTACTTTAAAATAAAACTTTCTTCAATTGATTA